>DATFHH010000022.1:0-17313 GCA_035248565.1 Pyrinomonadaceae bacterium | reverse complement strand
GTGTACGGAAAGACTGAGATGAGCGTCTTCGAGTCGTTTGTCGAAGACAAAGACCCGATGATCGGACGCCGTCTCGGTTCTTATCGCATCGAGCGTGAAATCGGACGCGGCGGCATGGGCGCGGTCTACGAAGCATCGCGCGCCGACAACGAGTTCAATAAAAGAGCGGCAATAAAACTGGTCAAGCGCGGGATGGACACCGATTTCATCCTGCGTCGCTTTCGCAAAGAACGACAGATCCTCGCCGCGCTTGATCACCCGCACGTCGCAGGACTACTCGACGGCGGGACCACTGAAGACGGTCTTCCCTATTTCGTGATGGAGTACATCGAGGGACAGCCACTCTACAGTTACTGCGACAACCACCAGTTGAATATCAATGAGCGATTAAAGCTCTTTCGCTCGATCTGCGACGCGGTCCACTACGCACACCAGAAACAGGTCGTGCATCGCGATATCAAACCGTCAAACGTGCTGGTAACTTCCGACGGCATACCGAAACTGCTCGACTTCGGTATCGCGAAGTTACTAAACCCAACGCTTGCCGGTGACATCACTCACGATCCAACTGCAACCGCGATGCGTTTGATGACGCCGGAATATGCGTCGCCCGAACAGGTGCAGGGCGCGCCGACCACGCCAACCACCGACGTCTATTCACTCGGCGTGTTGCTCTACGAGTTATTAACCGGCCACAGACCTTATCGATTGATCAATCGTGCGCCGCACGAGATCGCGCGCGTCATCTGCGAGGAAGCGCCGGCGCCGCCGAGCATTATCATCACTCGTCCTGAAGATCTCTTGCCCAGTCTCTATTCGGGCGATGAGGCCACGACACTTAAGCAACTCTACACGACCCATGGCGGCACGCTCGAATCGATACGGCGCGCGCTTGCCGGTGACCTCGATAACATCGTGATGCAGGCCCTACGCAAGGAACCGGAATGGCGATACCAGACAGCCGCAGACTTGCGCGACGACATCACTCGTTATCTCGAAGGTCGTCCGATTCTGGATCTCCCGGACCCGCCGCACGCGAGCCTCGCACTTCGGCCGGATGCGTCTAATGAAAACTCATTGGCTGTGCTGCCGATGAAGTTGTTGGACATTAATCAACCGGAAACTGGTCCGGATTATCTCGGCACAGGGCTGGCCGACGCTTTGATCACACGACTCAGCGCGATTCGCAGTTTTGCTGTTAGACCAACCAGCAGCGTGTTGCGTTACGGCGCCGACGCCGACCCATTGCGCGCCGGACGCGAGCTCGGCGTTGCATTCGTTTTAGACGGCAGAATCAGACGTTCTGCGGAACGGATTCGCGTCACGATCCAATTGCTCAATGTTCGTGATGAGACCACCGCGTGGGCTGGACAGTTCGACGAGCAGTTTACTGACGTTCTGAATCTTGAAGACGTGATCTCATCGCACGTCGCCGAAGCGATCGTGCCACACCTGACTGTGGACCAGCGACTTCGTTTGGCAAAACGTGGCACGGACAATCCACAGGCACACGAAGCGTATCTGCGCGGTCGTTTTTATTGGAACACGTTTACCGAAGAGGGCTTCGCGCGCGCGATTGTCTGTTACCAACAGGCTATCGCGCTCGATCCTAGATACGCGCTCGCCTACGCTGGTGTCGCAAATTATCACAACTGGCTTGGCGTCTTCAGCGTGATGCCGTTTGCCGAGTGTGCGGCCGCCGCGTATGAAGCTGCATCCACCGCCGTAGACCTGGATCCGAATCTCGCCGAAGCACACACTGCATTGGCGCAGGCAATACTTACTCGTGACTTTGCATGGGCCAGCGCCGAGCATCACCTCGTTCGCGCTATCGAGCTCGATCCGAACTACGCACCGGCGCGCGTTTGGTACGCACTGCAACTGGCGATGGAAGGTCGATTCACTGAGTCGCTGCGCGAGGCGCACATTGGCCGGGATCTCGACCCTCTGGCAATCATCTCGCGTTTCAGCGTGCTCTGGTGTTCGTATCACGCTCGCCGGTTTGATGAAGCACATCGTTTTGCAAGTGCGACACTCGAAAGCGAGCCGCGGAATTTGATGATGCTTTACGGCTCGAGCTTCGTGCTCAGCCGTCTCGGCCGTCACGCAGAAGCGATTGAAGCTGCGCAGCGTTGTGTCGATCTGATGGGCAAGGCCTCTCACACCCTCGGACGGCTCGCCTGCGCGCATGCATCCGCCGGAAACATGGACGAAGCGCAGGCGGCACTCGACGAGATGCACGTGCTTGCTGAGCGTCGTTACGTCTCGCCATATCACCTCGCACTGGTCAATGCAGCGCTTGGTAGATATGAAGAGTCGCTAGATCTACTCGACAGAGCCAATGAAGGCGGCGACGCGAAAGTGCTTTGGAGTGGCGTCGATCCCGAGCTCGATCCGCTTCATGGTCATCCACGTTTCAACGATCTATTGCGCAGGTTGGACCATCGACTTTCTGCACTGCCGGCGCTCGCCGGTCAGTTGCGAGTAGATTACGAATCTATCGCGGTGTTGCCTTTTAGAGTGCTCAGTCCGCCGGGAGAAAACACAGGTGACGAATATCTCGGTGTCGGACTCACTGATGCACTGATTACTCGTCTCAGTAACGTGCAGCGTCTCGTCGTGCGCCCGACGAGCAGTGTGCTGCGTTATCACGGCGCAGCGATCGATCCACTGATCGCAGGACGCGATCTCGGAATCGATTACATCATCGACGGCAGTCTCAGGCGCGTCGGCAATCGACTTCGCGTTACTGCGCAACTGCTGAGTATAAGTGAAGGAGTCACTCGCTGGGCCGAGCAGTTCGATGAAGACTCGACAGACGTGCTCCAGATCGAGGATTCGATTTCCGAGAAGGTCGCGTCGGCGTTACTGCCACAACTTACCGGCGATGAAAAACGGCAGTTGTCAAAACGCGGCACCGACAGTTCCGAAGCTTTCGAAGCTTATCTGCGCGGCCGTTATTACTGGAGCTCGTACACCGAAGTCGGTTTGGCAAAAGCGCTCGAGTGTTACAAGCAAGCGATCAAACTCGATCCTGATTACGCGCTCGCCTACACCGGCATCGCCGATTACTACAACTGGCTCGGCGTCTTCGGTATTAGGCCATTCGCCGAAACGTCGGCCGCTGCGAAACAATCAGCCGCGAAAGCAGTGGAACTGGATTCGAGTTCCGCGGAAGCCTACAGCGCGCTCGGCTTCGCAACTGTTTGTCATGACTTCGACTGGGCCGTCGCCGAAGGCCAACATCGACGCTCGATTGAGATCAATCCCAATTACGCAACCGGTCATCACTGGTATGCGTTTCACCTCATGATGGAAGGGCGATTCGAAGAAGGCCTCGAGCAGATGTTGCGCACGCGCGAACTCGACCCGATTTCGCCGAGTGTGCTTCAGGCGTTGGGTTGGTGTTACTACCAATCGCGGCGATTTAAAGAAGCCATCACGACTTACCAAAACATGCTCGAAGCAGTTCCTGAATTTCCCTATGGTCTCGTCACGTTGGCCTGGACCCTCAGGCACACTGGCGAACTTGATGAAGCCGTGAAAGCTGCTGAGAAAGCATTGGAGCTCTCAGGTGGCAGTCAGTTTTACGTTGCCGTTCTCGGTGGCGCATACGCAGCCGCTGGAAAACGAACAGAAGCGCAGGCGATTCTCGATCGCCTGGCCCAAATGTCGGTCCACAGTTACGTTTCACCTTACCATCTGTCGTTGATCCATTTGCACTTGGGTGATCGTGAGCGTGCGCTCGAGTTACTGCTTGAGGCCTACGCGATAAAAGATGCTTGGGTGGTGTGGCTTGGTGTTGAGCCGCAGTTTGATCCGTTGCGAGGCGAGCCGGCTTTCGAAGAGATCTTGCGGAAACTGCGACATCCGGTGCTGTATCGCAAACAGGCGCGAGCAGCCGCCGTTGGTGGAACAGAGCGACGAAAGAGACCGGGCACAAACATTCCGCCGGTAACCAGACAAATACTCATGCCGGCTCCCGAAACCCAAGCCGGTGAAAATGAAGAAGCGCGCCAACTTTACACTGCGGGACGTTACTATTCAACTCGACGAACAGCGGAAGGTTTGCGACAAGCAATCGAACGTCTCGAGCGTGCAGTTGAGCTCGATCCGGAGTTCGGCATTGCGCATGCTGAGCTCGCCGATTGTTATGCGTTGCTCAACTGGTACGTCGAGCCACCACCGCCTCAAGCGTGGGAGCGTGCGAAGGAGTCGGCGTTACGCGCTGTTGAAGTTGAACCGGACTTGCCTGAAGCGCATGCTTCGTTGGGTTTTGTCAGACTGCACTACGATCGCGATTGGGTCGACGCCGAGCGCCAATTACGCAAGGCGATTCAACTGAAGACGAGCAATCAGGTGGCCCATCGCTGGTATGCCTATAGTTTGTCCGCCATGGGCCGGCACGATGAGGCTTACGCTGAAATAGAACGCGCGCGGCAGATCTCACCGCAATCAGCAGTGATCGCCACGGCCGTCGCGAACGTATTGTTTCTTGCGGGCAAGTTTGACGAAGCAGTGGTCCAATGTCGTAAAGCGCTCGAGCTTGATCCCGGTGCGGTTGCAGCTCATACAGTGCTGCGTTGGGCTTATGAGTTAAAAGGAATGCACGCCGAAGCGCTGGCTGCGTTTGAACAGGAACGGAGTTTCGCCGGAGATACTCCGACGACGCATGCGAAGCGCGCACACGTACTGGCGGCGATCGGGAAGCGCGAAGAAGCACAGGCGATTCTCGACGAGATCATTGCGAAGCGCAGTCAAAATTGGGTGACGGCGTATGAGATCGCGATCATCTACACGTGGCTCGGCGACTTTGACAACGCGTTTCGCTGGCTGAAACAAGCTGAACGCGAACATGCCGTTGGATTCACGTTTGTGCGCGTCGATCCGCATCTGGCGAAACTGCGCTCGGATCCGCGTTTCGCCGATCTGATGCGCGAGACAGAAAAAACAATTCCCTAATTCGTGTCATCCGTGGCTAATACAACTACGACAAACGCGTTGGACGCCTGGGTTCGTGAAGTTGTGCAGTGGCACTTCAATCCCGAAACCGGTTGCCCATTCTGGTTGGACTACGCAAAGAATCTCTCCTGGGATCCGCGCAAAGAAATTCAAACCTACGACGATCTCTCGAAGCTTGGATTTTTCCAGGATGAGTGGTTGCGTGGTGGTCCAGTCCGTCGCTGGGTACCCAAAGGTTATGCTGGACGACCGGTCTATACCTTTGAAACCGGTGGCAGCACCGGCGTCCCAAAGTCGCGTATCAACATTGAAGACTTCCGGCTCGATTACGAAGCGTTCAGCGATACGTTACCGGACGAGTTCTTCCCGCGTGGCGCCGATTGGCTGTCGCTTGGGCCAACTGGTCCACGGCGTCTGCGTCTTGCAGTCGAGCACCTGGCCCAGTATCGCGGCGGGATCTGTTTCATGGTTGATCTCGATCCGCGCTGGGTCATAAAACTGCTCAAGATGGGCCAGCCGAAGATGGCCGAGCAGTACAAGCAACACGTCGTCGACCAAGGACTGACGCTGTTGCGCGCGCATGAGAATATTCGTTGCCTGTTCACCACGCCGAAGCTGCTCGAAGCGTTGTGCGAAAAGGTGTCACTGAAGAAGATGGGGATTACAGGCGTCTTTTGTGGCGGCACTGAGATGACGCCGCAGTTTCATCGTTTTGCGGTGGAAGAACTGCTCGAAGGTGCTTACTTCGCGCCTACATACGGCAATACATTGATGGGCCTCGCGGTCCATAAGCCGCGTCAGGTGGAAGACAACTACGCGATCATCTACTATCCGCCAAAGCCACGCGCGATGGTTGAAGTGGTCGATCCCGATGAGCCTGACCGAATAGTTAATTACGGCGAAACCGGACGCGTCCGTCTAACTACATTGACGAAGGAGTTTTTCATGCCGCGTTTTCTGGAGCGCGACGAGGCAGAGCGGGAGCCACCGTGCGATCTATATCCGTGGGACGGCGTGCGGAACGTCCGTCCCTTCTCCCGCTTCCAAACGAGCGTGGTCGAGGGAGTTTACTGAACAAGAACCATCCACAGATTACACAGAATTCTTTTCTGTGTAATCTGCGTAATCTGTGGATAAAACAACTATGCTACAAGTTCCGATCCTTCGCCACGGCAGTCCTTATAAAAGCCTCGACATTGCGAGAGTACCGCACCATCAAACGCGCGAGGTCTTTGTCGAAGTGAGCCAGGCGAACGCAGGATTGATCCGCCGCGATCTGAGCCATCAGCAAACTAGTCTTAATCGTTTCTCGACACGCGAACTAGTCAACATCTGTGCACGCGCCGCCGATCACTTTGTCGACGACTCTCTGCCACTCGGCGACACTGGTCAAACTCCCGAAGACTGCGTCAAACAAGTCTCAGCAACAACCGGTCTACCCTACGTTCTCGCACGTCGCAACATGCTGAAGATCAAGAGCATGCTAGCGAATATGGAAAGCGTGCTCAACGGCCTCACGCGTAATCTCGATTGGGACGTCCTCGATCGTGGCTTCGGCGAGCACGAAGGTCACTCACTGAGTTTCTTTCCGCGCACCCAATCACTCGGCGCAGTGCTGCCAAACAACTCGCCGGGCGTGCATTCACTCTGGATTCCCGCATTTCCGCTGCGCATTCCACTTGTGCTCAAACCAGGCAGCGCAGAACCCTGGACGCCTTACCGCATCATTCAGTCGTTAATTAAAGCCGGCGCGCCGCGAGAGGCTTTCAGTTTTTATCCGGCCGATCACGCGGGTGCGGGAGAGATCCTGCGCGGTTGCGGCCGCTCACTCCTGTTTGGTGATGCTTCGACAACAGGCATTTGGCAGAACGATCCGCGCGTGGAAATACATGGACCAGGCTACAGCAAGATCATCATCGGCGAGGATTGCGTCGACGACTGGGAGCAGTATCTCGACGTTATGATCGCTTCGATCGCTGACAATGGCGGACGCTCATGTGTGAATGCGTCGGCAATCTGGGCGCCGGCGCACGTCGAAGAGATCAGTGAAGCACTGTCGAAACGGCTGGCCCAGATCATCCCGCGTGCCGCAGACGATGAGGACGCGCAACTCGCGCCGTTCGTCGAGCCACAAGTCGCCACTCGCATCAACACGATCCTCGAACAAGGATTGACTGAGCCCGGCGCGCGTGATGTGACTGCCGCGTATCGCGATGGCGAACGTCTCGTAAATTGGAACAACTGTTCCTATCTGCTTCCGACGATCCTTCTCTGCGAAACTGATCATCCGCTAGCGATGAAGGAATTTCTGTTTCCTTTCGCCAGCGTCGTCAAGGTTAACCAGAACGAGATCGCACAACAGCTTGGTCCAACTCTAGTCGTAACGGCGATTACCAAAGATCCGAAACTGATTCAGACGTTAGTCGCCTCACCGCGCATCGATCGACTGAACATCGGCGCGTTGCCGACGAATCAGGTTAGTTGGGACCAACCGCACGAGGGAAATCTCTTTGAACATCTTTACGCGCGTCGCGCCTTCCAACAAGCGGTTGCCGTTTGAGGATTTGAAGTGAGAATTCTGTATCTCACAGGCGGGGCGGGCCGGATGTATTGCGGCAGTTGCCTGCGCGACAATGCCATGGCTACTGAGTTGCTCGCCCGCGGTCACGACGTGATCCTGCTGCCGGTTTACACGCCAACATTCACCGACGAACCAAATGTCAGTAGAGACCATGTGGTCCTGGGCGGCATCAGCGCGTATCTGGAACAGTATGTTCCGTTTTTTCGGAAGACGCCGCGCTGGCTCGATCGCCTTTGGGATTCGAAAGCGGTGCTGGATCTCGCGTCACGCCGCTCGATCTCGACTAATCCAAAGATGCTCGGCGAGATGACTGTGTCGGTATTGAAAGGCGAGAACGGTTTTCAGCGCAAAGAGATTGACAAGCTGATCGAGTGGCTTAAAGATGAACCACCGCCTGACGTTATTAACCTGCCCTACTCGTTGCTACTCGGACTTGCTGGACCACTCAAACAAGCTTTGAATGTGCCGATTCTTTGCACGCTGCAAGGTGAGGATCTCTTTCTCGACGGTTTGCAGGAACCGTATCGCACCGAATCACTGAGTCTGATCCGGGATCATCTCAACGACGTAGATCTGTTCTTATCCGTGAGCGAGTTTTATGCTGAGTTTATGCCGGATTATCTTGGTATTCCCGCGGAGAAGATTCGCGTGGTGCCACTGGGCATTAACCCGAATGGTTTTGAATTACGCGAACCTCAACGGGATGGTCCATTTACGATCGGCTTTCTTGCGCGCCTCGCGCCGGAGAAGGGGCTGCACGTATTAGCCGACGCATATCGCATGCTGCGCCAGTCAGGTGAGTTGTCTGAGGCGAGACTCGCGGCCGCGGGCTACATGGCGTCTGACTGCAAGCCGTATCTCGACGACATTCAGAAGGGGTTGAAAGATGCCGGACTCGGGAATGAGTTTCATTATCGTGGTGTTTTGGATCGTCCTGATAAGATCGCGTTTTTGCGTATCCTCAATGTGATGTCAGTGCCGGCCACTTACGACGAACCAAAAGGTGTATCGTTGCTCGAAGCAATGGCTTGCGGTGTGCCGGTGGTCCAACCACGTCGTGGCGCGTTTACTGAAATTGTGGAGCGCACCGGCGGCGGCCTGTTGGTCCAACCTGACGATCCGCATAGCCTCGCTGAAGGAATTTTGAGGATTGCACGCGAAAGGGAGTTCGCGGCAGATTTGAGCGCACGCGCGTTTCGTGGCGTGCGTGAACACTACACTGCCGCGCACATGGCTGATCGAGTGCTGGAAGCTTACGAGAGTGTAATATGACGGAGTTGCGTTCCGGCGACGATCTTATCTTTCAACTTGAGAGCGGGTTTGGACTGCTGCGCGTGTTGGCAGTTGAAGGCGAAGGCGCGGAGACTGTTTGGCACTTGCTTGCGTACGACGACTTTTTTCCTGATGTGGAATCGGCAGAAGCCGCTCTCGCGCAACCAGCGGCATTGCCCGTGCGCAAAGCACACATGGCGCTGACGAATCGCGCTTTCGAACGGACACCAGTCGCGCGACTCGGCAATCGCCCTGTAACTCACGACGAGTTGATTGCATACAAACAGTGGCTCAACGGCGATCGCGACGTCTCCGATCGCTCAGCTCTCTTAATGCTCGGCATCCGTTAAAAATCCGTGTCATCTGTGTTCAAAACTGTTCTTGTTGTTCTGGTTCTTATCTCTTCTGCGCTCGCCGCGCGTGTCGAGCGATTGATCGACACATGGCGACCTGAACACTATCTCGTCAACATCACGCTGAACGATCAACTCTCCGAACTCACCTCAGCCAGTGCTCGCATCAACATTTCGATTCTGAAACAAACTTCCACGATCGACCTCGACTTTGGCGATCTCACCGTCGACGCCGTCACGCTCGATTCGAAATCAGCAACATTCACTCATAGAGACGGCAAGCTACAAGTCAGTCTCGCCGAACCCGCGACAGCCGGGAAGCGCCTGGTTCTAACAGTCAGCTATCACGGCAAACCAAAAGACGGCCTGATCCTTACCAACGACAGAGACGGAAAACCATCCGCTGTTGGCGACAACTGGCCCGACCGAGTTCATAACTGGATTCCAACCTTGGACCATCCGTCCGCAAAGGCGACGGTTACATTCAACATCACCGCGCACACACGCGACGAAGTTGTAGCCAACGGCCGATTGGACCATGTTGAAACGAGTGCCGATGGTCAACGTACCTGGACGTTCTCGGAAGGTGTTCCGATTCCGCCGTATTGCATGGTTATCGCTGTGGGCCAGTTTGCAAAACTCGAACCGCCGCAACACGCAGTCACACCGCTTTCATATTACGTGTCGCAGTCAGATGGTCCGTTCGCTTTGAAGGGTTTCGCGCCCGCGAATCCGTCGTTGCAGTTCTACACGCAAACAGTTGCGCCTTATCCTTACGAGAAACTTGCGTTGATTGTCGGTGCGACTCGTTTCGGCGGCATGGAAAATTCGAGCGCGATCGTCTTCACCAGCACTCTGTTTACGCGCGGATCGTCGTCACCGAAGCTGAGTAAGACGTATGGGATTCCGATGGGCAACGTCAATGTGGTTGCGCACGAGATCGCGCACCAGTGGTTTGGCGATGATGTTACTGAATCGACGTGGTCCGATCTGTGGTTGAGCGAAGGTTTCGCGACGTATTTCGCTGGTCTGTTTTTGCAGCGCTTCGAAGGCGAGGACGCGTTTCAAGGATACATGAAAGAGTCGGCGGCGACGGTGTTTGCGTTTGAGAAGAAGAATCGCACGCCGATATTCGATCGCGAGACTCAGGACCTGATGGGTCTGCTCAACGCGAACAGTTATCAGAAGGGCGCGTGGGTGTTGCACATGTTGCGCTCGCGTCTGGGCGACGACGCGTTCTTCCGCGGGATCAGAAACTACTACGAGGCGCACAAGCATTCGACCGCGAGCACTGAAGACTTGCGCGAGGCTCTGGAGAAGTCATCCGGCCACAATCTGCGCGCGTTTTTCACGCGGTGGGTTTACGACAGCGGCCATCCTCAGTATGAGCTGACGTGGCAGTGGTCGGGGAAAGATTTGAGGCTTGAGCTGCGGCAGGTGCAACCGGGCAATGCGTTCTTAGATCCGCTGCCGATTACAATCACAACCGCCGCCGGCACGCGCGATGTAATTCTCAAACCCGTTGGAAGGCAGTTAATCCAAACACTTGAACTGCGCGAAAAGCCCGAGCGGATTGAGATCGATCCACACAACACGCTACTGGATGAAGCGGTTGTTAAGGGTATTTGACACGTCGATGACGCTTCCCTATCATCCATCGATACGTCGGGGCGTGGCTCAGCCTGGTAGAGCGCACGGTTCGGGACCGTGAGGTCGGAGGTTCGAATCCTCTCGCCCCGACCAGTTAAATCAAGCATTTACGGCTACCTTCATCGGTGGCCGTTCTTGTTTTGTGGCAGGATTGTGGCAGAGCCGATCGCGGGCGATTCTCACCGCCTCAACTGCGGCTCGCTTGGCTCTGTCAGTTGCGTGCGTATAGCGCCGCGTCGTTTGCGGATCAGAGTGTCCCATCAGATCGGCAATCGTCGCTTCACTGCAACCCGCTTCTGCAAGCCTGGTCCCGAACGTGTGACGCAGGTCGTGCCAATGCAGGTTTTCAATCTCCGCTAACTGACAAGCCGTTCCGAACGATGTCTTGATGTCCGTGTAAGGCTTGGCTGTATCGGGATTGATGAAAACATAGCCACCGCCCCGAACCGTGCTTCGGATCTGTTTCAGCGTGCCTTTGACGTCTTCGTTCATCGGCACTGAATAATCTTTTCCCGTCTTCGAATTCGGCACGTAGATCAATCCACGTTGGAAATCGACTTTCTCCCACGTCAGATTGAACAGATCGCCTCGTCTCATCCCCGTGCCGATCGCAAGGACCACAAGCGGCAGCAAGTGTCCACGCGGACCTGTTAACATCGATAAAAGTCGCTCTTCCTCATCGTCCAACAAGTAGCGCACGCGTTTGTTGTTCTCTGGTAGGAGCGAAACCTCCGCGCATGGATTCTTGTCTGTGACTCCGTACCTGATCGCGAGTGAGAAGATCTTGGAGAGTATCTGCAACTCGCGATTGATCGTCGAGGGCTTTCTAGTCCTACCATTCACTAACTCCGACTCTCGCCGTTCCTTTTTGTACTTCTCAATCAACAGCGGCGAGATCTGAGCAAACGTCTTGCCCTTAAGACTCTTGCTCTCATAGATCATCGGCAGTTTGTATTTCTCATTGTTTTCGAAAGACCGCTTGTTCTCTCTGGCCCAAGGTCTATAAACCTCCTCTACAAACTTCTCGAAAGATGTTTCACCAGTCGGTCTTCCATATCGACCGTCATAAACCTCCTGGCGAATCTTTGTCTCGGCCTTCTGAGCTTGGAGGAGACAATGGGGAAAATCGATGGTCATCGCCACACCGCCGTTACAAACTTCCGTGGTCGCCTCCTGAATGACATTCTGACTGCAATGATCACCACAAGCTATGAGAAAAAATGAATTAAACGCACATCTGCGTAGCTACGTTAAGGAACACCTGTCACCGACTCGTTCGGAACGGGCACTCGTCTCTGCTGTCTATGCGGCTGTCTGCGCGGTGCTCGGCGAGAGCGCTTGCCTCCGGATTGGTTCATATGCACGCTTCACGTCCAACAGACCCGTGCACGATCTGGACGTTCTATATGTGCTGGGGAATTGGGGCGGCGTGGTGCCGAACCCGACCAATGCGCTTGCGGAACTCAAGGAGCGGATCGCAAAGTGTTTCGTTAACCCGACCAGCTTCGCCATTCAGGTTTCCGTGCAGACCCACTCGGTCACAATCGCTTTTTTGCGTGGCGACGAAGAAGTGTTCGCCGTGGATATAGTTCCCGCCTACCGCCGCGGACACAACGACTTTGGCGAGGACATGTACATGGTTCCCGAGATTTTGACTCGGGGTCATCAGAGGCGCCGACAGCTGTACGAAGAACTCTCACGCACGCAACGCGGCATGAATTGGATTGCCTCGGATCCGCGCGGCTACATCCACGCAGCCGGGGATCTAAACAGTCAGAACGCAGACTTCCGAAAATCAGTGAAGTTCCCAAAGGCGTGGAAGGCCGCATGCCGTCGAGTGGATCCGAACTTCAAGCTCAAGTCATTCCATATAGAGCAGGTGATCACAGGATACTACCAAGCGAACGCCGAACTCACGATCTTCGATGCTATTTCCCGTTTTTTTCAAGAACTCCCGCACATCATAGAGCGAGCGCAGATTCCCGATCGGGCTAATCCGGCGGTCAATATAGATGAATACGTGAATGAGCTTACGACCTCAGAACGGGACTCAATCCTTCGGGCTCGCGATGTGTTCCTGCGTAAGCTCGAAGGCCTTACGAGCGGATCTGACGTCGGGACGTTGCTTGACACTGAGTCGCGTGCGAATGCAGTTGCTACAAGTATTGCGCCAGTGGTCCAGTCGGTACCCTTTACTCCGCGCGCGCCGTGGGCCCATGAGGTTGACTGAAAGCGACAAAGGTTGGTTGCAGAAGTGTTATCCAGGGCTGGGACTCTCGCCTCACGAGATCGCGGGCATTGTAAACACCGTCGCCACTTACAACCGCGAAACGACTCTTTTCCAAATCCTGTACAACGGCTCGTCGGATCAGGTTGGCGGGGTTCGGCTGCGGATGTCTTTCGGCATTCGTTTGGAGGAGCGCGCGGATACTTCCACATCGCGCCTTCCGGCGCTGTACGTCGACGGCGTGGAGCCTATCGCCGATCGGCACTTTGCTCAAACCGATCACACCGGCTGTTTATGCAGTCCGCTCGAAGAGGACAAATTTCTCGTAGACGGGTTGGATTTTGTTCCGTTCTTCGAACAGCTCGTCATCCCATTCCTTTATGGACAGGAGTTCTACTCGCGATCAGGAAGCTGGCCTTGGGCCGAATACGCGCACGGGGCCGCAGGCCTTCTCGAAGCGCATGGGAACCTGGCCGATCCCTCGAGAGCGGAGGAGTGCTTTAGATACCTGTTGCACGACAAACGTGCCGTTCGCCGCATAGCTGCGCTCGTTCAGCAGCTGTCAGAAATTAACGGTCACACGCCATGCTTCTGCCGGCGAAGCGACCACATGCGCCGCTGTCATCCGGGAGCGTTACAAGGCCTACGGCAGTTGCGTCGAGACCTCAATAGTCAGCGACAATGGTTTGCATGTAAGATCGGCGCCGCCCGTCAGCAACCCGACGAGGAGAATAAAGTGTGATCGTTTAGGGAAGAGCCAGGAGAAAAATAAATACACTCGTGGCAACAGATGCGAAAACGTCGCGACTTTAGGCTGACCCGAGGAATGCAATTGGGTGTGATTGTCATGAAAGTGTTGGAACTTCAGCTACCAGAGCCAACAGCTTCGAAATTGCACGAGGCTGCCGAGCGCCTCGGTGTTTCTCCTGAGCAGTTGTCTATTCTGAGTATCGAAGAGAAGCTTGCGCAGCTCGACGACGAATTTCGCCGCTCCGCTGATTATTCGCTTCAGAAGAACGCCAATCTTTATCGACGACTTGCCTAATACGTTACTTATCTCTCTTTAGGAAGTCATCTTGGTTTTCATTAAGGCATTCGACTGGACCAATGCCCTAGCCGTCGCTTCTGATGTGCTACCGCCACAACGCCAAAATTCGTTGTGGCAGATTGTGGCACCCAATTTCTGATTGGATTCGCAATCTCTGCGGGATACAATTAACCGACGACAAGCGCGGCGATGAAAACGATAACCAAACAAGAGGCACATGATTTCAAAGACAGGTGGGAGTTTGTCAACAATTTCATTGCTCATCAAATCCGAAATACGCCGGCGGAAATCAAGCTTCAGCAATTGAGCGTGATGTTTATCATTGGGCAGAGCCGTTCGCCCGTTTTCTTGGCCGAAGAGCAGGAAGTCCGCAATCGCTGGCGATTCTTGAAGCAGAAAGCAAATGTCTGAGCCTCAACTGCCACAGAGTCTTCTGCGAGTGCTTGCTTCCCTTACAGAATGGTTTAAGGATCAGCATATCTCTTACGCACTAATCGGAGGAGCCGCAATAGGCTTTTTGGGCCAGCCGCGAGCTACACAAGATCTCGACGCGGTAACGTGGCTCGACTTGTCGGAAACGACTGGATTTGTTAAATCCGGCGCACGCTTCGGTTTTTTCCCACGAATTTCTGATCCAATCGAATTCGCCCTCAAGTCGCGGGTTCTCCTTCTTCAACACAATCAAACAAAGATCGACGTTGACATTTCTTTGGGTGCTTTACCGTTCGAACAAGAGATGATCGAGCGCGCAATTGAATTCACGACGCCTGAATTAACCGTGCAAGTCGCGACACCCGAAGATCTGATAATTACCAAAGCCGTGGCGCATCGAAAGAGGGATCTACTTGACATAGACAATCTCGTGTCGGTCTATCCCAATCTCGACCTGGCTAGAATACGGCACTGGGTGGGTCAGTTTGCGGCGGTGCTGGAATCGCCGGAACTGATAAGTGACCTTGAAAGCCTTCTGGAAAACCGACACTGATCGTGGTCATTACATCCACAGCGAACCGGGCAGTTTATCACGCTTGCGGTTTTCATTCGGTCGTTTGGTCCACCGTCACGGGTCGCCCGTGAGGGGCGGGTGCCGATGCATTCAATCGTCGTTCGCGGATTGATGCGCTCGTCGAAGTCACTTCCGCACTCCTGGCACCGATCAGTAGTCGAAATTCGCTGTGGCAGATTTGTGGCAGGAATAAATGGAAAGTGACTGGTAAGGGATGGGAACAGATGTAAGCAACTTCCAAAACCCTTGATTTTGCTCGTGGCTGCAACTCGATTCAAAATCAATTGGTTAAGTTTTCATATCCCGCACGGTTCGGGACCGTGAGGTCAGAGGTTCGAATCCTCTCGCCCCGACCAATAACTCACATTACATCAATAACATACGGTCGTGAGCGTTAACGCTCTTTCTTCGTCGTGTGGCCAATTTGTGGACAAAATTTTTCTGATCCTCGCAATTAACGAGCTATTCGCTCCAGCGCATCTGCAAAAAACCGCCTAAAAACGAGAAACTTGAAAGCGGTCCTTACCAAATGGTCCAATTCGTCACCCCTCGGAACCGTGCGCTCGTCAATATGTAAATGACTGATTTGCTTAAACATAATATGAGACAGAAAGAATGTCGACCGTGTGGTCGGTGAGTGATTGCGGAGGGCTGATGCGCAAAAAAATTGCCTTTCTCAGCTGAAGAAACCAAATCAGTCCGTAACAGGAGAAAGAAACAGAAGTGGGGCACGCTTTCACTCACCTTCTCGCCGTAGTCTCAACAAACAATTTGGGTGGCGAGGATTCATCGTGTTTGTGGTTGCGGTGCTGTTTGTCGTGTGGCTGTTTAATGAGATGGCGCGCCGGCAAATTAAGTCTATTCGCAAACATCGCCGATCGTCGTCCTTTGGTGTGAAGGAGAGGCCTGAGTTGAAAATCAAGCTGCGGCGACTCATTTCTAGAGCCAGGCGATAATACAGGTAGGCTTGCCGCGGCACTCTGACTCTTTCCTCCACCAGTTGCAAGATAGTCGAGTAGCGTACCAGCGTGTCAGCCGCAGGGTTAGGACACCACCGCACGGCGGCGAATTTAGTGGACACGGTACTTGGCGTCGAGGAATAGCCCCCCGTTGTACACCATAGACCACTCTAGTTGACCGCTCATCACGAAGTGAACCTCTGCGTTCTCGTCGATGCCGTATATGTTCTCTGCTTGTCTTAGCAGCACGCCTTCAGTCTGGCTCCCAGGAATTCTATAATGCAGCTTTCCGTCGCGGGCGAAAATCTCCACGGGGCCCTCGTCAGAGTCGTACTTTCCGCTAAGCGCCGCGAGTTCTGCGGCGGGCACCGGCAGATCAAGCAGCGCATTCTTCTTTAGGCCAAGTGCGGCCCGCGCAATCTCTGGAGCTACCGCCACAGGCGAAGGCGATGCGGCATCTCCCATATTCATCAGTATCACAATGGTGAGATGGTCATCCGGAAACGACTCCAAGAGCGGACGGAACCCGCCCCGGCTCTCGCCTCCCGAATGCCCGAGCATCCGATGCCCATCGAGCGAACCCAAACGTGTTCCCAATCCATAGTCTATCGTCGTCCCGTCGGACAGCGTGGTGGGTGTACGCATGAGCGCTAGCGACGACGGAGTGAGAACGCGTCCCGAATCGAGCGCCGCCTGCCACTTCGCGAGATCGGTGGCGGTAGCGCAGACAGCGCCGCCGGCGAAAGGCAACTTCCAAGTCATGAATGCCGCGTTGACCAGCGCGCCGCCATCAACCTCATATCCCGACGCCAGGTGCGGCACGACCATGCGCGCATAGCATAGGGAGGCCGAACTCATCCCCAACGATTTGAAGACGTGCTCGCGCAGGTATGCGCCGTACTCCTGCTTCGTCACCCGCTCCACGACCATACCCGCGAGGTAGAAGGCAGAGTTGTCATAGCGCCAACGAGTACCCGGTTCGAACTCGAATGGCTTGTCTTTAATCAGGCCGAGCACCTGCTCGTGCGTCAGTTCGAGTCGCTCGTTGTTGGCTGCGTCGGGTAGCGACGTGAAGCTGTAGATGCCGGAAGTATGATTGAGAAGTTGCTGCACAGTGACATGATGTCCGCCCGTCGGCGCCTCCGGCACATACTTCGTCACGTCATCATCGAGCCGCAGCTTGCCTTCGTCAACCAGTTGCAGGACTACCGCCGCTAAGATGTTCTTGGAGATCGAGGCGATGTGGAAGACCGTG
>DATFHH010000021.1:0-3323 GCA_035248565.1 Pyrinomonadaceae bacterium | reverse complement strand
TTCCGCCTCGTCATCGATTACATCATCCACCGAGACTTTAGCTGCTTGCGCATAGTGCAACAACACGATCAAGTTTGGTTCTCGCGTCCCGCTTTCGTATTCGCTAATGCGTGCGGCGCTCATGCGTTCAGCCACTATCGTTGCCATCTCCGATTGACTTGCATTGAGCTGCTGTCGGATCTGACGCAGTTTAGACGGGAGAAAATTAGGTCTTGGGCGTCGTTGTGTTCCCATAATATAAATGATTAGCAATGAATGTACGTTCTAGTCCTATATTTACTATGTGTACTTACGAGCAACACATCTCAAATTTAATGTCTCACTTTTTTGAGGAATTTAACGGATTCCATTCTTTGTACATTCATGGGATTTCGGCGGATCTGAATCTCATTGGGTTCCCGAGGAAGTGGTGAAAGTTTTCGCAGCTTTTGGTGTCGAGGAACCAGTGCCTCCCAAATTCTCACAATCGTTCCTTCCTTGATTAGTGAACTGAATCGAGCAATACCGCTATTCGCAACCAGAGTTGACCCAAATTATGCATGGCAATCTATCGCGTCATTCGAATTCTTCTCTGGTATAGGTCTTGTCTTTCCGCTTCTTGTGGATTGATTTGATCGGTGCTGCTGCTTCTACACACAGTCACCTAAAAGTCACAGCCAGAAAGATGAGACTGAATTCTCTCCGGTACCCCCCTAAAGCGCGCTCCTTTTCTAATGGCCTTGCTCCTCATTTTCGCGGCAGTACGCGATCATGTTCGCCGCGCGGTCTCGCGCATCCTTCACAGCCTAGCGATTCGTAACCAAGCGCGCACTGATGGACACATTCCCACCGGGTTCCGGACGTATTACTTCCGAGTTCCACGGTTGGGAACCCGCTCGTTCAACTCTCACTCGAAAAGATACTGCGGGCACTAACATCGTAAGTTCGCCACTGAGGTCGCCCCCCCTTTGATAAGGACGCTTCGGATCATCCAGTCGTGTGAAGATTAATGAAGCTCCTGACGGCTGACCGTCTTCGTCTCGAACTGAGATCTTAAGAACTGCATACTTCGGCCCAAGCGTCAGGTTGACGTCTTTGATCTTTTGGTTCGCCTGCACGGTCACTGGCCGCCACGCTTTCTTATTCCCGTTAGCAAAAAACGAGAACATTGTGTCGGCGTAGCCGTCACTTTCCTTATACGCATGAAGGTTGTATTGCCCCGGCGCCACTCTCTTGAAGATGAACTTACCAGTCGAGTCCGTGGTGGTCGATATTCGACGATGTACGTTATCAACCTCGTAGCCATACACTGTTGCCTCTGTAATCGGTTTACCACTCAGATCGCGAACAAAACCCTCTATCGACGCCGAGCCCTCCTGCGCTCGAACCGAAGGCTCGACTGCAATTGAAAACAACAGACATATTAACAATGGTTTCATCGTTACTCCTTAAGGCGTCAGGATTGTGCCTGCGCTGTAGCTGGACGACTGCCCGTTTACCTTCACGAGGTTGCTCCGAACGTCGCGGCTCGATTTCCAAATGGCAGGATGTGCAGTACCGCTGCAAATCGACCACGTGCTATCAACAGAAAAACCACACCCACTGCTCTGACTTATCCCTGAGTTACACAGATTTCCGCTCACAGTCATCGAATCAAGGAATGCGCCACCGGAGTCTGCGGCTGCACAGCCTTCCGGTTGGGCATTTCCATTTCCACACGTATTTGTCGTCAGATTCGCGAAACTCTCCTTCACTGAAAACGCCCTGGTCACATTCGTATTAGTGCTGTCCACTACCTGGACTTTCATCTGTCGAGCTGTCGCGACGGCTTTGCCTCATAATAGTGTTTGCCTCAAAAATGACCTGTCTGCCTCAAAAATCAGTTTGACCGTTTTCGTGGTTTGCGTTTGCCAAAGACTAACTCTGCGTCGTCGTCAACGAGATCATTGATTGAGACTCCCGCAACTTCCGAATAGCGCAGCAACACTATCAGGTTTGGTTCTCTTCTGCCGGTCTCGTACTCGGAGACGCGAGCGGGACTCATATCGATCTTGAGAAGTCTCACCATCTGAGATTGACTCGCCCCAAACTGCTTTCGAATTCGCAGCAACTTAGTTGCGAGGTATTGTGGTTGAGGTCTGGACTGTGTTCCCATGAGTAAAATGAAGGCGCTACCGTTGGCCCTTCTAAAAACCACGGCAGCGCCCTCGCGCCCCTACAGCTTTGGCAGCAAAGGGCCAAAAGATTGGAGGGGACGTTGCCTCGTCCTCACCTGCGCAGGCAACGTCCCTCGGCCCCAACACTTCTGGGCGACGTGTGAGGCGCAATCAAAATGAAACGTACACTACTATGTGTGATCTGAGTGACCGAATCTGAAAGAGAAAGTGTTAAATATCTTTCGTGAGGCATATGTCTACGGCAGATTTCCCCAAACGACTACCAGAGAAGGTAAGGCAGATTCGTGAGCGATACCGTCTCACGCCTGACCAGATGGCCCCGCACGTTCATGCTAAAGATGGCGCGGCGATCTCTGCGTACGAGAGTGGCGAAGATATGCCGGTATCAGTGCTGATCGGTTATTGGAAATTCATGGAAGTTTTGCCGCTTGAGAATTTTGTCGCTGATGATCGCGATCTGTGGTTCGGACATTTGCCGCAGAGTGAAGATTGATAACTTTTTGAGAAGTTCTTGAGGACTTTTAGATCGTGATGGTCTAAGGTGTACGCGCTCTTGCTCTCAACTGTCCGGACTGAAAGGGCCGATCTAGTGTCGGCCTTTTGGTTTACAAGCGAAAATCATCGCGCTACGTTCGGAGCATGTCAGCCGTTGGCTTCGTTCAAGTTGAGCCGGAAGATCCTGAGATAGAAAAGCTCCGCCAAGCGTGTAAGCGACTAAACTTCACCATCCGCTCAATCATAGACGCGCAGAAACACCTTAACCGTCAAAACATCGGACTAGCGCAGGATCGTCTAAACAACGCTGTCTGGCAGGCGCGAGAAGCAAAGAAGATGCTGGCAGAGATCGGACTAACGAAGTCTAGTCCAAAACCACAGAAGCCCGAAAAGAAATCCTCATTTGTTGACACGAGACGCAGGCGTGAGAATTTGCACTAACTTTAGAACAAGTGAGAAAGATAGCGAGATTGAGCGGGGACGCAGAGGTCTTTGCAACGCTTCGCGCCGAGGGTATAACGCGGAGCATGATTGCGCGTGACCTGGCGTTTACTACTGCGGAGATCGTTTCGCTCTTAGTGGGATAATTAGTTCAGAATCGGCATTTATGAGGCAAAGCCCTGTCGAACGTATACTTCGGTGCTCGGACAAGACGCCGGGAAACCTCCCCTG
>DATFHH010000020.1:0-59628 GCA_035248565.1 Pyrinomonadaceae bacterium | reverse complement strand
GCGTGTTTGCTCGATCAGAGCAGCGGTGTCGGCAGCGAGCAAAGAAGCGGCTCTCCGCGCAAGCTCGTGAGCTCGGTTTCAATCTAGTGCCAGTTTTTTGCTGACAGCGTGGTGACTCCTAGCGGCAGGTTCCTTGGGAGCGTTGCCCTATCCTCCGCGCCGGCCAACAAAACCCTATCACGAAGCGCAACCGTGAGGGCAATACACCCTCACTTTTCGCAAACCCTTTCGAGTACTTTTTTATTTGAGGCAACGAATCTCATTTCGAGTACTTTTTTACGTGAGGCAATAGGGAAACTCACAACCTTCTTTCCCTTTAACCGTCATAAAGTACAGCTTTGCGAAACTCATAATCTGTTGGTTCGGGGTTCGAATCCCTGCGGGAGGTACCGATGGAATTAAGCAGAGCGTGCCGGGAAGTCTGAAAAGGATGTTTTCAAGTTTGTCTGTGGCCGCTTTCTGCACATCCGGCGACACGTGACTGTAACATCGTAAGTATGATGCTCACATGGCTAAGCGTTCACTGACAACTTTCGGATTGTCCCTGCCTAAGAAGCAATGCAAGGATGGCGAAGATCGTAGAGGCGAAGCTTCTCGGCAAGTCGGTCCTTTTCAGTGCTGGCTTGAAGTGCTTGGCCGCGATACCCGACGGGCGCATATCGGTGCGCTGAGCCAGCAGATTAGGAGAACATAAGTCATGAAGACAGGAAAGACTCGGAAGGTGCAGACAAATAAAACGAACTATATGACTGATGAGACGTTTGCCGCTCTCAAGGAAGCCATGGAAGATGCACTTGCTTTTGAGCGTTACAATCGTCGCGATTTGAAGGTAACTCGAATTCAAGCACCGCGTCCGATCAGGCAGCCCGAAGTTTTGCTCGAAACTTGAAGCCGCGTATAGAATGCAGCTTCGAGAAGGCAGACTGTGCCTGATGATTACTCCTGAAGAAATCGTCGGTGAAGACTGGGCTTCGTGGTATCGGCTTTCACCGCAAGAGCGCTGGCGTGAATCGGAAAAGTTGTGGCAAGTTTACCTCTACCTTGGTGGCTCGCTTGACGCGCAACCCGACACTCAAAGTCCCTTCTTCGATCCATCAGCATCGAGTGCGGGCGCTGCTCGTGCGCGACCAGGCATCCGTATTCTGCGGCGCAGTCGAGTTTAGCCGTAACATAAAACCTTGACCTACCCAGCTCAAAAAGCAGAACGCGCTAATCAAGGCAAACTACGTATTGGCAATGACTGGAATGCCATCACGATCATCGCGCTTTCGCAGTCGAATCCTCTAAAAGCAATTGCGGAATTGGTGGAGAATTCCATTGACGCTCGCGCCACCAACGTCACCATCATTCGTGGTCGAAGCGAAGGCAGTCACTATCTCGAAGTGCAAGACAACGGCCAGGGAATTCCGCGCGATGAAGGAGGCCGGCCGGATTTCCGATACGTAGCCACGCACATCTGCGATTCCGTGAAGCGACGGCTCAAAGTGGAAGGAGCTGTTGGACTCCAGGGTGAATTCGGCATCGGATTGCTGTCGTTTTGGATCCTCGGTGAGGAACTAATTCTGACCTCGACAGCCGCTGACGGTCGGCCGTGGCAGATGGTCATGCGAAAGGGAAACCCAAGCTACGCGGTTCGACCCAAGCGTTCACTTTTTGCAGAACCTGGCACGCAGCTACGGATCTCCAGGTTGCTCGAAGGTATTAGATCGCTGTCCGGCGAGAAAATTCAATGGTATCTCGCAGCGGAATTGCGGGATCGCATCCGGCATAGCGGAGTGCGCATAACCGTCGTCGACAAAATTGCTCGTAAGCAATACACAGTTGAACCACGCCAGTACGAAGGCCGACTGCTACATCACCTGCCTCCAGTTCGCACGACATTCGGCGACGTCTATGTCGAGCTCTATATGGATGAACCCAGAGAGACGAATCGAGTAGCGTTGTTTCGACGTGGCACACGCGTCTTCGAAGACATCGCACTAGCTGCTGAATTGGCGAAGTCGCCCTGGACCACCCGATATCTTCAAGGACACATCGACGCGCCTTTCATCAATCTCACGCCCGGCACGCGCAGTGGGATCATTCAGGATGAAGCTTACGCTGCACTGCTGGACGCCTTACAGCCACTGGAAGATAAGCTCAACGAAATGCTCGATGCGCAACGACGAGCAGAGGAGGAGCAAGCAAGCCGAGAACTGCTACAGGCAATTCAGCGCGCGTTTCGTGAAGCATTTTTGGCTTTGCCGGCAGAAGAGTATGACTGGTTCGACATTCATTCGCGAGCACGTCAACGATCTGGAACCAGCAAAAGCGAGCTCGTGTCGGGCGCGGAACTTACGCCAGGCGCACCCGAACCTGGGAACAACAACCAACGACAACGGCAGTTTTTCGAGTTCGCTGGTCCACTGTTCAGTGTAACGATCGCGCCGGCATCGAGCATTGTAAGAGTTGGCGAACAACGATCGTTGCGTGCATTGCCTTATGACAGATCTCGTCGACGCGTGGAGAATGATCTCACGTTCTACTGGGAGATAGTTGAAGGGATCGGCGCGTTGAATCGCAATCACGACCAGGAGCTAAGTTTCATTGCTCCAGCCGAACCCGGGTTAGTGCGAGTCAGAGTGAAAGTATCTCAAGGGAACATTGAATGTTCAGCCGACGCACTGATCACCATTACGCATGAATTGCTTCCGCAGGTGGCGAATACGATGGTCGAAGCCTCGGGACTGCCAGGGTACACTTTTGAAAGCGCACCCGGTGAATCGTGGCGATCCAGATTTGACGCGACACGAAATATTATTGTCGTCAACAACGGTCATCGCGATTTTGTTTACGCCGCGCGTAACAAATCGCTCAAGCTGCGATATCTGATTCGCCTGTATGCGAAAGAACTCGTCTTCAAGAACTTTGTCGGACTGCCGGCAGATCAGCTCCTGGAGCGGATGATCGAATTAACGTTACGCACTGAAGAGAAATTATAATTGCGACGCAAAGTTTGGCGCGAAAGTCGCCTGCTCATCGATCTCAAGGGGGAAATGGAATGAATCAGATCAGGCCAATTATAACTTCGATTCTTTTGCTGTTGGTTCTACTGGTAGGTTCAGTCAACACATTCGCAGTACGCCACGGTGGAAATCGCTGCACCGACAGATGCGCGGACCGTTACAAGGTGAAGAAAGATGCTTGCAGACTGATACCGCTCAAGACCGAACGCAAGATCTGTGAACGACGGGCGAAAGAAGCCAAGAATGATTGCAAACACAGGTGTCGCTAGTTAGAAGCGCTACGTCGCGCGGAAGCCGTGATCGTGCGCGAAGACCATTGCCTGCGCGCGCGTCCAGACGCCGAGTTTGTCGAAGAGATTCGAGACGTGATTGCGAACCGTCTTTTCGCTGATCGAAAGACGCTTGGCAATTTCTGCATTGCCCAAACCTTGCGTTATCAGCGCCAGCACTTCTCGTTCGCGTGGCGATAGTGCGTCGAACACCGCGTCGTCACTGCGGTTCGAACTCTTCACGTCCATGAAGTCCAGCACTTCGCTACAGAAGCGTCCCCAAGCCGGTTCGGTCTCAAGCAGGATGTGGTTCTTCGAGTCGAGTTCGACGAACTGAGCACGCGGAATTCCTGCGGCGAGAATGTGCCCCTCGGCAATCGGAATCACATCGTCGTCACGCGAGTGCAGCACTAACGTCGGCGCCTGTACTTTGTCGAGAAGGTCTGTGACGTCTATCGAAGCGCGCGTCTCGAGAAGACGAGCGGCGATCTCCGGCGAAGTTGTTTTTCGACAGAGATCATTAAACCAGCCGACTTGTTCATCAGTCGCTCCCGGAATAAATCGCGAGGTGAACACTTGCCGAAACGCTGGATTGTCCTTTCCCCACCCGAGACGAGTCATATCAATTAATGCACGATACAAACGCTCTTTGTCGGGATCGCCACGCCTAAATGTCCCACGCGCATAGCCGCCGTAGAGCAAGATTCGTGAGACACGTTCCGGATGCCGGACAGCATACGCGAGGCATGTTGCTGCTCCTTGAGAAATGCCCAACAGTGTGAATGGTTCGTTAGGATCGGCCGCCGCAACAACAGCTTCCAGATCTTCAACCCAACGCTCGAATGAGAGATCGCCGACATTCCAATCCGTCATCCCACATCCACGCTCGTCGTGACGCACGAAACGACAGTTATCGCTGAAGAATCGGATCCAGTGTCGCCAGACCGGGCTCTCCCATTCGTACTCGAGATGGGTCATCCAGTTTGCAGCTTTGATCAGGGTTGGACCTGAACCTGCTTCAGCCCAGGCGAGTTGAACGCCGTCGCGCGTTCGAAGATATCTGATTCGCTGTGTCGCCCTTTTGTTCATCGCGACCGTGACAAAAGTACCAGGTGGAGGGCCGTGAGTATATCGGAACCGGGACTAAACTCCCATAGCTTCATAGCGCAGAAAGCGCGATCCTACGCGGAGAAACAGCAGAGATGGAGGCGATGCAATGATCAAGAGAATAGGGTTCTTTGGCTACGGAGTTTTCAGTTATCTTATCTTCCTCGGAACATTTCTCTACGCTATCGGCTTCATCGGCAACTTCGGCGTGCCAAGAACGCTCGACGGTCCTGCGACAGGCTCGCTCGGCGTTAGCTTCGCAATCGACGCAGCGTTACTTACATTGTTCGCAGTGCAACACAGCGTGATGGCGCGTAAGTGGTTCAAAGACTGGTGGACCAGGATTGTGCCAAAGCCAATCGAGCGCTCCACCTACGTTCTTTTCTCGAGCTTGGCGCTTATCTTGTTGTTTAGCTTGTGGCGTCCGCTCGGCGGAGTGATCTGGTCAGTCGAGGATCCCGTTGGTCGACTCGTGCTGCGCGGTTTGTTTGCGTTTGGCTGGGGACTGGTGCTCTTGTCGACATTTCTCATTAACCATTTCGACTTATTTGGTCTGCGTCAGGTCTGGCGGTACTTATTGGGCCAACCTTATACGTTTTTACGCTTCGGCACTCCTGGTCCATATCGGCTGGTGCGGCATCCGCTGTATGTTGGCTGGCTCTTCGCGTTCTGGATGACGCCGCTAATGACGTCCGCGCACCTGCTGTTCTCAATCGCAACGACAGCTTACATTCTGTTGGCGATTCAATTCGAAGAGCGAGACCTGGTGCGTGAACACGGAGACACGTATGAGGCGTATCGGCGGTCTGTGCCTATGCTCGTTCCGTCATTCCGCAAGCGGGGCCGTCCACAGATTACACAGATTCCGCAGATTCCATTAAAAAATAAATCTGTGTAATCTGTGGATAACGAAGTTCGAGCGCCTACTGCGCTTGCTGTGGACGACCCGATTGGATCAGTCGTTGCCTCGCAGTATTCCCAGGCACCGCGATGTGTGTCGCTGGATCGTATTCCTTGCCGACAACAGGACTGCCCTGCGGCACCCAAATCTCAACTCGCGTTGAGCTGTAACCGGAAGGTATGTAACGAACGTAATAACCGTCCGGATGCATAGACCAGCGACCTGACGGCACCTCCATGCTGCCCGGACCAAGTGGCGCCGCGCCGGATAAAACTGCAACACGCTCCATCTCTGCAAACGACGCACCCGGCGTCGTCAACATCTGGCGCAATTGCGCTTCAGCCTGCGCGATTTGTCGTAGCGGTTCAGGAACACCGCCCAACGCATCGGTCAACGCGTTGCCGGAGAGCACATCGAGTGCGTTGCGGTTAAGAGATGCGAGTTGCCGTGCGGTTAACAACTTCGTCGCAGTGGCTTTCAATTGCGGCTGTAGATCTTCAAACTTCGCGCGAGCAATGATTGCCCACAAAAGAACTTGAATGTCGTGTTGTTCAATCTCCGGATGCTGCACTGAGTTCCGAACAATACTCATCACCGCATCTTCCGCCGGTCCTTTTGGTGGCGCATACAGATAACCATCACCACCGCCGGGTCCATGTGTGCCGGCCTTCAAGCAGTAGCTTTGCGTCTGCATGATGTAATAGCCGGGCTGCAAGACGAAACCACCGTTGGGCGTGCGCTGCAACGTCATTAGCGAACGAGCGGGTTCGCGCGGAGTAAAGCCGTCTTTGGAAGCATCACCCCATATGGCGTCCGGCAAACTTGTTGTAATCGGTGGTTTGCCACCTAAGAAGTTAGGAGTTTTCTTCTTAAGTTTGTCGGTGACGCCGCTGAGTCCGCCTAGCTGTGCTGAAGCAGACACGGCGCTAAGGGCAAGAAGCACAACAATGCTGATTGACAACGAAACATAGCGGTACATAGTGCGGTTCATAACAAATCTCTCCTGAAGTTGAATGTGAGGTATATAAGAGTTTGTCATTAGATGCTTGCTGCAATCAAGTCCTTTAAATCTTTCGCGGCTACGACGCCATCCAATCCGCCATCGCAGTCGCCTCGGAAGATACAAAAGCCAGGCGACGCATGCTGACCAGTCGATTTCTGACTGACTACGTGTGCGGGCACTTTGCTCCCTTTGATCTTTAACGACGAGGAGAACGCGGAATCGCGCCAATGGACGACCAGATCTGGAAGGGGATTGACACGCGCACTTTCTGGGTCTGCCGCTGTGCGCGTAACGTCCTGAACCAGCAACTCACCGTCTTCCGAAGCCAACATTGACAACATCTGCTCCAGCTCCGTGCAGAGCTTTTCATACTCGTTGGGGGAAACAACCCCTTGCGCCTCACGTCCCTCAAGGTTAATGCGGATCCAGCCATATTGATCGGTGGGCAGAGCAAACGCGCGAGTCTTCTGCCAGTCGTAGGCAGGCAACATAGTCGGGCGGGCGAGCTTGTACGTGGTTGTGGATGGCGTCATTTGATAGTACAGCTTTTTGAGCGGTGCAGGTGTGTGTCGTTTGACTTCTGCAAAGAGAGACAGAGAGCGACTGGTCCAATTCTGTGAGCGCCACGTCGCGAGTTGTGAAAAGCCTTGTTCGCAGAGCAGTGGTCCAAGAAAGCCGGGAAAACCAAGCGCAGGCCGCATGCCGTGCAGAGCGAAAACCATCACAGTGGTTGCACTGCTCACAGAGTTAATGAGTTCTCCGATTGCTCGATCAACTGCGCGATATACATCCTTCAATAGCGGTTCAAACCGAGCGGCTCCTCCCTCCAGTCCTTCATAGATCGGATGGCTAGGCGCGATCGTGTGCCAGAGCTGATGGCCTGCGTGATGGATCTCCGGAAAAACGACGATTGATACGTGCGGGTTTGTTTCCCTGATTAAACGTTGGACCAGCGTCGCTCGCAGTTGTGCGCCGGCGCTACAAGCATCAGCTAATTCTTTCAGGTTGCTCTTACTGTCCGGTGTGCTAGCGGCAAATCGATTTGCAGACAGTGGATGTGCGGGCGATTCTCTTAAGAATGAGAGAATCCGATCCGGCCCTGCTTGAAGTCCGGTTCCCGTGCAGTCGTGGGCCCACCACTCGGAAACTTCAAACCCTCGTGAGATTCCTACAGGAGGCGCGAAAGGGACATCAAACACGCCAATCGAAATTCCTTGTTGAGCGAGTGTCTTCCAGAACGGAGTTAAGTGATGACCTTTGTAGCGTCGAAGACTCATCGTTTCCGGAAGCCACTTCCATTCACTGTAGTTGCCGTGTACAACCGGTTCTTCGCCGGTAAGAAAGGTGGGCCACACAGTCCCGCTGCCGATCGGTGATGGAGAACGCACTTCCAACCACTTGCCGTCCGCCAGCAATGATCCGAGCGCCGGCATTTCGCCGCGCTCGATTAGTTGCCGCACCAGAGTTGATTCAGCGGCGTCAATGCCGATTGCGAGCACGTTATTCAAGTGATTTTTTAGCCGCGGATCACGCGGATTTGATCCGGATTTCATTCGTGTAATCCGCGGCTAGTTTTACACTGCCGCGGCGCGCGCCGTTGAATTCAGCAGATCCTGCGGGTTGATTGGTCTCTCTTCGGCAGCGGATCGAACACATGCCTCCAGAACGGCTACTGTTTGCAGATTATCTCGGCCGCTAACTTCCGGCGCCTCGCCATGAATCAAAGTGCGCTCCAACTGATCGAGTATTACTCTCTCCTCGGTTTTCTTCCTCCGCCCTCTTCGCATCAGACGCGGCAATTTGCCGTTCTCCCAGAGTATGAGCCAGCGCTGGAAGATGTGGAGCGTGGCGCGTTCTCCGATGAATCGCGCATAGAATTCCTGTCCGCCTTCGAACAGTGTGTGACCAGTCGATTCGTAAGTTGCAGAATAAGAAACGCGAGTTTCGTCGGACATCGAAAACATCAACTGCAACGACGCTCCCTGCGGCGGGTGTCCCCACGGCATAGTAAAACTGTCGGCCTTGACAGATGTGACTTCCTGACTGAGTAAGTAACGAAGCGCATCGAGGTGATGAACACTGATGCCCCAAAGAACTCTGTGTGGAAGCTTGGCGAGTGATGCTGCCATCGTGTGAAAAGGCCGATAGTAGTGACAAACGACCATTCCAACTCTTCCCAGCGCTCCATCGTCGATTAGCCGCTTCGCAGTGCGGAACGATCGAAGATAACGATAGTTTTGTGCGACCAAAAGCGGCGTGCTGTTCTTCTCGGCGAGCGAAACAAGTCTCGCTGCGTCAGCCAGTTGAAGTGTGAGCGGTTTTTCTACGAGCACCGCGAGCTTCCGCGCGAGCGCTGCTTCGCAAGCTGTCGAATGACAATCCGCAGGCGTCGCAACTACGACGGCCTCACATGCGCTAACCTCAAATGCTTTTTCCAGATCCGTAAAGCACTGTGCGGAAGAGAGTCCAAATCGTGCGGATGCTTTCTGCAACGTAACAGGATCGATGTCAACACTTGCAACTAACTCAAACGCCGGCGCGGCTTTGACCTCACGTACCCAATCCAACCCACGGGCGCCAATGCCCACAACGGCTACTTTGATCGCCATTCGTAAGGTTTCCCGTCCTTCACTATTGTGCTTGCCAGCAGGTCGCGAACTCTGATCGATGCGCGCAGCAAAATCTTTAGACTGCCAGGACTAACATGTCCCAATAAGGCAGACGCAAAGATCATCAAACTCTTCGGATTCCATTTGAAGGACTCCTTCTCGATCATCGGTTTCAGCAACATCGGCGGCTCACCTGCCCAAAGTCTCATTGCACCGAGCATATAAAATGCAGCCAACGAATTGCCATTTTGCGAATGGTTCTCGCTGACCGCACGCATCCCATTAAAGAGCGTCGCGTTGTTTGAATGGTAACGATAGCTATAGAGAACATCCGGCAGCGTCACTACGGGACCGTAAGTCGCCATTCTCGAAAACAGATCCTGGTCTTCGCCGCCAATCGCCGCATTACGATAACCACCGATTTGATCGAACACTCCTCGACGAAACATTGCCGAGCCGTGGGGAAAAGGAATATATCCAGAACGACGCAAGAGCCGCCAGCGATCGCGCGGACGCACTTCCCGGCCGCTGGCGTCAATCCCATTGCACAGCGTGCCAACGACAACAACATCCGGTTGGTTTTTTATGATCTCCCACTGTCGTCGAAGCCGATCGGGATGCGCAATGTCGTCTGCATCCATACGGGCAAGTATCGACGCTCGCGCTTTTGCGACGACGGCGTTCGAACTGCCGGTGAGTCCGAGTCGCTGCTTGCCTTCGTAAAGTTGGATTCGCTTATCGCGATTGGTCCACTCTCGTAATCGCTCGACCGAACCGTCGGTGGAGGCGTCGTCGAGAATTACAAACTCAAAGTCGCTGAGTGTTTGTTGGAGAATGCTGCTTATGCTGTGATCGAGAAAGGGCAGCGCGTTGTATACGGGCATAACAACGCTGATAAGCGGATTCGCCGGCGGGATCATTTATGCGTGTTATCTGTGTTCTTCTGCTCGTTTAACTTCGGCGGGCGCCGGAGCTGCCGGATTACCCTTCTTCCACAGGAAGCTCATGATTCTGGTCACCGAACTACTCCTTTGGAAGCAAAGCACTCGTTCATGCGATAAATCTTCAAATTCCCTGACCATTTTTGGCTTCACGCCAAATCTTTCTGGAATTAAATAAAAACTGTGAGCCTAATATACCGGTTCACAACGAACGCCACTACATCTTTTCGGTGGTTCTGAGTTAGCATTATTTCCGAAAACGGCGACTCACTGGCGAGTTCCTCTTACATCGAATCAGCTCATCGGAGTTCTTTTCAAATGGAAAAATTAGCTGCCGTCAAAAAAATCAAAAACAATACCTTTGTACTGGATTTGCTCGTCACACAACTCAAGACCTCTTTAGGCGTTCTGCCGTTTGTTGGTGCGGGTTTATCAATACCCTTTGGATTCAAAGGGTGGCAACAATTTCTCCTTACGATAGATTCGACAGTTTCCAGACAGAAGATTGCGAAGCGAATTAAGCAAGGCCAGTTTGAGGAAGCTGCACAGGACCTCCTGGACGCTTTAGGTCCATTCGATTTTCAGGACGTCCTGACTATGGAATACGGAACGCAAAAGTTAACGGATGTTTCCGTGAAAGGTGCAGTGAGTTATCTGCCGCGCCTTGCCAGTGGACCTGTAATAACTACTAATTTTGATCGAGTGTTGGAAAAGGTGTTTGATGACTCCGGGGCCCGCTTTGAAGAAAGAATTTGGGGACCTAAAGTACAAACAGCAATAAAAGCCGTTATTCAAAACAAACGATATCTCCTCAAATTGCACGGTGATGTCGATGATGATGCGGACCGAGTCCTTACTTTAAATGAATATGCGAAAAGGTATGGAGTTAAAAATAAGCCCGACCAGATTGATTTTAAGAAGCCGCTTCCGCACTTGCTTCAGATTTTACTGACCAATAGACCAGTCCTCTTCCTGGGATGTAGCCTGCATAATGATCGTATCGTTAAGCTGATCAAACAACTCGGTGGACCGGCGGCGAATCTTCCCCACTATGCAATTGTCGAACATCCAGGCGACAAGGATTTCCATCAAAAGAACAAGATCTTCGCTAGCTATGGCATTCGACGGATTTGGTATCCTAAAGGTGAGCATGAATACGTAGAACACATTCTCGAATATCTTTGCACAGCAATTTCCCCTCAACCGTTCGATACAAAAATGTCGCCGAAAAGAAAAACTCTGGTGGTGGGAATGAAAGCTCCACAGGCACTGGAGGCGTTAATTAGAAAACATCCTGAAATCGATACGTTTACTGTTATTAAGTATCGAGACAAACTGCGTTTACCTGAGCGAACCACTGCTCGACCAAGCCAGGACCCGGCCACGTTTATTGATCAGGCGGCAGTTCATAATAACGTCGCCGATCAGGAAGAACATGTATCGAGTTCAGCATTAGGCATAAAGCTTTGGGAGCGTCTTTTCCAGTTGCCACCGAATTTCGTCTTGGCTGCCTCGTCGCGCGTGCAGTTAAAAAATGGAAAGGTTGCTCACTTGCCAATGATTGATTTTAAGTGCGATCCCACAGATGAAAATATGGAATTGGCAAAAGAAGCATTCGTAAAGATTGGGCAGACCGATGGTGTGCTGCTTAATTCCGGTAATTCATTTCATTATTATGGCGAAAGATTGATGACTGAAACGGAATGGGTAGATTTTCTCGGACATTGTCTTTTGCTCTCCGATTTCATCGACACACGATACGTGGGCCACGCGCTTATTAATAAGGAGTGCCGGTTACGACTTTCAGCGACACCCCTCAATCCATTCATACCCACAGTCGTAAAAGTCTTTTGAGTGGCGCTGGCGCAGCGCTCGAAGTTGCACGCCCGCGCGCTAGCAGCGCATCGAGTGACCACGGGCCTGGTCCAATGATCATTAAGAAAGCACAGGTTAAGAGTTGGGCGTACTCGGATCGTATCTCGTGCAGCACGGCCCAGAAGCCTATCTGCGGTGGCACTGGCGGCAGCGGCAGTGGCGACGTCCCCAGATACATCGGAATCTTTGTAGACGCCATCGCGACGATCATTTCAACGATGAATGGAATAGCGATCAATCGCGTCATCAAACCGGTTAGCAGCAGAAGACCGCCGACGATCTCCAGCCACGCATCAGCAGTCGCTGTGAAATGTGGCGCCGGAAATCCGAGCTTCGTAAAACGTCCGACACCCTGGTTCGCATAGACGAATTTCAGAATTCCTTCCCACAGAAATACCGCGCCGGCCATCAAGCGGATCAAAATAATTGCCCTTGGACCATCAACCGGCGAGTCGAGCAGCCAATTCATTGATTTGTTCATTTCCTGTTTCACCCTTCGTTACAGATTGCTTTCAGCTATACAGACTCCCATTTCTCTGTGATTATTCCCCACGTCCGCGGATGATTGGCCGGGAATAAAATCGCGCCGCTTGCAGTCTTAGAAGTTAGAAGGGATCGAATGAGCGAGGAACCTCGTTTTTCAGATCAAGGGAAAGTCGTTCGGTTTGAAGAAATTGCTCTGCCACATCTCAGTGCGGCATACAACCTTGCGCGCTGGCTGGTTCACAACGAACACGATGCTGAAGACCTGGTCCAGGAAGCGTTCCTGCGCGCGTTCAAGTCGTTTAGTGGTTACTACGGCGGAAACAGCCGCGCCTGGGTGCTGACGATCGTGCGAAACACCTGTTACACGTGGTTGCAAAGGAATCGCGTTCTCGATCTCGCTGAGCCGATCGATGACAAACTTGACGAACTGGAACTCGACCTCGCAGATCCTGAGATGTTGTTTCTGCAGAGTGTCAATGCACAGATCGTGAGGCAGGCGTTACAGGAGTTGCCGGTTGAGTTTCGCGAAGTAGTCGTGCTGCGCGAAATGGAAGGTCTTGCTTACAAGGAGATCGCGAACGTAATCGACGTTCCGCTCGGGACAGTTATGTCGCGACTCGCGCGCGGCCGCAAACGACTTCAATCACTACTCGCCAATCAAATGGGAAAGGAGGCAAACATTGAGTTGTCAGCAAACGCTTGAATTGATTCATGGCTATCTCGACGGTGAACTGGACCTGGTGAAGAGTATCGAGATCGAGAAACACCTTGGCGATTGCGAGCCATGCACACAGACTTATAAAGGCATGCGTCGTTTGCAGTCAATGGTAAGTGACAGCGCGCTGCGATTTGAACCTCCTGCAAATCTCGAACGACGTTTACAATCTGCATTGCGTCGCGAAAGCAAAACAGAATCAAAATCGCTAAGTCTTCGGTGGCGTTGGGTATTGGCTGGAGTCTCGTTGGCCGCTGCGGTGATAACAATCTGGGCCATTGCTGCGCTCCTTTCACGACAATCACCCGACGAAGTTGTTGCTCAGGAGATAGTTTCCAGTCATGTGCGCTCGCTAATGGCCGATCATTTGACGGATGTTCCCTCGTCGGATCAGCACACAGTAAAGCCGTGGTTCGATGGCAAGCTCGACTTTTCGCCGACTGTGAAGGATTTGAGTCAATATGGATTTAGCTTGAGTGGTGGTCGTCTCGATTACATCGGCAATCGTCCAGTCGCGGCGTTGGTCTATCAACACAGGCAACACTCGATCAATCTGTTCGTCTGGCCATCAACCGCAGCGCCGGCAGCGAATGAAAAGGCGTCAGAGCGGCAGGGCTATAACTTGATTCGTTGGTCCAATGGCGGAATGACTTACTGGGCGGTCTCAGATCTCAATCTGGCCGAGCTACAACAGTTTGTTCAGCTATTGCGGGATTAATTTTTTGACGGACCTTTTTGTGGCAGCACGACGCGCCAGACGTGTGCGACCTCAAGCCTCTTACGAAATGTCAACAACAGCGTTCCATCAGCGCTCCATTGTGCTGGTCCACCAGTGTCGTCGATCTTTTGCATCAACTCACCAGTGTCCGTGCTCCAGAAGCGAACGAACTTCTCGTTTGCTGCCATGACGATCGGCAAAGTTGGGTGAACCAACAGATTGTCGCGATCAATGGATCCAAATACGAGTGGAATCCAACTGTATGTCAACACCATTGGAAACGTGCCCTTCAAACGGCCGGTTTTCACGTCCCAGATCTTCGCCTCGTATTTCTTGCCGCTATCGGCGGTGATGTAAGTTTGACTGTCAGGACTCCAAACCCGCTGACTCTCGAAACCATTCATGTGCTTTCCAGTCAGAGTGACTCGGATCTTGCCGGTTACCCCATCGCGCAGCTCAATGGAATTGTCCATGTGCCGGCCTTTTGATTGCTGACGATCGAGCGCGAACAGTTTTCCGTCAGGACTGAACTCACGCAACTCAAACCCATCGCCAGATTTGGAGAGAGCTACCGTAGTTTTTAGTGTTCCCGTGGCGGAATCCCAGATATAGATTCCGCTGTCGTAGCTTTTGACTGCCACCAATTCGCCGTCGGGACTGAACGTGCCGAAACTGCCATCCGTAACGGATCTCTCCGGTGGTTTCAAGACGGCTATCAAAGCACCTGTTTCAATGTCCCACAACCTGGCATCTTCTTCACCTGATGCGGTCAGAAGTTGCTTACCGTCAGGACTAAACTGCGTTTGAACGTAACTGCCTTTCACAGTCACCTCAAATTTAAGTTCTCCCGATTTGACGTCCCATAGTTGCACAGTTGCTTTGTATTTTTCTCGAAAAGATGCTTTGAAACCTGAGTCAGTATTGAAGGTTAAAATGGCAGTTCCAGCAGGGTTCCACTCGACTTGCGCGGCGCTCAAAAAATCTCTTTTGCGTTGCAATCCCACGGGCGCGGCCAGCGCTTTGCCAAGGCGAGCGTCCCAAATAGTCACCACCTTTGAACCGACGATCAGAAGTCGCTGACCATCATTGGTCCATCTCAGTAGCAGTTCTTGCTTTTTGAACGACAGCAAGGCGCGCTCGTCGCCACTTGTGACGTCAACGATCCGTACCGTTCTGTTTCGTTCTGTGACTGCCAATAATTTAGTGACTGGAGCGAACGCAAGTCCCTCAGTGCCCTTGAAATTAAGCGATGACTGTAATTGGACAACTGCACCCGAGGACTCCTGACTGTAAACAGAGCAGAGAGATAACGAGGCAACGATGAAGGAAAAGAGAAGTTTTCGGGCGAAGGAGCAAAGACACAAAGGAAGAGTCTGGTTCATTCTTCCATCTTTGCGTCTTTGCGCGGAAACGAGGCGCGAGGGAATGACAGTTTCTCAACTGTCTCAGTCTCAATTAACCACGGATTTGCGCGGATTATTAGCGAGGCTAAAAACTACTCCACTGACGCCGCCAGGTAGATGGAGCTCATTTTTTCATCAAATCTCAGCAACTTCTACATTGATTCTCATCACTTGTGTGAGAAGTGTTCACGTACACCTTCTCCCAAAGGTTGCACTTCAAGACACTCTGAAGGATTACCGCAGTTAATCCGTGCCCAGATGATACTCGACAACTCACCCCCTATTTGTGTGTTGTTAAGGAAAGGGTTTACGGAATGCCAATCAGCATACTCGTGGTTGATGATGAGAAAACCATTACAGCCGCCCTGGACTTGCTTTTGCGCGATCATGGCTACGAAGTCGACACTGCCTCTTCGGTTGCTGAAGCAGAAGCGATCCTTGCGCGCCATTGGTTCGATCTCGTGTTCTTAGACTTGCGTCTTCCTGACGGCGATGGGATCGCGCTGCTCGAACAAATTAAACAGACTGCACCTGACATCGAAGTCGTGTTGATGACTGCGCACGGCTCGCTCGACATCACTATCGAAGCGATCAAACGCGGCGCGTTTTACTATCTCGAGAAACCGTTCACTTTTGAGCAGGTGCTTGTTCTGATACAGAGAGCACTGCGCATTCGATCGATCAAAGCCGAAGATCGCGGGCCCAAGAGCACGCGCGTGCAGCAACGCGATGACTTCGGCATCGTCGGTAACAATCCGCTGCTGCGTCACGTGCGCGCTATTATTCGCACCGCAGCTCCGTCCGATGCTTCAGTGCTGATCGAAGGCGAGTCAGGCACGGGCAAAGAGATGATTGCCGCGGCTTTGCACGCTCAAAGCGAACGCGAGGGACGGCCGTTCATTCGGATCAACTGTGCTGCGATTCCAAGCGAGTTGATCGAATCGGAGTTGTTTGGTTATCGAAAAGGATCGTTTACCGGTGCGCAGCACGATCGTCGCGGACTGATCGAAGCGGCTGCGGGCGGCACGTTGCTGCTCGACGAGATCGCAGAAATGCCCGTCTATTTGCAGACGAAGTTACTGCGCGTCTTGCAGGAACGAACTGTGCGCCGGGTTGGCGACGAGCGCGAGATACCTGTCGATTTCCGTTTGATCTCTTCAACCAATCGCGAAACGAGTCAGATGATCCGGGAGGGAACGCTGCGTCAGGATCTGTATTTTCGCCTCAGCACCGTACGGATAAAAGTTCCGCCGTTGCGAGAACGTCTGGACGATCTGGTGATATTGAGTGAGACGTTCCTGTTACGACTGGCGCGAAAATATAAAAAACGGATGCGCGGGATCTCTCCGGCAAGTTACTCGATCCTGATGAGTTACAACTGGCCGGGAAATGTCAGAGAGTTGGAAAGCGTGATCGAGCATGCAGTGCTCTTCGCGCAAGGTGATTACCTGATGCCTGAAGATCTTCCGGATCACCTGCACTCCTCACCGATGAGCAGTTTTCGTTGTGTGATTCCGCCTTTTCTGACGAAGGATGACATCGAGCGTGAAGCGATTGCGCAAACGCTTGAACGCACCGGCGGCAATATCAAAAAGACCGCGCAGATACTCAACTACCATCGACCGACCCTCTATCGAAGACTACGACGCTTCGGATTGCATTTCAGCAGTTTGTGGTTTTTGTGCTCCTGTCTAGCGACGGCTTTGAGTGATACATGGTGAAACACAACGCCCCGTGGCGTGACACATCTTGCAACATGCTTGTCGTTATTTTCTAAAAATATTGCAGGAATGACTTTTGCCCTGTACCCACCAAAAGCACTCACCAAAACGGGGAACAGTCAGGGGGAAACATGAAAGCGGAGAAGATCGCGGGAATAGTGCTAGTGATGTTGGCGTTTGTCGGAGCGGCGAAGGCGCAGCAAGAGATTACTCCGACTCCGAATTGCGAACGGACAATCAAGGCGGATGTAGTCGCGTTCGATCAGCCGTTCTTTTACAACCGCTTGGGCGCGGTCAATCCAGCGGGAATGATTTATGCGCTGCGAAGTGACGTAAAGGCCAAAACGTCTGCCGGGCTCGTCCCTGGCAACGTCGTATTGAAATCTTATAAGCGTGCACGTCCTATTGTCTTGCGCATGAACGTCGGCGACTGCATCCAGATCCTCTTTCAAAATCTGCTCGATCCACAGCGGGCCAATGACGATCAACCTGCCACCCGCACCGCTTCGATCCACGCAGTTGGCTTGCAACTCAAGACAAGCATTCTCGAAGACGGCTCAAACGTCGGCACGAATCAGAGCAGTCTGGTCGCGCCCGGCAACAGCATCATCTACACGCTTTACGCTGAAAAAGAAGGAAATCACGTGCTCTACAGCACGGCTGCAACGACCGGCGGCGAAGGTGACGGCGGCTCCTTGCCGATGGGATTGTTTGGCGCGATCAATATCGAGGCGCGCGGCGCTGAGTGGTATCGCAGCCAGGTAACTGAAAAAGATCTATCGTTGGCCACCAAAAAGAACGCTGACGGAACGCCGATGACGACGACCAACGGTCAGCCGATCGTCGACTACGACGCTGTTTATCCGGCAGGAAGCACACGACCGGCAGGCACGCCGATCCTCAAAATGCTCGATGCCAACAACAACATCGTCCATACCGATATCAACGCGATCATCACTGGACCCGGCCGCGGACCATTTCCGGCGGGAACTTATCGTCCGAATGCAGTCGAGTTCGATCGTAATCAGCCGTTTCGCGAATTCACGGTTGTCTATCACGATGAGATCCAGGCAGTTCAAGCGTTTCCACAGTTCAACGACGAAATCAATGGCGCGCCTAATCCGCTGGCGTTCACGTTACACAGCGTCCGCGACGGTTTTGCGATCAACTACGGCACTGGTGGCATCGGCGCCGAGATTCTAGCCAATCGTTTCGGCGTCGGCCCGATGGCGAAATGCACTGAATGCTTGTTTGAAGAGTTCTTCCTGTCGGCGTGGACAGTCGGCGATCCCGTATTGACGACGTTCCGGCCAACACCACCGACAGCACCGGCAAACTCATCACCGGTCCGAAGGCGACGAAAGTTTTCTTTCCTGACGATCCGTCAAACGTCCATCACGCGTACATGAACGACAACGTGAAGATGCGCGTAATGCACGCTGGTCCGAAGGAGCATCACATCCATCACCTGCACGCGCATCAGTGGCTGCACACGCCTGAGAGTGACAACTCAACTTATCTCGACAGTCAGGCACAGGGACCGGGCTACTCGTTCACGACCGAGATCGCTTACGGCGGCGCAGGTAACCGTAACAAGACAGCGGGCGACGCAATCTTTCACTGCCATTTCTATCCACACTTTGCGCAGGGAATGTGGGAGCTGTTTCGTGTCCACGATGTATTCGAGGCTGGAACAAAGCTCGACGATCAAGGCCGGCCACTACCGAATTCGCGCAAGTTACCTGATGGGGAGATCGCAGCCGGCACTCCGATTCCAGCGATCGTTCCGATTCCGACAATCGCAATGCCGCTAATGCCCACTGCTAGTTTTCAGGGATATCCGTTTTATATCGCTGCTCAGGCCGGACATCGCCCGTCACATCCGCCGCTCGACACGATCGACGACGGAGGTTTGGCGCGTCACATCATCGTTGGTGGCATTGCGCTTCATCACAAAGAACACTTGCCGGCGTTCAGTTTAGAAAAAGCACGTCTCGATTTTGACAAGACCTTGGACACTGCGCAGGCTGTAGCATTTCCTGAAGGCGGCACGGCAGCAGAGCTCGCGGCCATGGATTTTCACGCCATCCGCAACCATCCGAGTTTCACTCCGGAAGGCCAGCCCGCTCAATTCGTTACAAACGGATTGCCGAAGGTCGCCGGTGCACCTCTTGCTGATCCTTGTGAAGACGATCAAGGCCGTGCCGTGGGCGTGCCGCGTCTTTACAAGAGCGCCAACATTCAACTCGATGTAAAACTCAACAAGGCGCAGTGGCACTTCGGGCAGCAGCGCATCTCTGCTTTGTGGGCTGACGTGAAACCGACGCTCGAAGGCTCGAAAGCGCCGGAACCACTTTTTTTCCGCGCGAACACCAATGACTGCATTACCTTCCAAATAACGAATCTCGTTCCGCGCGTTTACGTTCAGGACGACTTTCAGGTACGCACGCCGACAGACGTGATGGGCCAGCACATTCACCTGGTGAAGTTTGATGTGCTTGCCTCTGACGGCGCCGGTAATGGTTGGAATTACGAGGATGGAAGCTTCAGTCCGGAAGAAGTGATTGAACGCATTCGCGCGATTCGCAAGTTCAACGGCTGCACCGGCGTCGATTCCGGCGATCCACGCGATGGGTCGTTTACCTGTCCGAAAGCAAAGGCGCATCCGTTCTTCGGCACACTTGGAGCGCAAACGACCGTGCAACGATGGTACGCCGACAACGTCCTCAACAATCTCGGTGAAGATCGCACGCTGCGCACAGTCTTCACGCACGATCACTTTGGACCGTCAACTCATCAGGAGGCTGGTCTCTACGCAGGTCTGGTGGTTGAACCTCAGGGATCGAAGTGGCGGCATCCTGAGACGGGCGTGCTATTTGGTGGCGCAGGCGTTCCATCGCGCTTTGATGGTGGACCAACAAGCTGGCGCGCTGACATTCTCACTGCCGAAGTCGCGAAGAGCTATCGTGAGTTTCTTTTGGAGTTTGCTGACTTTCAACTTGCTTATGATGGTACTCGTCCAATCAATCCACCAGCGAGAGATGAGGTAGGTCTGCCATTTCTGCTCGAGCCGGCGCAGATTTGTCCGGGCAGTAACTTTGCACCGCCTTGTCCCGAAGCGATCGCAGCCGCCGACGTGGGCACGATGAGCGTTAATTACCGAAACGAACCAGTTGCGATGCGCGTGCGCGATCCAGGCACAAACAAACAGGCTGCCGGCGTTGCTGGTGATCTCTCACACGTCTACCGTTCAAACGTCACACGCGCGGACGGGAGATTCAATATTCAGCCGAACTTCTATCCGCCACTCACTGCTGACGTGCAGCCCGGCGATCCGTTCACGCCGTTGCTGCGCGCTTATGAAGACGATCCAGTGCAGATTCGCATTCTGGTCGGAGCGCACGAAGAAGGTCACAACTTTAATGTCAACGGTATCAAGTGGAAGTTTGAGCCATCCGACACGAATTCCGGATATCGCAACAACCAGATGATGGGCATCTCCGAGCACTTCGAATTTGTGGTGCCGAAGCTGCCGCGGAAGTTTGACGGAAAGACAGCCGACTATCTCTACCAACCCGGCAAAGCTGCTGACGATCAGTGGAATGGTCTCTGGGGACTGATGCGCGTTTACGGAACGAAGAAAGTCGACTTGCTTGAACTGCCAAACAATCCGAAGAACAACAGTCTCGATTGGACCAACCAGGGCGATTTCAACGGCGTCTGCCCGAGGACTGCTCCGACGCGGCAGTTGAACGTGACGGCAACCAGCGCACGTCGATCTCTGCCGGGCGGCACCTTGGTTTACAACCCGCGTGAGGCCAACGGCGGCAAACTTCACGATCCCACGGCGATCGTCTTCTTCCGTTCGGAAGATCTCGATCCGACGACCGGCGTAGTTAAGCTAGGCGTCAATGTCGAACCGCTGATTCTGCGCGCCAGTGCCGGCGAGTGCATTACGCTCACGCTGAAAAATAACTTGCCTACGGGTCCGCAATTCGATTTGGACGGCTTCAACACGATGCCGATGATCGTCGAACACTTCAACGCCAATCAGGTGAAACCGTCGTCTGACGTCGGTCTGCATCCACAACTCGTGTTCCACGACGTCACGCGAGCCGATGGCATGAACGTTGGATTCAATCCAGTTCAAACGGCGCCGCCGGGTGGAACTGTCACTTATCAGTGGTACGCAGGTGATGTAGTTACTGGACCTAACAACACTGGCGTAGCAACGCCGGTCGAGTTTGGCGCCAGCAACTTGATGCCGGCCGATCCAATCAAGCACACAAACAAAGGCGCGATCGGCGCACTCATCATTGAACCAAAGGGATCGTTTTGGAATGATGCATCGGGTTCGCGCGCGCAAGTCAATATTAACAAAGCTGACGGCACAGCGTTCCGCGAGTTTGTGACGATGTTCCAGAACGACGTCAATCTTCGTTTCAATGGAATGAACGGCGAAGCGACTTCGGATCTAGGCATCGCAGTGCCGAATCTTGCTGAAAGTGAGGATCCTGAAGACTCAGCTCAAGACGCGGTCAACTATCGCACCGAGCCATTCTGGAAGCGCATGGGGTTTGCGCCGGACACGCCACTCCAAAAGACTCGCGAATTTGATTTCACCAACGTGCTGTCGAATTCACAGGTCGGCGGCGATCCAGTGACACCGGTGTTCCTCGCGGTCGCTGGTCAGGAAATACGCATTCGCATGCTGCATCCCGGCGGTCACCCCCGCAACGACACCTATCTGTTGCATGGTCATATTTGGGAGTCGGAACCTTATGTCAACGACTCGACGGTGATCGGTGATAACCCGCTTTCGAATTGGGTGGGTTCGCAGGCAGGAGTTGGACCAGGCTCTCACTTTGATTTCGTGCCGAAGCATGGCGCTGGTAGCGCGTTCCGCGTGTCGGGAGATTATCTCTTCCGCACGTTCCAATCGTTCAACTTCGATGGTGGCGTGTGGGGGATCCTGCGCGTGTTGCAGTTCGGCACTCCGCCGCCGACGGGCTGCACGCCGTGTCCACCGGGACAGTTCTGCCCGGATGTTTGTAAGACTTCTCAATAGAACAATCTGCGTAATCTGTGGATAGAAACGTAAATGCGGCGATTCCCAATTTTGGCCACACTGCTTGTCTGCGCCCTCGGATCGAGTTTGATCGCGAGGGCGCAGGGTAAACCGCAAAAGCTCATTCAGGACGGCGTCGAGATCGAGTTCACGATTGAGCCGGCGCTGAAGTCAAAAGCTGATTTAATGGCCGGTCAGGATGCCGTCTTTCGTTTCAAAATTCACGACACAACCACGCACACTCCGTTGTCAGGTGCGCGGCCTTCTGTGTGGATCGCGCAACGCGAGCGACCTGGACCACCTGGTCCCGAACAGTGTCGCTCGAAAGTCGAGGCTTTCCTGCAAGGCAGCATGCGTTCGCGGCCTGACGTCGATCTCAATACTTTCTATCTGCTGGCGCTCAATCAGGAACCAAGCATTTCCGTGATCGATCCGTTGGTTGGCTTCGGCGGCAGTAGGCTGCTCACGTTGATCCTGTTGAAGAGTCCGGGTGAGGATTGGGCACTAACTGCCGATCGGCTGAAGCTGTTCGTTAGCATGCCGCAAGTCAACAAGGTTGCGGTCGTCGATACAAACACGTGGAAAGTTGTAACTGACATCGATACGGGGGAGCGGCCGATGCGGGTCGCTTTGCAACCGGACGAGAAGTATTTGTGGGTTGGGGATGACGCGGGCGTAACTGTCATCGACACTGCGACACTGAAGGTCGCGAAGCATATCGCAACTGGCGCTGGTCATCACGAGATCGCATTCGGCGCTGACAATAAATTCGCGTTCGTCTCCAGTCATGACGATGGCGCCCTCTCAATCATTGACATACCTAAGCTCAAGAAACGGGCAGACGTAAAAACCGGTAGTCAGATCTCATCGCTGGCGTTTTCAGCATTGAGCAAGGCGCTGTACGTCACAGACGAAGTTGAAGGTCGCATCGCGGTCGTCGATTCAGTGAGTCAAAAACTACTTGCGAACATTGCCGCGAAGCCGGGAATCAGGACTGTTCGCTTTGCACCTGGCGGACGCTGGGGCTTTGTCGCCAACCAGCAGAATTCGAACGTCTATATCTTCGATGCTTCGACAAATCGCCTGATATACGAACAGATAGTCGGCGAAGCGCCGGATCAGTTCGCGTTCACCGATAACTTTGCTTACGTGCGTTCGCTTGGGTCAGACCAGGTTTCAGCGATTCGGCTCAGCAGTCTTGAGAAGCAGGTTGACGTGGTGAAGTTTCCGGGCGGGCAGTTGGCTCCCGGATCTACTGACGGGTTCGCCGCGAGTGCTGATGCATTTGTGCCGGCGCCGGAGCCGGGCGCGATGCTGTTCGCCAATCCAGCAGACACAATGATCTACTACTACTCAGAAGGCATGGCCGCGCCGATGGGTAATTTTCAAAACTACCGCCGCGTCCCGCGCGCCGTGAAAGTGGTCGATCGCAGTCTGCGCGAAGAAACACTTGGCGTCTATTCGGCGACATCCAGACTTCCGAAACAGGGTGTTTATAACGTCTCGCTGCTGCTTGATTCGCCGCGGGTGGTCCATTGCTTCGAAGCAGTGGCTAAAGCGAACCCGGCGATTAAAGACGATGAAAGAGCGGCGCTGCTGATTGAGTATTTAAATAAAGACGCGTCGCTCAGCACCGGTGAAGACTACAAGGTTCGTTTCCGGCTGACTGACTCACAAAAGAAGCACCCGAAGAGTTCGTTGAAAGACGTGGGTGTGCTCGTCTTTTCCTCGCCGGGTCTCTGGCAGCGCCGGCAGATCGCAACATCACTCGGCGACGGCGTCTACGAAGTTACGGTTAACGTGCCCGACACGGGCGTGTATTTCCTTTTTGTGGAGAGCCCGTCGCAACACGTCCAATACCGGCAGCTGCCGTATCTCACGCTACACGCTCGAGCCACCGAGTAGTCGGAACAATCTGCGTAATCTGTGGATAACAATTCGAAACGAGGGCGCTCTTCGTTTGACATTGCTCTTCTAAGTATTTACTCTGCGCCTGCTTCGCTTACCGTCCTCTCATTCGGGATCTAGCCGCGCAGATGAATAAAAACAACCCAACGCAGGAAGCTTTTGACAAGCTGTTACTTTGGCTTGATCCGGATCGCGACAAAGCTGGAGAGAAGTACGAGAAAATACGGAAGCGAGTCATCAGTTTCTTCTCCTGTCGCGGCTGTTGGGAAGCCGACGACCTTGCCGACAAGACAATCAACGTCGTCATTTCAAAAATCGATTGGCTTTCAGAGAACTATGTTGGCGAACCCGCTCTCTATTTTTATGCGGTCGCCAAGAAGATTTATCTCGAGCACATGAAACCTCGCCCAAAACCACCTCCGCCCGATCCCACTCCTGTGGAGGTCGACGATACCTGCACTTACCTGGATCGTTGTCTTGAACAGTTACCGCTCGCAGATCGCGACCTGGTGCTGCGCTATCAGGAAGGTGAGAAGCACGTAAAGATCGAGAATCGAAAAAAGCTTGCAGACGAATTGAAAATTTCACGTAATGCACTGAGAATAAAGGTGTGTCATATTCATTCACGACTCAGAGAATGTATTGAGACTTTTATACGAAAAGCCACGGAGCCGAAACGCCTTGGCCGTGAACGCCATATCTAATAGATGGTCTTCCCCGCGGACCGGAAAGTACGCAGTCTAATGGCACTTAGTGACCATGATCAGTCGAGAATACGACAATATCTTCTGGGCCACCTCACCGAAGAGGAGCAGCAGAGTATTGAAGAACGGCTGATGGTCGAGGACGACCTCTGCCAGGAGCTGGAAATATCGAAGGGAGAGCTCATCGAGGAGTATCGTGCGGGTGAGCTCGATCAAAACGATAATAGCTGGTTTGAACAGAACTATTTGGCGTCGTCTGAGGGTAGGCAACGATACACTTTTGCACTTGCATTTGATTGTCTCAGAGTTCCAGCGGCCCCGGCGCCGCGTGCCACGCTTCTTGACCGAATCCGAACTCTTCTTACGACGCAGAAATGGGCACTCGCTCCTATCGCAGCCGTGGTATTAATCGCGGTCGTAATCTTTGCGATGCAATTTTCCCGTCCTCGCACTTCGATCGCGGTCAGCTTGAGCAACAGCTTTGGCAATCGCTCTGCCGGCGAGAATAAATATCGCCAAGTATCACTGAAATCCGACATTCAAGAATTGAGAGTCTCTCTTCTACTTCCGGACTCGGCGGTGAGAGGAACGAATTATCGCGTGGTGCTGGACAAGCGCGGAGAAACTGAAAATCTTGCGCCTACTGCTTACGACGCAAACTCTGTTTCGGTTGTTATCCCAACGTCACAATTACCGCCTGGATTTTATTCTCTGAAGTTATTTGCTATCGATGCCGACCGCACGGAGCGACGCCTCATGGGTGATTACCTTTTCGAGATTACTAAGTAGTGCTGTGGGGCAAAGCTTTGTTTCGACGAACTTAGAGTCAGGACGCAGATTTCCTCAGCCGCCGACGGCGTCCATACCACAATCCGGCAGTCATCGTCATTAACAACGCGACCGCTATCAATACCTTCCAACGTAACGCCAGACCACGCGGCTGCGGTTTGATAATCTGATCGTATTCGCCCTGGATCGTAAATGCGGCCCAGAAGTAAGGTGAGTGCCAATCGGGTCGGTCAGGTCGTTCCCGAATGCTGTTTTGCGCTGCGCGTAATGCTTCGCCGGGTTTCATTCCGTGTTCCAGCATGTTGCTGTAAAACAGTCTCATCAACTCCGCAGTGGCTTCGTCGTCAACTTGCCACAAACTCGCCACGACGCTCGAGGCGCCCGCGTACATGAAGCCACGAGTAACGCCGAGGAGTCCCTCACCGCGCACGTCATCTCCGAGTGCTGATTGGCATGCGCTGAGAACGACCAACAGAAGTGGCGCGCGAAGTTCGTAGATATCTTTCAGACCAATAAAACCTTGTAACGGTCTGCCATTGCGATCGACGGTCGAGAGCAGAAAGCCGGAACTCTCCGGTTCTTTCGGATCGAAGTAACCGTGTGTTACCAAGTGCAGCATTGAGTACTGCGTCAGGTCTGTCTTTAGAAATTGCTCGCGAGTCGCAGCGTAGTCAGTAATAATTAAGGCCTTCTCGCCGGCTACCTGCCGGAGGCTATCTAATTCTTGCTTAGCGTAAAAAAGTCGACTGATTGAAAAGGTGCCTTCACTATTGAACTGCGTATCGCGCAATGCAGACCGCAGACGTGCCTGGGCCAACACTGATTCACCGTTTTTCCCTTGTTTCGTTTCGGCATCGTTTGCAGCGAATACAGGATCACCGAACGCCGCTAATAGATTAGCCGCGGGTTGTCGTTGCGCTGCTTCGAGCTGTAACACGCCGAGTATCGAAGCAGACGGCGCATTGACGATCTCGCTGCGCGCGACGAGTGGTTCATTACCTGCTGTTGATGGCAAGATCTGAAACGGAATGTAGTTAAGAATTCCGTCTGCAACTACGATTATCCGGCTCCGGTTCAGCTCTTTCGCCGCGGGCCAGAGGATCATCTGGGCCAATTCCTGAGCAGTGGTGGTTAACTCGGCGTCGATGTTGGCCGACGGAGTTATTTTCAGTAACTCGCGTACGCGGCTGGCGACCTTACCGATCTTTTCTTCATCGGGCAGCTCATAAACGTTTAGGCCTGCACGCGTCACAGTCCACAAATAACTTTTCTCAGAACCGAGGCTGTATTCCAGAAGCACAGTGTCGTCATCACGGATTACTTGCTGCTGAATCTTTGGCAGTTCCCAAGCGGTAGGTCGAATCTTCTGCGCGTAACCGGGATTGCGCGCCTCAATCTCTGTGAGCAGTCGATCGTGATCAGCTTCCAGTTGCTGATGTCTTGCTTCGAGGGCTTGAATTTCTTCCTTTCGATACTTTGTGCTGAGCACTTTCACTTTCGCGTTCTCAATTATCTGCAATGATTCGCGGAGCTGCTTTTCTTTTAAGGCGATCGCAGGATCGAGGTCAGGGAAGACATTCGCCTGTGTGGCGTATAACAGCTCGATTAAAGCGCGAGCTCGTTCCAACTCGCTGGTCGTGAACGCCTCGAGATTCAGGTTTTCTGACTGCGATGCCTGGTACCTGCGCATCAAGCAATCGATATACTTTTCATAACGCTCGTGAACGCGCGCCGAAAATGCTGCCGTGAGATCCACACTCGTCGAGACACGTCTCATCGCCTCGGTGATCTTAATGCAGTCGTGCAAATACTTTTCTGCCGCGTCGAGTTGGTTTCGTTTCAAAGCCAGAGTTCCGAGCGCGTAAAGTGTTGCTGATTCGTTGACTTGATCGGATAGTTTTTGAAACGACGCGAGTGCCTTTTGATAGTGCGACTCAGCTTTCTTGAAGTCCCCTTGTTCCTGATAAACCCTACCCATTAAAGCAATCACGCGCGCGGCTTCCATTCGGTTTTTCGATACGCCGTATACCTCAAGCGCAGCCTCGTAATGCTGTAAAGCCGCCGGATAATCATTCAGTTCGTAGTAGCTTCGTCCCAGGAATTCCTCACTAAGCCCCTGCACCGTCGCGTATTTTCCGGATTCGGCCTCCGCTCGACTCTCGTTGAGCATCGCAATGGCTTCAGAATAATGGTGCTGAATGTAGTGAGCTCTGCCAATGAGGCAATGCATGCCGATCCATGTAACCGGCATTTTGGTAAGAAGATAATAGTCGAGAGCCTCACGATATTTTGCGAGACCAGTTTCCACTAATCCGCTTTCGATAAATGTTTCCGCGAGGCCGGCTCTGAGCTGACCCATCATGTATGGTTCAGCCTCTTCATCGATCAGCGATTCGGCCTGCGTATAGAACGACACAGGGGCTTGCCGGTCTCCTTTGCGATATTCGATAAAGCCCAAGTTGATTGTCGCCTCGGCTACATAGGTTGGCAGGTTGAGTTCCTGTGCTAGCTTGGCCGCGTTTTCGTAACTCTGCCTCGACTCGTCCAGATTGTTTTGGATCATCTGAAACTCGCCAACAGCGAAATACGCGCGGATTGTGCCTACCTTGTTATTCACCGATTGCCACAATCGAAGTGACTCCTCAGCCATCTGCAAGGCGAGCAACATGTCCACCTGGCAATAGCTCGAGATCGTTAGAGCTTCAGCCCTTCCTTCAACGTACGCGCTTTGCTCGCTGAGACGAATTGCCTGGTTAAGGAGTGGGGCAGCTTTGTCACACTTGTTCAGGTATTTATAGATATTGGCGAGACCATTCAGATTATCAACGCGCGTTTGCGGATCCGAAGTCTGTCTAAGAATTTGTAGCGCGTTGTGATGTGTGACTATCGCATCATCTGGTTGAATCAACTGCAACTGAATACGGCCGGCGCGATTCCACGCGCGGGCCGCGTTCAGTGCGTCGCCGGCATCGCGAAATTGATTACCGGTTGTGAGGAGATTGGCGACCGCTTCTTTTCTTTGCGCGACGCTTGTGAGTCGTGCGTCGTCTTCATCGATTTGAGCCTTTGCAGACTCCTGGGCCTGAAGCCGAACGCACGGCCACACAAAGCAAATCGCTAATAGTAATACCGGGCGCAGTCTCATTATTCCTGATATTGCGGAGCCGGAGCCTCAACATGTGCCTGCCACGACCCATTCCTTGGCTGTTTCCCATTTTCAGCAGGGCGCTGGCTCTGGATAAACTGCATCGGATAGTTCTTGATCATGCAACCGCAGCCGCCACTTAGCTCAGGGCTGGACTTCTCCAGTTCCGGACTAATCTTTGCCAACTCCGGACTGGATTTCGCCAACCCGTCAGCTATGCTGACGCCCGCACTTCCCACCACAACAGGAATGGGGGAAGTCGTCTTTATTCCGTTTTCTTCGATCTTCGGTTGCTTCTGTTCAGCTGGCTTGTCTTCTTCTACTCTACTTTGGCGCATCGTGGCGTCAAAATACGCCTTCAGAAAACTCAACCACGAATCGTCCTCTCCGAGTTGTTTCGTGAACTCGTAGTTTTTATAGTGTCCCAGGATGTCATCAGCCGGCAGTACCGGAATGTCCTGAACAGGCTGTGCCCACGGAAAGTAAACGGAAAGACCATGCGAATACTGGTAGAGTGGTCCAAAGAAGTCAGAAAAAACAATCAGGCCTCCCGGCTTGTTTGTTTCTTTCAACTGGTCCCGCACTGCCTTGCAGGCGGCCTTAATTTTGGCCTGGAGTGGCTCACGTTCCAGGCACTTGTCTTCCAGACACAGACAGAAATCGTAAAGGTCAGTGTACATTTCCTCGAAGTAGCTCTGGGACTTTAAGTGAGCGAGCTGTATCAATTCCTGGCCACGCGAATCTTTCAGTGCCTCCTTCAGCGTCCTCGTTAGATTTCTCAGTGGGTCATCCAATTCCTTTATTTTTTCGGGGTCTAAACTGCATAAGCAAAGATCCGCCGAGAGTCCTGAAAACATAAAGTCGGAACTGTTATGCAGACACAGCCTCTGCACCGACATCATCAGGTCGTCGACGTTAACCTCTTTCTTACATTGTTTCGCCTCATCGATAGTGTTCAGAATCTTTTTCAGTAGCTGTCGATAAGGCCAACTGCCGACGAAAGATACGCCTTCGGTAGCCAACAGGTACTTGGCAGCGCCCTGGAGCTGGTAAACAACTTCGATCGCACTCATCGAGCAGCTATGCAGGCCGATCAAGTCAACAGTACTGTCGTGCCACTTGGCGGTGCATTGAAAACCCCGAAGGATTTCGCCCAATTCCTTTAGCGTGATGGCAGTGATTTCGGGGCTGCTGTCGGGCAAGAAGGCGTCGTTTCCCACAATGACGCCGTGTCCAACAAGGATAATCGCGTAGTGTTTTGCGGGATACTGCTTTTCACCCATTTCCAGAAACATCTTCAGCGCCTGTGATGCTGAACCGCCTTTGGGTGCTTCCGGAATCACGTCGTCGAAGAGGTTTCGGACGAATGGGTTTCTTCCGTCTCCAATCGACGTTCCGACTTTCCTCTTACCCTCCTGATTAATGTCAAATGTGACTGTCCCCACGCCTCGTTTGTTCGGGTCGTAGTGGATCAAAACCGTGGTGTTTTTCTGAAAGCCGGCGTCTTTGATCGCTTTGAGCTGTGAGGTCATGCTTGGCGACAAATCCTGTTCACCGGCAAAAAAGACCATTATGGTCCAATCATTTTCAACCTTGGCGTCAGCTTTGGCGCCTTCTGGGGCTAGTGTGTGCGTTGCCGACATTTCGGGTTCTCCTTCTTAATGGAATCTGTTTGTCAACTGTGGAATGCGTCCGGCGGAGACCGCTCGATAGTTTCCTCAGACGTTGGAAGAAGCGAAGTTCGCCAGTTAGAAATCTCGCGCAGCCTGCGCGACCGTCAAAACCCGTTTTCGTAGCTGTAATCAGTTAACGGTTGCTGCTGGCACAAGCTAAAGCAAAAAACTCAACTCTGCGCAATCTGTTCTTCCTGACCGTTAATGAACATAAGGATGGAAATATTTCTGTTTCAATATCACTGCGGTTCATTTCCTATCTCTCGCCCGTCTTCGTTTGAGAAATACTTTCCGTTTTACGACATAAGCACATGAGGATCAGGGTTAAAAACGGCTCACAATTGGACTTTTTACTCGGCAGCAAACGTTTGAGGTCGTAGAACATTATGAAAATGCAACGAAGAAATCAAACCTACGTTAGCTGTTTCATCAATCAACAAGAAGTTCTCACTGAAAGAAATCCAGATTCTCTTTAACAAAATGATCTCAAAAACAAAGCGAGGTTCTGGCTGAGACCACGGCTTAATTGGATGCGTCAGTGCTTTGGCCGCTGCCGCTTCTTGTTGGGGATCAATTCGACCTGGCTGGGATCTTTCAGATAATAGATCCATCGGTCCTGGCCACGTTTGTAGAAGTCGCTGTCCCACATCGGTGGCACGGGAGGTCCTAGCAGACGTTCGACATCCGCACGCGTCGAGTGCATGAACGTGTGATAGAGCTGTTTGCAGAGAAGATATAGCCACAAAAAGGCACAAAAGCAAAAAAACTCAGGAAATCATTGTAGTTCTTGTGCTTCTTTGTGGCGAAAACTACCTTTGAGGTAAAGCCCATAGCGAACAATAATCACCTCAGAACCGCCACTGCCCGAGAAAGCCGCACTTTTGACACGATTTCTCCACACATTTTCACGTTGAAACACCTTTAACCGTTGTTAAACTTGATCCCCCGACCTGTCCCCCGAACGGGGCTCCCGACTGAGCTGGCCCCAGAATTTTCGGAGTTAACTCGATGAAGCGTTTTATTAATCTGGCCTTGTGGAGTAGTTTGCTATTGCTCCTTCTCTGGCCGTCGCTGCTCGAAACGAGGACACACGCAGACTCAACAGTTTCCTTAGCGCGGAAAGTCTCCAAAGACATTCTTCAAAAGTTCCAAAATGGCCAAAGCCTGGATCTCGTTCGCGTCATCATTCAACCAGCAAACCCAGCCGACACTTCGATCGACTGGACACTCGAATACTCCGGCGGCAGCAACATCCGCAAGTTCAAAAACTTCTCAGTGCGTGTCGTCACGCTGCCAGTTCAGGCTGCGGTGGCGCTCGCCGGCAGGAGCGACGTCTCCTACGTATCGCTGAATCGCGACGTGAGATCGATGGGCCACCTCTCCGCCACTACCGGCGCCGATCAGATCCGAAACAGGAGTGCCGGAACCAGCGGCGGCTCGCTCGACGGTACAGGTATTGGCATCGCCGTGATCGACTCCGGCATCGACGCCGATCATAGTTCGTTTCTAAACCGTTCAAACGGCCTTCGCGTCATCTACAGCGAGGACTTCACTGGCGAGGGCCGCACCGATGATCCTTATGGACATGGAACACACGTCGCATCGCTCGCAGCCGGCAACGGTCGCATTTCAAATGCGCAGTACGTCGGGATCGCGCCTAACGCAAACCTGATCAATTTGCGCGTCCTGAATTCTGACGGAGTCGGCACCACGGCGTGGGTGCTGCGCGCGCTTGACTGGGTCGCTTCGAATCGCACCACTTACAACGTTCGCGTCGTGAACATGAGTCTCGGCATGCCGGCAGTCGATTCATATCGCGATGATCCGATCTGCCGAGCCGTGCGCAGATTGGTGGACGCAGGCGTGGTTGTGTTTGCTGCAGCCGGTAACAACGGCAAGGACAGCGACGGAAACAAGGTCTACGGCCGCATTCACTCTCCGGGTAACGAACCGTCTGCAATCACGGTCGGCGCCACGAACACATTCGGCACTGATGAACGCAGCGACGACGGCATCGCTTCGTACAGTTCCCGCGGACCGACGCGGAGTTTTATTACTGACGATAACGGCACGAGACATTACGACAACATCGTCAAGCCCGATATCGTGGCGCCCGGAAACAAACTGATCGATGCGGAAGCCAAAGACAATTACCTGGTTAGGCAAACGCCGTCACTGGACGCGGGCGTTAGTGGCTCTGACAGTCGCAAGATGATGTATTTGAGTGGCACGTCGATGGCCACGCCGGTCGCGGCCGGAGCAGCGGCATTGATGTTACAAGCAAACCCGAGTCTCACGCCGAATCTGGTGAAGGTGCTGCTGATGTACACGGCGCAGCCGCTCGCCGGCTTCAACACCTTCGAACAAGGCGCGGGCCAGATTAACATTGCGGGCGCGGTCCAGTTGGCCCAATTGGTCCGTAGGGACTTGAGCAGTACAACGACGGTCGGTTCGCCCTTACTCACCGTAGATACTCCTCCGTCGCCGCAGACGGCGATTTCGAATTACACATTCACCTGGTCACGCGGAATCGTTCTCAACTACAACCAGGCGATGGGACAGGACCTGATCACCAGGTATCAGCGCAGTTATTCCTTGGGAAATCTACTCGGGAACGGCGTGATCACGGGCGATGGCAGTTTGACTCTCGATCCTTCATTTTTCTCTGAGGGAGTCATTACAGGTGATCAGATTCTCACAAGTTATGGTGTAATAACCGGCGACGGCTCTTCTTTCCTGGCCGTGAATTTGTTGTATCAAGACTTACTGTCGGAGGGAACGTGGCTGAGCGACGGTGTAATTACCGGCGATGGAGTCATTACCGGCGACGGCGTGATCACAGGTGATCTCGTAGCTAGCGCACAGTCAGCAATGCTCAGCGGCGATGGTGGTCCAACAATGACGGCAGCATCTGATGACGGCACTGACTGCCTCGATTACTAATCCCAGATTACACAAAATCTGAGGCCCCAAAAACAAAATGATGAGTGCGGCAGAAGTAAATGTGAATCGACTTCAGTTCGGGCAAGTTTACATGTGGTCGCTGGTGGTTGCGGGCGCGGCGATTGCTATCGGAGCACTCTACGAGTTTCCCTTTCATCGCCTGGATTCACAGTTTGCCTTTCTCTGTCTGATGGTGATTGCGAGCTCGTTGGTCGCGATTAGAATTCCGCGCGTCAGTGGGCGCATTACCGTCGCCGATACTTTCATCTTTCTGACGATGCTTCTCTATGGAGGAGCTGCCGCCATTTTGCTGTCGGCTCTCGAAGGCATCGCCGCCACACTAATCATCAGCAAGCGCCCGCGGACTATCCTGTTCAACTCAGCAATCCTTGCTACCTCCACTTTTTTCAGTGCCAGCGCGTTGACTCTGACGGTTGGTCGGCCAACAGCGGCGATTGCCGGAAGCTTCTCCGCCACCTTCTTCGGCGCCATCTGCGTGATGGCCCTGGTCCAATACGTCGCAAACACCACCCTGATCGCTATTGAAAAATCGGCGAAGATCAATGAATCGGTCTGGACTACGTGGCGCACTTACTACTTGTGGACATCCGTCACATATTTTGCCGGCGCATCCGCCGCAGGCATCATTGCGATTCTGATTAATACTTACGGTTTCTACGCGGTGGTCGCGACGGTGCCGATCATCGTCATCATTTGCTTCACATACCAGACGTACCTGAAGAACATCGAAGTGTCAGTCGCCCAAACCGAGGCTGCGCGACAGCACGTGGAAGAGCTCTCAAAATACATTGATGAGCTGCGACGTTCGGAAGAAGCGCGTGGTCAATTACTTTTACGCGCAGAACGCGCACGCGCGGAAGCAGAGGCAGCCAATCGGATCAAAGATGAGTTTCTCGCCACCCTATCTCACGAATTGCGCACGCCATTGACTTCGCTACTCGGCTGGTCAAGCGTGTTGCGTGAAGCGCGACGCGACGAAAAAGTGTTGGTCCAGGGACTGGAAGCGATTGACCGCAATGCGCATGTTCAAGCCCAACTTATCGATGACTTGCTCGACGTGTCGCGAATAGTTTCGGGTAAGCTCAGTCTTGACGTCCGTCCACTCGACATCGCATCTGTGACGCGCGCGGCAATCAATGTCGTCCAGCCAGCCGCTGACGCCAAAGGGATCACTTTGGACTACTCTGCGCAGCCGGGATTGGGAGCAATCTCCGCCGACTCCGGGCGCTTACAACAAATCATCTGGAACCTTTTGTCGAACGCCGTTAAATTCACACCGCACCGCGGCAAGATTCTTGTTCGACTCGAGCAGGATAGATCGAATGCGCGCGTGACAGTGCGCGACACCGGTCAGGGAATCGATCCGGAGTTCCTGCCGCGTGTGTTCGATCGATTTCGTCAGGCAGACAGTTCCACCACGCGCAGCTTTGGTGGTTTGGGGTTAGGACTCGCCATTGTGCGACATCTCGTCGAACTTCACGGTGGCACAGTTTCCGCTCACAGCGACGGAGTCAACAAAGGCGCTACCTTTTCAGCAACATTTCCACTGATCGGCGGCCGTGCTGAACCGATCACGGCTGCTCACGTTGGGCAGAGCAGTGCTTTGGAAACCAATTCGCTTGACGGTTTGCGCGTGTTGCTCGTCGACGATGAACCGGAAGCGCGGCAAATAATCAGCACGGTCGTGTCGCGCACTGGAGCTCAGATCGAAACGTGCACGTCCGCAAGCGAGGCGCTGGCGAAGCTGCTCGAGTGGAAGCCTGATGTGATCCTGAGCGACATCGCTATGCCCGGAGAAGACGGTTACAGTTTCATCAACAAAGTGCGCTCACTTCCGCGAGAGAAGGGCGGCGAGACGCCCGCCGCCGCGCTGACAGCCTACGCGCGCGACGTCGATCGAAATCAAGCTCTCGCCGCGGGTTATCAAATGCACATCGCCAAACCGATCGGCGCCGATCAGCTCGTGACAATGATTGCGAAACTCGCCGGCCGCGTCGCTTAATTCTTATGTGCTTTTTGTGCCTCTTTGTGGCTAAATAAGGACCATGAAGAAGGCTCCGGTCGGAATCGGAATTATCGGGACGGGGTTTGCCCGCACCACTCAGATCCCAGGCTTTCGCGATTGCATGGGAGCAAGGATCGTTGCTATCGCGAGCGGTCATCGCGAACGCGCGGAAGCAGTTGCCAAAGAGTTCGGCATTGAACACGTCGCCGGCGACTGGCGAGAACTGGTAGCACACAACGACGTCGATCTTGTCAGCATCGTCACGCCTCCTTCCACTCATGTGGAAATCGCGCTGGCCGCACTCGATCATCGTAAGGCCGTGCTCTGCGAGAAGCCGATGGCGTTGAATGCCGGCGAGGCTTCGCGCATGGCGGAGAAGGCAAACGCTGCCGGTGTGCTTGCCTTGATCGATCACGAACTGCGTTTCCTGAACAGCAGGCGAGTGATGCGCGGGATGTTACAGAGCGGCGCGATTGGTACTGTGCGTCATTGCAATTACGTCTTCCGATCTGATTATCGCGGCATTGCCGATCGAGCTTGGGACTGGTGGTCTGATGAAGCGATGGGCGGTGGCGCGCTGGGCGCAATCGGCTCGCACGTGGTCGACTCGTTTCGCTGGATGTTGAGCGCCGAAGTGACGAACGTGCTTGGCATGCTCTCGACTCACATCAAGCAACGTCGCGACAAAGCCGGCGGCGACTTCCGTGAGGTGACCACCGATGATGAAGCGAAACTGCTGTTTCGATTCACTGATGGTCAATACACAGAGGGCGCAACCGGCGCGGCATCGATCTCTGTCGTCGAGTCAGGCAAATATGAGAATCGACTCGAGATCTACGGTTCGAAAGGCGCGTTGATGGTTGAGGAGACCGGCGAACTGTGGATATCACCAATAGGTTCCGGCGCGTGGCGTCCCGTGCAGGTTGAGCAGGACCACATGGCCCAGGGCATGCGCGAGGGTAGTTGGTCGAGAGGATTTACCGCGTTTGCGGTTGCGATCGTCGAGGCCATGCGAGCCGGCAAAACGACTGTAAAAGATGCGGCTACGTTTGAGGATGGCTACCGAGTGCAGCTCGTGCTCGATGCGCTTCGCGAATCAAATGAAAGTAGTTGTTGGGTGAGTGTTGGTCAGTAGACAACTCACACGCATCGGGGTTGACACTGGCGGAACGTTTACCGATTTCGTCTTTGAGCGAGACGGCCGTCTTCAGCTTTTCAAACTTCCTTCGACACCTGCCGATCCCTCACTTGCAATTCGAGAAGGTTTGACGCGCATCTGCACCGAGATTGGTGCAAGAGTCGATCGCATCGAGGTCGTGCACGGCACGACCGTCGGCACGAATGCGTTATTGCAACGGCGTGGCGCACACATCGCGCTCGTCACTACAAAAGGCTTCGAAGATGTGCTGGCGATCGGACGTCAGGCACGCCCCGAACTCTACAACCTCAACGCCGTCAAACCGCCTCCGATCGTTGATGATGAACTGCGGCTAGGAATAAGCGAGCGTGTTGTTGCCTCTGGTGAAGTGCTCGAACCACTCGATGATCGCGAGCTTCAACGTTTGGTGCGGAAACTGAGGCGAGCTGACGTTGAAGCAGTTGCGATCTCGTTACTGTTCTCGTTTCTGCATCCGGAGCACGAAGAACGTATCGCATCGGTGCTTGCCTCGCTCGATGTGCCGTTATCGATCTCGAGTCGCATACTGCCCGAGTATCGCGAATACGAGCGCACTTCAACGGTTGTTATCAATGCGTATTTGCAACCATTGATGGGCCGTTATTTGAAGCGCCTGAATAGTACACAGATAAACGCGGATCTCAGTCTTCGTGTGATGCAATCATCGGGCGGCAGCATTTCCGCGGATATCGCCGCGGCCGAACCAGTGCGCACGATTCTTTCGGGTCCATCTGGTGGTGTCGTAGGCGCGTTGCGTGCAGCCCAATCAGCAGGCATTCAAAACGTGATCACGTTTGACATGGGCGGAACTTCAACCGACGTTGCGCTGTGTGACAGTGGTGCGATTCGCACGACGAACGAAGCCATAGTCGCCGGATTGCCCGTGGCAGTTTCGGTTATGGACATCCATACCGTCGGCGCTGGTGGTGGTTCGATCGCGCGCGTTGACGAAGGTGGTTCGCTCCGAGTTGGACCAGAGTCCGCAGGCGCGGATCCTGGACCAGCCTGCTACGGCCGCTCGCTGCTGCCGACTGTCACGGACGCGCACGTTGTGCTTGGACACTTTGGCGGCGCTGGTTTGTTGGGTGGAGAGTTCAAGCTCGACGAAAAACGCGCGCGCGAAGCGATGACTCAGTTGGCAAATGATCTGAGCAAAGTCTCAGGTAAGAAATGCAGCGTTACCACTGCGGCCGAAGGCGTGTTATCGGTGGCCAACACAAACATGGAGCGTGCGCTCAGACACATTTCTGTCGAGCGTGGTCACGATCCGCGACAGTTCGCGCTGTTGCCTTTTGGTGGCGCGGGTGGTTTACACGCTGTCGATCTCGCGCGTGCGCTTCGCATCCCGACAGTTATCGTGCCGATGGCGCCGGGCGCGCTGTCCGCCGTGGGTGTGCTGGTTGCCGACGTGATCAAAGATCAGAGCCGCACCGTGATGTTTACTTACGAAGCGCGCTCAACCAAAAGGCTCGAAAAAATCTTTGGCGAGATTGAAAGAGAAGCAACGTCCTTGTTGCGCGCCGAAGGCTTTCCACGTTCGAAACAACGACACGAACGTTCGCTCGCGATGCGTTATCGTGGTCAGTCGTTTGAGTTGGAAGTAAGAAAGGCGACGGGAGATGTCGCGGCTGAATTTCATCGCGCGCATCGCGAACGTTACGGTTATGCTCGCGAAGACAGCGAGATCGAGATTGTCAGCGCGCGAGTTAGATCGTTTGGTTTGGTAGAGAAGCTGCCGCAAACAAAAATTCGATCCGGAAAAACCAAACCACACGGAAGAGTAACCGCTTATTTCGATGGACAAAAGGTCGTCGCTGCGCTGTACAAGCGAGACGAACTCTTCGCGAACGCAAAGTTGCAAACACCATGCATCGTGTCCGAGTATTCAGCTACGACATTGATACCAAGCAGCGCAGGCGCGAGCGTCGATCAATATGGCAATCTACTAGTAACCCTTAAATAGTTTTATATCTTTTGTGCCTTTTTGTGGCTAAATTCGATCCGACAACGCTGGAGATTTATCGCGCGCTGTTCACTTCGGTGGCGGAGGAAATGGGCGTGGCGCTGCGGCGCACCGCGTTCTCGCCAAACATCAAAGAGCGTCGCGATTACTCGTGCGCCGTGTTCGACGCGAACGGACGCGTGATCGCACAAGGCGATCACATGCCGGTGCACCTCGGATCGATGCCGATGGCCGTGGCGGCCGCGCTCAACGAGATCGAAATCGCGCCCGGCGATGTTGTCGCTCTCAACGATCCCTTCGCCGGCGGAACGCACCTGCCCGACGTCACCCTTGTAATGCCGGTGGTCAGTGGATCGCGAATTCTTTTCTACGTTGCCAATCGCGCACATCATGCCGATATCGGCGGAGCGACACCTGGATCGATGGGACTCGCCACCGACATTTACGGAGAAGGAATTCGCATTCCACCGATTCGTCTCGTGCGAAATGGGAATCTTGATTGCGATACGATGCGTCTGCTGCTGGCGAACGTGCGTGGGAATGTCGAGCGTCGCGGTGACTTCGACGCACAGATCGGTTCGTTAAAAACCGGCGCCGCGCGTCTGCTCGAGATCATCGAACGTCGCGGCGAGAGCGAGACCACGGAGTATGCGACACAACTCATCAACTATTCCGCGCGGCTAATGCGACACACGATCGCCTCGATACCTGACGGCTCATATGACGCAGAAGATGCGCTAGACGACGACGGTGTCGAGGACCGTGAAGTGCCGATTAGAGTGCGGGTGTCGATTAAAGGTGAACGCGCGTGGGTTGACTTCACCGGCAGCGCGCCGCAGGTAGTTGGCGCAATCAACGCCGTCGAGGCGATCACGGTTTCGGCTGTGTCTTACGTCTTTCGCTGCTTGGTCGGTGGCGAAGTGCCTGCGAGTGCAGGGTTGATGGAACCGATCGAAGTGATCGCGCCACGCGGGACAGTCGTGAACGCGAATCCGCCGGCGTCTGTGGCCGGTGGAAACGTCGAAACGTCGCAGCGGATCGTCGATGTTTTGTTCAAAGCACTGGCAAAGGCGTTGCCCGATCGAATACCAGCGGCGAGTCAGGGCACGATGAACAATCTCACGATCGGCGGCATCGACACGCGCACTGGTCAGGAATTCTCGTACTACGAAACAATTGCCGGCGGCATGGGCGCGCGCCCGTCGCTGGATGGCATGAGTGGGGTGCACACGCACATGACCAACAGCTTGAACACGCCCGCCGAGGCGCTCGAATACGCGTATCCGTTGCGTGTGCGCGAGTATCGGCTGCGCAAAGGTTCAGGTGGGGCAGGGAAACAGCGCGGTGGTGATGGTGTCGTGCGCGAGATCGAAACGCTCGTACCCGCGCGCATGTCGCTGTTATGCGATCGACGGAAACGCGGACCCTATGGGTTGTACGGTGGAAGCGACGGTGCTGTTGGGATCAATTCGAGAAATAAAAATCACAAGCTTGCGTCGAAGGGGTCGTATGAATTGAAGGCTGGAGATCGAATCCGAATTGAGACGCCTGGCGGGGGCGGTTGGGGTAACGCGGATGACGCGGATTAAGGCGGATTAAATCCGTGTCATCCGCGTCATCAGCGGCTTATGTCGTTAGCCTTCGATAAATTCCCGGAAGTCGCTCAGGTAACGAGAGCACATCATCAATGATCGTATACCCAATCTCACCATACAGATCGCGCAGCTCAGCCTCCGACTCTCGATCGATCGTAATACAAAACGGCGTAATCCCTTCATTCTTCGCTTGCCGCAAAGCCTCGCGTGTGTCTTCCCGCGCGTAACGCGCATCCCCATAATCGTGGTCGTAAGGCCGTCCATCGGAAAGCACGATCAACAGTCGCGTCCGTGCATCCTGTTTCGCGAGCTTCGCGGTCGCGTGACGAATCGCAGCGCCAAGCCGCGTGTTGTTTTGATAATTGATACCGCCGATACGCCGCTTTACTTCATCGTCATACTTCTCATTAAAGTCTTTCACGATATAAAACTTCACGTTGCGCCGTCCCTCAGAAGTGAACCCATTGATCGAATAGACATCTCCAACAGCCTCGAGCGCTTCGCTCATCAACACGAGACCTTCCTTTTCGATCTCGATGATGCGACGGCCCGGACGCGTGTATGGCTGCAACGGATGACGACCAATCGTGCGGGCGGTTGACGACGATTGGTCCAACAGGAACGACACGGCCACGTCGCGCCGGCGCCGCAGCCGCTTAGTATAGATTCGTTCCGACTGTTGCCCATCCGCGCGCCGGTCGATCACATAATCGATCACTGCATTCAGATCAAACTCTTCACCATCAACTTCGTTGCTGACGCGGATGAGATTTTCCGGTTTCATCAGTTGAAACTGATGCCGGATCGACGAGATAACACCTTTGTGCCGCTCTTTCGTCTGCTCGACGAACTTTCGATCGCCGTGCTTCACCTTCTTTTCGACGACGCGACACCAACCGAGCCGGTGATCGGTTAACTCGCGGTCCCACTCGTCGTAATTGTAAGCAACCTCGCCTTCAGCCAACACTTGCTCGGGCGTTTCGGCTTCCGACCATGCCTCCACGCCGGCGAGTTCGTCAGGATCACCTTCTGCCGACGGATCGTTCCAGGCATTGAACAACTCACGCGCATCGCGACGTTGCGGCACTTGTTGCGCTTGCCGTTGCTTCAACGTTTCTGTGGCGGCGGAGTCGTCATCAGACTCAGATTGATCTTCCGGCGCCTCGACCTGCTGCACCGAATCGTCAACCGGAACGACAGATTGAAAAAGATCGTAAACGCGACTGGTCGCCATCATCGTGTCAGCAACACTCGTGTGCGTGCGAGAGAGGTACTCGCTAACGATCGTTTCCAACTCCGAAATGATTTGACCATACGCCATACGAGCGTCATCGCGCGCTCCACCTAGCATCGTCACTTGAAAGAGCAGTTCAAACGGAACGAGCGACAGAGGCAACTCGGCGATGCGCGGCCGGCTGCGGCTAAGATGTTGGCGAATCAGATCCAGATCGCGACTGAGACCTCGATATGTTTGACGAAGACGACGATCGATGCGGCCATTCTCAAGCGTTCCAAAAACACGACGCGCGAGTTGTGGCTGCGGAAACAATTTCAGCACCTCTCGATAACCAACATCTTCAGAGACTTTTGTTTCCTTTTGCGCCTCTTTGTCGCCCATTTGAACGATCTCATCTGCCAGGGCAAACGCGTCGAATGCATCGACATTATCTTCCGCATACTTCGCCACGATCGCCGAATGCGCCGCGCGCAACATTCCGCCGCGCTCGTAAGTGCCAAACTCAATCTGTCCGGCAGCATGTGCGGCCAATACTTTGTACAAACGGAAATCAAGATCGTCATCGCTGAATTCATTCACCAGCGACGGCAGGTGAATCGTGCGTCCATCGTCGATTCGCGCTTCATCAGGCACGGCTGCCAGCGGAGCAATCTCGACTTCACGACCGGTCAGAGCTTCGACGTAAAGCCGGAGCAGGTGTTGCACCGAGTCGAGTGGCAAACCGGCACTACCGCTGAGGAGTGCTTCGTAACTGCCGCGTGTCTCGAGTGAAAAATAGCTGCGACGAGCGCGCGTATCTGTCCGACCTGAGGTCAACCCGCGCCGAGCCCACGCTTCAAACTGTTCGATCGAGACAGTTCGCAACGCACGCGAGCTCGAACGAAAGCAAGCCAACGCCGCCTCACCATCGACAGCAGCAATCTCTTTTGTAAGCGCCAGCACACGAAGCGCGAGCTCGATAGCCGAGGCACGATTTGCATCGGTGTTTAGTAGTCGAACAAATCCAGGACTGCTGCGAACAAAAGCGACCAGACTCGCGTTACCGTGCGCGGCCACGGCCCACAGCAGCGCGATCCACTCGTCAAAGATTTCAGGTGCGCGACGCAGAATCTCGCCGCCAGCGATCAGGATGTGAAGAGCGGCGCCACCACCGCGTTCGAGAAAGTTCTCAGCGCTGTGTAGCAGACGCTTTGCATCAGTTGCTGAAAGTTCGGCCAGCGCTTCAGGAATGATAGCCCAGGCATCGGCAGCGATACCGCCTGCTCGCGAAGCGAAAGCGCTCGCAAGAGCTACGGCTGCGGAAGTCACATTTGGATCGTGAAAGTTCTTGAGCTGGCGCAAGACTGTGCTGCTCGCGTTGAGAAACTCAGAACTGTGTTTCGCGGAGCGACGCGCGATTTCGGTGGCAACGTTGAGAATCGAGTGAAGCAATTCGGCGTCGTTTATTCCTGTAGCTAACGCGGGCAGCGATTGAAGAGTCTCGCGACCAATCGCTGTGGAAAGGACCATCTGTCGCGTGCACAAAACGAAAACGGCTGGGCGAAGCTCAGGTGGGACATCTCTCAACCGTTCAACGCCTTCAGCAAAGAATGCGACTGCGGATTCGTAATCGGTCATCGCGAGGCGACGGCCCATGTCGCCCCACGAGCGCAGTTCCGTTGGTTGCAAGACGTGAGAAGCGGCGGCAGCGGCGCGGAGAAACTCGATGCCGGCGCGCAGCGAAACTCCGGCAATCGCGGCACTCGTCTCCAACACCGCCGCTGTTTGATCGAGCGGCAGTCCCGCGATGCTCCGCGTCAGTTCCAGAAAGGACTGCCGCTCAGCGGAATGATGTTCGTGCTCGTCAGGCATCATTAAGAACTTCTCACGCAAAGGCGCAAAGACGCAAAGAGAAAATCAAGTGCGTCGACTAGAACTTTGCGGCTTTGCGCCTTTGCGTGAAATCAATCTTCTAAATAACCGTCGTGATGATCTCTCGAATGCTGCGTTGCAGCTCGCGGTCATCAGTAATAGGAGAGCACATCGCGACTTCGGCTGCATCGACCGGAGGAATGCCGAGCGCGATGAGTTGAGCGGCGTAAATCAAGAGTCGAGTGGAAACACCTTCTTCCAAACCGTGACCACGCAGGTTGCGCACTTTCTGGCCGATCAAAACCAGATCGCGCGCCGTGCCCTCATCAACACCACCTTCGCGCGCAACAATCTCCGCTTCCATCTCCGGCGGCGGATAGTCAAACTCAATCGCCACGAAGCGTTGACGCGTGGACTGTTTTAGATCCTTGAGTATCGATTGATAGCCAGGGTTATAGGAAACAACGAGCATGAAATCATCAGGCGCTTCGAGAATCGTGCCGCGTTTTTCTATCGGCAGGCGCCGCCGGTGATCGGTCAGCGGGTGAATGATCACAACAGTGTCTTTGCGCGCCTCGACGACTTCGTCGAGATAACAGATTGCGCCCGTGCGCACAGCGGAAGTGAGCGGCCCGTCGTGCCAGATCGTCTCTTCACCTTCCAACAAGAAACGTCCAACGAGGTCAGTCGACGAGAGATCTTCGTGACAAGCCACGGTGATCAGTGGCCGTTCGAGTCGCCACGCCATGTGTTCGACGAAACGGGTCTTGCCACAGCCAGTTGGACCTTTGAGAATCACTGGAAGTCTCGCGGAATGCGCCGCCCCGAACAGCTCGACTTCCCGGCCGACTGGCAGGTAATAAGGTTCGGTCGCGACTCGGTAATCCTGGATTGCGCTTTCAGGCATTTATTGGCATCTTAACATTTGGCCATAAAGAGGCACAAAAGATACAAATTGGAAATATGAAGATAGCAGTAGCAATGAGTGGCGGCGTGGATTCCTCCGCGGCCGCGGCAATTCTGAAGGAGCAGGGTCACGAGCTCGTCGGCTTTACGATGCAACTCTGGGATCAGCGCCGGGGCATCAACGTCGACGAGAACGGCGATCCGCTGCCGTCTCGTTGCTGTTCTCTCGACGACGTTTACGATGCGCGTCGCGTCGCCGAAGAGCTCGACTTTCCGTTTTATGTGTTGAATCTCGAGCGCGACTTCGAGCGCGACGTAGTGCAACCGTTTGTCGACAGCTATCTGCACGGTGAGACACCGATCCCGTGCGTGTCGTGCAACAGCCGTTTGAAGTTTGCCTCACTAGATCGACTCGCTGTGAGCCTGGGCTGCGAAAAGGTTGCAACCGGTCATTACGCGCGTGTCGAGTTTGATCCGGCGACGAATCGTTACAAGCTACTGCGTGGAAAGAACGATCAGAAGGACCAGTCGTATTTTTTGTGGGAACTGACGCAGGCGCAACTCGCGCGAGCGTTGTTTCCATTGGGTGAGATGTCGAAGCCTGAGGCGCGTGACGCAGCGCGGCAACATGGTCTAGTCGGAGTGTCTGAAAAAAAGGAATCGCAGGAGATCTGCTTTGTTCCAGACGGCGATTACGCGGGTTTCATCGATCGTTATCTCGACGCGGAGAGTGCAAGTGAGCGTTTACCTGGATCGGGCGAGATAGTCGACACGAGTGGTCGCGTTATCGGCCGGCACGAAGGCATTCATCGTTACACCATCGGGCAGCGACGCGGAATCGGCATTGCAGATGAACGTCCGTTGTATGTGATCTCGATCGATGCTGATAAGAACCGCGTGACCGCTGGTCCAGCAGAAGAGTTGTTGAGTCGCAAATTCACAGTTGCTCGCGTTAACTGGGTTGCCTTTGAAGATCCGCAGAAGCCTGTGCGTGCTGAAGTGCGCGTGCGTTATCGTCACACCGCGGCACCCGCGACCATCACACCATTAGACAACCAACGCGCTCACATCGTCTTCGACGAACCGCAACGTGCAATCACTCCGGGCCAGGCGTCGGTCTTTTATCGCGGCGACGAAGTTATCGGAGGTGGCTGGATAATCAAATCGGCGTAATCTGCGTCATCTGTGGATAAACCTTTTCTTAGATACTTGCGTACTCACAAGAACTGAGGTCGAAAAATGTCAACAACACGAAAGACAGCCTTGATCATATTAGGGATCTTAGGCGGATTGTTCCTGGTCGCCGTTATCTGCATCGCCCTGCTCTGGGTTGCGTTGCGCCGCAGTGAGCCAACGATTCACGACAATAGCGTGCTCACGCTTCGCGTCGCCGGGTCGCTGCCCGATTACACACCCGACGATCCGTTCAAGAAATTCTTCGGCGGTCCGGACCAGTCTCTCACCGGCCTGATCATGCAATTCAAGAAGGCGAAGCTCGACAAACGAATCAAAGCCATCCTGCTTGACGTCGACCTCTCAGGCGTCGGCTGGGGCAAGGCCGAAGAGATCCGCGATGCGATCACTGACTTTCGTTCGTCTGGAAAGCCTGTCTACGCGTACGTTGAGTTTGGTTTGAACAAGGAATACTACATCGCGACCGCGTGCGACAAAATCATCGTTCCGCCGCCGGGCGAGTTGTTCATCAACGGACTCGCCGCCGACGTCATGTTCTTCCGCGGCTCGCTCGACAAGCTCGGGATCTATCCTGACATTTTTCAGATCGGAAAATACAAGAGCGCAGGCGACATGTTCACGCAGAAGCAGATGACTGACGCTCACCGTGAGTACATCAATTCAATGCTCGACGATCTTTTCAGTCGTTACGTGAACGCGATCGCGCAGGCGCGTCACAAGACTCCCGATGAAGTGCGCGCATTGATCGACAACGCTCCTTACAACGCCGCAAAAGCGAAGGAAGCAGGTCTGATTGACGATGCGGTTTACAAAGACGACGTTGAGAAGCAACTGAAGAAACTGCTTGGCTATAAAGATACCGATTCATTCGTGGCGGTGCGCGGAGCGGACTACAGAGACGTCTCACCGGAATCGTTTGGACTGAATAAGGGCGAAAGGATCGCAGTGATTTATGCGTCCGGCGACATCGGTTCCGGCAGTTCAGAAAACAGTCCGTCAGGCGAACAATCGATCGGTTCAGACACCGTTGCCAAAGCTCTTAACGACGCGGCGGCAGATAAGTCGATCAAGGCGGTGGTCTTGCGTGTTGATAGTCCGGGAGGATCGGGTCTCGCATCTGACATCATCTGGCATGCAGTTGAAGCAGCGAATCAGAAGAAGCCGGTTGTCGTTTCGATGAGCGACGTGGCGGCGTCAGGTGGTTATTACATCTCGGCGAGTGCGAGCAAGATCATCGCTCAACCGTCGACGATTACTGGATCGATTGGCGTGGTCGCGGGCAAGCCGGTCGTGCGTGGTTTTTATGATTGGCTCGGAATCTCAAACGAGTACGTGTTACGCGGCAAGACAGCGGGAATGTTTCGCGAGACGGAAAAGTTTTCTGACGATGAGCGTGCCAAGTTTGAAGATTGGATCAAAACGACTTACTACCAGGACTTCGTGCCGAAAGTAGCGAAGGGACGGCACAAGGATCCGCAGTTTATCGATACCGTTGGTCAGGGTCGTGTTTGGACGGGAGCGCAGGCGAAGGATCGAGGTCTGGTGGATGACTTCGGTGGATTGGACAAGGCCATCGAGGCCGCGAAACAACTCGCGAAGATTCCCGCGGACAAAGGTGTGGAGCGCGTGATCCTGCCGTATCCGACGACGTTCTTACAGCAGCTTTTGAGTAGTGACGGTGAGAACTCAAACACCAAAGTCGAGCAACAACGCGAAGTGTTTGCGGCATTGCCTGAAGACGCACGGCGTGCGTTGCGTTACATGGCGTTGATGGACCGGATGAAGAACGGCGAGACGATGCTCGTGATGCCGTTTGATATTCGAATCAAATAATCCGCGTCAGCCGCGGCTAATCTTATCCAGGTCGACATAGGGCTGTAGGATTTCCGGAATGATCACGGATCCATCCGCTTGCTGATAATTCTCCAGTACCGCGATCCACGTGCGCCCGATCGCCAATCCTGATCCATTCAGTGTGTGCACAAACTCCGGCTTCGATCCACCAGCGCGGCGGAAACGAATCTGCGCCCGCCGCGCCTGGAATGCTTCGTAGTTCGAGCACGAAGAGATCTCACGAAAAGTATTCTGCGACGGCAACCACACCTCGATGTCGTAAGTCTTAGCTGAGCCAAATCCGAGATCGCCTGTCGAGAGTGCTACAACTCGATAGTGAATCCCGAGTTTTTGCAGGATCGACTCCGCATCGCGAGTCAGCGACTCCAATTCCTCGTAAGAATTTTCCGGAAGTGAATACTTAACCAGTTCAACTTTCTCAAACTGATGTTGCCGGATCACTCCGCGCGTATCCCGCCCATAGCTGCCGGCCTCCGAACGAAAACACGGCGTGTATGCAGCCCAGCGCAGCGGCAATTGTGAAGCGTCGAGAATCTCTTCGCGGTGATAGTTCGTTACCGGCACTTCTGCCGTGGGAATCAAATAAAGATCGCGCGGATCTTCTAACTTGAAAAGATCCGCTTCGAACTTTGGCAATTGCGCCGTGCCAAAGAGTGCAGCACGATTGACGATGAACGGTGGCAGTGTTTCGAGATAACCATGCTCGCGCGTTTGCACGTCGAGCATGAAATTGATCAGCGCGCGTTCGAGTCGCGCACCGGCGCCGTTGAGAATCGCAAAACGTGCGGAGGCGATCTTGGTTGCGCGCTCGAGATCAAGAATACCGAGCGCGGCGCCGAGATCGACGTGGTCCTTCGGTTCGAAGTCAAACTTTGGCGGCCTGCCCCAACGACGCACCTCGAGATTCGCAGACTCATCAGCGCCAACCGGCACGCTGTCGTGCGGAATGTTGGGCAGGGTGGAGAGCAACTCCTGCATGCGCGACTCGCTTACGGCGCGCAGTTGATCCAGCTCGCTAATTCCATCTTTAAGCGTGGCAACCTGAGCGCGGCGCGCTTCTGCTTCCTCTTTCTTGCCTTCTTTCATCAAGGCGCCAATCTCGCGGCTTGACGCGTTGCGTTGTGCGTTGAGTTGATCCGATTCTGCGATCACGCGGCGACGCTCTTGATCGGCGCGCGTGAAGTCGTCGAGCGCTGTTGTATCGGCGCGCCGCGCGTCGAGCGCCGCGCGCACTTTATCGATATTTTCTCTGACGTAATTGAGATCGAGCATTGTGACCAAAGTATCTCATGCTTTGTACTTTTTGCGCTTCTTTGTGATAGAAGAGATCCATGACGGACCAGAAACCATTTGCCGGTCGAGTGGCTATTGTCACTGGTGGTACACGTGGCATCGGACGGGCCATTACGCTCGAACTCGCGAGACGCGGCGCTGACGTCACATTCAACTACGCGAAGAGCGCGGAAGCGGCGGAGAGTTTGAAAGCGGAGCTCGAAACACTGGGCGTGCATGCACTCGCGGTCCAATGTGACGTCGCAAATACTGAAGCTGCGGGCGAGATGGTCAAACAAGTGAAGGACGCTTTTGGCCGCATCGATGTCCTTGTCAACAATGCGGGCGTCACCCGCGACAATCTGATCCTGCGAATGAAAGAAGAAGACTGGGACGAAGTGCTCGATATAAATCTCAAAGGCGCGTGGAACTTTGCCAAAGCAGTTTTACGCACGATGCTTCGACAAGACACAGGCGGCTCGATCCTGAATATCTCGTCGATCAGCGGTGAAGTCGGCATGCCCGGACAATCAAACTATTCTGCGTCGAAAGCGGGAATGGTTGGTCTGACAAAAGCACTGGCGAAAGAGGTTGCTAGTCGTAAAGTTACTGTTAACGCCTTAGCACTTGGCATGGTTGTGACTGAAATGACTGGGAAGCTTGATGAAAACTATCAGGCAAAGATTCGCGAACAGATCCCGCTGGGACGGTTTGCGGAGCCGGATGAGATTGCGCGTATCGCGGCGTTTTTGCTTTCGGATGACGCGCGCTACATCACGGGCCAGGTGATTCAGGTTGATGGCGGATTGGCGATCTGAGCCGCGGATGACGCGGATTTTATTTGATGCTTTTGATGTTGTCGGGTTTGGCGAAGAGATTGTCGGGGAAGCGTTGGTTGTACTGGACGGATTCGTAGTTGATCCGGCTGCTCTGTTTGCCATTGATGAAGTGATCGATCACCCATGGCGCAGTTACGCCATCAATCGTGATGAACTTGAATAGTTGATCCTCTTCGGTGACTTCGACCTCATCACCGGTGTCCGGATCTTTTCGCATGCGTTTGTAGATGATCTTTGCCGGAAGACCATCACGCGCGCCAAATTCATATTCGATCCAGAAGCCGCTTGGATAAGTCAGTCTGATCGTCTCGTTACGTTTCGCCAAACCGGCTTCGCGGCGCCCGACATACGTAATCGTTCCACCTTCCTTTTTCCACCAGCCGCGCAGCAGATATTCCAAACCAGTGTGCAGCCCACGTTTGAATTCTTCGACCTGTGCCGGACTTTGATCTGAGATCTTCTTCACTGCGCCGTCAAACAACCAGCCGCTGTCGCCTGCATTTGTTTGAATCGTGCGAATCCCTGCGCCACTAAACTCGGTCCGCTCGCGATCGGGCCAGGCGATGTAGTCGAGGAAGCGAGCTGGATCCTGCGGAATACCGTCCTTGTAACTGGTATAAAAGCCTTTGCCGATGACTGTCTGGACGTTTAGATACTTTTGGCCGCCCAACACTTCGACCGCACGATCGATGATCTGTTGAGATTTTTCGTCGACTGACGGCGCTGAGGTTTGTGAACTAACCAGACTAGTCGCTAAACAAACGATCAGAAGGAAGGCAAAAACTCTAAATATCATACGTATTGCAGCCACGGATTAGACGGATAAAAAGGGGATCTAATCCGTTTTCTATCTGTGGAATCCGTGGCTAAAAAATTCAATTGAACTCAGGCTTGGGTGCGCCTTCAGGCTTGACCACCGTCTCTTCATTTTCAACATCGACACGGAACCGTGAAGACGTCTTCCACAACCCAGTAATCGGGAGTTTTACCTTCTCATCGATGTGTCGCTTCAGGAAACGTGCGCCATACGACGGGCTGTATCCCTTCTCAGTAAGTAGATTCACAGCCGCTTCGCTGACGTCCATCAGTTTCCCTTGCCTTTCCATTTGGCGACGCAGTTTTTCGAGATAGAGCTTTGCGATCTGTCGCACTTCATCCATCGTCAACGGCGAGAAGACGACGATCTCATCGATACGATTCCGAAACTCCGGCGAGAACCGTTGCTCGGCAGCCTTCATCACTTCATTTTTCACTGCACGGAAGTCGGAAGCTGTCTTGGTGCCAAAGCCCAGGGGTTTCTCAAACTTCTTGAAACTCTCCGAACCAAGGTTTGACGTCATGATGACGATCGCGTCTGAGAGATAAACCTTCTTGCCGCGTCCGTCCGTCAACCAACCTTCGTCGAAAGCCTGCAGGAAGAGGTTCATCAAATACGGCGAAGCCTTCTCCACTTCATCCAGCAGCAACACGGTGTACGGGTTCTCACGCAGTTGCTCAGTGAGGATTCCGCCTCGCTCTGAGCCGACGATTCCGCGTGGCATACCGATCAGTTTCTCGATGCTCACGGTGCCGTCGCTGTATTCCGACATGTCGATGCGGACCATCTTCTCTTCGTCACCGAACATAAACTCAGCGACTGCTTTCGCCAGTTCGGTCTTACCGACACCTGTTGGACCAAGAAACAGCAACACCCCATCAGGTTTGTAGTGTGACTCTTTCAACGGTCCTTTATTCAGTCGCAGACGCTGCGCAACCGCACGGATCGCTTCTTTCTGTCCGATAACTCGGCGACCCAACATCGCTTCGGTCATCGCGAAACGATCGCTCGTGTCGCGGAAGATCATGTCGCGTGGAATTCTTGACTCCTGCGAAATGACTTCAATCACGTGCTCGGGTTGGACCACCATCTTCTGCGGCTCATTGATCTCGACCTTTACAGCGGCGGTGTCGAGCCATCCGATTGCTTTGTCCGGCAGGTGAAGATTTCGAATGTACTTCGGCGCCATCTCCAACGCTGTGTTGATTGCGGCGTCAGAGATCTTTACTGAATAGTTTTTCTCGAGTCGTGGACGAAGTCCGAGCAGGATCTCGCGCGTTTCGGTTATCGATGGTTCAACTACTTTCACCAGCCGGAACCGTCGAGCGAGTGCTTCGTCGTCAGCGATGTACTCTTTGTACTCTGATAGAGTCGTCGCGCCGATGATGCGCATCTCGCCACGAGCCAGTGCTGACTTAAACATGTTGGCCGCATCGGATGACGTGCCGAGTGCTGCGCCCGCGCCGATGATCGTATGCGCTTCGTCGATAAAGAGAATCAGGTTGTCGCGTTCTTTGACCTCGTCAATGATTCCCTTGATTCGTTCTTCAAACATGCCGCGCAGCATTGTTCCCGCGACGATGCCGCCCATTTGCAGTTGCACGATGTGCGAACCACGCAAACGCGCCGGAACTTTCTCAGGCTCCAGTTCGATCAGGCGTGCGAGTCCCTCGATGACGGCAGTCTTGCCGACACCCGGTTCACCAACTAACATCGGTGAGTTTGCACGCTCACGATGGCAGAGGATCTCGATGATCTGTTGAATCTCTTTTTCGCGTCCTATAGTGGGTGGGATCTTGTCTGCTCGCGCTAGTCGATTGAGCGAAACTCCGAAGTGTTTTAGATAAGGCGGAAGCTCAAACTTCTTTCTGTTCTGTTCTTCTTCCTGCTCGCGTTTTTGCACCTGTGCTCGCACGTTTTCCGCGACCGCTTCAGGGTTTGCACCCATGTTTCTGAGAACTTCGACGAACAGACTGTCGTGATTGCTCAAAGCTTCGAAGATGTCTGTTGCTTCAATTGTTTTGCGACCCTGATTTCTGGCTCGCTCCATCGCGCGCTTGAAGAGATCTGTTGTATCAGGACCAATACGGAATCCTTTGCCGGCATGTTGCTGGCGGCTATTGCTGAGGCGTTTTTCAATCGCCATTTTAACGACGACAGGGTCGAGCGATAACTCGCGCATCGCGGAGTTGAACATATCCGGCTCTTCCATAGTCAGGGCCTGAAGAATATGCTCCACCGAGACGAAGTTCTGGTCACGCCGGCGCGATTCATTCAGCGCATGTTCCAGAATACGCTGGCCCGTCTCGCCAAATTTATCTTTGTATGAACCTAAATCAACCATATTTTAATTTAACAATCCAAGTTGCGGAACTTGGATGTCGTCAGCATAAGCGCCGTTGCGTTTCAATGCAATAACAATCGCCGACGCTGCTTCGCCTGCAATTTGTCAGCCACAAAAATGCACAAAAGGCACAAATGATTTAGAAAAATCTTTTTGTGCTTTCTGTGCCTTTTTGTGGCTACTTCTTTTTGCGGCTTTTTGCGGCTAGTAGTCGTAATCGTCGCCTCCTGGCATTGGCGGGCCGCCCTTCTTGGGCTTCTCAGGCAGTTCGGTCACAGCGGCGTCAGTGGTTAACAACAAACCCGAGATCGAGGCGGCGTTTTGTAGGGCCGTGCGCACCACCTTTGTCGGATCAATAATTCCAGCAGTGGCGAGATCTTCAAATTGACCGGTTACGGCGTTAAATCCTTTATTTCCTTTCAACCGTTCTACTTCGCCAACAACCACAGCGCCTTCGATGCCGGCGTTTTCAGCAATTCGGCGAATTGGCTCCTGCAATGCACGTCGAACAATGTTCACGCCCGTTCGAACATCGGGATCGTCAGCAGCATGGTTGTCAAGAACTTTTGCGGCTCGCAATAAAGCGACGCCGCCTCCAACCACAATGCCTTCCTGCGCGGCAGCTTTCGTCGCATTCAACGCGTCTTCAACACGCGTCTTGATTTCTTTCATCGCGGTCTCAGTCGCCGCGCCAACTCTTACGACAGCTACGCCGCCAGCAAGTTTCGCCAATCGCTCCTGGAGTTTTTCGCGATCGTAGTCAGAAGTAGTTTCTTCGATCTGACTGCGAATCGTCGCCACTCTGCCCTGAATGGCTTTGCGATCGCCTCCACCCTCGACAATAGTTGTGGTCTCTTTATCGACGATTACACGTTTGGCCGTTCCGAGATCCTGAAGCGTTACGTTCTCGAGTTTGATACCGAGATCCTCGGTGATAACTCTGCCGCCGGTCAGGATCGCCAGATCCTCCAGAATCGCTTTACGCCGATCACCAAATGCCGGCGCTTTCACCGCGCAAACTTTGATCGTGCCACGAAGTCGATTGACCACGAGTGTTGCCAGTGCATCGCCTTCGACATCTTCAGCGATGATCAGCATCGCGCGGCCGGCTCCAACTGTCTGTTCCAACAATGGCAGCAGTTCGCGCATGTTCGAAATCTTTTTCTCGTGAAGCAGAATGTAGGGCTCGTCGAGAATCGCTTCCATGCGATCGGCATTGGTGATGAAGTAAGGAGATAAGTAGCCACGATCGAATTGCATTCCCTCGACGATTTCGAGCTCGGTCTGCAAGGTCTTGGACTCCTCAACTGTGACGACGCCGTCCTTGCCAACTCGATCCATCGCTTCGGAAATGAGTTCTCCGATCCTGCGGTCGTTGTTGGCCGAAACAGTGGCGACGTTCGTCAGCTCTTCCCTGGTCTTCACCTTCTTGGACATGCGTTCTAATTCAGCAACCACTTGCTCGGTGGCCAACTGAATTCCGCGCTGCAACGCCATCGGATTCGCGCCGGCAGCAACGTTTTTTACGCCCTCACGAAAAATGGCCTGCGCGAGAACTGTGGCAGTCGTCGTGCCGTCGCCGGCTTTGTCATTGGTTTTAACGGCGACCTCGCGAACCATCTGCGCGCCCATGTTTTCGTACTTGTTTTGGAGGTCGATCTCTTTGGCTACAGTGACACCGTCTTTGGTGATCACGGGTGAGCCGAATTTCTTTCCGAGAACGACGTTGCGACCTTTTGGTCCTAACGTCACGCGCACCGCATTCGCGAGTATGTCCACACCCTGAAGCATCGCATTGCGTGCTTCTTCCCTAAACTTCACTTCTTTTGCCGGCACTCTTGTGTCTCCTTCTATTTTTAGCCACGTATTACACAGACTTTGCTTGCGCGGATCCGCGTCCGACTTTAACGCGCGCTGGACGCAGCAACCGATCTCCCATGCGGAAACCGCGACTATATTCTGCAATCACTTTTCCGTCCATCTCGCTGGTCGTTTCTTCGGTATCGACCGCCTCGTGAAACTCCGGATTGAACTCTTCACCGATCGACTCGATGGGCTCGACACCTGCATTCGTCAACGCTGCCTGAAAACTATTCGCTATGCTGCGAAGACCTTCCAGAATCGCTGCTCGAGATGAATCGCCGTAAGCAGCTTCGATGGCGCGGTTCAGGTCGTCCATTACCGGCAGCAGCGCGGCGATAAACTTTGCCTTTTCACCCGCCGCACGTTCGTCAGCAGAACGATTCAAACGCTGCCGGGTTTCGTCAGTCTCGCGTTGTAGTTGTTGGCGCAACTGATCGAAGCGTGCCTGGACTTCATGCACCTGTTTCTCCGCAGCTTTCGTGCGCGTTTCAAGCTCCTCAACGTAACTTGGTTTGAGGTTTGGCTGCTCGACTTCCTCGTTCACGCGTTCAGTGCCTTGGTCGTCGAGATACACTCGACGCCTGTCCGTCACCCTAAGCTCGTTATTCTCGTTTTCCATAATCCGTCTTAAATCCGCGTTATCCGCGGCTTTCTGAGATCTTGATATCAATCTTCTTCGGTTTTTGCTCGCGCTGCTTCGGCAGCGTGATTTCTAAAACGCCATCTTTGAACTCAGCCGTGATCTTCCCCTGATCGACCGACCCCGGAAGACTAAACGTTCGCAGGAATTTTCCTCGCGGTCGCTCGCTGCGATGTTGTCTCTCCTTCGAAATGTCTCTCGCACCTTTCACTACCAATCGATTGTCGTCGACGTTGATCTCGAGTGCCTGGCGATCGATTCCCGGTAGATCCATCGCGATCACATAACCAGACTCAGTTTCGTAAATATCGGACGGAGGAGTCCAATCGGCACGCTCAAACTCGTCGCCTCTATCCGTCTCTGCCTGAGTGCGCCGCTGCGTCGCGTCTTCGAAAAGTCTGTTCATTCGATCCTGCAGGACCATGAGGTCCTGCAACGGATTCCACTGTTGTGACATGTCCTATTTCTCCCGTGTGCCTTGTGCGGTCGCGAATGCCGCGTCAGTCTTAAACTCCATCCGGTCGCCGTTGGCGGAGACTCTCACGGTTTGGCCCGGCAAGATATTTCCTTGCAACAGTTTTACTGCCAGCTGGTTTTGAATCAGCGACTGGATCGCGCGCTTTAATGGACGCGCGCCGTAAGTCGGATCGTAGCCCTCGCGCATCAGCAGTTCTTTTGCAGAAGGCTCGAGCACCAACGACACGTTGCGCTCGTGCAACATCGCTCGCAAACGCTCGAGTTGCACGTCGATGATCTTTCCAACCTGCTCGCGCGAGAGCTGATGGAAGATGACAATATCGTCAATGCGATTCAGAAACTCCGGTTTGAAATGCAGTCGCAGTTCCTGCAGTACCGCTTCGCGTACCTGCTTTTCGTCATCCTGGACCGACTGAATCTCGCGAGAGCCCAGATTCGAAGTCATGATCAGCACGGTGTTCTTGAAGTCAACTGTGCGACCCTTTGAATCCGTTAACCGCCCGTCGTCGAGTATCTGAAGCAGCACGTTGAAAACATCCGGGTGCGCCTTCTCGATCTCATCAAAAAGGATCACCGAGTAAGGCCGGCGGCGAACGGCTTCAGTAAGCTGGCCGCCTTCTTCATAGCCGACATATCCCGGAGGTGCGCCGATCATGCGCGCGACCGCGTGCTTCTCCATGTACTCCGACATATCGAGCCGGACCATCGCTCGCTCATCGTCAAACAGAAATTCTGCGAGCGCACGTGCCGTCTCGGTCTTACCGACACCGGTTGGACCAAGAAAGATGAACGAACCAACCGGGCGATTCGGATCCTGCAAGCCTGCTCGTGCGCGACGGACTGCATTTGCGACCGCAGCCAGCGCCTCTTCCTGCCCGATCACGCGTTGGCCCAGTCGCTCTTCCATCGTCACCAGCTTGTGCATCTCGCCTTCGAGCATCTTCGAAACCGGAATGCCCGTCCACTTAGCAACGACTTCCGCGACGTCCTCTTCGTCAACCTCTTCCTTCAGCATGACCCCATCCTGCTGAAACTTGGCCAAATTGTCCTGTTCGACTTTTAGCCGGCGCTCCAACTCCGGAATCTTGCCGTACTGGATCTCTGACGCGCGTGCCAGATCGCCGCCATTGCGCGCCTGGTCCAGTTGCAGTCTGAGCTGTTCGAGCTCGGCTTTCGCCGTGCGTATGTGATCGATTGCTTCTTTCTCCGACTGCCATTTGGCTTTCATGCCGGAGGACTTTTCCCTCAGATCAGCGATACGCTGTTCGATCTCTCTCAGTCGTGCTTTCGATTTTTCGTCTTCTTCTTTTTGCAGCGCCTGGCGCTCGATCTCGAGCTGAATAATTTCGCGCTCCAACTGATCGATATCCTGTGGCAGCGAATCGATCTCGATGCGCAGCCGTGATGCCGCTTCGTCAATCAGATCGATAGCTTTGTCAGGTAGAAAACGATCCGTGATGTAACGATTTGAAAGTGTGGCTGCGGCGACTATGGCCGAGTCTTTAATGCGAACGCCGTGATGGACCTCGTAACGTTCTTTTAGACCGCGGAGAATGGCGATCGTGTCTTCTACAGTCGGTTCGCCAACATAGACCACCTGAAAACGGCGTTCGAGCGCGGCATCCTTCTCGATATGCTTCTTGTATTCGTTAAGAGTCGTGGCGCCGACGCATCTCAACTCGCCACGCGCCAACGCCGGCTTCAACATGTTCGACGCGTCTATCGCGCCTTCCGCAGCGCCGGCGCCGACAAGCGTGTGTAGCTCGTCGATGAAGAGAACAATTTGACCTTGTGCGTTCTCGATCTCTTTCAAGACTGCTTTGAGACGGTCTTCGAATTCGCCGCGATACTTCGCGCCCGCCAGCATTGAGCCCAGATCGAGTGCCACCAGCCGTTTGTTACGCAGAGTTTCAGGCACGTCGCCCGAGACGATTCGTTGGGCCAGGCCCTCGACTATCGCCGTCTTACCGACACCTGGTTCGCCGATCAGTACCGGATTGTTTTTGGTCCTACGTGAAAGAACTTGAATCGTGCGACGAATCTCATCGTCGCGGCCGATAACGGGATCGAGTTTTCCTTTTCGTGCTTGCTCAGTTAAATCGCGTGCGTATTTTGAAAGCGCCTGATAATTCTGTTCGGCATTTTGATCGGTGATCCGCGAGCCCCCGCGCATCTGTTCGATCACCTTGAATAGATCGTCTCTAACGACGCCATGCTGCCTAAGGATCTTCCCTGCGTCGCCGTCTTTTTCTTCGGCGATCGCGAGAAGCAAATGCTCAGTCGAGATAAACTCGTCCTGCATCTGCTCCGCCTGCTTTTGCGCAGCCGCAAATATCTGGCTCAATCGCGAACTAAAGTACTGTTGCCCGCCTTGCACACGAGGAAAACGCGCGACGGCAGCTTGCGTGTCATTCAAAACCACCGCAACGTTAGTACCGAGTTTCCCTAAAATTGGTCTAACGATGCCTTCAGGTTGTTCGAGCATCGCGATCAGCAAATGCTCAGGTTCAACCTGCTGGTGTTGATTTCTTTCTGCAAGCTCGATCGCGGCTTGAATTGCTTCCTGCCCGCGTAGAGTGAACTTGTCTAAACGCATCTGACTAAAAACTCTCTCTCAAAAAAGACTAAGAACGGGCTCGTATTCGTATCCCAAACTACGCCGAGCCCGCTCGCTTTACCGATCCTCAAAGCTTATCGCCCGCCAGTTGCTTCTTTCGCTTTGCCGGTTTCGGCTGTGGTCTCAATCGTCTTTTGCTGACTGCCTGCTTCTTTGCCCGTAACCTGAATGCGACGAGCTTTAGTCTCTTCGCGTTTGGGCAAAGTCACGCGCAACACACCGTTGTTGTATTCAGCAGTTGCTCCTTCAGCAGAAACTGTCTGCGGCAGAGTGAACGAACGAGTAAAGGCGCCATACGAGCGCTCGACTCGATGATAGTTGTCGGTCTCATCGGTCTTCTCGAACTTTCGCTCACCGCGCAGGGTAAGTATGTTGTTCTCGATTGATAGATCGAAATCCTCCTGCTTCATCCCCGGCAACTCGGCCTCGAGCACGATGTGGTCCTTGTTCTCATAAATGTCGACGCTGGGCGCCCAGGCGCCGCGGCCAATGCCTTCATCGTCAAAAGCACGAGACATGTTGGTGGAGAACAGGCGATTTACTTCCTCTTGCAAGGTCCGCAGGTCGCGGAACGGGTCGTAACGCATAATGGTCATGAGTGTCTTTCCTCCTTTATTCCTTGTTATGAACTCTCAGCCACCGATTTAATCTAGCTGAGCGTGCCGTCATAATAAAGATTGAGTGCCTGATTGTCAAGTCTCAAAATACCATCGCAAAATCGGCCAAAAGAGCGCCTCCTTGGAGTGCGGCGGCTTGACGCCGCTCTGTTATCGATGATGCGTTATCGAGGATGAAGCGGCGCCAGGCCGCCGCACTCCAAGGAGGGATTACAATCCGAAGAAGCGCTTGATCGCTGAGAGGATTCCGGCGGAGGAGTCTGGACTGGCGGCGGCGGAGTCAGCTTGGGAGGCAAGACCCTGGCGGCGTTCGGCCATAATAAAACTGAGCGATTCGACCAGATCCGGGTTGCTGTCGAACACCTTTTTCATTGCGCCATGGCCGATCTCCAGGACCTCTGTCTCCTCAAGGGCCAGTACGTTGGCAGTCCGTGGCTCGCCAGTAAATAAGGCCATCTCCCCGAAAAAGTCGCCTTCGTTAAGCGTCGCGACCGTTCGGGGGCGGCCATTTTCGCTGACCTGCACGCTAACCCGGCCTTTGTGAACGACAAACATCGAGGAGCCTGGATCGCCAGCGCGGATGACTGTCTCGCCCGGCGCGAAGACGTGCCGGACTGCGGCCTGGGCCAATAATGTTGTCTCTTCGGATGACAGAGGCGCGAAGATGTCGACGGCAGACAGTCGTTCAGCTATGGCGCCGCCATCGCCGTCTCGCATCTCGCCCGCGGGTCTGCGTTCGATGTGAAGCGTGCGTGTCGGGAACGCGAAGTTCAGGCCTGCACGGCGGAAGGCATACCAGATCCGCTGGCGGATGAGTGCGTCGGTGTCGTTGTATTTAGCGTAATCGATTGGCCAGTATTTCACCTCGTAATCGACGCCGTTATCGCCAAGATTTCTAATTCTGACTATGGGAGGAACCTTGTCCGAAACATTGTCGGTTTCACGCACTGCCTCGCGCACTACATGGATCGTTTTTGCGGGCGAGTCAGTGTAAAGAGCATTGAAAAGGACGAGTCGAGCGTTCAGGTTTCCGCGCGGGTGGACCTCGATCGGCTCCTTAGCGGCGTTGCTATTAGCGATCAGCACTACAGAATTATTGAAAGTACGCAGCTTGAGCGCACGCCAACTGATCTCCTCGACCACACCGGTATGGCGTTGGGCCCCCACCGTTATCACGTCTCCGACTTGAAACGGGCGATCCGCCTGCAAAGAAATTCCGGCAAAGAAGTTTCCCAGAGTGTCCTGGAGCGCGAGACCGAGAATGACGCCGAAGATCGCGGACGTTGTGAACAGCGCGCCGAGGTTGACGCCCGGAAACAGAAAAGTGAAGGCGATTAGAAAGAGAATCGTGAACGC
>DATFHH010000019.1:0-19903 GCA_035248565.1 Pyrinomonadaceae bacterium | reverse complement strand
GTATTGCGTCGATGATGCTTCGCACTATTGCCGGTGATCCGTGACAACTGATCTCTACCACGTCTTCGCCCGTCAACGAATGCGGCGACGGAAAGCAAGTCAATAAAACCTGGTCCAGGACACAATCGTCTTTCGAACGTCTTAACTTTGTCAGCGTGGCTTGTCTTGGTTCGACTTCATCGAGTTGGCCCAATCGGCTTGCGATGGCGATCGCGTCTACTCCACTGAGGCGAATGATGGCGAGAGCTCCGCGCCCTCTCGGTGTGGATAGTGCAACGATCGTATTCATGACGAGCTATGGAGATTTTAACTTGCGCGGGGGACTATCAATTCTTGAGGGCGGAACTCTTTGGGCCAATTCGTAACTTACGCTCAGATCCTTCACCGATCGATTCAGTGAAAAGGTCCGGACTGTCGGCGAGAGTCAGGTGAATAATCCTGCGTTCATTCGCGCTCATTGGTTCGAAGGTAAACGGCACGCCTGTTTGTCGGACCTTATTTGCCGCCAGGTTCGCCATGGCTTGCAGTTCCGCCTCACGTGTTGCGCGAAAACCATTTACGTCGCAAACGAGTCGCGCGCCTCCAGTCAGACTTCTTCCGAAAACCTGATTCAACAAGTGCTGCAGCGCCTCGAGCAATTCGCCGGTCTGCGCCTGCAACAACTCCGCATCTTTGCCTTCGATATCCAGTACTTCGCCCGCAATGCCCTGCTTGACACCGACCTGCAATTGCAGCCCTGTCATCTCAAAAACGTTCTCGAGAAACTCCGCGGCCTGTTGCGACACTTCTGTCATTCGACTCAATCCCTCACTAACTGGACACCGTTGCGTCTACTTTTTTCTTGCGCCCGCTCGGTCCCTTGACCGGCGGCGCCGGCACTTCCTCCTCTTCTGGCTTGGTCCAACGATTGATCAGAAACTGCTGACTAAAGCCAACGATATTACCAACCAACCAATATAAGACTAAGCCCGATGGCGCGCTCCACAAAATATAAAGCATAAAGAGCGGCATGCCGATAGCCATCATCTTTCTCTGCAGCGGATCCGCAGAGGGAGCGGGTGTGACGAGTTGCAACACGATCATCGTGCCCGTCATCAGGATCGGCAAGACGTGAATCAGATATGGCTCCGCGGCTGAAAGATCTGGTATCCAAAGAAAACTAGCCTGGCGAAAATCGAGCGAGATCGTGATCGCGCGATACAACGCAAACAGAAAAGGCATTTGGATCAGCAACGGCAAACAACCACCGAGCGGGTTGCCTTCTTTCATCAGTCGAAGCTGGTCCATCTGCAACTCTTTCAAGCGCGGATCGTTTTGCTTCATCCCCTTGATCTTCTCTTGCAACTCTTTCATCTTCGGCGCCAACTTCTGCGCTTTCTTCATCGCTTTAGAAGAACGCCATTTCAGTGGAAAGAAGAGCGAGTAGATCACGATCGTGAAGAGAATGATCGCGACACCATAGCTGCTGGTGAGATCGTAGAGATAGGTAATCGCCTGGAGAATCGGCACGGCCAAGGGCCGCGAAAGCCAACCGAGATAACCGTAGTCGATCAGTCCCTCGAGATCGATCGGTCGTTGGACCAACGCGCTAACTTCGCGGCTGCCCTGGGTAAGCAGATAATGATCCTTTGGTCCGGTGTAGAGGATTGTGCGTGAGCCGTCGGCCGGAATCGGCACGTAAGCGGTAATTAGATATCTCTTTTCCGCCGCACCGCTGGTTGGCTTGTATTCGTAAGCAACAGTCCGATATTCGAGTCCTTCAGTTTTACTGATCGGCACCGCGACCATCGCGAAATACGTATCAGCGACGCCAGCCCAGTCTGTCGGACCACTCAACTTAAGAAGATCAGGGCTACTGCTGTCGCTATTAATTCCGGCCGCAGGGCGACGCTGGAGCTTGTCGCCCACGTAAGCGACAGCTTCCGGTGCGACTGAATAAAACGTGTGACGGGTAACTCCCTGATCTCCGATGCTCGGCCCAATCGCGACCTTAACCTGCGGCACCGTTTGCTCGCCGCGCTTCACCAGTACCGACAATTCAGTTGCATAACGATCTGCGTCGAAGACGATCTTTTTCCTAACTTGAACTCCGTTTGCGTCGTCGTACACAAAGGTGAGTTCTTTTTTTTCACCGGATGCGAGATTTAGGTTGACGTCACCGCTTGGGGCGTCGAGGCCCTCGACTCTGTACGTCGCGGAACTGAGCGCCGTATCGAGAGCTCCGTCACCAGTTTGCAGCTGAAACGGCGCCAGACGTGGTTGACGCTTGAGTCCTTCGGCGGAGATAAGTTCGAGCGGCTTTTTATCTTTCTTTCTGCCGGCAACAGAATAGATCTCAGTCTTGCTGTTCTTGTTTAACTTGATAATCCAACTGATGGGTTCGGCGCCTAGTGTGTCAAACTTCGCGTCATACAGCGGTGTGCTAATCGTGACGGTGCGCTGCGGTGCGGTATTCAGATTAGCGATTGAAACCGGAGTGGGCGCTGCCGGAGCAGGTGTCGTCGCGGCTTGTGATGCGGTCGAACTAGCAGTGGGCGAAGCAGTCGCAGCGGCGTTCGGCTTCGGCGGAGGTACAACCGGAAAAAAATGACTCCACAAAAAAAGTATTACTGCGGAGAGCACTAAAGCGAGTAAGAGTTGTTTTTGTTGCATCGTGATAGAGGTTAATTAGTCAAACCTCCGCCAATCTATTTAACCGGATCGTATCCACCCGGATTGAACGGGTGACAGCGGAGCAATCGACGTAAAGCCATGCCGCTTCCACGCAGAGCTCCGTAGCGGGAGATCGCGTCAATGGCGTATTCCGAGCAGGTAGGAATGAATCTGCACGAAGGAGGTAGAAGCGGTGAAATCGCCAATTTATAAATTTTGAGTAATGAGATCAGAACGCTCTTCACAATCGCTACTTCACAGGATCGCGCGTCTCCAACCTTCCAACCTTTTCAATTATTCCCTTGAACTCCTCGCTCGGCGCATGAACCTTTTGACTCAAGACTGCCGTCTTCGCGTTCAAGACCCAATCGTAGTTCCTGCCCAGTTCACGCAAGAGCGATTCATTTGCTCGAAACGTCTCACGCAGCAAGCGCTTGGCGCGATTACGTTGTACTGCCTTGCCGAGCGCTTTTCTTGAAGCGGTTAAGCCGAGGCGATGATTCGGTTCCTGGTTTTCAATAACAAACGCGGTGATGAATACGCCTTCATACCGCTTACCGTTCCGATAGACGTGCTGAAATTCAGCAGTGTCCCGCAAATACTTGCGCATGCATCAACCGAAAGAGTAGCCATTTCAGTAATGAGCAGGAGTCAGCCGCTTTCTTCCTTTCGCGCGGCGTCTCTTCAGCACCAAGCGACCATTCTTACTTGCCATTCGTGCTCGGAAGCCATGCGTCTTAGCACGGCGTCTGTTGTTTGGTTGAAAAGTCCGCTTGGACATAGAAATGAATTCTCCTTTAAACGAAAACCCTAAGACTAATCGCGGCCTGTGTTTATGTCAAGAAACGTGGGCACAAAGAGGCACAAAAGAGGACGGCCACAAAAAGGCACCGAAGTCATAAACAAGAGACTCCGGTTTAACAATGATGTGTACCGGATTAGTCCTTTCGGAGGTCGCGTTCAACTGGCTGTCAAAGGGCGATCAGACGGTGTTGTTTTATTAAGCCCACTCCCTTGATCGTTTTGAAACTTCTATGTTAGTCTCCGCTCGCTTGAAAGGTCGCCACCCTGTAAGTAGCTGAAACAAAAAGACTTTAAAGCAACACTTTAACACCGAGAGGTTTTTCCACTGCCTGTGGAAAACGTTGTGGAAAACCCTCGTGGTTTACTATTGGCCATTTGAATCCAAGAACAATGGGACAGGATTTAGATTAGAGTTCTGCGGAGAACCGGCAGCCGCGCTGTATGGTTCCGTGACGAACTTGTCAAATTGACTCCTTCCCTCGATGGTTATCGATGAACACCTCTGTTGAGACGAATGTTTGGGGCAGAATTCTTCACTCACTCAAAGGTAGACTTAATCAGCAGACTCTCGACACCTGGTTTACTCCGATCCGGTTCGAAAGTCTCGATAGTTCTGAACACGTAATCCATCTTCGAGCTCCGAACCAGGTTGTTAAGGACTGGGTAGTCAGCAACTACGGCAAGGTTCTGGCCGAGTCGCTAAGCGAGTTGCGGCTGTCGGGCTACTCCGTTGGGTGGCTCGTTGGCAAAGGATCCCATGGGGTCCCGGAGCAGATCACTCTTCCTCAATCGAGTTCTCAAAATTTTATTATTGATAATATTGAGACATCTCCGTCGGCTGCTGCTGTAGTAACCGTCAGCGAACCTTCCGAGCCGATACAGTCAGAACCGACGTTGAGTTCGAGATACACCTACGAGAGTTTCGTAGTGGGTTCATGCAACCAGTTTGCTCATGCCGCATCGCTTGCGGTCGCGGAGGCGCCGGGAAGGACTTACAATCCGCTGTATCTTTACGGCGGTGTGGGACTTGGCAAGACACACTTGATGCACGCCTGCGGCCATGCCATCAAAGCTCGCAATCAACATCTCAAACTCTGCTACATCTCGTCCGAGCGTTTCATGAACGATCTCATCAACGCGATTCGCTACGACAAGACGCAGAGTTTTCGTGAGAAATATCGATCCGTCGACGTGCTGTTGATTGACGACGTCCAGTTTATGGCCGGCAAGGAACGCACCCAGGAAGAATTCTTCCACACGTTCAATGCTCTCTACGATCAGCAGAAACAGATCGTAATCAGCTCTGATTGTCCGCCGCGCGAAATTCCAACACTTGAGGAACGCCTGCACTCTCGTTTTGAATGGGGTTTGATTGCTGATATTGAGCCACCCGATCTCGAAACGAAGATCGCTATTCTAAAACGCAAGGCCGAATTGATCGGGGTTCCACTTCCTGACGACGTTGCAATGATGATCGCGGGTCGAGTTAAGAGCAACATTCGTGAGTTGGAAGGATCGCTGATTCGCCTGATCGCAATCGCCTCACTTCGTGGCGAGCCGATTTCTAAAAGCCTGGCTCACGATGCAATCAGAAATATCGCTAAAGAAGAAGAGTCCGGTGTTGTAACAGTTCAGCAGATTCAGAAGTTGGTGGCCTCAACTTACAAACTGACGAGTGAAGAGTTGATTTCCAAAAACAATGCGCGTCATATCTCACATCCGCGGCAGATCGCTATGTATCTGTGTAAGCACTTAACGAAACACAGTTATCCGGAGATTGGCCGGGCGTTCGGCGGTAAACATCACACCACCGTAATGCACTCTGTGGAAAAAATCGAAGCGCTCGTCGCAACTGATGAAACGCTGCAAAGACTCATTAGCGAGCTCTCCGAGTCGTTGCAAAAATAGGCTGACAGACTGACTTTTTCACAAATCCACAGAGAACGTTTTGTGGAAATATGGTAATGTTCACGTCCTCAATTTTTTTCCGAAACTAAAGTGGAGATTTCAACAGGTTTCCACAGGGCATTGAGCGTCGTAAGTATTTTGATCGTCTGAGGTTAAGAAGTTATTCACAGATCCACAGGCACCTACTACTACTGCTAGATATAAATAGAAGTTTTTAAATTCTGGAAGTAGAAGAATTGCGAACTGACTTTGTGGATTCCTGAAGGAGTGATGGCAATGCAATTCGTTGTAAGCAAGCAGAACCTGCAAAAAGAATTGGGCTTCGTTCAGGGTGTCGTCGAGAAGAAAAACACGATACCAGTACTCTCGAACATACTCATCGAATCAGTCGGCGAGAGCACGATCAGAATCACAGGCACTGATCTTGACGTGACTATTCGCTGCGACATGGATGCAGAAGAGATCACTACGCCTGGCTCGATGTGCGTTCAGGCGCGCAAGCTGTTTGAAATTGCGCGACTGCTTCCTGATGCGCCGGTGAGTTTCAAAAAAGAAGACAACGAATGGGTAACGGTCAAATGCGACAGAGCTCGCTTCAAAATGGTAGGCGTAGCGAGAGACGCTTTTCCGGAAGTTCCTACGTTCAAGTCGGCGCCGACAAAGCTGCCTGCAAGTGTTATTAAAACTTTCATCGATCGCACTATTTTTGCCATTACTCAAGAGGAATCTCGTTACACGCTGTCGGGTGCCAAGTTTGTTTTGGATGAATTAGGAGCGCGGATGGTTACGACCGACGGTCATCGTCTCGCATTCGTGGAAAAGAAAGATATCGTGAGAAACGGCGCCAGGGAGACGATCGATACATTAATTCCCAAGAAGACACTGGCTGAACTAACCAAGTTGACTGCTGGTTTTGATGAAGAGATTAGCTTGGGAATGGATGAGAATCACATCTATTTCCAGGTTGGACCAAGACTGTTGATTTCGCGCATGCTCTATGGGCAATTTCCAAATTACGAAATGGTAATGCCGAAGAATAACGACAAGTCAGTCGAATTCAACAGTAGTTTACTTAACCTTGCGATCAGGCGTGTGGCGTTGATGGCTGATGAAAGATCGCATGCGATCCGTTTTCATCTCGAGCCGAATCAATTGGTAATCAGCTCACAAAACGCTGAAGAAGGTGAAGCAAACGAAACGATTCAAACCGACTACGCCGGCGATGTAACTGATATTGGTTTCAACGCGCAGTATTTACAGGAATTTCTAAACGTCGTCGGGGACGCGAAGGTATCTTTCGAATTCAAGGACGGCAACTCTCAAGCCCAACTTAAACCGTCTGAGAACGGCGATTACGAGTACAAATACGTCGTAATGCCCATGCGTATCTGACCCTGCTAAAGTAGTAGCCACAGATTACACGGATAGGATGTTAATATCCGTGAATGCAGCTCGCGGCGATTGAGGCGACGAATTTTCGCAACCTGAGCGGGAGAATAGAGTGGGGCCCGCGGCTGAATATCATTTATGGAAATAATGGTCAGGGCAAGACCAATTGGCTGGAAGCAATTTATCTTCTCGCACGAACCAAATCCTTCCGCACCCAGCGTCTTCACGAAGCGATTAAATTTGGTGAAGAGTTAGCAGTTGTCAGGGGAACTGTCACCACCGGTTCGGATCTCGCAAGAGACTTACAAGTCACTCTTCACGACAACTCAAAAACTATTTTCGTTAACTCCAAACGAGAAGCACTCACAAGATATCTCACTCAACTTCAAGTCTTCTCTTTTACTGCTGCTGATTTGGAAGTAGTGCGCGGCGGGCCAGAATCTCGCCGGCGCTTTCTCGATCGCGGCATATCATCACTCAAACCTGCATACCTCAAAACGATTGCTGATTACAGTAAGGTCCTGAAGCAAAAGAACAGAGTACTGCAACTGGCTAACGAGAACGAGCTTCGACCGGACCAGACTGAAGATCTGGTGTCTCCCTGGAATCAACAATTGGTCCAGTTGGGCGCTGTGATTCATCGAGCTCGAGACGAATATGTAGTAAACCTGAATGCGGTGCTTGAGCGGCAGTTATTTGAACGCCGAGACGTCACGACTCGATATGTTTCCTCACTCGAGAACAAAGGAGATTTGAACAATTACGAGTCGTTGTTGCGCTCGAGACTGGCATTACGGCTGCCAGCTGAAGTCTCAGCCGGGCACGCTCTGATCGGGCCTCATCGGGACGATTTGGAGATCCATTTAGACGGCCGCGAAATCCGCGTTTACGGCAGCTCCGGACAGCAACGTAGCGCATTGTTATTATTAGACTTAGCGGCGATTTCATTGTATAATTCAAGCGCGAATGAGCGTCCGGTTTTTATCATCGACGATGTAGATGCGGAACTGGATGAGAGGAGGATTAAACACCTTCTGGAATACCTTGAAAATCACACGCAAACCTTCATCACAACCTCAAAGCGGAGTCATGTCGAAGGGTTCTTTTCAAGGGCGAACGTTTATGAAATCGAGGACGGAAAAGTCCGAAGCAGTCAGATAAGAACCAGCGCAGCTTCGGCTAATTCGATCCTTGCGTAGCAGAGATATCAAAGCAATATAGGAGAACAGATTGTCAACAGTAGGACCAACAATCAATAAAAAAGGACTAACCTATGACTCGTCTTCAATTACCATCCTCGAAGGTCGCGACGCAGTTCGCAAGCGTCCAGCGATGTATATCGGATCGACGGGTGAGATAGGTCTCCATCACCTGGTTTACGAAGTTGTAGACAATTCGATCGACGAGGCATTGGCAGGTTACTGCGACACGGTTGAAGTAAACATTCATCTCGACAACTCCATCACCGTTATCGACAACGGACGTGGAATTCCTGTCGACGAAATCAAGAAAGAGAAACGTTCCGCGGCCGAAGTGGTGATGACCAAGCTTCACGCCGGCGGCAAGTTTGATTCAAACGCTTACAAAGTTTCAGGTGGCCTGCACGGCGTCGGTGTGTCGTGCGTTAATTTTCTTTCGGAGAAGTTGCATCTGGAGATATGGCGCGACGGTAAAACTTACGAGCAGGAGTACGCCCGCGGGATTCCAGTAGCTCCGCTGAAGCAAACAGGAAAAACTCGCAGACGCGGAACGAAGACCACGTTTAAGCCAGACACTCAGATATTCACTGAGACTTCGTTCAGTTTTGACAAATTGTCAGAGCGTCTGCGCGAAAAAGCGTTCTTGAACAAGGGAATTCGAATCACGATCAAAGATGAACGCGTAGAACCTGAGCGGTCCCACGAGTTTTACTACAAAGGCGGCATTGCGGAGTTTGTCAGACACTTAAATAAAAACAAGTCGACGCTGCACGACAAGCCGATCTACTTCGAAAGGGAAGCCGACAGCCTCTCGATCGAGGTAGCCATCCAATACAATGACGGCTACGACGAGAAGGTCTATTCATTCGCCAATAACATCAATACGGTCGATGGCGGTACGCACCTTTCCGGATTTCGATCCGCATTTACGAGAACGATCAATGCTTACGCACAGTCGTCCGGCTTGGCAAAGAACTTCAAAGGCTCTCTTACCGGCGATGACGTGCGCGAGGGCTTGGTAGCAGTGATCTCGGTGAAGCTGCCGCAGCCGCAGTTTGAAGGTCAGACGAAAGGTAAACTCAATTCAGACGTGAAGGGCGCGGTTGAGTCGTTCCTGAACGATCGTCTCACCGAATTCTTTGAGCAGAATCCGTCTGTGGCGAGAAAGATTGTCGGCAAGGCACTCGACGCAGCACGCGCGCGTGAAGCGGCGCGCAAAGCCCGGGAAATCGTGCGTAAGGGCGCATTGGGTTCGACGATGTTGCCGGGCAAATTGGCTGATTGCCAGGAGCGCGATCCCGCACTGTCAGAGATCTACATCGTCGAGGGCGATTCCGCTGGCGGATCAGCGAAGCAGGGCCGCGACCGGAAGAATCAGGCGATCCTTCCTCTCAAAGGCAAGATTCTGAACGTCGAGAAGGCGCGTTTCGACAAGATGCTGGGGCATAGCGAAATTAAGTCGTTGATCACCGCGCTCGGCACCGGAATCGGCAAAGACGATTTTGATATCAGCAAACTCCGTTATCACAAGATCATTCTGATGACTGATGCGGATGTCGACGGTTCGCACATCCGCACGTTGCTCCTGACGTTCTTCTACCGTCAGATGCCTGCACTAGTTGAAGGCGGCCACGTATTTATCGCCCAGCCCCCGTTGTTCAAGGTAAAACGAGGGAAAAAGGAAGAGTACATAAAAGACGAAACCGCGATGATTCGGTACCTGATGCGGCAAGCAACAGGCGACATGAGCGTGAAACCAGCAGGCGCGAGCCAGGCGGTCGAAGGGCGTGATCTCGCGAGATCGCTTGAGAAGATGGTTGATTTTAAACGTTACTGTGAGCGAGCAACTCGGCGGTTGGCCGGTGACGCACACCTGTTGAATACGCTTCTCGAGGCGCTGAGTGGACGTAAGGGTGTCCTGCGCAGAGAGGGTCAAACGCTCCGCAAAGTTTTTCAGGACGGCGACTTGATGGCCAAGGTTGAAGGAGCCTTACACAAAGCGGGGTACAAGACTGAATTAACAACGGACGATGAGCATGGGCTTTGGGAGATTGAGACAGTTTCGAATTCAGGCGTGAACCTCGTCGTCGACTGGAATTTCGCCAGCTACGTCGAGTTTCAAACGGCGGTCGAGCTTTACAAGACGTTGGAAGAGGACCTTGCGGCGCCGTTTATCTCCGGCACGAACGGGAACAGCGAAGAAGTACCCACTCGCGAGGCGTTGCTGGAAAAAGTGCTCACTGCGGCGAAGAAGGATCTAACCATTCAGCGCTACAAAGGCTTGGGCGAGATGAACCCGGAGCAGCTCTGGGAGACCACGATGAATCCTGACAAGCGTACCTTGCTGGAAGTCAGGATCGATGATGCGGTGGAAACTGACGAGATCTTTACCGTGTTGATGGGCGACGCAGTCGAACCGCGACGTAAGTTCATCGAAGACAATGCTCTGGACGTGAGAAACCTCGACGTTTAGCCACCAAAAGGCACAAAACGGACAAAAAGTGTCTCACTCACGGAAGCGTTCTACTTTGAAGCGATAGAGTTTTACGGGCTCGCTCGGGGTAATACCGGCTTTACGTGCGGCGATCTCAACCTGCTGTTGCGCCTCGACAATGCCGGGAATGTCCGGAAGCAGGAGTCCTCGCCGCGAGCCGCTCTCGTCTTCCACGATCACACCGAAGACCGCCGGATCCAATTCCTCCATAACCGCCGGTTCAAACGGGAAAAGCACGTCAACTGAATAACGCAGGTTCGAGAGCTCTTCTTCCCGGACAGGTTCAAAACGGGGATCATTTGTCGCCGCGCTGATTGCATTCGCGATGATCTCCTGGGCCAAGTTATTTCTCGATGGTTCGATAGTTCCGATGCATCCTCGCAACTCGCCGCTAAGTGTTTTAAGTGAAACGAAGCAGGGCGCAGGTGTGCACAAAAGATCACACGTAGCTTCAGGCGGTTCGTAAATTTCACCGGAGCGAACGAAAGTCTCCACCGCTCGCCGTGCCAAAGTAGGCAGTTCGATCTCCGTGTCGCCTGCGTGGACCACCTGCCGCGGCTGATTGATCAACTGGGCCACCAGATAACCGACACCAAACGGCGCTTCGTAGTTCAACACTTCACATGAAAACGGCGAATCCGAACTCGCGCCGATGGCCACCAACATCGATCGATAGCCGCACTCGCCGGCGAGTTTGCGCAAGCCATGATCGATCTCGATGATTTTCCCCGGAGTGTTTGAACGGAGCGCGGCGACAACTTCCTCATCGAAGTAGTGTGCGTCCGGATTGTAACCAGCGGGCGCCTGCGGCTTGAGCCGATGACTCAAATCGCCGCTCGCGATGAAAGCCACCGGCCGGCGAACCTGCTCGACCGCGCTTCTAATGCATGAACCGAAACGAAGATGGTCTTCATTGGAGAGAAAACTGTAGCCGAGTGTCACGACCCTTCCGTGCCAGCCGTTTTGCAATAAGAAATAGAGCGGCACGGCCGTACCGTGGTCCAGATCGTTTTCTGGCAAGATCGAAACGTCGTAATTGTTCGCTGCGGCAGCCTGTTTGATCGCCGCGAGCAGTTCGTTATCAACACTCACACCGAACCGAGTGCCAGGCGCACGAAAGTTACTAAAATCAGCGTAGACCTCGGGTCCTTCGTAAGCGACAAACGAGTCAACTTCCAACGGCGCATGCGGCGAGATCAGGATGACCGACTCAGCGCCGCTTTCGATGACGCGTTGCGTGAGTTCCGCCATCGCGCCGATCGAGTCAGCCACCTGCCCGATCGACTCGCGACCAACTTCAGGCACCATGATTGGTGGATGCGGTGCAATACCGGAAAAGACTAGACAACTCTGATTAGTCATCGCGCGGCTTTCGCAGTTTGAAGGGAACGACTGGTATTCTAGCGCCGCGCGGCCCAAACGGCCACGGATTTTGGCAGATTAAACGCGGATGATGAATAGCTTTGATGTCTTGATCGTTGGGGCGGGGCCTGCGGGTTCCTTTGCCGCCGAACTACTCGCCAAGGGCGGCGCGAAAGTCGCGTTATTTGATGGCCGTCCCGAAGGTGAGCCGAAGCCCTGCGGTGGCGGAGTGACGGCGAAGGCGTTGAAGGCATGGCCACAGTTGCTGAACGCTGTCGGCCGCACCATCAGCGAGCTGGATCTCTATTCTCCGTCCAGCAAACGAGTTCACCTCGAGCTCGACGAGCCTTTCGCGATCTATTCGCGGATTGTTTTTGACTGTTACTTGCGCGAGCGCGCTCGCGACGCCGGTGCACACGTCATCGCGACAAAGATCTCGGCGCGAAAAACGAAAAGAACAGACGGCGGCTGGCGATTGAAATCCCAGGAGGGCTCAGAGTGGACTGGCGCGTGGTTAATTGGCGCTGACGGCGCAAACAGCGGAATCGCCAAACTGCTCGCTGGACCACTGCCGCCGTCAGATATGGAAGTTGCTTTTGGTTATCGCACACCGCTGCCCGCAAACGGAATTGCGCCGACGGTTGTCGCGTTCCTGCCGGGTTGGATTGGTTACGCCTGGGCATTTCCTCGTCCCGATCACATCTCGTTTGGCATCGCCACCACGCAAGACGCTTTCGAACACGAACCACTTGACGATCTGCTGTGGCGGTTCATGGTTGGTTATTACCAACAATCCGAAGGCGCGGAAGTTAATTTCTGGCGCGACGAGCACGATCCTGTGAGAACACGCATTCAACAGCACTTGCGCGATACAGCCGAACGTTACGCTGCGCGCATACCCGGTCTTTCAGTGATGACCTGGGACGACAGAAAAGCATGTGGCGAGAATTGGGCGTTGCTCGGTGATGCCGCAGGGTTCGCGGATCCGGTAACCGGTGAAGGCATCTATTACGCGCTGCGCTCAGCGGAATTGTTTGCCGAGTCGTATCTGAGCGGAATGCCGCTATCGTATGAAAAATGTTGGCGTGAGGATTTCGGAGCCGAGTTGCGACGCGCATCGCAAATGCGCCGGCGGTTTTACGGAAACTTCTGGGGTGCGCCGTTCACCGAACGCATGATCGAATTTGCGCGCGGGCATCGTGGAGTTAAGCGCGTGCTGGGAGATCTTGTTGCCGGGGAACAAGGCTACGTTGATTTAAAAAAGAAACTACTGAAGAGCGCGCTTCGGCCGATTTAGTCCGCGGATGACGGATTAGGGGGCGAGGCGACGGATGGACCAGGAGCCATCGGGTTGTAACTCGTACAAAATGCGATCGTGCAGACGTCCTACGCGGCTTTTCCAGAATTCAATGCGATCGGGTTTTACACGATAGCCGCCCCAGTGTTCGGGACAATCGATCTCGCGGTCGCAATACAAACTCTCCAACTCGCGCGCACGCTGCTCGAGAACATCACGACCGGAAATAACTTCGCTTTGCGCCGACGCCAAGGCGCCGATTTGGCTCTCGCGCGGTCGTGTTCGAAAATAATCATGTGACTCCTGCGCGGAAGTTCTCGTAACACTGCCTTCAACACGCACCTGCCGGTCCAGTGTCGCCCAATAAAAAACCAATGCGGCAAACGGATTCGCGTCCAGTTGCGCAGACTTCGCGCTGTTGTAGTTGGTGAAGAAGACGAAACCGTCGTGGTCCACTTGCTTCAACAGAACCATGCGCGCCGACGGCTTGCCTTCGGGTGTTGCAGTCGCGAGCGTCATCGCTTCCGGCAGCGGCAGTTTCGCTTCAACCGCGTCGTTGAGCCACCGTTGAAACTGCCTGATCGGATTGCGATCGATCAGGTTCTCATCGAGGCCAGCTAATTCAGTGTTGTTGGAGATGGCAGTCATTCGTTTGCAGTGTACGGCGCCAGCTTCTCACGCAGCTCCGAAGGAATCGGCACCGTCTCGAACGTCTCCTGGTTTACTGACGCCAAAACAAAGTGCGCGCTCGCGATCAACTCTTCGCTTCCCTTGCGACGTACTTCGAAATTCAATCTCATCGACTTGTTACCAAAACGACCGACGTAAACGCTGACCCTCAGCAGATCGTCCAACCGTGCGGCGCGATAAAAATCACATTCGAGATGCACGCGCGGCAGCCAGATCTTCAACTCATCAAACATCGTTCCGTAGTGAAGACCAACCTCACGAAAGAGCTCAGTCTCCGCAAACTCGAAGAAGTGAATGTAAGCGCCATAAAAGATGATCCGCGCCGCATCCACATCGCCCCAGCGCACGCGCTCTTCGATCGTAAATTTTTTATGGCCAGACATTTCAGGCTGACGCTCTCAGGAATTCTAATAACGCATCATTAAACGGCCCGGTTCGCTCAATGTTGGACACGTGTCCAGCGTTTTCCAGCACGACCAAACGCGAACCGCCAATCGCGCGGTGCATCTTTTCGCTATCAGCAACAGGAGTTATCGCGTCTTCGGCGCCGACTAGAATTAATGTGGGCACAGAAATCTGCGAAAGAAATTGCGTTTGATCTTCGCGCTCGGCCATTCCCATGAGCGCAGCTGCCGCGCCTTCAGATTTCGTTTTCAGCATCATGTCGCGGACTCGCTTCACAATCTCCGGATGTTTGCTCACGGTGTCAGGCGTCAGCAGCTTTGGCAACATCGCGTCAGCAATTCCAGCCATGCCGTCTGAGAGCGCCTTCTCTGCTTGTTGAGCTCGCGTTTGTTTTGCTTCTTCTGTGTCTGACTGAGCGCGCGTGTCGGCGAGAATCAGAGCTCGAACGCGCGAGGGAAACTGTTTATAAAACGCCAGCGCGACGTAACCGCCCATCGATAAACCGCCGATCACTGCTCGCGAGATCTGGAGTTGGTCCAGCAATTCGGCGACGTCCTGGGCCATGCGATTCATCGTCGCTGGGCTGACGGCAGTATCAGTTTCACCAAAGCCGCGGAGGTCAGGCACGATCACGCGATAGCTATTACTCAATGCGGGGATCTGCTCGGTCCAGAGGGAGCGGTCGAATGGATAGCCGTGAATTAGGACGACTGGCCGGCCGATGCCAGTGTCAGTGTAGGCCATCTGGATGTCGTTAATGTGGGTGACACTCATGTGTTCTTACATCTTCTCTGTGCCTTTGTGTCTCTGTGGTGATCTAAACACAGAGACACAGAGGCACAGAGAAGAGCTTAAAAGTCACGGCGAGCGGCGCGTGCGACTACCGAAATCAATTCAGCCAATTCAATCGGCTTCGCCAAATAAATCTGAAAACCTGACGACAGCGCGCGCTTGCGATCTTCTTCCTTTGCATAAGCCGTAATTGCGACCGCCGGAATGTTCTCAGCCTGTCCACTCTCCAGCGACCGCACCTTCTTGATTAAACCGTAACCATCTTCGCCCGGCATCGCAATATCCGAAATTAGCACGTCCGGCCGCCTTTGCGTGATCACCTGAATTGCCTCGCCGGCTGAAGAAACCGCCGTCACGTTCGCCTGTCTTCGAGTCAGCGCCGTCGCCATCAGCGTCAAAGTATCAGAGTCATCATCGACAAGCAGCACATTCACTCCCGATAACGATTGCGTCACCGGCACAGGTTGACTCACATCACGCGCGCCGACTGTGGGCTCGACTAGCGGCAATCTGATCGTAAACGTCGCTCCCTGGCCCTCACCAGCACTCTCACCCGAAATCGTGCCACCATGGATCTCCACCAAATGCCGCGCGATCGCGAGTCCCAATCCGAGTCCACCGTGCTGGCGTGTAGTTGTGCTATCCGCCTGACGAAAACGTTCAAACACATACGGCAGAAACTCTTTGTTTATGCCGTGACCTGTGTCCGAAACTTTGATCTCAACTGTGCTGCCGAACAGCAAGACCTTCACGCACACGCGCCCGCCGCTGTCAGTAAACTTCACCGCGTTTGACAATAAATTCCAGACGACCTGTTGCAGCCGGTTCGCATCGCCGGAGATCATTGCCGGCGCCGAATCGAAATAGGTTTGGATCTTGATCCCTTTCGCGTATGCCGTTGGCCTGACGACGTTGATCGCATTTTCGACAACCGGCGCGACTTCCAATGGATGCAGATCGAGATAGAGATTACCGGTGATGATGCGTGAAACGTCGAGAATGTCGTCGACAATCTGCGCCTGCGCTTTCGCATTGCGGCAGATCGTTTCGAGTGCCTGTTGCGTGCCGCCATCGTCGAGCGTGTCGCCTTCGAGTAGTCTGGACCAGCCGAGAATCGCCGTCAGCGGCGTGCGCAGTTCGTGCGAGACCGTCGCAAGAAACTCATCTTTCAAACGATTCGATTCTTCAGCAGCTTCGCGCGCAGTGCGTTCGAGTTTCAGCAGCCTGACATTCTCGATCGCCACGGCGGTGAGGTTCGCGGCCATGCTCATCGCGGTTGCGTGTTCCGGACGATAAACATTTGACTGATAACTTTGAACTTCGATCGTGCCGATGATTCGTCCCATCACAGCCATTGGCACGGCCATCGACGACTCCGGCCGCAAACCATTATCCGGACCGACAACAACGTGCGGACGCCCGCGTTGCGTGCGCATGTAATCATTCGTGATGATTACTTCTCCTGTGCGCACCGCACGACTGTTTGGACCAATCGTGGTCACCGGCATCGGCGGCAACTCTGACACGTCCAACTCCGATCCATCGGCCCATCCGTAGCAAGCAGTGCGAACGTCCTGGACAGGATCGTAAAGCGAGACGAAAAAGCCGTTACACGGAATAGAGGCAGCGGTGAACTCACGTAAACCGCGAAACACTGCAGTCAGTTCGCGCGCAGCGCCGAGCGTTTGGGCCAACGCCTTGATGCGTTCGAGCAGTCGTTCGTATTCCAGAAGCGCACGCTGATCGGCATCGCGTAACGCCTGTGTAGTCGTGCGCAACGCGTCTTCGGCCTGCTCACGCTCGTTGAGTGTTTTCCTGACCGTTGCCTCTGACTCTCTCACTTCATTGGCCGAACGCTCCGCACGTGAGCGAGCGTTGATCTCAGCGCGAGTCACTGCTGCAAATAGAAAACTGAGAAGCACGCCGATGATCGCCGTGTATTTCAGAAGCGGACGACCAGAAGCGTTTTCAAACGAAGGTTTGGTGGCGTAGGCGAACGTCCAAGTGCGACCGGCTACGTCTTGTCTCTTCCGGTCTGTGAACAGCGGTTCTTCGGCCGCTTCGTTCGGAATCGAGCTTAGCAAGTTCGCAGCTTTGATCTCCTCGCCGTCGTAAACCTGAAAAGCAACATCGAGCTTGTTCTCAGATATGATTGGCGCGAGAAAATCGTCGACGCGATACGGACTGTAAATGTAGCCGAGGATTGCATTGCGTCGATCGGCCTCGGTCGAAAGAGGCAGGTTCTTTTGATAGAGCGGCGCGTAGATGAGAAAGCCCCACTGCTTGTTTTCAATTCCTTCTTCCTGGACCAACCGGACGCGTCCGGATGCAGTCGGTGCCCCGGAATCGCGTGCCCGTTCCATGGCCTCGCGACGCACCGGATCAGTAAACATGTCATAGCCGATAGCGATCTTGTTGGGAGCGCTCGCTGGTTGCAAGTAGAGGATCGCGGTGTATTCATTTCGGGGTGGATTCTCTGGCCAAACCTTGAATCCGCTGATGCCTTGCCGATGCATTTCGGCAACCACTTTCGCTTTGTCCTCGGCCGAAAAGCGAACTGAATAACCGATACCAAGTACGCTGGGATAGTTTTTCTCGAGCTCGATCTGTTTGACGAAGCGCTCAAATTCATCTGCCTCAACCTCGTCACTGGCGGCGAAGAGGCCGGTGCCTGCGCGCAGCAACGTCGTCGACGTCTCTATTCTCGTGCGAACCCGATCCTGAATTTGCTGGACTGAGCGTGAGAAGCGAAGTTGATCCTGTTCGTATGTCAGCTTAGAAAAGTAGTGATAGACGAGTATCGTAAAGCAGAACCCGAGCAGGAGTATGAGATACGGCAGAAAGACACGACTACCGCGTGATGGTGGATGTAGCTCGCGCATGGGAAGAACTTCTGATCCGTGTTATCGGTGAAAAATTCTGGCAGAAATTATCTGACTCGTCGGGTTCTTCTGCGAAGAAAGTCTATCAACACAAACTGCGACAGGTTTCCAGGATTGGCGAAGTACGCTTTGCCATTGGTCATCGCAGTCATCTGTTTTACAAAGTCGACAAGGTAATAATCGCTGGCCAACATGAATGTATTGATCATGATTCCAGCCTTACGACAGGCCTGAACTTCTTTGAAAGTCTCGGCCATCACAAACGGGTCGCCGCCCATTGAGTTCTTGTAGAGACGACGATTAGGAGCAGTCTGCACGAAACACGCCGTAGGTTTTCCGTCAGTGACCATCACGATCTGCTTCATCTCTTTGCGTTGTGCCTGAAGCAGACGACGCGAGAGGCGCAGACCTTCAGCAGTGTTCGTGTGGTATGGTCCAACCTGCGTGGTTGCCAGTTTGGCAAGCGGTAACTCTTCCGCGCTATCGTGAAACAGGACCACTTTGAGTGAGTCGCCGGGATATTGCGTGCGGATCAGGTGTGACATTGCCAGCGCCACTTTCTTCGCCGGCGTAAATCGATCTTCGCCGTAGAGAATCATCGAGTGGGAACAATCGAGCATCACTACGGTCGCGCACGACGACTGGTAATCGCACTGATGAACGTGCAGATCGCCATACTCGAGGTTCAGCGGCACCTGCAAACCCTCGCGCTGAATCGCTGAAAGCAGTGTGGTGTTGACGTCGAGATTGATGGTGTCACCGAACTCGTAACGCTTGCTGGCGGCGGCTGCTTCAACGCCGGTCGAGAGATAAACAGTATCGTGCCGCCCGGCAGCGCTTTTGCCGAAACTTCCGAGCAGATTTCGCAGCGTTTTGTAGCCTAAAAAGTCGAGACCTTTTTCCGTAACTTCAAAACGCACATCGCGCGGCAGCGGATCGGAAACTTCACCTGGCCCGGGAACTTGACGCTGCCGCTCACCGGTTCTTGGTTGTTCCTGGCGAAGGGTGAGATAGCCTTCTTCAACCAAGCGTTCGATCAGTTGATTCAACAGTTCTTCGAGCAGCGAGCCGCGAAACTGGCCTTCGTTCTGAGCAAGCATCTCGCGGACCTGTTGCTCGCTGACGAGACCCTTATCCATCAACGCCTGCAAAAGTGCACGGCGCAGCGCGTCGAGTGAGGTGTCAGCCGACTTTCGTTGGCGAGTCCAGTAGTAATCGTCATCGTAGCCGGAATCGAGCAGCGCGTCAGACATGCTATCCATCAACTCACCCAGATTGATGGACCCAACATCAAACCCCTGAAACTTTGAATAGCGATACTTCATTAAAATCTGTGTAATCTGTGGATGGATTTAACTGTACTTGCCCGTTTCAGTCAGGTCATCGTAAATCATCCCGCGACGATCTTTTTTCGCCTTAGTCACCGCTGCGTAAGTACCTTCCTCATTACGCGTGATCTTGTTTTCCGCGTACAAGCCTTCCAGCACGAACTCGCAAGCCGAGACGACTCGACCAATATCCGAGCGCCGGAAATCAAACGGAATCAACGCCGTCTCCAACAACTCTGGTACAGCTTCGATCAGGTCCAAACACTCTGGCGCCGAAGCGGTGTCGGCCAGTAAAAGTTTGTTTCCTTCATCAAACCATTGCACCGTTCGCGAAAAGTCGATGCCCACGAAATAGCCTTCGAAGATCTCTCCAGCCGCGCGTTTGATGAGATCGCGAGCAATGTGAGCCGCGCCGAGCTGTTCGCCTTCATACTCGAGCTCCATCTTGCCAGTCATTGACGGAATTGCAGCGTAAATGTCAGCAATGCGCGGGACGATCAAATCGTCACCGGTGATCAGTGCGCGTCGTTCAGCGTTGGAGATAACTGACTCCATCACGGTGATCGGCATACGTTGCGACACGCCCGAGTGTTTATCCACGTGATTGTCTTCGCGGGCTTCGAAGGCGATCTGTTCGATCACTTCACGAATAAACTCCGGAATGATCAATCGGCCTTCGATGTCGACGCGTTTGGTCCACG
>DATFHH010000018.1:0-82375 GCA_035248565.1 Pyrinomonadaceae bacterium | reverse complement strand
CCAACTTCACTTTTTCCGCTGGCGGTTCATCTCCGATCTGATATGCGGCCTGAATTCGTCGCGCAGCTTCCTGCGCGGCTGAAGAGTCAGCACAATAAACAGTGCCGATCGTCTCGCCTGCGCCCACCTGATCACCCAACTTCAACTCGGAAATAAAACCGACCGTGGGATCCACTGTGTCTTCGATGCGGACGCGCCCGCCGCCGATTGCCGCGATTGCGTGACCAATCTCTGTGGTATCAACCCGTGTGATGAAGCCGGAGCGCGGGGATTCTACCTTAACCGTTTCGCTTACCAAAGGCAGAAAACTCTTCGGATCATCGCAAACGCGCGGCTCGCCGCCCTGCGCCTCGACGTTGCGTCGCAGGCACTCGAGCGCCTTCCCGGATTCCAACACTTCGTCTAAACGTTTATGCGCCGCTTCAATGGTTTTATCTACATTCGCGAGCACGAGCATGTGCGCGCAGAGTTCCAACGACAACTCGAGCACCGGCCGCGCAGCTTCGTCAGCTTCACCACGCAGAACCTCGATGCATTCCTGAACCTCGAGAGAGTTTCCCACCGCGCCGCCGAGTGGCTGATTCATGTCAGTCAACAACGCGCGTGTCTTGATGCCGCAGGAATTGCCAGTACTCACCAGCGCGTGGGCCAGATCTCTCGCCCGCGGTTCTTCGCGCATGAACGCACCATTGCCGACTTTCACGTCGATGATCATCGCGTCAAGACCAGCCGCGCCTTTTTTAGAAATGATCGAAGCAACGATCAGCGGTATCGCCTCGACTGTCGCAGTTGCATCGCGCAGCGCGTACATCTTTTTATCGGCAGGAGCGAGCTCGGCAGTCTGACCGGCCATCGCATAACCAACCTGGTCCAACACTCGTTTGAACTCAGTCGCGCTCAAGTCGACTCGATAACCCGGAATCGATTCGAGTTTGTCCAGTGTTCCACCGGTATGGCCCAAACCACGGCCGGAAATCATCGGCACGCACACACCACAGGCTGCAACGAGTGGAGCGATGATGATCGACGTCTTATCGCCCACGCCGCCCGTCGAATGTTTATCTGCTTTTGGTTTGGGAATGTCTGTAAAGTCGAGGATGTTGCCGGAGTTAAGCATCGCCTCGGTCAAGGTCTGCTGCTCTTGGTCGTTCATGCCATTCAAGTAAATGGCCATGAGCAACGCGCTGACTTGATAATCGGCGATGCGGCCGCTGGTAACGCCACCGATGAAGAACTCGATCTCTTCACGCGATAGACTCAGCCCATCTCTCTTTTTTCTGATAACGTCCTGTGGTCTCAAGCTGCTCCCTCAGTTGCTCTCCATCAGAACAGCGGCCTGAGCGGTCACAGCGAGCCCCTGCCCCACCGCGTCGAGTCCTTCGCCCGTCTTCGCTTTTATGCTCACGCAACCTGGATCGACTCCCAATACTCCCGCGATGTTTTCACGCATGGAGTCGACGTAGGTCCTGAGTTTTGGCGTTTCGAGCAGAATTGTCGAGTCAACGTTGACTACGTGGAGATTGCGTTCGCGGGCCAACCACATCACCCGCGAAAGCAAATCAAGACTATCGGCGCCACTCCACTGCGGATCTCTATCGGGAAAATGCACTCCCATATCGCCTTCACAAAGCGCACCGAGAATAGCATCGGCGATGGCGTGGGCGAGCGGGTCGGCATCAGAATGTCCGTCGCCACCGCGATCGCAAGCGATGTGCACGCCGCCGAGCACAAGCTCCCGCCCTTCAACAAGACGATGCGTGTCAGTGCCGATGCCGATGCGGATCATTCTCGTGAATGTTGACCCCTCCTTGGAGTGCGGCGGCCTGGCGCCGCTTTAGCCTCGATAGCTCACGATCGATAATAAAGCGGCGCCAGGCCGCCGCACTCCAAGGAGGCGCTCAATCAATAAGCATTCCAGATTTCAAAAGCCCTTCCGCGATCAAGAGATCTTCCGGTCTTGTGATTTTAATATTCCTTGCACTGCCTTCAACAAAAGCTACCGGCTTTCCCAACTGTTCGACGAGCGCGCTTTCATCCGTCAGCGATGGATCGTTCACATCAGCCTGCTGATAAGCCTGCCTCAGCAATTCGTACTGAAAACATTGCGGCGTCAGCGCACGACGTAATCCAGCACGGTCCAACGTCGTAACCACACTCTGCCCACTGACCTGCTTGATCGTATCAGTCACAGGCGCAACCAGAATCGCTGCGCCGTGCAAACGCGCTGCTTCAACAGTCTTATCAATCTCTTCAACAGTCACGAATGGACGAACCCCATCGTGCACTGCAACGATCTCTGCGGTCGCGGCTCTAATCGCCATCAAACCACGCTTCACCGAATCGGCGCGCGTCACGCCTCCGGGCACTACGCGCGAAACCTTTCGCAGTCCATACTTCCCGGCCAGAGAAATGAAACCCGCAGACTCTGCTGCGGGCAGGACCACAATCACTTCATTGATACTGTCACACTCCTCAAACGGCTGAAGCGTGTGAAAAATCACCGGCTTTCCTGCAAGTTGCAGAAACTGCTTCGGTCGATCGCTCGCCATCCGGATACCAGCGCCGGCGGCGGCAATAATCGCGATGTTCATGAAGAGAGATAGGGAAACGGTAACGGCCGCTGGCGTCAGCTCTCGGTGATCGGCTCGCCTTCAGAGATTCGCACCGGAGTTGGTCCACTGCGCGAGTCCCGCATTTGACGACGCGAAGCGCCGTTGGTGCGGTGAATGTCGCTGTGTCCGCCATTTTCCGCTTCTTCCCAGAGACGGCCGAAGATCATCTTGCCGGCAGTTGTTTGCAACACGCTGGTCACCGCGATGTCGGCGTTCTTGCCGATCAACCTGCGCGCATTGTCGACAACCACCATCGTGCCATCGTCGAGATAGGCCACGCCCTGATTGTATTCTTTGCCTTCTTTGAGGATGAAAACCCTCATCGCTTCACCTGGAAGCACTACTGGCTTGAGCGCGTTTGCCAACTCGTTAATGTTCAGCACACTGACGCCGCGCAACTGCGACACCTTGTTCAGATTGAAATCGTTCGTAACGATCACGGCCTCGAGTTGTTTGCCGAGTTCGATCAGTTTGAGATCGACTTCGCGCACCGACGGGAAATCAGTCTCTACGATTTGAATGTCGAGCGAGCTGTTGTTCTGAAGCCGGTTGAGCATGTCGAGCCCGCGCCGTCCACGTTGACGTTTCGACGAGTCGGGCGAATCAGCCACCTGCTGCAACTCGCGCAGGATGAACTGTGGAATGATCAGCGTCCCGGTCAGGAACCCTGTTTCGGCGACGTCCGCGATGCGTCCGTCGATGATTACAGACGTGTCGAGAATCTTGAGATCGCGTCGCGCCACTTTGTCGCTAAAAATTCCGCCGAGCGCAGACAGATCTAGATAGTCACCCTTGGCCCCGCCAACCATCAGCCCGACATACGCCATGAAAAACGTGAGCGCCAGCGTCAAGAAGGTCTTGGTTTCCGGATCGATCGATTCCTGACGGCTGATCAGCGAGCCAATAAGATATGCGCCAAGTATTCCCAGGATCGAGCCAACAGCTGCGCCAATCAACGTCTTGAGCGTGGCGCGCCGAATTCGCAGCTCGAAAAGAATAATGCAGATGGCTATTAATGCGCCGGCGCCGGCTGAGAGCCACGGGCTCTCCGCCACTGGTTTCAGAACGTATCCCGCTGATATCAGTATTGCCGCGAATAAAAGCCGTATTAAAACCACATCGGCGTGCATAACATTGGCATACTACCATGCAAATATCGGTAGCGTCACGGTAAACCTTAACTCTTTCTAACAAGCTGCGGCTTTGCGTGTTTGCGCGAAAAGCGTTTAAATGACCAGCATGAAAGAACCGATCCTCCTTGCGCTCATCAGCTTGACGTGTCTCGTCAGTCAGGCAGCGCCGCAGCAAAGCTCGCTGAAGTTCACGGTTCCGGCAGGTTGGATCGAAGAAGAACGAACTTCGAGCATGCGCGTGGCGCAGTACCGATTGCCGAAAGCGGAGGGCGATACTGAAGACGCGTCGGTGGTTCTTTACTATTTTGGGCAAGGTCAGGGTGGCTCCGCAGCCGCCAACATCGAGCGCTGGATCGGTCAGGTAAGGCAAGCGGAGGGCAGTTCCGCAAAAGAAGAACACCTGGACGCGAACGGCCTGAAAGTAACGACCGTAGACGTGGCCGGCACCTACGTCGCGGAAACCGCACCTGGAAGCGGCACGTTCTTCAACAAGCCAAGTTATCGCCTGCGCGCCGCCGTCGTCGAAACTCCAAATGGCTCTTATTACGTCAAGCTCGTCGGCCCTGAGAAGACCGTGTCGCAGTGGAACGACTCATTCGTCACCTACCTCAAATCTTTTCAATTCAAATAACCAATCCGCGGTTATCGGGCTTTTCTCCGCGTCATCCGCGTTTCTTGAACTCGTTCAAAAACTTCTTGACACCCTCCTAAATGAGGCGTAGTCTGCCGCTAGTTGAACGTGTTCAAATTCAGCTAAAGGAGGCTGACCATGACAATCGGAATAACCACATACCTGATTTACCTGGCTCTCAGCATCGCACTGACCATCTGGGTGGCTCGTACCCTCCACAAAAATGGCCGCGTTTTTCTCGTCGACGTCTTTCATGGCAACGAAGCCCTCGCCGATTCCGTCAATCACCTGCTCGTCGTCGGCTTTTACCTCATCAACTTCGGTTACGTCAGTCTCGCCCTGAAACTCGGCTACGCCGTCACCACGGCTGAACAAAGTATTGAAGCGCTGTCCGTAAAGATAGGCATGGTGCTGCTCGTCCTTGGCGGGATGCATTTCTTCAATCTGTTCATCTTCAGCCGCATGCGACGACGCGCCAACGTGCGTAACCATCCGCCTGTCAGTCCCGACGCTTTTACTGCGACCGCCGTCCATCAGGAGGCATGAGCCATGTTTGCACTAACCGTGCTTTACGACCCTGACTGTGGCTTGTGCAGACGCGCACACGAGTGGCTCTCGGAACAAGCAAAGATTGTCGAGCTCAACTTCGTCGCTTGCGCTTCTGATGAAGCTCGAAAACGTTACCCAAAACTCAATCACGATCTGACGAAGAAAGATCTGACAGTCGTCAGCGATGAAGGCGCTGTCTATTTTGGTCCAAAGGCGTGGTTGATGGTCTTGTGGGCGCTGGTGCGTTATCGCGACTGGGCCTATCGCCTGGCCGCGCCCGAACTGCTGCCGACTACGAGGCGAGTGGTCTCAGTGATCTCGCAGAACCGTTACCAGATCGGACGAGCCGCTGGACTTAACCGGTAATCACCATGCCTGCGACGCGCAAAAAGAAGGCGACGAAGACCGTCAAAGGCGACCAGACGAAGGCGTTGATCCTCGAGACTGCGCTCGAGATATTTCGTGAGCGTGGTTACGACGAGACGACGATGCGTGTCATTGCCGAGAAGGCGGGCGTATCGCTCGGTAACGCTTACTACTACTTCAGCTCGAAGGAGTACCTGATTCAGGCGTTCTATCAACGCATGCATGACGACCATCTCGCCGTTTCGTTACCTGCGCTCGAAAAGACCAAAACACTGAAAGCACGCCTGCTCGCGGTAATGCGGTTGAAGATCGACATTCTCGAACCGTACCACCAGTTTGCGGGCGTGCTTTTCAAAACTGCCGCTCATCCGCAGAGCCCGTTGAATCCTTTTGCAGATGAGTCAGACCCGGTACGCCAGGCAAGCATTCAACTGTTCGAACAGGTTGTTGAGGGAACGAAGGCACGCATTCCGAAAGACCTGCGCGCGGAGTTGCCGTATCTGCTGTGGGTTTACCACATGGGAATCGTGCTTTTCTGGATTCACGATCAATCACCAAAACATCGGCGCACGTATCGTTTGATCGATCACACAGTCGACTTGGTTGATAAGTTGATCCATCTCGCAAGTAATCCGTTCATGCGGCCGTTGCGCAAACAGGCTCTGCTGTTGATGGATGAGCTGCGCGAGGCGGCTGAGGAAATCGAGGAGGACGAGGAGAATGAGAGGTCGAAATGAACACGCAACGTGGATCGTTTCAACTCGAGAGAACTTTTCCGGGCGCTTTTCTCTTGCAAGGGATCGCGGGCGGAGCATTGGGAGCGTTTATCTACACTGTCATGCTCTGCTTCTACTGGGGATCTAATCCAGATGCTTTGACAAACGTTCTTATCTTCACAGCAATTTGCATGTTCCCGTTCGGAGCTGCACTAGGCGTAATCAAGGCGACTATCGTGTGGGGAATCTATCGCCTCACTGGAATTCAGATGTCCGCGTTTACAAGAGTCATGATCGCGACCCTTGAAGTTGTTATGCTCGCGATGCTATGCAATCAGCCACTCAGTTTTAACTTCGCTCGGATTTTTAATGCCGGCCTGTGTATCGCGTGGTTGACGGTCTTGCCGGCGGCACTGCTTATCGGTTCACGCGTAAAGCCGTGGGAACTGTTCACGTTCGGAAGCATCGCTGTTGATGGCGGCAGATCGGGCTCCAAAAGTGTTTCGGCAACGCTTGCGACGTTGCCGCTGCGTTTTCTGAGTCTCGTCGGTTTGTGGACCTGGGTCCTTTGCTTCGCCGTCTACTGGTCCTGGAATGAAAGAAGTGTGCTTGGCTACGTTCTATTTTTCCTGGTTCCCGCAATCTATCTTTGCTTGAGTTTGTATCTGACCTTCCGGTCGCCGTCCAGGAAAATACTGTTTGCCCTTGGTTTTTTGATGAACGCGCCGGTAGCTTTCATCGCTCTCAAATTCTATACATCGTATTTGAGTAAGGCGGGCATCTACGCGTTAAGCGAAGGTTTTTTGATCGTAAGTATTATCTGCTGCGGATTTCTTCTCGCCTGGACACTCTTTGTCATCGCCCGTTTTACGGCGCCCACGGTGTTGCCCATGACTTTCACCCCACGCGTTAATGAACCCGAACACAACTGTCTCGGCTCGCGATTCCTGGAATGGCGCCAGCACGCCGCGTGAGAAACAGTTCGCCACAAAGAGGCACAAAAAGTACAAAAGAGAGGCATCCGTTTTGTGCCTTTTGTGCCTTTTTGTGGCACTCTCTCTGCCGCATGGTCCAGATCGCGATCATCGGCGGCGGCATCGGCGGTTTGACTGCCGCAATTGCACTGCGACAATCAGGATTTGAATGTGAGGTCTTTGAACAAGCGCCGGCGTTGCTCGACGTCGGTGCAGCGATCGCGCTTTGGCCGAACGCGATGCGTGTCCTCCAGCGACTCAATCTCGCGGAGAAGATTCTCGAGAGAGCGGGCGTAATGAAAGAGATCGTCTGGTTGGACCAGCACGGGATGCTTATCAATCGCGTGTCGATCGCTGACAGCGAACCGGCTGTTGCTCTTCATCGCGCCGATTTGCAACACATTCTCGCTCGAGCTCTACCTTCTGAGTCGATTCACCTGGCCCACGCGCTCGTCAACCAAACGCAACGCGGCGACAAGATGATCGCCACCTTCGCAAATGGCCGGGCAATCGCATCAGACTTTCTTATCGGCGCTGATGGCATTCATTCTCGCGTGCGCGCCCAACTAATCAATGACGGCGAGCCAATCTACCGCGGCTACACCGTGTGGCGTGGAATATCGCCAACGGCTCCCCGCGCGATTCCACCCGCCGCAGCGATCGAGATTCACGGACGCGGCAAACGCTTCGGCATTGGACCAGTCGGACTCGGACGCATCGGTTGGTGGGCCGCCGCCAACACTCCACACACGAATGATCTACTCGAATTATTCGCAGGCTGGTATCCGCCCCTGCTCGAACTAATCCAAACCACACCAGCCTCGTCTATCCTGACCACCACCGCCTGCGATCGTAATCCAAACAAAATCTGGGGCAGTGGACGAATGACGCTACTCGGTGACGCCATCCATCCCACCACACCCAATCTCGGACAAGGCGGTTGTCTAGCAATGGAAGACGCGATCGTACTGGTGAGGTGTTTTGAGAGACACGGCGCGAGCGAGGAAGCTTTACGCAATTACGAACACGCCCGTTACAAACGCACAACCGCCATCAGCAAATACTCGCGCTACTACGGCCGCATCGGACAGTCGAAAAACATCTGGGCCAGAGCACTTCGCCGAACAACCCTCGCGCTCATCCCGGAAGCGCTGGCCCAGCGTCTCATGCAGATCGTCTTTCACTACGACGCCGTTAACATACCTTTCCACAAAAAAGCACCAAAAAGCTAACTGCGGCCCAAGCATTTCTGAACTATAATCGTGCCAAGTCTCACGACGGCAGGTAAATAAACATGAATTCCAAAACGCCCATCGCATTTATGAGCTATGTCCACTTGGACGACAAGTACAAACAACTCACAACCTTTCGCGAACGCTTGGGCGACGAGATACAGGTGCAGACCGGGAATGAGTTTCACATCTTTCAAGACAGAAGAGACATTCAGTGGGGTCAAAACTGGCGGCAACGCATCGAAAACTCGCTGGATGAAACAACGTTCCTCATTCCTATCATCACGCCAAGTTTCTTCAATAGCGAACCTTGTCGCGACGAGCTTGCGCGATTCGTCGAGCGGGAGAAAACGCTCGGTCGTAACGATCTGATCCTACCGGTCTACTTCGTCGACACCCCTCTTCTGAACGAGGCCGAGTTACGCGCCGCCGACGAACTAGCTGAAGTGATCGCCTCGCGGCAATACGCAGACTGGCGCGAGCTGCGTTTCGAGCCTTTTACCAATCCGCAGGTTGGAAAGATGTTGGAACAACTCGCCTTGCAAGTACGAAACGCGCTACCACGGGTTGAGAACGTCAAGAAAGTTCCCATCAAGACTCGTGGAACTCCGGATGCTCAGGCTGCTGGGGTAACAAAGGGTGAAACAGAAGGACAGTCAACAAAAAGCCCACAGACCAAGAAAGACTCGCCTACCCGTATCGTCGACCCTATGTACTGGGGAGACTTCGTCACCATCACTGAGGCAATTAAGAACAGCGGACCCGGAACGAGAATAATCGTCCGACCCGGCTTATACCAAGAAGGTCTAATCATTGATAAACCGCTGGAGATTATCGGCGACGGCGAGCCGGGTGAGGTCGTCGTACAAGCCATCGGCATGGACGTAATTCTGTTTCAGACAACGATGGGACGCGTTGTTAACCTGGTACTGCGACAAATGGGCGGAGAGAAATGGTATGGTGTGGACATTACACAAGGGCGCCTTGAATTGGAGGATTGTGACATAACCAGTGAGAGCCTCGCATGCGTGGGCATACATGGAGGTGCCAGTCCGCGACTGCGTCGCAACCGCATTCACGACAGTAAGAATGGAAATGGAGTTTTGGTGTATCAGAATGCCCAAGGTACGCTCGAGGACAATGACATATTTCGCAATGCCTTCTCCGACGTAGAGATCAAGAGTGGTAGCAATCCAACGTTGCGCCGCAATCGCATTCACGACAGTAAGCCAAGTGGCGGAGTCTTGGTGCACGAAGGCGGTCAGGGGATATTTGAAGACAATGACATATTCGGTAGTGAACTTGCCGGCGTGGAGATCAAGAATACCGGCAACCCGACACTCCGACGTAACCGCATCTATGAGAGCAAAACAAGCGGTATCCTTGTGTTTGACGGGGGCCTGGGCATCCTTGAAGACAATGAGATCTTTGGTAATGCCAACTCCGGCGTCCAGATCAAAACCGCTGGCAATCCTACACTACGTCGCAATCGGATCCGTAACAATAAACAATCCGGAGTGTACGTGTATGAGAGTGGTCTGGGGATGCTGGAGGACAATGAGATCGTCGGGAATCGCTATTCAGGCATATTATCGACAGAAGGCGGCAATCCGATCGTTAAAAAAAATCGGGTATACGAAAATGACTACTACGGCGTTGCCGTCAACAACAATGGCGGCGGTACGTTCGAGGATAACGATCTTACCAAGAACGTGAAAGGCGCATGGTTCATCTCGGCCGACAGCGATGCGAACGTCAAGCGCTTTAATAATAAAGAGTAGTATCCACAGATTACACAGACAAGTCAGCGTAATCTGTGGATTGCTTTAGTTGCTGGATCCCGGCGCTCCAGCAATCGGATTGCCTTCAAGATCGATCAATGTGATTGGCGCGATGCCAGTGGCTTTCAATGGCCCTTCTACCGACGCTCGATCCCCAACGATCACGATCGCCAGATGGTTCAGATCGATGTAGTGCTTCGCCACGCGCAGCAGATCTTCCTTCGTCACTGCCGACACGTTCTGCGCATAGGTTTGATAGTAATCATCAGGCAGTCCCAGTACGACCAGCGAAGTGATCGCATTACTGATCGCCGACACTGACGCGAAACGCTGTGGCAGTCCCTGAATCAGCGCGTCTTTCGCAGTCTTGATCTCCTCGTCAGTGATCGGCTTCTCACCCACAATCCCCTTCAACTCTTTCATAAACTCGATCAGCGCCGCATCGGTCTTGCCCGAAAAGATCGAGCCGCCGGCGCGAAATGCGCCCGGTCCTTTGCCGTAACTGAAGCCCGAATTCACGCCGTAGCTGTAACCTTTTTGCTCGCGAATGTTGGCATTCAGCCGCGACTGAAACTGCCCGCCGAGGATCGTGTTCAGCACCTGAAGCGCAAAATAGTCGGGCGTGTTGCGCGGTGGACCAGGCAGTCCAATATTAAATACTGACTGCGCCGCGCCCGGCTTATCGACTAAATAGATCTTCGCCGGTTGAAGTTCCGGGAGCTTTGGATAGTCGAACGACGGCTTATCACCCGCCTTGGTCCATGCTGCCAGGCCCTTCTCGACCGCAGCCTTCGCTTTCGCAGGAGTCGTATCGCCCACGACCGTGATGATCGCGCGACCAGGCTGGAAGTACGCTTTCTGAAAAGCAATTATGTCATCGCGCGTGATCGCCTTCACCGAAGTCTCGGTTGTGCGTTGGCCGTAAGGATGCGCCGCGCCGTAAAGAATCTTTGCAAACACCTGCGCGCCCACGATTGTCGGTTGATCCTTCGCTTGCGTCAGGTTGACCAAAGTTCGACCGCGCAGTCGTTCGAGTGCTTCCGCGGGGAAGGTTGAATTCAGCATCATGTCCGCAAGAATCGCGAGCGTCGCATCGAAGTTTTTGGTAGCAGAGATAAATCCGATCGATCCTTCTTCACCGCCAACGTTAGTGCCGACGCCCGTTCCCAGCAGTTGCAGCGCGTCTGAGAGTTGGTCGCCGGTTCGCGTCGTCGTTCCTTCGGTCAACATCGACGCAGTCATCGCAGCTACACCACGCTTCCCCGCCGGTTCAAACTGATTAGAACCACCAATGAACGTGATGTTGAAAGAAACCAACGGCAGATTGTGACGCTCAGAGACGATCAGTGTCGCGCCGTTGGCCAACTGCGTCTTGGTCCATGCCGGAACATGCAGCACTGGGGTCGGCCCTGCAGACGGAACCTTCGTGCGGTCGAGCGTCTGCTGCGCGACCGCGGCAATGTTCGCGAGGCTGATTATGAGCGCTGCTGCCAGCGCAGAAACTTTTCTCTGTTGTTTCATGATCTACCTCCTCGTCGATTTTCGACGACCACGCTGACTGATTCGCTTTCGGTCGCTTTGGAAGCCTGATCTTTTTTGCCTTTCGGCACGACGCTCAAGACAATGCGCGAACGCGTGAAATACTGGTTCGCGACACGCTTGACGTCGGCGGCAGTCACGGCCAGCGTCTTTTGATAATCGATGCGAAACTGGCCAGGATCGCCATAGAAAACCGCACCGGTAATCAGTTGATTCGCTTTGCCGAGATTCGATTCGAGGCCGCGCAGGAAATTCAATTCCAGTCCGCTCTTCGCCTTTTGCAACTCTTCGGCGGTCGGACCCTCAGCGATAAACTTCTGAATAACCTGATCGACAGCAGCTTCGATTTCAGTAAGCGTGTGCTCGGGCCGTGGAATAACCACCACTTGAAACACGCCAACGTCCTCAGCGGAGTTTTGAAAAGCAAATATTTGCGACGCGAGTTGCGAATCGTAAACCAACGCTTTAGTCAAACGCGCGGTGCGCGCACCGGTCAGAATCGAACTCATCACTGACAGAGGGTAGTCATCATCGTGCTTGAAACCGACGGTGGGCCATTGGATATACAGCCGCGGCACTTGCACGCGATCTTCGTAGACCAGTCGCTTGCTCGCTTCCAACTTACCGAGCGCCACCGTTGGTCGTTGAACCGGCTTGCCTTGCGGCAGGTCGTTGAAATACTTCTGAATCCACGCTTTCGCCTGCGCCGGATCGAAGTCGCCGACTACCGCGAGCACTGCATTATTCGGCGCGTAGTAAAGTCGGAAGAACGCCTTCACGTCTTCTTCGGATGCAGCGGTGAGATCGGTCATCGAACCGATCACCGGCCACGAATAAGGATGGCCCTTCGGATACATCGCGGCGGAAAAGATCTCGCTCACGCGGCCATACGGCTGATTGTCGTAACTCTGTCGCCGCTCATTCTTGACGACGTCGCGCTGCGCATTAAGTTTGGCGATGTCGAGCGTGTCGAGCAGAAATCCCATGCGGTCTGACTCCAACCAGAGCGCGGATTCGAGATAGTTGGAAGGAATCGTTTCGTAGTAGTTGGTGCGATCGTTAGTGGTCGATCCGTTGTTGCCGCCGCCGACGCCTTCAGTGAGCTTGTCGTGCAGTCCATACGGAACGTGACCCGAACCGGTGAACATCACGTGCTCGAACAGATGAGCGAAGCCGGTGCGACCGGGCGTCTCGTTTTTTGAACCGACGTGATACCAAACGTCGACGGCGACGGTCGGTGTCGTGTGATCGACTGACAGGATCACGGTAAGACCATTTGGAAGTTTGTACGTTTCAAAGGGAATTTTGATCGAATCGGAAGTGGCCGTGTTTTTCTTCTGAGCCAACACTGGTTGGAACACAGAGATCGTCAGGACGAGGGCCAGGGCTGACAGTACTCTTCGTTTGTTAGACACAACGACTCCTTTCGTTTTGCGATTTTGGAAAACCATCCACAGATTACACAGATTATTATCATAAAATCTGTGTAATCTGTGGATGGTTTTTGTGGCAATATCTACGCATGCGAGCTATTAAAGTTTTTCAGGTGGGTGGGCCTGAGGTGCTCACTCTTGTCGAAGTGCCGATTCCTGCGCCAAAACCAAACGAAGCCGTCGTTCAGATCAAGTTTGCCGGTGTGAACTTTATCGACGTCTACTTTCGCGAAGGCCGTTATGGCGCGCAGCTTCCTTTTATAAATGGACAGGAAGCGGCCGGTGTCGTCACCGATGTCGGCGCAGAGGTGACAACGCTGAAGCGTGGCGATCGTGTCGCTTACACGGGCGCCGTGGGAAGTTACGCTGAATACGCAGCCGTACCTGCTAGTCGCCTCGTTAAGATTCCTGATGAGCTGGATTTCGAACACGCAGCTGCGGCCATGTTGCAGGGCATGACGGCGCACTACCTTCTTCACAGCACTTATCCGCTGAAGCGTGGTGAGACGGCGTTGATACACGCTGCGGCCGGGGGCGTGGGATTGTTGCTGGTCCAAATGGCAAAGCGGATCGGAGCTCGCGTAATTGGAACGGCCGGCTCACAGGAGAAGGCGGAACTCGCGCGCGATGCTGGCGCAGACGAGTGCATCGTCTACACAGAAGCAGACTTCGAAACTGAAACGAAGCGACTGACAGACGGCAAGGGTGTTGACGTCGTCTACGACGGTGTAGGTAAAGCAACGTTTGATAAAGATCTGAACGTGCTTCGCCCGCGCGGTTATCTCGTTCTGTTTGGTGGCGCGAGTGGTGCGGTGCCGCCGTTTGATCTGATCAAGCTGTCACAAAAAGGATCGCTCTATATCACACGCCCCACGTTGGGCCACTACACCGCGACACGCGAAGAACTCGAATGGCGTGCAAATGATGTGTTGCAGATGATCGCGCGCGGCGAGCTGAAGCTGCGGATTCACAAGATCTATAAGTTAGGGGAAGCAGCGCAGGCGCATCGTGATCTGGAGGCTCGAAAGACCACTGGCAAGCTACTACTCAAACTATAGAAAGCCATCCACAGATTACACAGAAAATCTGCGTAATCTGTGGATGGGTTTACCGTATGGCCCACAACAGTATCGCGGAGGCGGTGCCATCCATCGTGGGTTCGTTGGTTGAGTAGTCGTTGATATCGTCGTGGTAGACGGCGCGATCGTCCTGAAAGGCCGCGAACGGATCGGGTTCCCTGATCGAAACGCCGCGCAGACTCTGAAACACTCGTCGGTAGACTGCTCCATCCACCAATCCACCGCGCACCATCTTCTTCAGTAACGCATTCGGAAACAGATGAACGTCCTTTGGGTAAACTCCGTCCGCCGGAATGCCGGTGAACATCGATACGCCCCACGGATTCTTTCCGATGAGCCAATCGATATGCTTTGCAGCGAACTCGCGATAACGACTGTCGCCGGTCATGCGCTCGTATAGAATGCACTGCGTCGCCAGCGCCACAATCAAATTATTTGAGCACCAGATAAACGGCACGCCAATGCGATAGGGATTACTGTCACTGCGCTTCACGCATCGCTCGATCTCTTCGCGATAGAACCCGGCGAGTTGTCTTTTCGTGTGTGCGTCGACGAGATCATAAAGACGAAAGTGGCCGATGTTCATGAACGGATAGTATTGATAATGACCGGTCTCTTCCTTTCCCATCCACGATTCAGTACCCGCAAGCAACGCATATCGCTTCGCGTCGCGCAGATAACGAATCTCGCGTGTCGCGCGAAAGAGTTCGGCAGCGCCCCATTCCATATCATCGGCCCAAGTAGTTTCGGCGTAGCGGTAGGGCGCACCATAAGAATTGCCCTGCTGCACGCCTTCTTTAGCATGGCCCAACTCGTAAACTTCTCTTCCTGCCTGAAGCAGCGTTTGTGCAAACGAACGCAAGCGCGGATCGTCTTTCCAGATCTGATAGCCCAGCGCCATCGCCGCGGCATAACGACCGGCAAGATTCGCCACTCCGTTTGAGTCACTCTTGTACTCGCGCAAACCTTGTGGACGTCCATCGGCGAAATAGACCACGCGATAACTGCCTGGTCCCCAGCCGTAATCGACAGTCTCATTCTGCGGCAGACGGAAGCCTTTGTGATCGCGATCGTCCGCGACCTGGTGGTAGAGCTGATCGGGTGCGGGATGCAGTCGCAGCATCCAAGTGAGTCCCCACAAAGCTTCGTCGAGGAGGTCTGCAATTCCATTCGCGCCGGGCTGGCCGACGTTGTTGAAGTTGTCGGCGAACGCGCGCTGGTTCTTCGCGAGTTGGTAAGCAAGCAGCATCTGGGCGGTGGCGTTACTGGCCGTGAGTAGATACTTCAGTTGGTCACCCGCGTCGTGCCAACCGCCGGTCGCGTTGATGTAGCTGCCGGGAGGCTCTGGTCCAAAGGCAGTGCGGCCGTCGAAGCTGTGACACACAGCGTCGACGTATGGGTTATAGCCGCAGCGTTGCTGACGCATGAAGTCGAGTAATTGATCGGGAACTTCGATGTTGACCGTGCGGCTAATCTTGAACTGCCGCGAGCGCGTGCCGCCTACTTCGATGATGTAGGTGCCTTCGGAATTGAAGGCGCTGAAATCAAGTTCGGCGTGATGATCAAATTCTCCCCATGAGCCTGCGATGGGTTTGGTTTTTCCGCCGAAGACAGTAACCCCGCTCGAAGCGTTCACGATTCGGAACTCAGCGGGAATTGGCTCACGACTGAAGATCATCGCCGATTTGGGATCGCCGGGCGCAAAGCCGAGTTGATTCACGACGATAATGATCGATAAAAGAGTCGGTTTCACCCACATTTAGCTGGTTAATACAGTATCCGCAGATTACGCAGATAAAAATGCTTGACAGAGATTTTCCGTCTTCCCTATAGTAGCCCGAGGTTATGACGAGCACTCGTACATTTTTCTATTTCGCCTTTACCTACCGCTTCTTCTTTTTTAAGGAGAGCGGATTGGCGAAGTTTGAAAACGACGTGCTGACCTAGAAAAAGCACAACACCTTCAACGAAACCAGCCGCGACCCTAAAAAATCGCGGCTGGTTTTTTTTGTTTTTACGCCCGGAGCTTTGAACATGAATATTGAGCATTGGCGAAAAGAGATCGACGACATCGATGCTGAACTGCTTCGACTCCTGAATATGCGGGCGCGCCTCGCAGTAAAGGTGGGCGCGCTCAAACAAGCCGCCGACCTCCCGTTCTGCGATCCCGAACGCGAACGCATCGTCCTGCAACGGCTACAAGAAATCAATTGCGGCCCGCTCGACGAACGCGCCGTTGGAAAAGTCTTTCGCCGCATTATTCGCGAATCACGACGCGTCGAATCGGCGGGCTTGGGGATGAATTCGTGACTACTTCCGTGCGAAAACCGAGAGTGGCGTTTCAGGGAGAACGCGGCGCTTTCAGCGAAGAGGCGGCCCTGAAACTGCTGGGCAGCGATATCGAACTGGTGCCGCGACGAACGTTCGCGGAACTTTTCCGCAGTCTCGACAACGGCCTGGCGGATTATCTGCTCGCGCCGATTGAGAACAGCATCGCCGGCGCCGTGCAACCGTCAGTCGATCTCCTCCATTCGAGTTCTCTGACAGTTCTCGACGAAATTGAAATCAAGATCGAACAACACCTGATCGGCTGCACCGGCGCGACTTTCAAAACGATCGAAACAGTGCAATCGCATCCCGTTGCACTCGCACAGTGCAGTCATTTCTTTGAAACCAATCCCCGACTTAAACCCGTAATCGCAGACGACACCGCCGGTAGCGTTGCTGAAGTGGTCCGTCTTAAAAATCCAAAACTGGCAGCGATCGGCGGACAACGCGCCGCTGATCTCTACGCCGCATCAATCATTCGCAGAAACATTCAAAACCGGCCCGACAACTACACTCGATTTCTCTTACTAAAGGAACACACATCATGATCGTCAATATGGCAAACAACGCAACCCCCGACCAGATCAACCACATCGTCGAAAGAATCCAGGAATGTGGTTTTCAAGCTCACGTGGTCCATGGTGAAGAACGCACCATCATCGGCGCCGTCGGCAGCAGTGGGCGCCGCTCGGAAATCGAAGCGCTGCGCGCCGCGCCGGGAGTTGCCGACGTCATCCAGATCTCTCACCCGTTCAAGTTGGTTAGCCGTCAGTTACGACAAACGCGCACCGTTGTCGACGTGCATGGCAAGAAGATCGGCAACGGAGAGATTGTCGTGATCGCCGGACCATGTTCGGTCGAATCAGAGGAGCAACTGATGGAGACGGCGCATTCGGTGAAAGCGTCAGGCGCCACGATGCTGCGCGGCGGCGCCTACAAACCGCGCACGTCGCCGTACGACTTTCAGGGATTGGGCGTTGAAGCGCTCCGGTTTTTGCGGCACGCCAGTAAAGAGACCGGCTTACCGATCGTGACAGAAGTGATGAGCGAAGCAGACGTCGAAATCGTCGAAGAGTATGCCGACATGATGCAGGTCGGTGCGCGCAACATGCAGAACTTCTCGCTGCTGCGAAAACTCGCGCGCGTTTCGAAACCGATTCTTTTGAAACGTGGGCCATCGGCGACGGTTAAAGAGTGGTTGCTGGCCGCGGAGTATTTGCTGGCCGGTGGTAATTCAAACGTGGTCTTGTGTGAACGCGGGATCAAGACGTTCGAAACAGCGACGCGCAACACACTCGATCTCGCGGCAGTGGCTTTGGTGAAAGAATTATCGCACTTGCCTGTGTTGGCGGATCCGTCACATGGAACCGGCTTGCGAAGTTTGATCAGGCCGATGTCGAGAGCTGCGATTGCCGCAGGCGCAGACGGTTTGTTGATCGAAGTGCATCCGTGCCCGGAGCGGGCGCTTTCAGATGGACCACAGTCGCTGGATTTGGCGGGATTTAAGAGTCTGATGGAAGATATAGGAGAAGCCCCCGCGCGCGAAGTCAAAGCTGCATAATCCACAGATTACACAGATTAATCTGCGTAATCTGTGGATACTGCTTTATTGACCTTCAGAGCTGCGCTTTCGCGGCAGTTCTTTCTCGGTCTTGATAATCGAGCCGTCGTTGGCGTTCACCAGAACGTGCGTTGCGCCCTCGCTACTTTCATCGGCGATAACGACGTGGTAGAACACATATCCATCGTCAGCCAGCTTTCCAGGCTCTTTCCAGTGGCTTGCATTAAGACTGCACTCCAGCACCTTTCCAGGTTGCTGGCTGGTTGCGATCTGAATTGCCTGGTCCATATTGATCTTTGCCAGTCGCACAAGCGCGGCTTGTCTGACTGAGCGCATTTCCATTTCCAGCTGTTCTCTGCGCGCAATCTCGTGACGAACTTCTGGATCGCTCTCCATCCGTTCTTTCATTTCCTCAGACTCGCGTCCCTGGCGAACCTTCATCTCGAGCTTCTCTTTCTCCTTGCGCTCTTTGGTCTCTTGTTTTTCCTGCGCGGCCGGATCCTGCGTGTTCGGAGCAACATCGAAACGCATCGCAAAAGCCGTAGCCACAACACACGGCACGAGAAGTAGCAACAAAACAGCGAATAACAACGGTTTCTTCCAGCGTGTATTCAGTTCAGGTTTCTTTAACAGCGACATGATACGGGCCTCCAGAATGTCAGCATCGGCGATGCCTACGGTTGTTGTAACGGAGAGACGACGCAGAGGTGGCGCGGAGCTGGCGAGCCGCACAAGCGAACGAGCGTAAACTTCGGCATTCAGAATTCGCTCGGCGACTAGCTCATCGCAGCAGAGTTCGCGAGTCTGTTTGACTCGACGTCTTAATAAAGCCGCAGCGGGATGAAATGAGATAGGAACGAAGAGTAGTTCGTAGACGAGGTTAAGCAGGTAGTCGCGACGCGCTACATGAATGAATTCATGACCGATCGCAGACGTTAATAGGTCGATATTGCCTTCACGCAAGAGAGGCTCCGGCAAGATTATCACTGGATGGCGAAGTCCAATCGTGACTGGCACCGGTAGTGTCTCGGAAGAAAGAAGTTTTACTGACTGTGGGCTGATCTCGAGATTGCGTTCGCATCGTTGAATGATTTCGGTGAGCCTGTCGTCCGCGTTCAACTCCACCGAGTGCCGGCAAATTGTTCGAGTGGTATGCCAGGCTTGGACCAGCTTGAAGATGCGATAAAGAAGAAAGCCGCAGTAGATTGCGAGCAGTGTCAGCGCGATAGTTTGATTCAATTGAAACGCTGAAGATGGCTGTGCGGCGTGGGTTTGGGTGGAAAGACTTGGCTGCAGCTCGTTTGCGAAGGGCACAGCCGGTTGCCGAAGAAATGTGGCGTCGGCAGCCGGCGGCGGTTCAACATGACTTTCGAACAGCACGCGCGACGATGTGATTACCGGAACGAGGAACGCCAAACACAAACCACCGATCCAAACCCAGTGCTGATAACGCGCAACTGACTTTCGCAGCAGCCACGAACCGACAGCAGCAAGCGCCGCGATGAGAGCAATCTGCCAGACGGCGTTTAGTAGAAATGTCAGCAGCAGTTGGCTACTTATCTTCATCGCTTTCCTCCTTGCCCTGCTCGACTAGTTTTTGCAGGCGTGCGAGTTTTTCCGGCGTGAGATGCTTTGTTTCCACGAGACTCATGACGAGGCTCTCCGCAGATCCGCCAAACAGACGGTCAACCACATCTTTGACGTGTTTGCCGATCACCTGCTTGCGGCTGACAGCGGGTTTGTAGAAATAAGCGCGGTTCTTTAATGTACGTTTCGCTTTGCCCTTGCGCTCGAGTATGTTGAGCATCGTCTGGACGGTGGTGTAAGCGAGATCGCGTTTCAGTTTTTGCTGCACGGTCTGCACGTTTGCGGGTCCGGTTTCCCAGAGCACGTGCATGATCTCCAACTCCAGCGGGGTCAGGTTTTCGGTCTTCGGTCGCGCCATATCGTCTCCTAAAGTTTTAGGAGTATAGATGCCGCGGGCGCTGCTGTCAACTAATTTTTTAGGAGTGACTTTGGAGTGTAGAATCCCTCGCGCGTGAAGAGACAGACACTCATCCACACACTCATCTACGGCCTGTGTGGCGGCGTTCTCGTCGTCGTGTTGAAGCTGATCGAGTTTCGCTTCCTCGTCGTCGAGCACTCGATCGAGATCTACGGCGGACTCATCGCCGCCCTGTTCGCCACGCTCGGAATCTGGCTGGGTCTAAAACTCACGAAAAAGAAAGAGGTGTTGGTCGTCAAGGAAGTGCCGGCGTCACAGCCGTTCACCTTAAATGAGGAACGCGTCAAAGACTTAGGCATCACGAAACGAGAACTCGAAATACTGGCGCTGATTGCGCGGGGCATGAGCAATCGCGAGATCGCCGAGAAGCTCTTTGTCAGCGAAAACACCGTCAAGACCCACTCCAGCCGTCTCTTCGACAAACTCAGCGCGAAGCGTCGCACTCAAGCCGTCCAGATCGGAAAAGAGATGGGATTAATTCCGTAGCACAACGAAGCACCTAGTCCTAAGGTAGTATTTTGCTCGAAATCATCCAAAAGTATGACGACAATCCGAGGCCGCTACGCTAGCTTGCGCCTATTAGATTTCGAAAATTCTCAGGAGGCACAGTGATGAAGAAGACAGTTTTGACTTTCGGGTTGATCTCAGGCGCGATCCTTTCCGCAGTGATCGTGGCCACGATGCCGTTCCACGACAAGATCGGTCCCGACCGCGGCCTGATCATCGGCTACACCACTATGGTCCTGGCGTTTCTGCTAGTGTTTTTTGGAATTCGTTCTTATCGGGAAAACGTCGGCAACGGGCAGATCAGTTTCGGCAGAGCGCTCGGCGTTGGCCTCTTAATAATGATCATAGCCTGCGCGTGTTATGTCATCACCTGGGAGATCCTCTATTTCAACTTCATGCCTGATTTTGCCGACAGGTATGCGGCTCACGCGGTCGAGCAAGTGCGCGCGTCAGGCAAGCCGCCGGAAGAGATCGCGCGAGAAATTGAGAAGATGAAACAGTTTAAGACTCTCTACAACAATGTCTTCTTTAATGCGGCGTTGACCCTGCTCGAGCCGCTCCCAGTCGGCCTGGTAATGACTCTGATTTCCGCTGCGATACTCAGAAAAAAGAAACAAGAATCTGCGTAATCTGTGGATGGATTGACAAAATTTTTCTTGTATATTATCCAGTCAATCCTGTAAACCCTGTCGGCATGAACATACGTCACCTTTGCGCGCTTCTCTGTCTGTTGCTCTGCTCGCACGTTCAGGGGCAACAAATTAGCAGCGATCAGTTCCAGGGAATGAAATGGCGGATGATTGGTCCATTCCGCGCCGGAAGAACCGTCGGCGCCAGTGGTGTTCCCGGTCAGCCAAACGTCTTCTATATCGGCGTCAACAACGGTGGCGTCTGGAAGACGAATGATTACGGTCACACGTGGAAACCAATCTTCGACGATCAACCAACCGGCTCGATCGGCGCACTCGCCGTTGCGCCGTCGAGCCCGGAAACGATCTACGTCGGCAGCGGCGAAGGACTCCAGCGTCCCGATCTCTCCACCGGCGACGGCATTTATAAATCGACTGACGGCGGAAAGACCTGGCGGCATCTTGGCCTTCGCGATGCACAACAGATCGGAGCCATACTCGTCGATCCGCACGATCCAAATCTCGTCTACGTCGCAGCGTTGGGTCATCCGTACGGTCCAAACGAAGAGCGCGGAGTGTTTCGTTCGACTGACGGCGGCGAGACCTGGCAGAAGATCCTTTATAAGGACGAGAACACCGGAGCGATCGCACTCGTTTTCGATCCCTCAAACTCAAAGATCATCTACGCAGACTTGTGGTCAGCGCGGCAGGGTCCCTGGGAGAACGGCGCATGGCAAGGACCTGGCAGTGGTCTCTACAAAACCACCGACGGCGGCAACACCTGGCGACAATTAACCAAAGGTTTGCCGACAGTCGAACAAGGACTCGGGCGCATCGGCATCGCAGTCGCGCCGAGTGATCCTAAAACTGTCTACGCGACAGTCGATTCAACACAGCTCGGCGGCATCTATCGCTCTGACGATGGTGGCGAAAATTGGCATCGCACCGGCGCTGACAGACGCCCTTGGGCGCGCGGCAGTGATTTCGCAGAGATCGACGTCGATCCACGGAACAAGGAGATCGTTTACACCGCAGCAATCGCAGCTTATCGTTCGACTGACGGCGGCAAGACGTTCACTGCATTTAAAGGAGCACCGGGAGGTGACGATTACCACACGCTGTGGATCAATCCCGAGAATCCGCAGATTATGCTGCTCGCTACCGATCAGGGCGGGATTGTCAGCGTGAACGGCGGTGAGACGTGGAGCTCCTGGTACAACCAACCAACAGCACAGTTCTATCACGTCATCACTGACAATCAGTTTCCTTACTGGGTTTACGGTGGACAGCAGGAAAGCGGCTCAGCGGGAGTGAAGAGTCGCGGCGACAACGGCGCGATCAGCTTTCGCGACTGGCGCACAGTAGGTGTGGAAGAGTACGGCTACGTCGCGCCCGATCCGCTTCATCCAAATCTCATCTACGGCGGAAAGGCGACGCGCTTCGATTCCACGACCGGGCAGGTACAGAACGTCGCGCCTGAGATTCTGCGGAGTGGGAAGTACAGATTTCTGCGTACCGCTCCGATTCTCTTTTCGCCGGTCGATCCGCACATCCTTTATCTCGCCGGGAACGTCTTGTTCAAGACGACAAACGGCGGTATGAGCTGGGAAATCATCAGTCCTGATCTCTCGCGTGAGAAACCGGAAGTGCCGGAGAGCATCGGTGTGTTTCGTCGTCCGGAGATGGCGACGCAGCCGCGCCGCGGCGTGATCTACGCGGTCGCGCCTTCGCCGTTGAATGTCAACGTGATTTGGGCCGGCACGGATGATGGGCTAATTCACATCACCAAAGATGGAGGCAAGACGTGGAAGAACGTTACGCCACCGGCAATCACTTCATGGAGCAAGATCTCGCAGATCGACGCAAGCCATTTTGATATCAACACCGTCTACATCGCGGTCAACAGAATCAGACTCGACGATCAACGACCGCACATCTATCGCACAACTGATGGCGGAACAACGTGGCAGGAGATCGTGAACGGACTGCCGAGTGGTCCCGTCAACACAGTGAAAGAAGATCCGCAACGACGCGGATTGTTGTTTGCCGGCACCGAGCTCGCTGTCTTTGTCTCTTTCGATGACGGAAAAAGTTGGCAGTCGTTGCGTTTGAACATGCCCGCGACATCGATTCGCGATTTGGTGATTCACAATGACGATCTTGTAGTCGGCACACACGGTCGTTCGTTCTGGATACTCGACGACATCACGCCGTTGCGACAACTCGGTCCGACCGTGAGGAATTCGGCTGAGTTTCTGTTTGCGCCACAGGTGGCATACCGCGTGAAGCGTGACGTCAATACTGATACGCCGCTGCCGCCTGAAGAACCGGTCGGACAGAATCCGCCTGACGGCGCGATCATCAACTATTACTTTCGCAACGATCCGACAACACCAGTAACGCTCGAGATCTTCGACAGCCGAAATCAACTGGTGCGTCGTTATTCGAGCGACGACAAACCCGAGCCAATCAACGCAAACGAGTATCCAGTCACGCCTTATTGGTTTCGTCCACCGCAAGTGCTTATTGCAAAAGCCGGCATCCAGCGATTCGTTTGGGATCTGAAATATGCTCCGCCAGCGGCCTTCGGCCACGGCTTTCCGATTTCGGCGATCTATCACGACACGCCGCTCTATCCGCTTGGTCCATCAGTGCTGCCGGGCAATTACACAGTGAAACTAACAGCGAACGGCGAGTCGTTAACTCAGTCGTTAACCGTCAAGATGGATCCGCGCGTGAAGACCGAAATGCCGGCGCTGACGCAACAGTTCGACCTGTCGATGGAAGCTTATCGGGGAATGCAACAGACGTATGAAACGGTGGATCGGATCAAAAAACTTCGCGCACAAATCAAGACGGCGATCGAACGTGTGGATCGCGGTCCGTTGGCTGAGGCGTTGAATGCATTGGACAAAAAAGCGGCAGCGATTGCCGGTGAAAGCCGCGGCGAAGGAGGTCCCGGCGGCCCGATCGACGTGCGCGACCCAAACCTTACGCGCTTGAACGGCGGCTTTTCATCGTTAATGGAACATCTGCAAAACGCAGATCTCGCTCCAACCGCGCCGATGACTACCGCCGCAAGGGAGTTACAACAAACCTTAACCAAAGTACTGGCAGCCTGGAACGAATTAAAAACGAAGGACGTCGCCGCCATCAACGAACAACTGCGCGCTGCAAACCAACCCGCGCTCAATCCGTAATCAATCCGCGTCATCTGCGGCCAAGGACTTAACCGATGAAACTCTTTGTTATCTTCTTGCTTCTCAGCATGCTTCTGATCGACTCACCGCAGACACCGCAGTATGACATCCTGATCAGAAACGGCCGCATCGTCGACGGCTCCGGTCGCGCCGCCTACATCGCCGACGTCGCGATCAAAGGCGATCGCATCGCCAAGATCGGCCAACTGTCGCAGGCCACCGCCGCACGAACCATCGACGCGCGAGGTCTCGTCGTCGCGCCCGGCTTCATCGACATGTTGGGCCAATCTGAAACTTACCTACTGATTGATCCACGCGCAATGAGTAAAGTAATGATGGGAGTGACCACGGAGATCACCGGCGAAGGTGAATCGATCGCGCCGATTAACGAACGTCAGATCAAAGAACAGGCGGATTTTCTACGCCGGTTCAATCTCACTATCGACTGGCGCACACTCGACGAATATTTCAAACGACTCGAGAAACAAGGATCAGGCGTGAATCTCGGCACGTTTGTCGGCGCCACTCAAGTTCGTGAATACGTCGTCGGTTACGACGATCGGCCGCCAACCGCCGCGGAGTTAGAACGGATGAAGCAGCTTGTCGCCGATGCGATGCGCGACGGAGCTTTCGGTGTGTCTACTTCGCTACAGTATGTTCCCGCACGTTTCGCCAAGACTGATGAACTGATCGAACTCGCGAAAGTCGCCCATCAATACGGCGGCATCTATGCAACTCATCAACGCAGTGAAGCAAACGCGATCGATGCCTCGTTAGATGAAGTCTTCGAGATCGCGCGCAAGGCGCAGATTCCGGTCGAGATTTGGCATCTCAAAACTGCATACAAAAAGAACTGGGGCCGCATGCCGCACGTGCTCGAACGCATCAAGGATGCCCGCAATCATGGGCTGGATGTCACAGCCGACATCTACCCTTACGTCGCGGGCAGCACGTCGCTCAGTGCGTGTCTGCCACCGTGGGCGCTCGAAGGCGGGACGGAAAAGATGTTGAGCCGGCTGCGCGATCCGTCGATACGCGCGCGTTTGAAGAAAGAGATATCAGAGGACCATCAGGACTGGGAGAACATTTATCTCGGCAGTGATGGACCAGAAGGAGTTCTGATCAGCGCAGTTGTTAATCGCGAGTTGGAATCGTTGCAGGGCAAGCGAATTTCAGAAATCGCAGCAGAACAGAAAAAAGATCCGCTCGATACCGTTTTCGATCTGTTGATAGCGGATAACGGTCAGACCAGCGCGATTTACTTCATGATGAGTGAAGCAGACATGCGTGCAGCGATGCAGGCGTCGTTCGTCAGTTTTTGCACTGATAGCGGCGCGCGCGCCACGGATGGACCACTCGCCGGTTCGAAATCACACCCGCGCGGTTGGGGCACTTATCCGCGCATTCTTGGTCGATATGTGCGTGATGAAAAAGTATTGTTCCTGGTAAGCGCAGTTCACAAGATGACTGGCGCGCCGGCTGGGCACGTTGGTTTGCGCAACCGCGGTTTGACTCGTGAGGGTTGGTACGCTGACATTACCGTGTTCGATCCGAAGACTGTGATCGATCGGGCAACTTTCGAAATGCCCAATCAATATCCGATCGGCATCGAATACGTTTTGGTGAACGGGCAGATCGCTGTTGATAAAGGACAGCGCACCACGGCGCTTGCGGGACGAGTGCTGCGTGGACCAGGTTACAAACGGTGACTTCTCACCCAATCGAGGCGCAAATCTTTCGATACTGATCCTCGCTGAACGCTTTCAACGTTTCGGTCTGCACGTTTCCCTGCGCGCCGAGATTGAGCAGTGCCGTTGCGTAGGTCTCGTCGTCAGGAGCATCGATGACGCAGACGAGATCGTAGCGGCCCATCGTCAAGTAAGTGTCCCTGATTTTAACGCCGCTTTTCTTCATTGCCTTGCGGCCGGCGTCAAGACGCGACGGACTGTCTTTTACGTTTCCGATTCCTTGTCCGGTCCACTTTAACAGCGCGATATAGGTTGGCATGTTGCTCCTCCTCAAACCATCCACAGATTACGCAGATTATACTTTTAAGTAGATTTTCTTCCGGTAAAGCAGCCACATTAAAAAGAGCCACAGCAATATGAACGCGATCGCATAGAACAGCGAGGCATTGATCGGCGTGGCCCAACTCAAGAACAAGTTGCGAAAAATCCATCCCTGCATGTGCGCCAATCCCATCAACTTCACCATCAATCCGGTTCCGACAAACAGTGCCAGCGCATTTACGCCGAACACCTCAAACGGCCAAGCCCAACGACGATAACCTTCGATGTCAATCATCCAGTAGCAGAACGCGAGTAGTTGCAACGCCAGGCCGCCAGTGAAAAGCACGTAAGAACTGGTCCACAAAGATTTGTTGATGGGAAAGAAAGGATTCCATGCCCAGCCAAGGAACACACAGACTGCTCCGACCACGAACATACCTACGACCTTATCGAAACGCGTTCTCTCGCTGCGGAGCCAGTGACCAGTTAAAACACCGAAGAGCGTAGTCGACACTGCGGGAATCGTGCTGAGCAAACCTTCCGGATCGTAAACCTTGCCTTGCTTCCAGATGTGTGGCCCCAGAATCACGCGATCAACGAAAGAAGCGAGACTTCCCTCTTTGCTGAGATCTCCCACTGAAAATCCCGGTGCTGCGATGCGTGTCATCAACAGCCAATACACAACCAGCAATGCCAACGCGATCACCAGTTGCGTTCTGACTTTCGTGGTTAAGAAGATTAACGACGTGATGAGATAACAGATCGCGATGCGCTGCAACACTCCCGCAATTCGAATCGTCGACAGTTGAAAATAGGGAAAGCCGTTGAGAAACAGGCCGAGACCAAAGATGATCGCGGTGCGCTTAAATACTTTGAGATACAGATCGCGTTTGACGCTGCCCTCTTCAACGCGACGCGCAAAAGCAAGCGTGATGGATACGCCGACAATAAATAGGAAGAACGGAAAGACGAGATCGGTGGGCGTCCAGCCGTTCCACTCAGCGTGTTCCAACGGCCAATAGATGCTGGACCACGTGCCGGGATTGTTTACCAGCACCATGGCCGCGATCGTGATGCCGCGAAAGACGTCGAGCGAAACCAGGCGACCGCCAGGATTTGTAGAAGGCATCTTGGGGGACATTTGAAGGGCAAGATTACACAAGACATTTTCTCACGCAAAGACGCAAAGGCGCAAAGTGATTCCGATCTATTCGAAATCTCTTTGCGCCTTTGCGTCTTTGCGTGAGAGTTCGTGTTAAAGTATTGGGCCGTCCATGTCACTAATGCTTGCGGAGATCGCCGAGCAACCGGCCGCACTCGAGCGCACGATTGCGGAAGAGCGCGCCAAAATCGCAAAGCTCGGAAACCTGCTAAAGACGCGCGACATCGATCTCATCGTACTCGTCGCGCGCGGCAGTTCTGACAACGCCGCGCTGTTTGGCCGTTACCTGCTCGAAATCACCACTGGCATTCCAGTCTCGCTGTCTGCGCCCTCAGTCTATACGATTTACAACGCACAGCTCAGGTTGGACCACGCATTGATCGTCGGCGTTTCGCAGTCAGGCGAAGGTGAAGACATCAACCGCGTTCTCGAAAGCGCGCGCCGCTCCGGCGCTTACACTGTTGGCATCACGAACGAGCCTCGGTCGTCGATGACAAAAGTCGTGGATGAAACGTTGCTCACGCACGGCGGGCCTGAACGATCCGTTGCCGCGACGCGAACGTTCACCGGTCAGATGCTTCTTTTTTATATGCTGGCAGCGGAGCTGGCCCGGAATGCGCCACCGTTTTCGTATGAAGTGATTCCACAATTCGTCGCGGGTGCTCTCGAGCAAAAGCCGGCGATACTCGAGTTGGTCCAACGTTACGTCTTCATGGAAAACTGCGTTGTCGTTGGACGCGGACTGGCTTATGCAAACGCGTATGAGTTGGCTTTGAAATTGATGGAGACGTGTTACGTGGTGGCCGAGCGTTTTTCGTCAGCAGACTTTTTACATGGACCACTGGCGATGGTCGAGCGACATTTTCCAGTAATACTTTTCGCGCCACCGGGTGTGATGTTGCCGGGAGTGAAAAGTCTGATTGAACGACTGCGAGAGTTGCACGCTGACACTTTAACAATCACGAGCGATCTCGAAGCAGCTGGTATGTGCACGCGCTCGATTATCATGTCGCGCGAGATTGATGAGTTTCACGCTCCGATTCCCTACATTGTTCCCGGACAACTTTTTGCGGCGCTGCTGGCGGAGGCGAAAGAACTCAACCCTGATGCGCCGCGATCGTTATCAAAAGTGACGCGCACGCTCTAATACAATGAATATCGAACTGAAGGACCGTTCCCACAATCCCGTCTACTTGCAGGTGCGCGAGCAAATCGAGACGCAGATCCGCAACAAGACCGTTAACTCTGGCGAAACTCTTCCCTCTCCCGCCGCGCTCGCTCAGAAACTGTCTGTGGACAAAGGCGAGATCCAGCGCGCTTATTTCGAGCTCGAACGACTCGGCCTCATCACCAAGCACTCCGGCAAAGACTTTCTCGGCAAACCCAAGGTCGATTATCGCGTAGCGTAACCATGGAGAGCGTAGCTAGCTGGTGGTCGCGGCTAAGATGAGCAAGTAAACTACTGGTCGAACGATGAAACCGAGTGGGATCGCGACAATGAAAAGGACCAACGAGACTCTCCACGACCGTCGCGCAGTTTGATAATCGGCATCGTCAGTCTGCAAACTCCCAAACCGTACCTGCCAGCGAATCAACAAGACGATCACTACAATGAAAACCCCCAGGAACCCCCAGGAGACCAGTGGGATGTATGGGATAAAACTCAGCGCGAGAAAAACATACATCGCGATGGCTGCGGTTCGGAGGTAACTTGCGTCACTGTAAGCTTGATTTGCTCGCTCCTGCTTATCCGCGATCAGCTGAGCCACACCCGGATCAACCGGAACAGAGCAAAAGGGACACTGCTTCATACTGTCGTTAATCATTTCCTTGCAGTTGGGACAACGGAAAGTGCGAGGACTGTCGAGCATTGGGGTTTAGCTCCTTTAACGGGGTTGTGCGGAACAAAGCGCATGCTATTCCTCACGCCCGAGTTTGGCAATAGGAGATCAATCCGCGTCATCCGCGTTTATCCGCGGCTTAATTCTCATGCTATGCTTCACAACGCTTGTCATAAGCGAAAGTGGCGGAATTGGCAGACGCGCCAGACTTAGGATCTGGTACCGAAAGGTGTGGGGGTTCGAGTCCCCCCTTTCGCACCAGAGAACTGAATTCAAATAATGAAAACCGAACTAATTGACGTCTCTCCAACACGCAAAGAAATCCGAATCGAGATCGAGCCGGAGCAGGTGCGCAGTACTTACGATCGCATCAGCCAACAGTACAGCAAAGCCGCAAACGTGCCTGGCTTTCGCCCTGGACACGCGCCCACCTCAGTCGTACGTACCCGTTACAAAAGCGAGATCCGAAGTGAGGTGTTACGCGAACTGCTGCCCGAGGCAGTTAACAATGCAATCGTCGAGCACTCACTGAACGCACTCGGCGAGCCCGAGGTGCACCTTGATAATACTGAGGCTCTCGAGCAATTCGGACAACAACCATTGACACTAACGGTTGGCGTCGAAATCCTTCCTGAGGTCAAACTCGAAACGTATAAAGGACTTGAAGCCGAGCGACGCACGCGCCCCATCGCCGACGCAGACGTCGATCAAATGATCGACAACCTGCGTAACGCTTCAGCATCAATGCAACCGGTTGAAGATCGGCCCTCGGAATTGGGCGACACCGTAACGATCAATGCCCGCGGTAAGTTCGTCGACGACCCCGAAGCAGAAGAGATCAAAGTAGATGACATCGAGGTTGTTCTCGGTGGTCAAGGTGTGCAAGAAGAGTTTACTGAGAACCTCACAGGTGTCAGAGCCGACGACACGCGAACTTTCCTCGTCGATTATCCGGAAGACTTCAGCTCCGAGGGACTCGCAGGCAAGAAAGTGGAATACGTCACTGAAGTAACTGCCGTGCGACGAAAAGAACTGCCTGAACCAGATGATGAATGGGCCAAGAGTCTCGGCGGTGACTTCGATTCAGTTGAATCGCTCAAGACAAAAGTGCGTGAAGACCTGGAAATGAGAGCCAAGGCTGAATCCGATCGGCAATTGCGCCACGAGGTAGTACGCAAATTGCTCGAGGTACACAAGTTCGAAGTGCCACAAAGCCTGGTCGATCAGCAAACTAATTACCGCCTGGAAAGCGTTGCGCGCGACATGATGGGACGCGGCATCGATCCACGCAGCAAGGAGCTCAATTGGGAGGGCGCACGCGAGGAGATGAAGGTGCAGGCAGAGGACGACGTGCGTGCGACGATGCTGCTCGAAAAGATTGCCGACACGGAAAATATTACGGTCTCAAATGAGGAAGTCGAAGCAGAGATCGAAGCGATCGCAGATGCCTCACGACAACCGATAGAGCAAGTACGTGCTGCCTTGACAAAGGATGGAGGCGAACGTAGCATCGCGCACAGATTGCGCAACCGTAAAGCGCTTGATCTTTTGATCGAAAACGCGCACATCACGGATGCGGAGTGGATGGAACCAAAGGAAGCAGGTTAGATTCTATGGCTCTAGTTCCGATGGTCGTGGAACAAACTTCGCGAGGCGAACGAGCCTTCGATATCTACTCACGACTACTGAAAGACAACATCATTTTTCTGGGAACCCCGATCGACGATCAGATTGCCAACCTAATCGTAGCCCAACTTCTTTTCCTGGAAGCTGAAGACCCGGAAAAGGACATCAATCTCTACATCAATTCACCTGGTGGTTCGATCACAGCGGGCATGGCGATCTATGACACGATGCAATTCATTCGTCCGGACGTCACGACGATCTGCGTCGGTCAATGCGCATCGATGGGGGCACTACTGCTAGCTGCCGGCGCGAAAGGAAAACGTTTCGCTCTTCCCAACTCGCGGATCCTCATTCACCAACCATCAGGCGGATCGCAAGGCCAGGCAACAGACATTCGCATCCAGGCGGAAGAGATTCTGCGCATGCGCGAGCTCACCTCCCAAATCATCGCGAAGCATACTGGCCAGTCGTACGACTCGGTCGAACGCGACGTTGAGCGAGATAAAATAATGTCTGCCATGCAAGCCAAGGAATATGGTTTAATAGACGAGGTCATCGCGCATCGAGAGTAGACGGCGCGGTTCCCAAAGGAGCTTCATCTCGAGATTATGGTGAGACGAACCGATGATACTCTGCGCTGTTCGTTCTGCGGCAAATCGCAGAACGAAGTTAAGAAGCTCATTGCCGGACCCACTGTTTATATTTGCAATGAATGCATCGACATCTGCAACGAGATCATCACCGACGATCAGCAGGCAGAGTCAGTGGCCGCACGCCCGCCCCTTCCCAAGCCCGGCGAGATCAAGAGTTTTTTAGATGAATACGTCATCGGTCAGGAAGAAACCAAGAAGCGGCTGGCCGTCGCTGTCTACCAGCACTACAAGAGAATCGAACTAGGCCGCCGGCGCTCCGACGTCGAGATCCAGAAAGCAAACATTCTTCTCATCGGCCCGACCGGCACTGGGAAGACGTTGCTCGCACAAACGCTCGCGCGCATGCTGAGCGTTCCTTTCACGATCGTCGATGCCACTACGTTGACTGAAGCTGGTTACGTTGGTGAAGACGTCGAGAACATCATTCTCAAACTGCTCCAGGCCGCCAACGGCGACGTCGAACGCGCGCAACAAGGCATTATTTATATTGACGAGGTCGACAAGATTTGTCGTAAAGACGAGAACCCGTCAATCACGCGTGACGTGTCCGGCGAAGGCGTGCAGCAGGCGCTGCTGAAGATTCTCGAAGGAACAATCGCAAACGTTCCGCCGCAAGGCGGCCGCAAACATCCGCATCAGGAGTTCTTCCCAGTCGACACTACAAACATTCTGTTCTTGTGTGGCGGCGCGTTCGTCGGACTCGAGAAAGTGATCGAACGACGACTGCGCAACAAGTCATTGGGCTTCCACGCGGAAGTGAAGACAGGCAGTCATCGTCACGCGGAGGCGCTGGCGCAAGTGCAACCGGAAGATCTCATTCGTTTTGGATTGATTCCGGAGTTTGTCGGACGCTTGCCGGTGTGCGGCGTGCTCCACGAACTCGACGAAAGCGCACTCATCAAGATTCTTACCGAGCCGAAGAACGCTCTGGTCAAGCAATATCAGAAGAAGTTTGACTTCGATAACGTGAAGTTGAAATTTACCGAGGACGCGCTCAAGGCAGTCGCCCGGCAAGCCGTTGAGCGTAAAGTCGGCGCCCGCGGCCTGATGATGATCCTCGAAGAACTGTTGCTTGACTCAATGTATACCCTGCCCTCGCAGAAACGCATCAAGGAGTTCGTCATAACCAGCGAAATGGTTGAACGGCGCAGGGCGATCCCGGGTGAAGGTCTCGCCGGCATCGACGGCGCCGCCGCCTAAGACAGTACAGATCGGCACCTCCTTGGAGTGCGGCGGCCTGACGCCGCTTTGGCCCCGATCAGGCGCGATCGATAATAAAGCGCGCCAGGCCGTCGCACTCCAAAGAAGCGCACAAACCGCACAATAAGCTAAACCCATTTGTAGCGCACCTGTAGGAAATGTTTTACAATTAGCTCTCTTGTCCTGAGAGAGTATTTTCAATCATGGAAGAATATTCAGACAGAACCCCCTCCGACGTAGCCTGGTATCCGATGGTGCCAATCCGCGACGTCGTGATATTCCCCTTTACCAAAGTTGCTTTCAAAATCGGCCGCTCCGGCTCGGTCCGGGCACTGGAGCAGGCACTGCAGACTGACCGCACAATCTTCCTGGCCACTCAGCACGACGCCACCGTTGACGAACCGACGCCCGAGCAGATCTATGGCGTTGGCACTCTGGGCCGCATTCTCCAGTCGCAAAAACAGGAGAACGGCCAGATCAAAGTAGTGGTAGAAGGCCGCGAGCGCGCTACGACCGTGCGCGTCGAGAATACTGATGGCGCGTTCCTGGCGCTGGTACGTCGCGCTCCAATAGTCAACGAAGAAGGGACACGTCTCGACGCACTCATTCAAAAAGTGGGACAACTCGTCGAGCAGCACTTGCGACTCGCGCCCGATACGCAAACCGACGCGCTGCAAACGGCGCTGCGTAATCAGGAACCTTCGCACCTCGCCGATGCTCTCGCCTCGCAGTTGAGAATCTCAGTCGAAGACAAACAGGGCTTACTCGAGATCTTCTCCACGCAGGCACGTCTGCAACGTTTGATCGAGCTACTTGAAACCGAGATCGAAAAACGGCAACTCGATCGCACGATCCAAACTCGCGTGAAGCGGCAGATGGAGAAGGCGCAGAAGGAGTACTACCTCAACGAGCAGATCAAGGCCATTCATAAGGAACTCGGACGTAAAGACGAGAAGGCGGAGCTCGAAGAGCTGAAGAAAAAGATCGAAGAAGCCGGCATGACCGATGAGGCCAAAGAGAAGGCGATGCAGGAACTGCACCGGCTCGAGGCCATGCCACCGATGTCTGCCGAAGGCACCGTCTCGCGAACTTATATCGACTGGCTGATCAGCGTACCCTGGAAACAGAAGTCAAAAGAGATCAAGGATCTCGCCAAGGCTGAAGAGGTGCTGAACGAAGATCATTACGGTCTGGAGAAGATCAAAGAGCGCATTCTCGAATACCTCGCGGTCCGCCAGTTAGTAAAAAATCCGAAAGGTTCGATTCTCTGCTTTGTCGGCCCGCCGGGAGTTGGCAAGACAAGTCTCGGAAAATCGATCGCACGTGCCACAGGCCGGAAGTTCGTCAGGCTCTCGCTCGGTGGTGTACGCGACGAAGCTGAGATTCGCGGTCATCGACGTACTTACATCGGCGCCTTGCCGGGTCAGATCATTCAGATGATGAAAAAGGCGGGCACGGTGAATCCGGTGCTGTTGCTCGATGAGGTCGATAAGTTAGGTGCAGACTTCCGCGGCGATCCGAGTGCGGCGCTGCTCGAGGTGCTCGATCCGGAACAGAACCACACTTTCCAGGATCACTACCTCGACGTCGAATACGACCTCTCGAAAGTATTTTTCATCGCCACTTCTAACGTCCTGCACACCATTCCACCGGCACTGCAAGATCGTCTCGAGATACTCAGGCTATCAGGTTACACCGAGCGTGAGAAACTCGAGATCGCCAAGCGGCATCTGGTGCCAAAACAGGCTGAAAGCAATGGTCTGAAGACGGAACAGTTTAACTTTACCGACGAAGGCATTCTCGAAATCATTCGTCATTACACTCGCGAAGCGGGCGTGCGCAATCTCGAACGCGAGATCGGATCTTGCTGCCGCAAGCTCGCGCGCAAGTTCGTTTCAGAACAATCGGACGAGGCGCCGAAAGAAGAAGTTACGGTTGACGCCGAGCGCGTTCGCGAAATGCTGGGTCCGATTAAGTTTCGGCAACAGGGCATTGCTGCCCAGAGTGAAATCGGGCTGGCTATCGGTTTGGCCTGGACTGAAATCGGTGGCGAAGTGCTCCAGATTGAAGCCACGCTGGTTAAGGGGCGTGGCGGTGTGACACTTACCGGCAAACTCGGCGACGTGATGCAGGAATCGGCGCAGGCGGCGTTGACTTGCATCCGCGCTCGTGCCGAGCGACTCGGAATGAGTCTCGACTTCATTCGCAAGCGCGACCTGCACATCCATATTCCTGAAGGCGCCATACCAAAAGATGGGCCCTCGGCCGGAATCACGATGGCCACCGCGATGGCTTCGGCACTGGCGCGAGTCGCCGTCAAGAGGAACGTGGCGATGACCGGTGAGATCACCTTGCGAGGTAAGGTACTTCCGATTGGCGGCGTTAAGGAGAAGTTGCTTGCGGCGCATCGCTTCGGTATCGACACGATCATTCTGCCGAAGGACAACGAGAAGGATCTGACCGAGCTGCCCGAGGAGGTTCGCGACGCACTCTGCATTCATCTGGTCGAGACGATCGATGAAGTGTTGTCGCTCGCGCTCGAAGACTCGTGCCCAACACAAGCCGCTACCGACGAAGGTCCGCCATTGTGGACGACCGAGCAGCCTTCGCAAGGAATTCAGACCAGCTAACGAAATCCATCCGCCGATTACGCAGATTCTTTGTAAACAATTTGTGTAATCTGCTTAATCTGTGGGTGGATCTATCAACAGGAGAAAATATGAGCAAATACGAAGACGCCAATCTGATTCTTAAGCTTTACGATCTCCGTCGTGAAAAAACCATGCGTGATGCGCGCAACTGGTTCTTCACCTTCAACCCGCAAAGCACAAAAGATTTTATCGACGTATTAACCAGCGATAAGAGCGGTTACTATCGCATGGTCGTTTCCTACTGGGACATGGCCGCCTCACTCGTAAACAATGGGGCGATCGATTCCCAAATGTTTGGCGACGCCAATGGCGAGCACCTCTTTGTTTACGCCAAGCTCGAACCGTTTATTCCAACGTTGAGAGAAGAAATGGGCGCGCCGCAGTTTCTCTCGCATCTGGAAAAAGTCGTGAAGGAAACTCCGGATTACGAAGCACGGCTCGCGAATATCCGAGACCGTATGCAGAAACTGATTGCCATTTGGCAACAGAAGAACGCCGCTCAGGCAGCAGCCGCTTCGGGCGACTAATCTTTCACGCAAAGGCGCAGAGCCGCAGAGGCTTTTCTTTGCGGTCTTTGCGCCTTTGTGTGAAACTCTTCCATGAAGGTTGTCAACGCCGAATTTCTCAAGAGCGCCTTCACCGAGGCCGACTGGCCGAAAGACTCCAAACCCGAAATCGCGTTTTTGGGGCGCTCCAACGTAGGCAAGTCGAGCTTGATCAATTCCCTGCTCTCGGTCCACGGGCTGGCGCGCACGTCGTCGACCCCAGGCAGAACACAGTCGTTGAACTTCTTTTGGGTCAACGACCAGTTCAAGTTCGTCGATTTTCCCGGTTTTGGGTACGCTCGAGTACCAAAAAAAATAAAATCAAGTTGGAGCGAGATGGCCACTGGTTATCTTGCCAAGCGCCGCCAGCTTGTGCTATCAATTCACATCGTAGATTCGCGCCACGAACCCACAAAACAGGATTTGCAGCTTCACGAATGGCTTGAAGAAAGTGACAAGCCGCGGTTAGTCGTTGCCACGAAATCCGATAAGCTTTCGAACAACGAGTTGAAGAGGAATTTGGAGCACATTGCACGCGTGCTCAATGACGACAGCGTAATGGCCTACTCGGCCAAAAGCGGCCGCGGTCGGGATGAGCTTTGGCGTGCGATAAAAAATGCAATCTCCGTATAACCTGTGGACAAGCCACCAACAGATTTACACAGATTTGCAACACTAAGTTTGTATCCTAAAGACTAAATCGGCAATCCGAAAATTCTCATCTGCCCCCTTTTGGTCAACTTGAATTTTTGGGCCACGCCCTTGGAATGGGTGGCATCAAAAACATTACTGATTTGCCGCGCGCGAAAAGTTGAGTTACATTGCACAACACCGTTTGAGGAGAATCACATTATTGCCCCGCGAATGAAGTGGGAGACATTGCGCGCGTCTCTGCCGCACAATCATTCATATCCACCGTTTTGTTAATTGATAATCGCTAAAATTGCGTAAAGAAGAAGAACTGATATGTCACAACGAACACGTTCACGCGCATCGAGCGCGAACAACGACGCTAACGGAGACGATGGCGGCTCTACTGTAGCCACTGCCGAAGCTCCCGAACGAGAATCCAGAGAAAGCCGCGACGGCAAGAACGAAGGCTTTCACAATCTGGCCGATCTCAAGGAGATGTCTATCTCCAAGCTCACGCAAATTGCCAAGAGCATGGACGTACCCGGCGCGACCGGCATGCGTAAGCAGGAGCTCATCTTCAAAGTACTGGCCGCGCAGACAGAAAAGAGCGGTCTCATCTTTTCTGAAGGCGTGCTGGAGACGTTGCCCGATGGGTTCGGGTTTCTCCGCGCCCCTGAGTACAACTATCTGCCAGGGCCGGACGATATCTACGTCTCTCCATCGCAGATTCGTAAGTTTGACCTGCGCACTGGCGACACCGTCAGCGGCCAGATTCGTCCTCCGAAAGAAGGTGAACGTTATTTCGCCTTGATTAAGGTCGAGGCTATCAACTTTGAATCGCCCGACCAGGCGCGAGAGAAGGTTTTCTTTGACAACCTGACTCCGCTCTATCCGGAAGAGCAGCTGAAGATGGAGGTGGCGTCTGACAACCTTTCTGCCCGCGTCATCGACCTGGTGACGCCGCTCGGCAAAGGACAACGTGCTTTGATCGTCGCTCCACCGCGCACCGGTAAAACGATGCTGTTGCAGACGATCGCCAATTCGGTGACACAAAATCATCCCGAAACGACGTTGATCGTGCTGCTGATCGATGAGCGACCGGAAGAAGTTACCGACATGCAGCGGTCAGTCAATGGCGAAGTGATTTCGTCTACCTTTGACGAACCGCCGACCCGTCACGTCCAAGTCGCGGACATGGTTATTGAAAAGGCCAAGCGCCTCGTCGAGCACAAACGCGACGTCGTCATTCTGCTCGACTCGATTACACGTCTGGCGCGCGCACACAACGCCGTCGTACCGCCAAGCGGCAAGATCCTCTCTGGCGGTATCGATTCAAATGCCTTGCAGCGTCCGAAGCGGTTCTTCGGCGCCGCCCGTAATATTGAAGAAGGTGGCTCGCTGACGATAATTGCCACTGCGCTGATCGATACTGGTTCGCGTATGGACGACGTGATCTTTGAAGAGTTCAAAGGCACTGGTAACAGCGAAATCCATCTCGATAGACGTTTGAGCGACAAGCGTCTCTTCCCTGCAATTGATCTGCAACGTTCCGGCACGCGCAAGGAAGAGCTGTTGATCAGTAAGGAAGATCTGAATCGCATCTGGGTGATGAGGCGCGTGTTGAATCCGCTTTCACCGGTCGAGCAGATGGAAGTCGTGCTCGAGCGGCTCGAGAAGACGAAGTCTAACGCCGAGTTTCTCGCCTCGATGCAGAGCTAAAAACTAATCCATCCACAGATTACGCAGAGAGAAATCTGTGTAATCTGTGGATGGATTTCCGTGATGCGTGTCGCGATCCTTACCTCTGAAGCTGTGCCATTTGCCAAGGCTGGCGGTCTTGCTGACGTATCCGGCGCGCTACCTAAAGCACTCACCCAACTCGATGTCGACGCTAAGCTCATCCTTCCGCTTTACGAGCAGATCGATCGCGCGCTCTTGAACGGTGGCTCTGTCGAGAACGTTCGCGTCGAGTGGCATGGCCAGGTCCACAACGTTCGCTTTTGGTTTAGCGATGCGGCGGGTGCGCCGGCCTACTTGCTCGAGACGCCTGAGTTCTTCGGACGTCCGGCGATCTACGGATACACAGACGATCACATTCGTTTCGCCTTCTTTTGCCGCGCAGCACTTGCGTTGTTGAAATACCTCGACTGGCCGCCCGACATCGTCCATGGAAATGATTGGCATTGCGGTTTTGCAGTTGCGGAGCTGCGCGCGCGTCGTCGTCACGATGACTTCTTTCAGAAAACGAAAGCGCTGTTTTCAATTCATAATCTTTCGTACCAGGGACGCTTTGATTCCGGCGATCTCTGGTGGCTCGGCTTTGGTGAGCCTCCGGAGCGCGACGATTTTAGGCTCGATCGTCACGCCTCGGCGCTGAAAGCCGGATTGGTCGCCGCCGACGCGCTCTCGACTGTGAGTCCGACCTACGCGCGCGAGATTCAAACCCCGCGGCAGGGCGAGGGACTCGACTGGTTGCTGCGCGCGCGTCGTGACCGCCTGGCCGGTATCACTAACGGCGTCGATTACGACATTTGGAATCCCGAAACCGATCCGGACGTCGCTGCAAATTACTCAGCAGAGGATCTTTCGGGCAAGCGCGAGTGCAAGCTCGACCTGCTGCGACGCTTCAACTTACCGCAGGAACCTGATCGGCCGATTCTCGCGAACATTTCGCGATTGGTGCCTCAGAAGGGCTACGATTTGTTCGAGCAGATCTCCGGCTGGATACTGGAGACCGGATCGTTTTTTATCGCGGTCGGTAAGGGCGAATATGAAGACTTCCTGCAGCGTTGGCACGACATGGCGCCGCGTCAGGTTGGCATTTACAAGGGTCAGGCCCCCGACGCGCTCGTACACCAGGTCGAAGCCGGCGCCGACATCTTTCTGATGCCTTCGTTGTTTGAGCCTTGTGGTCTGAATCAGATGTACAGCATGCGCTACGGCACGGTTCCGATCGTGCGTGCGACAGGTGGTCTGGACGACACGGTCCAACAGTTTAATCCCGAGGATGGTACGGGCACAGGATTTAAATTTGGACCGTACGACGCGGGCGCGTTGCTTGAAAAAATACGCGAGGCCCTTTACTTTTATGCGCGGCCCGAGCAGTGGCAGAAGATTCAGCGCAACGGAATGTTGGTAGATAATTCGTGGCCAGCCGCTGCGCAAAAATATCTTGAACTCTACGAGGAAATCCGTCTTTAATCCGTTTAATCTGTGGCTAAAGTAATCGCAGTCATTGGCGCCCAGTGGGGCGACGAAGGTAAAGGCAAGATCGTCGATCTGCTCGCAGAGCGGTTCGATATCGTCGCTCGCTATCAGGGCGGTCATAACGCGGGCCACTCAGTGCAGGTTGGCGATCAATCGTTTGTGCTGCACCTGTTGCCGTCCGGGATCGTGCACCGCGGGAAGATCTGTGTGCTCGGCAATGGCATGGTCATCGATCCGAAAGCGTTCTTCGTCGAAGCCGATCGCCTCACGCAACAAGGCATTGAAGTCTCGCCTGAACGAGTGAAGATCAGTTCTCGCGCGCATTTGATCCTTCCCTATCACCGCGCTTTGGACCATACGAGTGAAGAGCGTCTCGGTAATGAAAAAGTCGGCACCACCCTGCGCGGTATCGGTCCCGCTTACGAAGACAAAGCCGGACGCCGTGGTATTCGCACTGCTGACGCGCTCGTGCCTGACGTGCTGCATTCTCGCATCGAGCGCAATCTGGAAGACGCAAATCGCATTATCGAGGCCTATGGTGGCGAGCGTCTCAACGCGAAAGAGATCTTCGAAGAGATGTCGGTGCTGACCGAGCGTCTGCGACCGTTCATTGCTGACACCACGCATTTCCTGAACGTAGCAGCAACCGAGGGACGGTCCATTCTTCTCGAAGGCGCGCAGGCTACGCTGCTCGACGTGGACCACGGAACTTATCCGTTCGTCACTTCTTCCACGACGGTCGCGGCCGGCGCGATCATCGGCACGGGTCTGGCGCCCAATCGTCTCACCGGTGTCTTGGGAATCGTGCGTACTTACACGACGCGTGTTGGTGAGGGACCGTTTCCTACCGAGATGCTCGAAGGTGAAGCAGAGTTGGGCCAATTGATTCGTGAGCGCGGACGTGAGTACGGCGCTTCGACGGGACGGCCGCGTCGTTGTGGTTGGTTCGACTCATTTGCGACGCGCTACGCTGCGGAGATCAACGGTTTCACGTCTGTAGCGTTGACGAAGCTCGACGTGCTCGACACGCTCGATGAGATTAAAGTCTGCACTGGCTATAAACTTGATGGACGCATGTGCGAATCGCTGCCGGCCGTATCGCAGGATCTGCGACGTGCGAAACCTGTTTACGCGACACTTCCCGGCTGGCGCAGTTCCACGCTCGGCACAACAGACATGAATTCCCTGCCCACAAACGCTCGACGTTATGTCGAATTTCTCTCGCAGCAGATCGGCGTCGAGATCGGCCTCGTCTCCACCGGCCCCGAACGCACCCAAACAATCATCGTCCACGACTCCGCGCTTGGCCATTGGCTGCGTGATACGCAATGAGGATGTAAGCGGCCACGACCCAATCAAAACTGATGCAGGCGATTGCGTATGTCCATGGCGCAAACGCCTGGCCTGGTCCAATGTAATGCAATAGAAAATCCCAGAGTGGATGCAGCGCCCACCCGAGTGCGAGCCACTTCGCTGAACCTTGCCAACCAGCTAAACCGAGCGCGCCGAACGCCACAACTTGCAGTAGCTCGATCAGCAGCCAAATTCTCGAAACTGATCCAACAACAGCGAATCCGAAATAAGCGCCAGCCGCAGCGAAAAGGACGGTCGCCAACAATGTCCGTCCAACAATGTCCTTGGTAAACCTTGAGAGCAAAAACGCGAGCAACGAGAGCACCGCGCCACCAATGGCTCCTTCTATTAGCGCCGCTCGAATCAATTCACCCTCAGTCGTGGTTTAGCCATAAATAAGCACAAGATACAGAATAAGTGTAAGTCATTTTTGTGCGTTTTGTGGCTCTTGTGGCTAAATACTGTTTGGACAATGAGTGAGTCATAGAAAAGCAAACTAATGAAGCGGCGAGCACCACAGTATCGGCTCTATATCGATGAGTCGGGCGACCATACCTATAAGAAGTTGGATGATCTAGGGCATCGTTATCTTGCCTTGCTTGGTGTTTGGTTTGAGCAACAGGAAGCTTACCTTAATTTTGTTCATGACTTAGAACAATTTAAAGACAGCCTGTTCAGTGAGCGGCCGGATAATCCGGTAATTCTTCACCGAACTGACATCATCAACCGTCGAGGTGCCTTTGGTGTCCTATGTGACGAAGATACGCGCGGGAAGTTCGATGAGGGATTACTTGAATTAATAACTAATGCGAACTTCAAAATGGTCTGTGTGCTCCTAGATAAGCAGACACATCAGCAGCAATATTCTGATCCGTTTCATCCCTACCATTATTGCCTGGCCGTGATGCTCGAGCGTTACGCAGGATGGTTAATATATAAAAACGCGATGGGTGATGTCATGGCAGAATCGCGTGGAGGCGAAGAAGATTTACAGCTCAAACAGGCATATCGGCGCGCATATGAGAGTGGAACTATGCATTTCGACCACGAAAAATTTCACTCTGCATTGAGTAGTAAGGATATTAAGATTAAGCCTAAGGCAGCCAACATTGCAGGATTGCAATTGGCTGATGTGCTGGCTTATCCCGTGAGACAAGCGATCTTAGTTGGAAAGGGATCGATCCCAGATCCAGGAAATGTTTTTGGAAAAAGAATGTACGAGGCAGCTCGACCGAAATTCAACTGCCAGGAATGGACGGGACAAGTAGAAGGGTACGGGTTCAAGTGCCTATAAATGAAAAAGACTCCTTTCGGAGCCTTCCTCACGCCAGCCCTTACGGGCCGTCCACCTGCGGAAATCCGCATTGCCGGTACTTTACTACAGGATAGGAGGATATTCAAGGACGGGTTAAATGCGATCCCAGTGAATCCAGAAACTTCCGTCGTTCATCACCCAACTTATTAGGCGTTTGGACAATCCCACCCGCCTTCGCTAGAATGCCGTCCGAGTTCCTCAGAGCACGCCCAGCGTGCTCTACGCATGTAGGTGGGCCGATAGCTCAGTTGGTAGAGCAACTGGCTTTTAACCAGTGGGTCGCAGGTTCGAGTCCTGCTCGGCTCAAAACCTCTAAGTCAAACTTTCGTCAGGGACCGATAAGGAGTTGGAATCGCAGTCATATCATTTATGTGTGCGCTAAACCCTGCGGCCACCGAATCAAAACCTCCTGCTGATCTTGTCCTCCAGGTAGCGGGAAATGAATCCCTTGTATTTCTCCTGCAAGTCTTTCCTTTGCCAATCCCGGCCCGTCAAAACTTTGCGACAATCCGCTGCGCCGCAATTGCATTCGATCTCGTAATCGTCATCATCAGTCGTGGCCCAGTCGTGCGTCAGTTCTTCTCCGGCTTGAATGTTGCGCATCGCAACGAAGACGATTTGACCCTGCACCCCGATGTTCGGGTCGCACGAATGATTACTGAAGATCATGCTCCCTTCTCGCTCCTCTTGATGCAAGGGTCCGATGAATAAATCTTCTGTGATTTGAATTTCCGCCGCGCGAAACCACTCAGGCATTGATTGAAGCCTCTGCCGATCGAAAATGTATCCACCTTTTACGCAGACGACTTCGCCTGTCGCAATCGGCTCGAGGGCAAATAGCCCTCGTCCGTGAATTGAACTCTCTTTAACAGCAACTTTTGGAGATAGGTAAGAAAGGTTCGGCATTAGCATCACCTCTCGCGCGAAGGCTCGGCAAGTTTAGCCTAGCTTGGTCGGCAAAGACACGCGAAGTATAAATAGCGCGAACCTCACAACTTTTAATCGATCTAAAGCGTAGAATACGGTCAGGAGCGAGCTTGAGTAGCGAAATTATGTTCTGTCCCAGATGCGCCGCCGAGAATGGATCGGAACAAGCCTACTGCCGGCAGTGCGGGCTGGCACTGGCTGATGTCCAGTTGGCAGTACAGGGTGTAGCAGCCGAATCACTGAAGAAATTGAGATCGGGTTCACACTTAATGAACGGCGGCATCGCGACCCTGGCAGTTTTCATGCTAATCGCAGTGGTCATAACGTTTATCGGCGTAACTCAGGGCCATCCGGTTCTTACTGCGATTGCGATGCTCAATGCGGCGTTCGGTGCGTTGATCGGTCTGCCTTTGATAATGGTTGGCAAGTCACGCATGAGCCAGGCGTTGCATTTGTTGTCAGGTGGAGAATCGGTGCGAATCCTCGGCTCTCAGCGAAAAAACCAATCATTACCGGCAGGCGTTGAGTCAGAACGAAGGCCGCTACCGGCTCCCGGTTCAGTGACGGAGCACACCACGCTCGATTTAAGAACTCAACGGAAGCCATGAGCTTTCAACTTCCTTTTTATTGCAACCTCCGGCATCGAAGAACACCCACCTGTAATCCATCCGACACTTGACAGATTCCTCTAGTTCAAGTATCTTGATATCAAGATAAATGAATCAAGGCGCTGAGTCATTGTCGGGTGGAAGTGGCGTGCATGTTTGGCTGGTACTGTGGAAAGCGGCGCGAGCCGTGGAGGGTTACGCCCAAAATAGCGTGTCGCAGCTCGAAATATGCGGCAGTGACTTTGCCGTGCTGGAGGCTCTGTTTCACAAGGGGCCGCTGCCGGTAAACGAGATTGGCAAGAAAGTGCTGTTGACGAGTGGTTCGATAACCACGGCCGTCGATCGACTGGAGACCAAAGGCCTGGTCGAGCGCCGCTCGCACGGCACTGACCGGCGAGCAAGGGTGGTTCATTTGACGAAGGAAGGCAGGAAGATGATCGCAAAGGCGTACGCCGATCACGCAGCAGACATGGAACGGCTTGCCTCTGCCTCGCTGAACCGGAAAGAACGCCAAACCCTGATTCGGCTATTGAAGCAAATTGGCTTCGCTGCGGCAGAGTCATCCACAAGAGCGAAAGCGAAGAAAGCCTAACCAATCAAACGAAGAGAATTAAGAGGTGAATATAAATGTCCATAGTCAGTGAACAGATAAACATCAGCGACACTGTGTCTACTAAAAGTCGCAGCATCGCCGGCATTGTTAATAGCATTGAGACGTTCGAGGGTGGCGGTTTCCTGGTGCGGCGGCCGTTTCCTAAACCAGCCTTTTCGGAATTTGATCCGTTTCTGTTACTCGACGAGATGGGGCCGATGGATGTTGCGCCCGGTGAAGCCAAAGGCGCACCCGATCATCCACATCGAGGATTCGAGACCGTCACTTATCTCCTCTCCGGAGAGATGGAGCACAAGGACTCGCGCGGACATGCAGGACGTTTGAGACCGGGCGATGTGCAATGGATGACTGCGGGCGCCGGCGTCGTACATTCAGAGATGCCCAGCCGCGAATTCCAGCGCACCGGCGGACGAATGCATGGATTTCAACTCTGGGTGAACCTGCCGCGCGACGAGAAGATGACGAAACCGCGCTATCAGGAAATTCCCAGAGAGCGAATTCCAAAAGCGACATCAGTTAATGGGCTGGTAACGGTGAATATAATCGCGGGTGAAGCACTGGGCCAAAAAGCAGTAATCGAAACTCACACGCCGATCATTTATCTGCACTACCAGCTAAAGCCGGGTGGCGTTGTTAATCAGCCATTGCCGCCGGATTTCAATGTCTTCGCGTACGTTGTCGACGGAGAAGGACTCTTCGGCGAACGAAGAGAACGCGCTGCCGATGGTCAGATGGTGTTGTTCGCGCACGACGGCGCCGAAGCGAGGATAGAGAACCCTACAGGGGCAAAGATAGTACTCGAGGTTTTGGTTATCGGCGGAGTCCCATTGAATGAACCCATCGCCCGGTATGGTCCATTTGTCATGAACACGCAGCAGGAAATCCATCAGGCGTTTGAAGATTATCGCTTAGGCCGGATGGGTGTGATTGGTGGTTAGAATCCTTCCTTCACAGATTACACAAATTCTACAAAAACAATCTGTGTAATCTGTGGATCAAGCACTTGCGGAACGAGTGAGGGCTTTCACAGGTTCTGCTGACGCGATTAATGCCTCAACTCTCTCTACGATTTTCCTTGCCATGATGAGACTTCTTAACACCTGCTCATGCGGTTGCGATTTCGCCGGTTGTTCAAGCCAGTGTACGTTAAATCCCCGCAACGCGTTTACTGCATTAACCGTTGCTCCACTCGTTCTCGTTGCGCAGACGATAACGTCACATCCGATCTTTACAAATAGGTCGAGACTCTCTCTGACCAACTTGCCCTGACTTTCGATACCGATCCTCAAGCCATTGATCGTCAGAACGAGTCGCACGTCTACTCTGGTTGTATGATTGTGCTCAACTGTCGCATCGTGGTGTTTCTCGATAAGCATCTCGACAACCGTTCTTATCGTCTGGCTTTTGCCCATCTTTGATTTGCCCCTCAAGGCGAATACGTTCTTCAAATCTGGCCTCCTTTTAACCGGGTTCCGCAGCAGCCGCCCTAGTTTGATTTTCTTATCGACAGATTACACAGATTATCTTAATAGAATCTGTGTAATCTGTGTAATCGGTGGATGAAGAACATCACCCACCATTGTTATCTCCTCAACACTGGCAGGTAAGCGGTCCATGGGCCGACGGCGTCGCGATATTGTTTCGCCATCACGCGTGTGACTTGTGCCAAATGGCCGAGATCGTGAACCACCCAGGTTGCCAGTAACTGGCTCAACGTCACCTCACCCAGCTCCGGATGGCGGCCACGCTTCTCCAAGAGCGCTGGCGTCAAGTTCATCATTCGCAACCCGCGCAGACTCTCAGCGCGCATGCGTGCAAATGTATCGAGCAGTTCACCGATTGATTTGCCTTTGAATTTCTCAAACATAGCAAAGCGATCAAACGGCTCGAACGCTCGTTCTTCACCATGCTCGAGAATGATCTTCGCGCGCGGAATCCAATCAGTCTCTTCGCCGTGAATCAGATGGCCCACGATGTCGTGGGGACTCCACGTCTCTGGTCCTTCATTCTGAACGAGCCACGGTTCGGAAAGATCGCGCAGCAGCGAATTCAAAGTTGATGGCGTGCGTTCGAGAATCTCAATAGCGTGTTGAAGCACTACTTCCATTGGGGCCATACCTCCTGCTCGACCGGATATGATATAACTCTGGGCCGCGCTTCAAAACTCCAAAGGTCTTACCAGATTTATTAGCTCTTTTTCGCTCGCTCAGCCAATCCAGCGCGAAATAGTTTTTGCATTTTCATCATTGTGATCGGGAGGTCTTCAAAATGACTGGAATTGTCATAATCATTCTGATCATCGCTGCCATCGCGGTTATCTACCTTACCGTCTGGCTTCGCAGCAAAGCTACTGTAGATGACGGCGCTCCAATGCCAGTACGTTCCCGACGCATTCTGGTTACCTATCTGCTGATATTTGGAACTCTACTGGTCTACATGTTGGTTTCTCTGAACTCAATCGACTTTCCGGAAACCGCAGCGCTTCCAGAGCCGGTCCCAGCCACAACTCCTACTCCTACGCCGTCGCCAACCGGATCGGCGGCAGCATCTCGTTCACCATCGCCGTCGCCATCTCCGTCTCCATCGCCATCTCCATCTCCATCGCCGTCTCCGACATCAACCAACGCAGCATCACCGGTGCTCTACCGAGTTTTTCCGCAGCAGAGCACCAGTAGTCCGCCGACGGTTTCGTTGGCTCTTTACGGTAAGAACTTCAAGGAAGGTTGCAAAGTTCGATTCAACACAAAGCAGGAGGCCTTTACCAGTTTCATTTCTCAAGACCTCATCGCGGCGCAGTTAGAGCCAATTCATCTCGTTAACATCGGAGCGGTAAGCGTCGATGTTCAGAATCCTGACGGACTTGTGTCCAACGCGATCAGTGTACCTATCAAGCGACCCGTCGTCCCGCTGAATGTGTTTGGGTGGGAACCATATATCACACGGGAAGTTCAACTGCTTCTACTGGTCATCTTCGCCGGAGCACTCGGCAGTATTTTGCATAGCCTGAAGTCGCTTGCCGATTTCATCGGGAACCGCACCGCAATTGCGAGTTGGTTTGCTTGGTATATCACCAGGCCATATCTGGGAATGGCGCTGGCGCTTATTTTCTACGCTGTGCTGCGGGGCGGTTTCGTCATGGGTTCGCCGGCGGACGCGAAAGTAGTCAATCCGTTTGGTGTTCTAGCGATTGGAGCACTTGTCGGCATGTTTTCAGATAAGGCCACGCAGAAACTGGCTGAAGTCTTTGACGTCATCTTCAGGTCCGCCGATACGCGCAGTGGCAAGCTCGACGCTCCGGTTATCGATCGCCTGGAACCTGACACGGTGCTTGCCGGAGAAACGAAGCCGGTCGTTCTTAAGATCACTGGTGATCGGTTGGGCAAAGTTACCGTCGTACGGCTGAATGCAGATGAACGTAAGCCAAACACAGTTAGTGAAAAGCAGCTTACATTGAATTTGAGACCGGAGGACGTACAGAAAGCCGGGCAGATCAAGATAACAGCGGTTAATCCGGATGGCGGCGCATCAAATGCCGCGACTCTTCACGTTTCGGATCTTGCGATTACCAGCGCCAACCTACCGGACGGAAAAGTTGGCGCGGACTACAGCGCCACGATGACTGCTTCAGGCGGCACCCAACCTTACAAATGGTCGTTGGTGATTTCTCCGTCGTGGCTGAGTATCGATGAAAAGACTGGTGAGCTGAAAGGCAAGCCAGCGGCTGCCGACGCTAAAGAGACGCAAGTAACTGTGAAGGTTGTTGATAAAGATGGCTCTGCCGCTGCTAAGTCGCTGAACCTGAAAGTCAATCCATAATGGTTTAGCTCTCGTTTCAATTGAGGCGCCTCCTTGGAGTGCGGCGACCTGGCGCCGCTTTGGCCTCGATCAAGCGTCATCGCTAATAAAGCGGCGCCAGGTCGCCGCACTCCAAGGAGGCGCACAATTTAATAGATCGTAAACTTGAACTGCTGCGAGGCGCTCGCTGACGCGGCTTTGTCCATCACCGTAATATCCAGCGTGTAATTCCCCGGTGGCAAGCTGCTCAAAGGAAACTCACCTGTGTAGGTGATGTTTGCAGGGTTGGTGGCTTTATCCGTCGAGATCTTCGCCTCCGGCGGCGTGAGCACTGCTTTATCGCCCTTCAGTATTTTTATCTGAGCACCCAACTGCGGCGCACCTGCAGTATGCGCTGCGTTGTAGATGTAAGTCGTAAAGCGCAAACGCGAGTTGCGCGCGAAATGTCCACTCGCATTCACGCCGACTGTGCCATTCGCTCCGCCTTCTGGAATCTCACCAATATATAAACTGCTGATCGAGAAAGCTCCCTCTTTCACTTTCGGGATGTCGATCCACTCCATCGCGTTCGTTAACCGAGTCGTTCCTCTTTCGTAAGCAATCGTGCGCACCTGATACAAGCCCGGCGGCAGGTCAACCTGATGATTGACGTAGGTGTAAATCGGAGTTGTTTGCGTGCGAGTTCGTTGTACTTCGACGCGCTGCCTGAAACTTCCAACTGCTTTGCCTTTGCTGTCAAAGATCGCTCCCAACACATTCACTTCCAGCTTGCCAGAGTCGTGCTCGGGCGACTGCGCCGTCAACTGTAGTGTCGTGTTGAGCTGCATGTTTGTTCCCACAGCCTGTTTGTAACCAAGCGCGAGCGCGGTTCGCAGTTCTTCCGTTGAAAACTCGGCGACGCCGAGAACATCAGTACTTTCAACTTGAACAATCGACGCATCAGTTTTTGCTTTTGGTGGTTCCGCGGACGCGCCGAGATAACCGTGACGCAACTGCACTTTCAGCTCCGGTCGACCAGCGATCGTGATTTTGATCTTGGAAAAGTTTGACGCACGTTGCGCATCATTGGTCGGTCGCCAGGCAAGCAGATAGTAACGCGACGTCTCATCGAGTGCGCGTGCAATGCCACCTTCGAGATCGTTAGAGTTGAGCAGCGCACGGCCGCCCGTATCGGCAGCGAGCGCGTGCAGCGGCTCCTGACTGAAATTCCGTTCGCCACCCATCCGGCTTTGCAAAACTCCCGATGTATCAAAGCCGCCTGCATTACTCGCATCCACCCATGAATCGTTACTGAGACCACGCGCGTCCAACGAATAGATTACGACTCCGCTGCGGTTGGCGGAGTCTGTGGCGCGCCCCATCATCCAGGTGAAATCCGAGCCAGTGAAGTTAGGCAAAAAACCGTCGGAAATGAAGAAGACCAACTTGCGACCTGATACCTTCCCGGTGGACTTCATCAGGTTTACGAGTGATGAGAGGGCGGCTTTGATCGTCACTTGCGAATTGCGGAGAATCGTCTCGACGCGCTGTTGCACCATACTTGCAGCGATATCGCGGTCGTCCGGGTCTTTTAGGCTATTCGCTTTTAGGGTCGCAGTAATAAAGTAATCAAGCAGTTGGCGGTCGTGCTGTTCTTTTATCAGATAGGCAGCATATTCACTGAGAGCCGGGCGCTGGCTATCGGCCGCCGCCCCCGGCACAAAATTGAGGCGGTCAAGAGCGGCGCGCAAGACCGCCTTGTCGTCGGTGAGTTGCTGCAGAAAGCCGATCTGCCCACTCGCCGAAGTGATGGCCACCTGATCGTTTGGTCCCATCATGTTGTCGATGAAAGATTTGACTGTCTTGTGTACCGTGGAGAGACTCGAAGGTGAGATATGCAAATCGTTAATAAAGAATAGGATCGTGCGCCCACGTTCAGACGCCGCTTCCGCAGCAGGCTCTTCAACCGCCGGCGGCTGCGGCTGTTTGTTGTTACGCACGGCTCTGAGTGCTGCCAGTTCGCTTCTGCTGCCCGCGACTACGGCATCGAAAAATGCGATCGGTTGCGGCTGACCCTCGACCAGCAACTCGAATTGTTCCCGCTTCAATCCGCTGACGAACTTTCCGTCCTTGTCAAAGACCATCACGTCAGTCTGGACGAGCTCAGTGCTTATCCGCACCACATCGTCAGTCTCTTCAGGTTTTTGCGGTTGCGGCGGTTTTTTCTCTTGAGCACTAACCGACGAAAGACATAACAGCGCAGTGATGATCAGACGGGAGATTTTATGCATGGCAGACTTGTAGCTAGAGACAACGATCAAGGGAGAGCAGGACAAACAATTTACCTTAAAGATCCGAAAATATAAAGTAAATCCAAGCCGCGGATTATACGGCTGAAGGCGGATTAGATCCGTAACCAATCCGTCTAATCCGCGGCAGATTTCTGTTTCCTAGTTGAGTGTCAGCAATACAATTTCGGGCGGTACACCAAACCGTACGGGCATAATGCTCGTGCCGATTCCAGTCGTCACAAACAGATGGTGGCCGTTTTCAAATACGTGCCCGGCAACGTAGCGATCGCCGTACCTCGACGCCTGCACGATCGTGCCGATTAGCGGGAATCGAACTTGTCCACCGTGAGTGTGGCCGGCAATCAATAGCGGCACGCGTGGCGGCAGCCGTGGAAAGATATCGGGATTGTGAGTGAGCGCGATCATCGGCGCTCCCTGCGGCACCTTATTAACCGTGTGCGAAATATGATCGGAGGTTGTTTGTGGACCCCGCGTCCACAAATCAGCGAGACCAACCAGCCACATCGAAGTGCCACGTGCATTTATTTGCATCACGTCATCGTCCAACACTTTGATGCCGTTGTTTTCCAGCCCGCGACGCACTCTGTTGCCGTCGTACCACCAGTCGTGATTACCGAGAACAGAGTAGACGCCCAGCGGGGCGCTCAAATTCTTCAATACTGGACCAAATCTTTCCGGTTCAATGCGCCGACTGGTCCAACCATCACCTGACATGTAATCGCCGAGTATGAGTATCAGGTCGGGATGAAGTTCGTTAGTGCGGTCGACGATCGTTCGCAGCTTCTTCTCGTCGATGAAAGATCCCCCAGCGTGGATGTCGGAAATCACTGCGATGCGCAGGCCTTTTAATTCTTGCGGCCAGTTATCGATGTGAATAGTTTGCTGCCGGATTACGAGTCGATTCGGTTCGATCAAAAACGCCCAGAACACTACCGTGCCAATAAGCAGGACGATCACGCTGAGTGCGATACGCAGACGCTTTGGCCAGAGTGGAGTGCGTCCCCATTGCATTGGTCCAGGCGAACGCCGCACTTCGCCAATCAACAGGATAAGCATTGCGATAAGAACTGAAATGCCGATTATGAACGGTAGCTTCATAAAATTCAGTCTACCAAGTATTCAATTATCACGCTGAGGCGCGGCTTCTGGTATCTTATGCGGCTATGAGAATCAAAGTTCCTCTTCTTTTCCTGCTCTACTGCTTTACTCTCAACTCATTCGCACAAATTCCGGACCGGCAACAACTCATTCGCACAGAAGCGCCAGTGATTGCCTTGACTCACGTGCGCGTTATTGATGGTACGAGCGCGCCACCCAAAGAAGATCAAACAATCATCATCAGCGACGGAAAAATTCAATCAGTTGAGTCGAGCAGCGCGGCGAAAATACCAGCGAATGCGCAGACGCTGGAGCTGAACGGCTACACCGTCTTGCCGGGTCTCGTCGGCATGCACAACCACATGTTCTTTCCGATGGGCGGCTCGCCCCCCATGTATTCCAACATGGGCATCAGCTTTCCGCGTCTGTATCTCGCTCTCGGTGTTACTACGATCCGCACCACCGGCAGTGTTGCGCCTTACAGCGATCTCGAGATCAAGAAACTGATCGATGCCGGCAAGATGATTGGACCTAAGATGCACATCACCGCGCCTTATCTCGAAGGCCTCGGCTCGTTCACGCCGGTGATGCACACCCTTACCGGCCCTGATGACGCGCGACGGATGGTTAATTACTGGGCGGATCTCGGCGCGACTTCATTCAAGGCTTACATGAACATCACACGCGCGGAGTTGCGCGCTGCGGTTGAAGAAGCACACAAACGCAGACTGAAAGTCACCGGTCACCTCTGTTCGATCGGATATAAAGAAGCGGCTGAGATCGGCATCGATAATCTCGAACACGGTCTGTTCCCCGACTCGGAGTTTGTGCCAAACAAGCAGCCGGACCAGTGTCCGTCAGGCTCTGCCGTTTCGGACAGTTTGCGTCAACTCGATCTCAACGGCGCTGCTGCGCAAGAGACGATCCGCACACTCGTTTCGAAAAATGTCGCCGTCACTTCGACGCTGCCTGTGTTCGAAGCCGGTGTCGTGTTGGCCCAAAGCGGCATCGGAGCTGCCAGTGCATTGCTGAATCCGCGAGTGTTGAATGTGATGTCGACTGACGCCCGCGTTCGATATCTGCAAGCACGTGCGCGAGTTTCTCCTCAGTCGAACTCCGGCCAACTCCTGCGCAAGGCGATGGATTTCGAACGAGCGTTTGTGAAAGCAGGTGGTCTGTTGATGGCCGGACTTGACCCGACCGGCAACGGCGGAATTGTCGCCGGTTTTGGCGACCTGCGAGAGGTCGAACTGCTCGTTGAAGCAGGATTCACAACACCTGAAGCGATCAAGATCGCGTCATTCAACGGCGCAAAGTTTCTCGGTGAAGATGCTCGCATCGGATCAATCGCGCCTGGGAAACAGGCTGATCTGATGGTGGTCAAAGGCAACCCAGCCGCAACGATTAGTGACATTGAAAACGTTGAAATCGTTTTCAAAGATGGCGTTGGTTACAACTCCGAAAAGTTGATCCAGTCAGTCCAGGGACTGGTCGGCATTCGCTGAAACATTCTAACCTCAATGAACAAAAATAAGCTCGCTGGCCGTATTCCTTACCTCGAGGCATTCGCTCAACACAATCCGGGAGCATACCGTTTGCGCGTCGCCTTGCTCGCTGCGCTCGGTTACGCGTATCTATTCGCAGTAGTCTTGTTATTGTTAGCTCTCGTGTTCGTCATTCTCTCTTCCGTCCGCATCGGTTACTTCGCGATAAAGATTATTTGGATTCCACTCGTCCTGATTGGTCTCGTATTACGTTCGCTCTGGATCACTCTTCCAGTTCCAGACGGCACGGAGCTTAAACGCGAACAGGCGCCGGCATTGTTCGATCTGATCGATGAAGTGACCAAGAAGCTGAATGGTCCAAAGGTACACCACGTTCTGGTGTCTGATGACTACAACGCCTCGATTGTTCAGATCCCACAATTTGGGATGTTTGGTTGGCTGCGCAATTATCTGGTAGTCGGTCTGCCGCTGCTGCGCGCGCTCGACCCAGCTGAATTCCGCGCGGCGCTCGCGCACGAAGTCGGACATCTTTCGGGAAAGCACGGTCGCTTTTCAGGTTGGATCTATCGCCTGCGTCAGAGCTGGATTCAGATTCTCACCAGAGTTCACCAGGAACGACATTACGCGACGTTTTTGTTCGAGCCATTTCTCAAGTGGTACGCACCTTATTTGAACGCTTATTCATTTGTGCTGGCGCGAGCGCAAGAGCACAACGCCGATCAATATGCGGTCGATCTGGCTGGCAGAGAGGTCACCGCGGTCATGCTGGTGCGAGTGATGGCGAAGGAACGCGGTTTAGTTGAAAAGTTTTGGCCCAACTTCTTTCGCCAATCGAAAGAGCAACCAAAGACGCCGCCGGATCCGTTCGCGCAAATGCTTCATGGTTTGGACCAGCCGATCGGGTCGAGCAACACGCAGAAGTGGTTTTATGAAGCGATGCGCGTGCCCGCTGGATACGAAGACACTCATCCGGCACTCGCTGACCGGCTTGCGGCAATCGGCTTCGCAAAAGAGACTCCGGCACTGACAAGTCTGATCGATTCGGTGCTGGAAGCAGAGCAGAAAAAGCAGTCAGCCGAGTCATATTATTTGCGTGAGCTACCAGAGAACTTTCTGATCCAAATAAATCGACTCTGGAGCGAACGCATCCGGCCGACGTGGAGAAACAGTCACGAAGAGATCAAACAGGCTAAAAAGAAACTCGACGTGTTGGACCAGAAAGCCGCTGCCGGTTCGCTAACGGTTGAAGAACAGTGGGAACGTGCGAAGCTGATAGTTCAAGTCAAAGATGAAAATGCTGCACTGCCTGCGATCGATGCAATCCTAAATGAGAAGCCGGATCACGTCGGATCGCATTTCGCGAAAGGCGCCATACTGCTGGAGCAGCACAATCCTCAAGGCATCCAGCATCTGGAAAAGGCCATGCAACTGAATCCATCTGTAACTGGCGACGCCAGCACGTTGCTTTCCGGTTTCTATCTCGACCAGGGCAATAAGGAGCTTGCAGAAACGTTTCGTAAACGAGCGGACCAGCACTACGAACAGCAGCGAAAGTTACAAGGACAGGCGATGAGCTTTTAAACCATCCGCAGATTACGCCGATTTAAGAAAATCTGCGTAATCTGTGGATACTAAGGCTTGGTGACGGTCAGACCGGTGACCATCACCTCGGTGTTGTGCGCGAAGCGAAGTCCGTAAACGCCGTCAGTTGATTTGAGTTTGCCGGGCGCAACCAGAGTGGCTTTGTCGTAACTCGCCACGACCTTGTTATTGATCGAACACTCGACCTTGTCGCCTTTCACCGACAGCGCGATCTCCTGCGTAACCGGTTCACCGACTCCCGCTGCTTTGTTCACTGCCGGATCGGCGGCGCCGCGTGGTCCATTCATCTGAAATGGCGCTGGTCCAAAACCACGCACGATGAAGTTGCCGTTGCCGTAAGCCGCGCAGTAGAGGTAACTCTGCTGGTCCGTTCCGAGATCGTTACCTGCGATCATTACACCGTACGGGTGTGGGTGATTGTTCAGGTTCATGTACTTCGGTTCTTTGAACGTAGCTTTGACGGTGTAATCACCAGTCGCCGTGTTCTTTGGGTTCCAATAGGTGGTGGCAGGACCGGTAATGACGTGCAGTGCGTCGCCCTCTTTAGCGAACTTCGCACTGTTGAGCGTCATTCCCGCGGCTTCCTCTTTGGCGTCAATCTTTCCGGTCCAACCCGGAACGGAGACGCCACCTCCAGCCACGCCACGTGAAGCTTCCATCTGCCCACCCTGAGAAAAGTTCGTGCTGGGCAGCGACAAGAGAGCGAAAGCAACCAGAACTAAAGCAGCAAGGTAACGCATCGTGTGAGTCCTCCTTATGACGTTCGAATCCGGTGTGTATCTGCGGCCCGATAATAACTCTAAGATTTCGCGGTGTCGAAGTAAGCCGATGCGGGAGGGCGAAAAAGTAAATACAGAATCGCGGTAAAGATCACCGCGTGGAACAACAGCATCATTGTCGAATGAAGAGCGCTAATCACCAGATGAAACACCATCCACGCGACTAACAGCCAACGTGCCCAGTTCTGGCCGTAAAGCATAAACACGCCAGCGATTATCGCGAGCACTCGTACAACATGCACCAGCAGGTGAAACCCTTTTAATTCTGCAACGCGCTGTGCAAAGGTTACGTCGCCAAAAGGCAGCAATCCCGCCAGAAGCGAGACGCTGCCGAACACTATGAATATCCAACTGATGATCGTGATCGATCGCGGGCGTGATTGCATTTAATCGAAACTAGCGCAGCCGGATCTTCCGTCGAAAGAGCACTACTGCTCCAGCGAGCGCCAAAGCAGCGAAGCCGCCACCACCGCCATATACCCACCAGTGGTAATTACTGGGAGTGGTAACAGCCGTCATCTCGATCGCAGGCCGCGCGCTCTCTTGATACGCCTTGATCTCAGCATTAGCAATCGCAGCTTCCAAACGCTGACGGCTTGTTTCCAGTATTTTGAGTTGCGCCTGCACGCCGTCTCTTTCGATGGTCAACTGGCGCCGTCGCGACTCGCGCAATTCTTCAGGTTTAGTCGAACCGACCCCGGCAAGCGAACGCTCGATGTTTTCGGGTTTGAGACTCTCTTCCAACTGCTCCGCCCGCACGCGCAAGCTCTCTTCTTTCGCCTGCACTTCGAGTAGTTGTGCCCGCAACTTCTCGACCGACTCAGCCGCGCTCGAAGTTGCCTGCGCGTAACTATTTGCCGCCAACATCAACACTAACAACGGTATCAAACTAAGTTTCATCACGCCCCCACTTTCCTGTCTCACTACACAATGTAACGCGAAAAATGCGCCAAAAAAAGGCAGAGAAGGCACAAACACTCTTTCTTAATTCTTATGTGCTTGTTGTGCAAGATAAGTATTGTTTCGATACTCGCTCGGGGTCATGCCGTAAATTCGTTTGAAATCTTTCACGAAATGACTGTCATCGGCAAGACCGACGCGTCTCACGATCTCTTTTACGCTAAGAAATGTGGTAGTGAGGAGCTCGGCCGCGTGCTGCATTCTCAAATGTTTCAAATACTTCGCGGGGGGAACTCCGGTGATGCTCTTAAAAAGAGAACAAAAATAAGGTGGCGAAAGATTGACTGACTCCGCCATCTTTTCCAGCGTGAAGTCGCGGCTGGGATCGTGTTGCATTAATTCCATTACACGTTTAACTCGTTCTGCCATGCTCTCCTCCGAATAAGTATGCTTCCGCCTCGTGAAGTTAACTGGGCGACATTGAATGGATGTTTCGGCCGGGCGTTAGCCGAATTGGTCGGGAGAGTTTACGAACAAAAGCTCTGAAATGTTTTAATCGATCTGCGTAACCGCGGCATTACGGTCGTAAACGAATCTGGGCGAGGAGATCCGCAAATTTACGATTCGAACGCAGCTTCGCAAACACTGGATCAACTTTGAGATTCATCAACCAAATGTCACGTTCTTCAACTGCTTTGTCTAACCACTTGAACGCCTGCTCCTGATCGCCAAGACCGGCATAAATTGCCGCGACTGTATAAGGCGAGACGTATCGCTGCTGTCCTTGCAACTGCTGCAAATCGTTGAGCACCTGCTTTGCCTCCGCAGTTCGTCCGGCAGCGGCGTAAGCGTGTCCGAGAAGCGCAAGCATCAACGGACTACCTGAAAGTTTCACACCGGTTTGAAACTCCGAGATGGCCTCCGGATACATACCCTTCGCTTCGTAAGCCAGACCAAGATAACGGCGCGCAGGAAATGAACTCGGATCGAGGTCGAGAATCTTACGACATTGCTCGATCGCTTTGTCATCTTGTCCAGCAAGATAGTAGATCCACCCCAGGTGTGAACTGGCGACAAATGAAAGCGGCTCCAGTTCCTCAGTTCGCTTCGCCTCAGCAATTGCCTCGTCAAAGCGTTCGACCGCGACGAGATAAGAGCTGTACCACTGGTGCGCCGGCGCATAAGCGGGCTTCAACTTAATCGCAGCCAGAAATTCACGTTCCGTCGCGGCGCGATCCCAATCCCAGCGAAACTTTATAAACGCCAGCGAGCTGTGGGCTTCGGCCGAGCTCTCGTCGATTTCGAGTGCCCGTTCCGCTGCTTCCTTGGCTTTTGGAAAACCTTCTTTCGGTTCCAATCGGCCGTAGACCACGAGCATGTTGTAACAGTCAGCGAGACCTGCGTAAGCGGCGCCGTAATTCGGATCGATCGCGATCGCTTGATTGAAATAATCGATCGCCTGCTGCAATTCGTCACCCGTGCGCTTGTTCCAGGAGTTGCGGCCTTTGAGATAAAGTCGATACGCCTCGAGTTGCTTCTTCTCTTCGACGTTCAACTTCAAACGCAGGTTTTCGAAGATGTCACGTGAGATGTCGTCCTGCACCAGCAGCACATCTGAGACTTTGTGATCGTAGTGCTGGCCCCAAAGCTGAGCCACGTTTTCGAGATCGATCAGATCTGCTTGAATACTGATGATGTCGCCGTGTCGACGCATGCGCCCGGTAACCACCGCGCGCACATTCAACTCCTCAGCAATTTTGCGCGGATCGATCTCCTTGCCTTTGTAACCCTCCACAACACTGCGCGGCACGACGCGTAGCTGCGGCAACTTCGAAAGACTATTGATCAAACTCTCAGCGATCTTGTCGTTGATGTATTCAGCATCAGGATCGGCTGACTCGTCGACAAATGGCAGCACTGCAATCGATTGAATCGGAGAATCGTTCCCCGCTTTGCCTCGGCCAGTGAAATAAACCAGGCCGATGATGCCGATGACAACCACACCCGCCACGAGAGCGAAGACCGGAGTTCGCCGGATGCCAGCAAGTTGACCGTTGGTGTTGTGAATCGAAACAGAGGGACTCGAATCAACGCGAGTCTCTGCCGTGGATTCATGAGCAAGACCGCCGTTCTGCGACTGACTAAGGTCCGCAGCAAAGCGATACCCACGGCGCGGCACCGTCTCAATAAATTGCGCGCCGCCCGGCGTCTCACCAAGTGCTTTTCTCAGCAGCGAGATGTTTTGTGTGAGATTTCCCTCTTCGACGAAGACGTTTGGCCAAACACGCTTCATCAGGTCGTCTTTCGAGACGATTTGGCCGCCATTTTCGACCAGCGCGACGAGGATATCGAAGACCTTCGGAGTGAGTGGAACGGCTTCACCGTCGCGTAACAGGACACGTTCCGCGACATTAAGGCGGAAGCGACCGAATTCGTAGCTGTGATTGTCCTGCTGATCCATTAAAACGCGCCTTGAGAAATATCTTTGAGGAAATCTTGAGTGCCGCCTGAGGACTTGCCGAGCACTACGCTAGCAATATCAGGTGCACGGATTGTAATGCAGGAAAAGCGGTGCCGCAAAGAGGCACAATGACACAAAGGAATCTCCCCATGATCACTGAGAAAAAGACTTCCGAGCTTATTGAAACATCGCTGATTTATCTACTGAGCGCGGCCGTAGCGGTCGGGGCGTTTGTGCTGGTTTGGCTAATCTCGTCGCTGTTGGGCGTGGGCCGAACGTGACTTTCTGATCAGCAGCCATGAACTAACAGCACTCGCCAACCCCAATGCCGCCGAAATCAGCATGACTATGCGAAAACCGAACACAAACGAATCAGCGACTGCGGCTTTAATTTTCATCTGCGTGGCCGCGTCGGTTGGCGGCAGTTCGAGCCCCGCCAACCTCACTCGTTGCTCGTAAACAGACTGTTTCAATCGATCGTCTATCTGAATCTCACCCATGCGACTCGCCAGTGTTTGACTAAATGCATGCAACATCACCACTCCAAACACCGCAATCGCCAGCAAACCCGCAGTGCGTGAGACCGCGTTATTAATGCCCGACGCCACTCCCGCCTGTTCCTCACCAGCAGAACTCATCACAGTTGTCGAAAGCGGCGCAACGGTGATTGCCATGCCGAGCCCAAGCACCAACACCGCCGGAAAGAAACTGGTCCAGTAGTTCCCACTGACTCTCGGAAGCGCGAACAACGCGAATCCGACTGCGGCGACGATTGGCCCAACCATCAATGGTAGTCGAGCGCCAAAATGATCGATCAGACCTCCAGACCAACGCGACAAAGTAAACATCAACACGACAAACGGCAGCAACGCAGCACCGGCGGCGGTCGCTGAATAACCTTGAATCTGTATGAGGTTGAGAGTGAAGAAGAAAAACATGCCGCTCAGCGCCGCGTATAAAAGTAACGTCAGAATATTGGCGCCGGAAAAATTGTGGTTGCGAAAAAGACCCAACGGCACCATCGGGTTCTTTGCTCGCGTTTCGTTAATAACGAAGATTACAAGAGCGACTGTCCCGCCAATCAATGTCACAAGCACGATCGCGTTTGAGAAACCGAGCCGTGGTGACTCGATCAAACCGTAAACAACTCCACCGAGACCGATTGTCGCCAGCGCTGCGCCCAGCCAGTCGAGCGAACCTTCCTCTTCGCGTTCGCGCGTCTCCGGCACCTTCCAAATGGAAATCAGAAGCACTGCCAGAGCAAGCGGCAGGTTAAGAAAGAAGGCGGCACGCCAGGACCAATGCTCGACCAACCAGCCGCCGAAGACCGGCCCAATGGCTGTTGTGATTGCGGAAAAACCCGACCAGGTGCCGATCGCTTTGCCACGCTGGTCTTCGCCAAACGATGAACTGATCAACGCGAGACTGCCGGGCACCAGCATCGCACCGCCGATTCCCTGCACTGCACGCGCGATGATCAGTTGTTCGATATTTGCTGCGAGACCGCAGAGAGCAGAGGATACTGCGAAGATGACGACGCCGATGTTGAATATCTTGCGCCGTCCGTAACGATCGCCGAGTGAGCCACCGACAAGCAGGAGTGCGGAGAGAAATAGCGAGTAGGCTTCAATGACCCATTGAATGCCGATCGCCGTCGCCTTGAGATTGGTTTGGAGAAAAGGAAGCGCGACGTTGACGACCGTGCCATCGATGAAAGCCATACTCGAGGCCAGAATCGTCGCCGCTAAGATCCATCTACCGTCTTTAGCCACAAAAAGACACAAAAATCATTTTGCTCATTTTGTGCCTTTTTGTGGCTAAAATGGCTTGTCAATCGACTCGCTTTGTTTGGTGAAAAACTTTGGCCCATCAGGCGTGATATACAAACAGTCTTCCAAACGAATTCCAAACTCACCGTAGATCACGATCGTAGGTTCATCGCTGAAACACATTCCCGGCTGGATCGGCGTCTTGTTGCCACGCACAAAGTTGGTCCATTCATGACCGTCGAGTCCGATACCGTGTCCAGTGCGATGCGGCAGACCCGGCACTTTATAGTCAGGACCAAAACCCGCGTCAGTGATCACTTTGCGCGCTGCCGCATCAACCGTCTCACACGGCGCGCCCACTTTTGCCGCCGCAAATCCCGCATCCTGTGATTTACGTTCAAGGTCCCAGATCTGGCGTTGTCGATCTGTCGGCTTGCCAAAGACGAACGTGCGCGTGATGTCTGACTGATAACCATCAACACTGCAACCACCATCCATCAACACAACATCACCTTCGCGCAAACGCTGCGGCGTGCTGCTGCCGTGTGGAAACGCAGTGTACTTTCCAAAGCTGACGAATATGCCACCCGGCGATCCAAGGGCGCTGAAAGCTGCTGCGCAGTTACCGGCAAACTGGCCTTGCGTCATTCCTTCGGTCATGCTGTCGTGCGTCGCTTTGTAAGCAACGAGCGTGATGTCGTTGGCAAGTTGCATTAACGCCAGTTCAGCAGGCGATTTGAACATACGGCAACCGGCGGTGATCGGCGTGGCGCTGACGAACTTCAACGCTGGTCCAGCCTGACGAACCCCGTCGTACAAAAAGAACCGAACGCGTTCTTCGATGCCGATGGTCCCTGCGCCCACGCCGCGATCTTTAAATATTTCAACGACGCGCTTGTAAGGGCTTTCGTCTTCTTCCCATGTGCGAACGTCCGTTCCCATCTGAATGAGCTCGCGCGCGCGTTCCTCCTCAAACTTCGGACACACCCACGCAAGCTCGCCGCGCGCGGGAATCACGACTGCAAACATTCTCTCGCTCGTGCCCCAACGCATGCCGGTGAAGTAAAACATGCTGCTGCCCGGCTCGATATAGATTGCGTCGATGTGATTGTCGCGCATCAACTTCTGCGCCTTCTCGATTCGTGCTTTGCGTTCTTGGAGTGTGATCGGAACGACATTGTCGGTCATGCGACGCAAACGTCGGATCGGTTCAGGCTGCGACGCCTGCTGCGGCTCGTAAGTTTCAGTGCCGGCATGAGCAAACGAACGGCCGAGCAGCGTTGCGCCTGCAAGACCTGCGGACAAACGTAGAAAGTCTCTGCGATCGGTACACATTGATCAGGGCCTCTTTGTCTTTTGTGCTTTGTACTTGGTACTTTGTACGGCTGAATTCGCGCACAAAGTACCAAGTACCAGGCACAAAGTACAAGCTCATGCCACGTGACAACAACGATCTTCATGGCTCCGCGCCAGACAAATCTGCAGCCGCTTTGCTTCTGATCGACGTCATCAACGCTTTCGATTTCGAAGAAGGAGAGGAACTGTTGCGCCTCGCGCTTCCGGCCGGCAGAAATATCGCAGCATTGAAGAAACGCGCGAAAGCGGCCGGCATTCCGTCGATCTACGTCAACGATAACTTCGGCCGGTGGCAATCAGACTTCAACAAGATCGTCGCGCATTGCAGCCAGGAAGAGGCCAGAGGAAAAGCTTTTGTCAAACTGCTCTTGCCTGACGAAGATGACTACTTCGTGCTCAAGCCGAAACATTCCGGCTTCTATTCGACTACTCTCTCGCTGCTGCTGACACATCTCACGGCGAAGAACCTGATCCTCACCGGCATCGCAGGTAATAACTGCGTCCTCTTCACGGCGAACGATGCTTACATGCGCGATTTCAAACTCTTCGTTCCCGCGGATTGCATCGCGTCAAATACTGAAGAAGAAAATCAGCATGCACTGGAACAGATGGAGACGGTGTTGAAAGCGGATGTCACGCCGAGCGCGAAATTGGATCTCGAGGCAATCATCTAAGACTTTGCCACAAAGAAGCACAAAAAGAATAAATGCTTCACATAAATTGTTATGTGCCTTTTTGTGGGTGGTTTTCTGTCCCTGGATGACGAGCGCGCAGCAGGTGTTGCGTTGGGGAGCCGACCCGAGCGGCGGCGCGCCATACGTCTTCACCGATCCAGCGAATCCGGACCGCTACATCGGGTACGAAAAAGAGATGGTTGACGCGTTGGCTCAGGCAATGGGCCGGCGCGCTGAGTTTGTACCCAGCGATTGGGAAACACTCGTCTCCGCGTTGCAACGTCATTCCTTCGACATCATCGTCAACGGACTCGAGCCCACCGGAGATCGCGCGCAACAGATTCTTTTCAGCAAGCCTTACTACATCTTTCAACTACAACTGACCGTTCGCCGCGACGACAATCGCATTAACTCGATCGACGACTGCAAAAACCGCCTCGTCGGAACGCTCGGCAACACCGCCGCCTCGCGACTCCTGCAACAACAAGGCATTCCCTATCGCAGTTACGCCGATCCGGTCGGCGCGTATCGCGATCTCGAGCTGAAACGGCTCGACGCAGTTGTGATGGACGTCCCTGCCGAGGCTTTCTACGCCCGGCCCAATCCGCGGCTAAAACCTGCTGGACCACCGTTCACGCGCGGTCTTTACGTTATCGGACTGCGGAAGGGTGACGAGGCTTTGAAAGCCGAAGTCGACGCCGCAATCAACAAGATCATCGCCGACGGCACACTCGAAGCGATTCTCAGGAAATGGGGACTTTGGAACGATGCGCAAGCCGAGTTTCAACAGCCGATTCGCGCGGGAACCCAGAGCGCAAAAAATGAGGAGTACACGTCGACCACTGCTTCGTTTAACTGGCGCGAGGCACTCTGGCGACTGACCCGCGCCGCTGCCGTTACTGTTTTGATCGCGCTCGGCTCGATGGTCATCGCGATCGTCTTAGGTCTGCCGCTCGCAGTCGGACAGTGGAAGGGTCCGGCATGGCTGCGAGGGTTCTGCACGTTGTACGTAGAGTTCTTTCGCGGCACTCCGGTGTTGGTCCAACTATTATTTCTCTACTTTGGCCTACCCGTGATCGGCATCGCGATGCCGGGCTGGCTGACTGCGCTTGTCGGACTCGGCTTGAACTACGCTGCCTACGAATCGCAAGTCTATCGCGCGTCACTCGAGGCGATTCCCAACGGACAATGGGAAGCCGCTTACTCGCTTGGCATGGGCCCGCTACTCGCCTTTCGTCGCATCATCTTGCCGCAGGCGTTTCGCATCGCGCTGCCGCCGATGACGAACGACTTTGTTTCGCTCTTCAAAGACACGTCAGTTGCTTTTGCGATCTCTGTTTGGGAACTGGCAACCGCTTATCGCGAACTGGCCAACGCTTCCGGACAGTTTCTGCTTCTCGGTGTTGCAGTCTCGGCATTTTATCTCGCAATGAGTCTGCCGATGGCCCACGTTGCACGCGCACTTGAAAGACGCCTGCGCGAGCGAGCTACTGAGCCCGTGGTCGAGCAGGAGGCGACTGCATGATCCGCGTCACTGGCTTGCGCAAACGTTTCGGCGAGACCGAGATTCTGAAAGGGATCGATTTTGAAGTCCCGCCTCAAACCGTGCTCGGCGTTATCGGCGCATCAGGCAGTGGAAAAACGACGCTGCTCAGGTGTCTAAATGGTCTGGAAACGATCAGTGGCGGCACGATCGAATGTGACAACGTTCGACTCGAGGCTGGTCTGTCTCAAGCCGACTATCGCAGACGGGTGAGAGATCTGCGGCTGAAAGTCGGGACGGTGTTCCAGCACTTCTACCTGTTTCCACACTTGTCAGTGATCGGAAACATCATCGAGGCGCCGCTGCACGTGCTTCGTACCCCGAAGAAAAAAGCGGAGACTGAGGCTTATGAACTTCTTGATTCGGTAGGACTCCGACAGACCGCACGCCGCTATCCGGGATCGTTGTCAGGCGGTGAGCAACAGCGGGTCGCCATTGCGCGTGCACTCGCTATGCATCCGGCGTTGCTGCTGCTCGACGAACCAACGAGCGCGCTCGATCCGCGGCGCGTAAATAGTTTACGTGCGCTGCTACGCACGTTTGTCGATCGTGGTCACACGATGATCATCATCTCGCATTCGATAGGTTTTCTGAGCGGAGTGGCCGACAACGTGCTCTTTATGGAAGGCGGCGTGGTGGTCGAACAGGGACCGCCGCAGGAAATAATGAAATCACCCAAGGATGCGCGAACAAAGGATTTTCTTTTATCCACAGATTACACAGATTAGTGCATTCGCTGGTTTATATCCGACAGAGTCTCAAGATAACGATCGAACAAATCTCGATTATCAACTCTGGTTATCTTCGCTCCGAGCAGATAACCCTTTCCGGAATATGGCCCAATCAACGGTTCACATCTAACCGGGCAGACCTCGAGTCTGATAGGACCATCAGCCGCAAACAGAGAGAGAGTTAGCCGATTCGTTCCGCTGCAAAATCGTTCGTCTATCGTCGTCGAGGGAAGTACGATTCCAAGGCCGGCTGCGTTGAGATCGTGTGTGCGGCCGAAAAAGATGAGCGGCGCGTCCAGGCCTTCAGCGTCGTTGTCCAAAAGAGACAAATCGGCGACCAGCTCGATCTCGCATCTGGCCTTGAGTCTGCGCATTCGACGGCGTTCGATTGATGAGGCAAGCGTATCCAAACTGTTGCCTTTCTTGGCAAACTGTTCCTTGATTATTAAGGCGCGAAGCCTGAGTCTAGCTTCTCCGGCCGGCCAGTAGTAGCACGAGACTATGAATCTGTACATGAGATTTTGATTTTATCAACTCAGTTAAAAAGCATAATGCCGCTATAATTCCCGCTTTCTATGCAAGGCCACAAAAAGGCACAAATGGCTCGGCTGATCCTTTTGTTCTTTTTGTGCCTTTTTGTGGCTTCGCACGTGCGCGCCCAGAAGCCAAACCCGAAACTCGCCGCTGAAGTGAAGGCCGAGTTTCTCCACGCGTGGAACGGTTACAAGAAGTACGCCTGGGGACATGACGACCTGAAACCGCTTTCAAGAACATATCACGACTGGTACGCGGAGCCGCTGCCGATGACGCCTGTCGACGCGCTCGACACCATGATCCTCATGGACATGAAGGACGAAGCGGCGACAACCAAACAGTACATTCTCGACCACCTCTCGTTCGACAAAGACATGGAGGTGCAGAATTTCGAGATCACCATTCGCCTTCTCGGCGGATTGCTTACGAACTACCAACTAACTGGCGATAAGCGATTGTTGAATCTCGCCGAAGATCTCGGTAATAGACTTCTTCCCGTCTTTAACTCGCCAACCGGTCTGCCTTATCGCTACGTCAATTTGAAAACCGGCAAGGTGAGTAAGCCGGTGAGCAATCCCGCGGAAACGGGAACACTGCTTATCGAGTTTGGCACGTTGAGTAAGCTCACGGGCAAACCGGTATTCTACGAAAAAGCCAAGCGGGCGCTGGTTGAAACTTACAACCGCCGGTCAAAGATCGGTTTGGTTGGTGAGTGGATTAATGTCGAAACAGGCGCATGGACCAACACTGACAGTCATATCAGCGGCGCGATCGACAGTTATTACGAATATCTTTTGAAGTGTTCGTTACTCTTCGGCGATAAGGATTGCACGCGCATGTGGAACGAAAGCATCGCGGCAATCAACAAGTATCTTGCAGACGAGCAGGATTCAGAATTGTGGTACGGCCATGCCGACATGAACACCGGCGCGCGACGCGCAACCACCTACGGCGCGCTCGATGCGTTTTTTCCGGCAGTGCTGGCGTTATCAGGCGATTTAAAACGTGCGAAGCGTTTGCAGGACTCGGCGTTTCGAATGTGGAACCAGGCAGGTATCGAGCCGGAGGAGTTTGATTATCGCGCGGGCAAGATCACATCGGCAGGTTATCCTTTGCGACCGGAGATCGTTGAATCGACATACTATCTCTACCACTACACAAAAGATCCGAAGTACTTACTAATGGGCGAGAAGCTCTGGCGCGACTTTGTTAAGTACTGCCGCACAGATGAAGGTTATGCGGCGCTAAAGAATGTCGAGACGAAAGAGCAGGCTGATTCAATGCAGAGTTTTCTCTTCGCCGAGACATTCAAATATTTCTACTTGCTCTTCACTCCTGAGGCGCTCGATTTCGATAAAGTCATCTTCAACACTGAAGCGCATCCAATTAGAAAATTTTAGCCGCGGATAACGCGGATTATTTGTACTCCACTCCTAAATTCTCAAGCACAAACGCATAAATATCCCGCGTCTGCTCGATCGACTTGGTCGTGTTGCTGGCGCCGTGGGCGGAATTCGTATCGATGCGGATCAGGATCGGGTTTGGACCACCCTGCGCCGCCTGTAACGCTGCCGCATACTTGTAATTATGCGCCGGTACTACACGATCGTCATGATCAGCGGTCGTGATTAATGTCGCCGGATATTTCACGCCTGGCTTGATGTTGTGCAACGGTGAATAAGCATAGAGCGCTTTGAACTCAGCTTCGTTGGCCTCACTCGAACCGTAATCAGCAATCCAGTTCCAGCCAATCGTAAACTTTTGGAAGCGCAACATGTCCATCACACCGGCCTGTTCGACCACTGCGCGAAATAGCTCCGGACGTTGGTTCGATACTGCGCCGACTAACAGTCCACCATTCGAAGCGCCTTGAATCGCGAGCTTGTTCGACGACGTATATTTGTTCGCAATCAGCCACTCGGCTGCAGCAATAAAATCGTCAAACACATTCTGCTTCTTCAGTTTGGTTCCGGCCTCGTGCCACTTCTCGCCGTATTCACCACCACCGCGCATGTTTGCCGAAGCATAGACCACGCCCTGTTCGAGCAAAGCCAAACGCAAAGAGCTGAATGACGGTGAAGTTACAATGTTGAAGCCACCGTAGCCGTAAAGCAGCGTGGGATTGTTTCCGTCGAGTTTCAGCCCTTTCTTGTAAACCAGAAACATCGGGACGCGCGTGCCATCTTTGCTGTTGTAGAAGACCTGCTTCGTCTCGTAGTTTTCAGGTTTGAATCCGGGGATCTCGACGGTGCGGAACACTGACGATTTTTTCGTCGCGATGTCGTACTTGTAAATCGTCGGCGGGAAATTGAATGAAGTGAAGCCGTAAAAAACGTACTTGTCGTCCCTCAAACCACCAAAGCCAGCAGCAGTACCAATGCCCGGCAACGGGATCTCGTTCTCGAGCTTTCCATCAAGACTGAAAACATACGCGCGCGTAGCCACGTCTTTGCGCCATGTAGCGAAGAGTTTTCCTCCAGCGGTGCCGGTGCCCTGCAACGGCTCGGCTCTCTCTGGCAAAACATCCCGCCAGTTCTTCTCATCGGGATTTTTCGGATCGACCAGCACCACACGACCGTTCGGTGCATTCTTATTTGTACGGACCAGGAACTTGTCGTCGACGTTATCAATCACGCCGAAGGTGTCGTCGCCGATCTCCGCGACGATTGGCGAGAACTTCGTTTCACCTTTCGACAGATCTTTATAGAAGAGCGCGTTTCCTTTTTTACCTTTGCCGCGTTCGGAAACAGTCAGGATTGCGAAGCGCTCGTCGTCGGTCGTGTCGACGTTTTGAAAACGCTGCGGATGCTCTTTGTCTTCGTAGATCAAAACATCGGCTGACTGCGGCGTGCCGACCTTGTGAAAGTAGACGGTTTGAAATTCATTTTTGGTGGTGAGTTCCCTGCCCTTTTCCGGTTCGGGATAACGGCTGTAGTAGAAGCCATCGCCCTGCCAGGAAACCCCCGATGCCTTTAACCATTTGAGCTCGTCGCTGAGCTTATTGCGTGAGCCGACTTCCATCACGCTGAGCGTCACCCAATCTGAACCGCCTTGCGAAATGCCGTAAGCGAGATACTTGCCGTCTTTCGAAAGTGAAAACGCACTCAAGACTGACGTGCCATCAGGCGAGAACTTGTTTGGATCGAGAAAAACTTCCGGCGGGCCGTTCACGCCTTTTTGAATGTAGTAGACGCTCTGATTTTGCAGTCCGTCGTTCTTGGTGAAGAAGTAAGTGTCACCACGATGAAAGGGCGCCGAGAATCGCGGATAGTTGTAGAGCTCAGTCAAACGAGCCTTGAGCTTTTCGCGGTACGGAATGGTATCGAGATATGAAAAAGTGAGTTTGTTCTGCTCGTCAACCCAAGCCTTTGTGTCGGGCGAGGTTTCGTCTTCGAGCCAACGATACGGATCTGGCACTTTGGTGCCGAAGTAGTCGTCGACCTGATTGACCTTCTTTGTTTCCGGATAGGTGATCTTTGAATCGGAAGCGGAACGCGAGGCAGTACTAGCGGATGCCGCCGGCGACGAAACGCTCTGTGCGTGGTTCTGGTATAAAAATGGTGAAATGGCGGCCAGCGAAAGGACGGCGGCCGCAGACAAAAAGGCAAATAGGGTTCGAATCTTATTCATGTAGCTTTCTCCGCAGGCAGGTTTTGAAAGAGAATCTTAATAAACGAGGGGCTAAAGTTCAAACGGGGATTATTAGCCGCGGATTACACGGATTTTTGATACAATTCGATCGATGTTGAACTATCTTCGTCCAACTGAATCACGCGCGAACCTCTTCGCCGATTAGTCTTCTTGTATCCCAGTCGCGGTCATATTCATCCGAATCTTATTGGCCCTTTCTGACAAGGAGTTAAGATATGTCTACCACTGCAATTGCAGCGCGGCGCCCGGAGATCAAGACCGAGCTGCCCGGTCCTAACGGCAAGAAGATCGTCGAAGCAGACGCAAAATTTGTTAACCCGGCTTACCCGCGCCCGTCCTTTAAACTCGTCGCCGAACGCGGTAGCGGCGTTTGGGTCGAAGACGTTGACGGCAACGTTTTTCTCGACTGCAACGCGGGCGTGGCAGTCTGTTCCACCGGCCACTGCCACCCGGAAGTTGTCAAAGCTATTCAACAGCAGGCAGAACAACTAATTCATATGTGCGGCACCGATTATTACTACCGTCACATGCCGCAACTCGCAGAGAAGCTCGACGCCATCGTGCCCGTCAAATCTCCGACGCGCACGCATTTCGCAAACAGCGGCACGGAAGCTGTCGAGACTGCATTGAAACTAGCGATGCACGCAACTGGTCGTGAGAAGTTCATCGCTTTCTTCAACAGCTTTCACGGACGAACTCTGGGATCGCTTTCGCTGACGTCTTCCAAAGTCGCGCAGCGAAAAGGTTTTAAACGACAAGCGCTCGACGTGGTCCATGTGCCCTATCCAAACGAGTTTCGCAATCCGTTCAGTGCGGCTGACTGTGGCGATGGCGGAGCAAGCCAGGGCGCGCTCAACTGGATCGAAGAGCGACTGTTCAAAACCACGACGCCGCCTGAGGAAGTCGCTGGAATCGTCGTGGAAGCTGTACAAGGCGAAGGTGGGTATGTGCCTGCGCCGAAAGATTTCCTGAAGGGACTGCGGCGCATCTGCGATCAACACGGGATCTTGTTGATTGTCGACGAAGTGCAGTCAGGGATGGGACGCACTGGGAAGATGTTCGCTTGTGAGCACTACGACGTGCAGCCTGACGTTATCTGCATCGCGAAGGGCATCGGTTCGGGTCTGCCGATAGGCGTGTGCGTTTCGCGTGCGGATTTAATGGACTGGAAACCCGGAGCACACGCTTCGACGTTTGGAGGCAATCCGGTTTGTATCGCGGCCGCGTTGAAAACGATCGAACTGCTCGAAGGCGGGCTCGTGCAGAATGCTGCCGAGGTTGGTGCTTACTTGAAAGCCGGATTGGAAAAACTGCAACAGAAGTACGACTGCATCGGCGACGTGCGTGGCATGGGAATGATGCTTGGCGTCGAGTTTGTAACTGACAAGGCATCGCTCAAACCCGCACCGGAGTTGCGCGATCGGATCGAGGTTGCCTGTTTCCAGCGTGGTTTGATCATTCTCGGCGCCGGCACGAACACGATCCGCTGGTCTCCACCGTTGATACTGACGAAAGAGAACGTCGACGTCGCGTTGGAGATCTTCGACGAGGCGATCGCGGCATCCGTGTCATCCGTGTAATCCGCGGCTAATTTCGTTCATCCGGGCGCGTAGGCGATCTTCGTCGACATTGCTTACGCGCCCGTCACGATAAACCTCACGACCGGCAACCAGAGTCAAAATCACATCGCGTCCAGACGATGCGAAGATCAATGTCGACATAGGATCGTAGCTGGGTGTTTGATGCACGCCCGTCAATGACACCACCGTGAGGTCGGCTTGCGCGCCCTCGGTCAGTAGTCCACACGCCGTTTTCAGCGCGTCCTCGACGTCGATGCGGGCACCGCCGGCCCGTGACAAAAGCGCCGCAAACCGCGCCTCTTCGAGAATGTCGCACGTGTTATTGCTTGCAACCGAGTCACTCCCAAAACCAACGTCAACCGCGCGTTCGATAAACTTCGCCAGCGGCGCGCGCCCATGGCCCAGCTTCGCATTCGACTTCGGACAGTGCGCCACCTTCGCCTCCGAGGCTTTCAACGTCTCGATATCAGCATCGTCAACGCGAATGCAGTGCGCCAGTAAAGGACGCGTATCGAGTATTCCCACCTGTTTAAGATACTGAATCGACGAGATTCGCGGCGCGTTCCACTCGATCGAACGCTTCGCCAACCCTTCGGCAAACGGCCCACGGCCTTCGCGCAACAACAACTCCTCTGCTTCTGACTCAGCCGCATGCATCATCAACGGCAACTGCTCCGTTTGGGCCAAGTCTGCAATCATCTCGAGCTGCGGCCGGCAAACTGTGTACGGCGCGTGCGGTGAAACTCCGGCCCGCACGAGCTCGTTCTCTATTCCACGCAGCTCGTGCACCTTAGCTTTCAGTTTTTCAAAATTCTCAGTGGCTAACTTCGGATCTGGTCCAAACGACTCCTGATAAACAACTCCGCGCAATCCAACATCGCGCAGTGCGAGCATGCTCAACATCGCCGAGTCACTCGCATCAGCGATACAGGTTATTCCGGCGCGCACCGCTTCGCACGCGCCCCATGTAGCGGAAACGCGAATGTCGTCAGGCGTCATGCGTTCGAGTCGCGCGATTGTCAACTTTCGCAACCACGCGAAGAAATCCGTCTCTTCTTTTTCCAGGTAGCCGCGAAACGCCGTGAGCTCGAGATGAGTGTGACTGTTGACAAAACCGGGGGTGATAACTGCCTCACCCAGAACTTCGAGACGAAACTCCGGAAATCGCTCGACGATCTCCGAGTGAGGACCGACACCCGCGATGTATTGTCCCTCGACTGCAACAGCGCCGTTCTCGATCGGCGGCGCCGAAATGGGCACAACCCAGCGCGCGGAGTAAATGGTCGTCATTTGACGGGAGATGCTTCCTGAAGGACGGTGCTTGAAGTTCTCGAGTTCTTGACCTGCCGGTAACGCTGCATGATCGAGATCACGTAGGCTTTCGTCGAGGGAATGTCGATTCGATTGATGAAATCGGCGCCCGATTGCGTGCTGCCGGCGGGATCGACGCGACTCCATTCAGCAGCGCGGCTCGGTCCTGCATTGTAAGCGGCGATCATTCTCACTTCGATCTCGGGCGAGTCACGAAACTGCTCGTAGATCTTTTCGAGATACCAGCAACCGATCTGAATATTGCGTTCGGGATCGCGCAGCAGACTCTCAGGATCTGCGTTCATCTGGCGCTCGAATTCACGCATGCCGGTCTCGGTGGCCCATTCGCGACCCACCGCCGGCGTGACTTGCATCAAACCGATCTCGCCGTCTTTGCCAGTCTTCCACGGACTGAAATAAGTCTCTTCGTAAATGATGCTCCAAACGAGATCGGGATCGACACGATAGATCGACGCTTGCCGTGCGATTAAGGGATCGAAGCGATGAGTCCAATAACGATTGAAAGCGTAAGCGGCGAGAAACAGGATGAGGACTAAAAGGATAACGACCAGAGCACGTTTCATTCAGATCAGTGTAAATCTCTGTTAATAAATCAGCGTAAATCCGCGGCTCAGTTCCTTCTCCTTAATCCATTCCAGAAACTCGCCGGCGAATAGGCGTAATCAACACCTTCATAACGTGAGCGTAATGCATGTTCGTCGAGCACGTGTCCCTGTAACCAGACTTCCGCGTCGACTGTTGCGCCGACCGTCAAAGCATCGCCGCGCAACGCGCGTTGATTGACGAGCACTTCGAGTTTGATGCGGTCGAGATCGAGATGAATCCAGAAGAGCTCGCCTCCGGAAAGTGGATTTCGCAAGGGTTTGAAAGCAATCACGCGGCCCGACAAGCTCCAATCGTTTTCGTGTGCTGCCCGCGCCGGTGCTGTTTTTTCCAGTGGCGCCCAACGCGTCTTTCCCCTCCCGCGCCGCACGCGCGCGCGATACGCAAGACCACACAAACCGATATGAAGTTCCTGCGCGCCAAAACCGGTTGGACCAACTTCCGTGAGATTCTGCAACTCAAACAGAACTTCGCAGTCAGTCCCTTCGCGATAACCGTGGATAACAGCCTCGCCTTCTTCGTCGTACTCCGTCAGCGCCCACGGCGCGATAGTTTGAATGTAACGAGCGCGAAAGCCCGGACGGCAATCGGCATAAAACACATCGCCACTGCCCGACTCGTAAAGCACGGTCCAAACCTCGAGTCCTTCTCCGAGTTTCCAACAGCGGCCGTGCAAGACGGCGCCACGTCTACTCAGTTGGGTGGGCTCACCCTGATCGCCGGCGCGCTCCGCGAGATAGTTAAAAGCCTTCTCACTCGAAACTTCCAAACCGATCGTCTCAAAAGTAGGGTTCATAGTTTACTTGTCTATGGGGCACATTATTGCGCGCTACGCTTTCGCTGTCTATGCTTCGCGGCGGGCTTGTTGCCATTTTCGGATCGGGGCGCGCGTGTTCTGAAGCCGCGAACAACGCGCTGTGGTCCATGTAGTGGTGGATTTCCGGAGCGGACCATCTCGGCAAACAGATCGACATCGTAATCCGCTTCGCGCGACATCTCCTCACGAATGGCGTGCAGGACTTCGAGGAATTTTGGGCGTCTGTACATTTGCTTCTGCAGTTAATACCATCCACAGATTACACAGATTAATCTGCGTAATCTGTGGATGGTTCTGATCTATACCACGCGTTCGGTGGCCTCCGACACCAAAAACTCCGGCGTCACGATCATCGGCACATAAAAACCGGCTGCGGTATTGAACAGCCGGATGCGCGCCTGTCGTCGCACATTAGCCAGGTGGCCGAAGTTCCATGTCACCAGATACTCGATCTTGTGAAACGAAGCAATCGCCACATGCAACGCATCGGCGATGTACTTGCGATGAAAGATCCCACGCGAGATGTAACCGTCAGCAAGTATCGCGGCCTCTTCCGTGAGATCTACCTGCTCCAGATCGCGAATAAGTTTCAGATATGAAGTGCGATGCGGCTCCTTTAGTCGACTCAACTCAGACGCAACCAACGGTGAGATGACCGTGCGATAGTCGGGCATCTCATGCTCCCACCACCTGATCGTCAAGTCGCGCCGGAATGGTTCTCCATTATCCAGGTAGGCGCCGATTACAGATGTCTCCAGATAAAGACCTTGCTTCATGGAGTTGACACCACTTCCGGATTGTTAATCTCTACTGTCTTTGGTTTCTGGCTCAAAGGTTCCAAACGCATTGCTCCCCTTGTAAAGTCAAAATAGATGCGGAAGTGCCGCAGAAAATTACCACCGAGGATACCACTCTGCGTAAATCCCGCCGTTTCATTCACCGGCTCCAAGTCCAGCACCGCCGCGTTGATCTTTTCGAGTTTACTCAAACCCAGACTCAACCTCGGCAGTTGCAAAAGCTTCACGTCTTCAGTCACGCCGGCTGCGCCAAACACGCGCATCTTTGACGGCTGAAGCAGATCGAGAAGCTGCTCTTCCTGAGAAAGTTTTTCGGAGACGACTGTGATGCTCGCCGCGGTGTCGATGATGAAGTTGATGTTTTTATTGAAACCTTCAAGGCCAACTTCGCCACTCAAAAATCCACTCGACGTCGTTCGTAGTGGAACTTCGACTGAGCCGTCGTCTGGTGTGACAGGAACGAGCGATAGAAACCCTTCCGGACGCCGAACGGTCCATGGTTCCAACTGATCGGTCTGATGCTGACGGACCAGAGACATGCGTCGTGTGCCATAGTCGATCGACGTCAGATACTTCGAGACCACTGATAGTCCGAGATAACCGTCGACTGGAATCTGATCGTCGAAGAACTTTCGAATGTAGACCGGTATGTTCTCGATCCTGACTCCACCGATATCGATCGAGTTCAAAAATCCGTAGATGATTTCAAACTTTCCACCACCACCGACTGCGCGCGCCATGCCGCCCCTCGCCACCGGTTTTACCCCGAGGCGCTTAGCGGTCTGGTCTGACACGACCGACATGCCGGACCCCGTATCAAGCACAAAGCGCAAGGGCTCTTTCTGTCCGTTGACTCGCACTTGAATAATCGGGCGGTTGTCAGTCGCTTCAAACGAGACGCTCGAGCGGTTCTCGCCGGCGGGCACGTAGAGTGAGCCTTGTCTGCCGAGGTAACGGAGAAAGTCGATCAGTCCGAGAATGCGTGCACGGCGATCGACGTCTGTCTTCGGCGCGATCGCGAGGAAGCGCTCGTATGCGTCTGCCGCCTCTTTGTATTTCTCGCTGCGAGCTGCAGCCTGGCCCAGGTTGAAAACATAGTCAGCCTCATCAGGATCCATGCTGACTGCTTTCCGCAATTGCGGCAGTGCAAGTGCCACACGGTTCTCGTAAAAGTCGACCATGGCGAGACCGGCCACGGCCAGTGCTTCATTCTCGTCGAGCGACAGAGCAGTCTTGAACTCTTCAACGGATAGACGAAACTCGCCGGCTCCGAGAATGGCCGAACCGAGCAGCGCGTGAGCGCGTGCTGAAAGTGGCTCGAGCATGATCACGCGCGCGGCGTTATCGTAAGCGCCCTGCAAGTTTCTTTGTTTCAGCAGGGCGAAACTCAAGCCAAGCCGTGCCTCGGAGTCATGCGCATCTTTATTGAGGAGCTCGCGAAAGATCTTTTCAGCCTGTCCGTAGTCTCCCTTGCGCACCGCTCGGTAGCCCTTGTTGTAGGCCTTCTTGTCACCAGAGGCAACGGCGGTGTGAGTCGCGCCGGTGAAAGTAAAACAAAGCACGAAGGCGGCCATACTGCAGGCCGCCATTCGCAAAACACGCCTCTTGTTATTGGATTGCATAATTCACAACCTTCTGAGCTTTGGGCCACAAAAAGCAAAAAACTTTTCGTGGCCTACTTTAAGACTTCTCCTGTCTTCATGGACCAGAGAACCAGATCGAGCTCGTCGAAATCTATACCGATGTCGCGAGCAAACCGAACCAGTTGCTGCTCGACCTCGAGATACTTCCTTCGTGTTGAAGGTGGTTTGGCTGTATCAATCACTCCGACTTCAGCCAAACATCGCATCACGTGCTTGTCAAGGATTGCGTGACCTTTCACGCCGATGTTTCGCAAAAAGTGGCTGGCCTCTTTGTAGCCCAGGCCTTTGACCTGTTTGTCCTGGGCCAGCCAATCGCGACGTTCAAAGGGATCTTTGAAGCTGCGCAATCTCTTGCGCAGCGCCATGCCGCAGTCAGCATGAAAATAGTTTCTGGTACTAACAATGTAACGCGGTCTGGCTATGGGAAAACGGTGCGCGCCTGCCTTCTTCAAAGCGACCGTCATTGCGTCGGCTTCGCCGTCGAGCAACAGCGGCCGCACAGCGTCGACAGCGCTGAGTCCCATGCGAGCAGAAGCACCGGCTGTGAAAATGCAATACGCGAGTTCTTCCCAAAGCCGCGCATCAGATCCATTGCGCCAAACTTCCTGAAACTCACCGAGCCTCTTCCGAATCTCTTTGCGTCTCGCTCGGTGAGTGGCCACCACTCTTTCAACTGTGACGGGTTCTGGATTGCGTTGCACGGTAGTTTGTCAATACCGCGATTCTATGAGCCTGCCGGAAACATTGTCAACGGATAGATCCGCGATCCATCCGCGTCATCCGCGGCCAAAAAACATTTGCTATTATAAACGGAGCATGACTTGGCTAATCGGCATTGTCCTTTTTATAGCCGGGCTCGGTTCAAGCGCGTTCGCGCAGGAGCCGGCCCAAACCACAAGACCGCTGTACGGCTTCCAGGGCGTCTTGATCGAAACGCTCGACGGCCAGGTGGTTTCAGCACAATTCGAGAACGAACAGTTCAACCCTGCTTCAACAATGAAGCTCGCCACGTCGCTCGTCGCGCTGCGCACCTTCGGACCGGACCATCGCTTCGCGACCGGCGTCTGGTCCGACGGAGAGCTCGACAAATCAACCGGCGTGCTCACCGGAAATCTCTACATCTCCGGCCGTGATCCGTCATTTCATTACGAGCACGGCGTGTCGCTCGCACGCGAGCTGAACAAACTCGGCATTAAACAGGTTACAGGAGATCTCGTCGTCGCGCCCGGCTTTACGATGAACTTCAGCTCGTCCGCGCGACGTTCCGGCGAGCGACTGTACGACACGCTCGATGCAACGCGTCGCTATCCTGAAGCCGTTCGGGCCTGGAATTACGAACGCACACTGCTGAACGACCGCGCCAGCCTCGAAACGACGCCGAGCGTGGCGGTGATGGGAGAAGTCATAGTCGCGCCGGTCGTGCCCTCCGCGAAACTCCTGTTGACGCAGCGCTCAAGCAAACTGATCGACATTCTCAAAGTGCTCTTGTGCTATTCAAACAATTTCATGGCCGAACGCATTGGTGAAGCCCTCGGTGGCCCTGAGTCAGTGCGTCAGCAGCTCATAACCGAACTGGGTCTCGGACCTGACGATCTGAAGATCGCTTCATTGAGTGGACTCGGAGTGAATCGTATTTCGCCGCGCGTCATGATGAAGATCTATCGAGCTTTGCGCGCCGAGTTGGAGAAACAGGGACTATCGCCATCGGCGATCATGCCGGTGGCTGGTATCGATCCCGGCACACTCGAGGAACGGTTTACTGGTCTGCCGTGGCGCGGGAGCGTCATTGCCAAAACGGGAACACTGCTCAGAACTGACGGTGGCGCTAGTTCACTGGTCGGTCAGATGAGAGCGGCAAACGGCGAGGTTCTGCTGTTTGTGATCATGAATCAGCGAGGCAGTGTTTCGAGATTCAGAGAGAACCAGGACTACCTCGTGATGCTGGTTCAGAACACACGTGGTGGACCAAAGGCTTTCGACTACAAACCACTGATGCTCACGATGCAACTCTCTCACACCGAAAGCACGGTTGGGTCGAGCGAAGAATACGAGCCACCGTCCAAATTGAACTAAATAAAATGCGCCCCGGCTATCCGAAGACAGTCGGGACGCTTTACCGTCCAACTGAAGTTACGGCGTGCGGCACCGCAGCAACAGCGGACGATTCTCGGATTACGGATCGATCTAAAAGATTAAAGGTTAGGCGCTTCCAGATAGTTTCAACCGCTGATGAACGCGGATGAAGGCGGATCAGTATTCGCGGATGGCGCGGATCGAGTGTCCACCTACTGATTTTGCCTTGTCGACAGCGGAGGTGCTGTATTGGATGTTCGAGGTACCGCCGCCGGACGTGTCGAACGTTGGCGCACCAAACACGTCGGTCGCTGCGCCAGTGCGCGCAAAATTCGCGATAAACATTGCGCCGTAAATGTTTCCGTTTCCGCCACCGCTGCGGTAGACATGACCCGTACCCAGCACCATGATCACACCGTTGAAGTTGAAGTTTCCGTCTAACGTTAGATTGCCTGTAACTATTAGAGTTCCCTGGCCAGTCGGATTGCCTGGTCCAAGCACGAGATCGCCGTCTACGAAAGTAAGCACTCCATCCGGATTGCTCGCGCCAAGACCGGCCGCGCTGTTGATCGCGTCGGTTCCACTCGTGAAATAGCGTCCCTGATTGATCGCGGAATTCATCATTCCTTCGGAGCCGTAGAGGAAGCTTCTCGCATTGGCAACCGACTGTAGAAAACTCGGAGTGTTTGAATTTGTCAGGATCGTTGGGTCGCCAGGCGTCACGTTTGGTCCATTGCCGCAGTTACTGCCGTCAGCCTGGCAGCCATCTATAACGTTGTTGACCGTGTTGTAGTCGGCGGCGCTGATTCCGAATGCCGGAATCGTAGCTGCGGCGCCATCGAGATCCACGCCGGACGTGGACGTCACATTACTGCCGCCTAACGCAAATGGTAGTTGGGTTCCAGAATCGTTGGGAATGTTAACGGTGTTCTTAACGTCGTAATCAAGAGTGTAGCGATTGATAACAAACTCCATCTTCTTCTGGCTGGCCCTCGGCCCCAGTCCCAAAACTTGAATCCGCAATCGGCTCGGCTTGTACGAAGCTTGGGCACAAGTCGTCGCGCTGTCCTGATTGTCAGGATCCAAAATCCCAGTGACTTGAAAACTTGAGGATCCGTCCGCAGAAACATTCACGGTTGCTCCCGACGTGGTGGTCCATAGAGTGCGTGAGCACAGCACATTGCGGAACGACGCGCGTGTGCCTGCCGGATTTGATTGCAGGTTTCCTCGTAACACTTCGAGCGTCTTCGCCACGCCCGCTTCCGCCGCGTAATAGGCTTGCATCTCGGCGGTTGAGTCATGCGCCGTAATGCCGGTCATCGTGGTCGTCAGGATCAAAGTCCCGCCGGCAGCCAACAAAAGGAGTGAAAGAAGAACTGCTGTAATCAGCGCTGCGCCTCTTTCAGCAGCGTGGCTTTCAAATAATGGAGTTGGCCTTTGTGATTTCATTTGACCGAAGAACCTCTCGCTTCTGCGGATAATTTAATAACTCCAAAGAGAAGTGTTACGAAGTGCAACGTCTGAACAGAGTAAGACTGAGTAAGGTGGCTGATAACCGGCTGTGTTTGGAGAGCCGACCGCGTCCAAAGTCACTGACACTGCGATGACAATGTATTTCGCATTTGCCTTTGGTACTTCCGCAGCCGAGACATTCGTGATGTCTGATCCTCCTGGTGGGGCCGTGTAGGTCACTTTCTGGTCGAAGTAATGAATGTTCAGGCTGTCGATGCGGTTCGCAAGCACTGTGCTGCCGTTTCCGAATCGATCGTGGCGAGCCAGGTACTTCGTATTGTCAGCTTCGTTGATGAAATAAGTTATGTCCTCGCCAGAGTCTATGACGTCGCTGCGCGATGCGTCGGTCACCGAGGGATCGTAGTCAAACTTGTTGAGGTTCGCACGAATACGAATCGCATTCTGATTGGACTCCGCAGCGACGATTCCATTGGTAGTCAGGTTGAAGCCCGAATTCGCTATTTCGCGAGACATGATGTTGAGCGCGCGTTGCGTGTCGGCGAGTGCGTCAGACTTCTGGTTCTCACGACTGCGCACGCGCAGGGCATTCGCCAACAGCGTGGCGGCGGCAGTCATCAGTGTCATCGTGATGGCCATCGCGATGATAAGTTCAAGGAGAGAGAAACCGCCGTTCGCAACCTTGTTATTCAACGACCTCATAAATTCCTCACATTAATAAATGCCAGTGACTTGAGTGGATCGCTGCGTTGAAACCGTAACTGACTCAAATGCAGTTGCCGCTCCGGCTGGAGTAACCGTAACCTTAATGCGCTTGACCGTTGGCTCGTTCTCATCGGGATTGCCGGCAGGAACAAGGCTCACATCCTCGATCACGGTGTTCACTGAATAACTACGACCCGCACTCGTAATATTCTCAGTGACACCGGCAGCAATAGTCGCCGCTAAACCTCCGTTAGGATAGGAATAGTCGAGATGTCGAGTTTGTGTGTTAAACGGGATCGTCCGCAGCCATTCCATTCGTTTCTGTGCAATCGCCAGCGCCAGCTCGCGATCGTCGGCGTTACTGTTTGCTCGTATGGCATAAGTAAAGAGCGACGCGATGCCGAGTCCGATGATCATCAGGACTACCAACGCCATGGCCGCTTCCAGAAGAGTGAAGCCTTGTTGCTCTTGTTTACACTTGAGGTCCATGTGTCACCTTAGTTACTTACCGAAACTGTGAGCTGTTGTGTTCCTCCGCAGGAAGGATCTGCCGAAACTTCGACGACAAACACGCCGCGATTACCTGCACCGTTCTTGGTTGTAACCGAGATCACGCTCGAGCCATTACCGTCGATTCGCAGCAGTGACAGACTTAGCGTGAGACTGTTTCCATTTCCTTGTTGTGAAGCGCTGATGATGCGGACTCCACTCGCATTCGTCATCGTAAAGGTAGCTGTTCCCGTACCTCTGGTTGAATCGCTTTGGCTCAATGAAAGTGAGCTTGGGCTGATCGATGCAGCACACGGTTGAATCGTTGGTGTCGGACTGGCCCCTGGAGACGATGTAGGTGTCGGAGTGGGAGTCGGCGTGGCGTTTCCATTCCCGTTTCCGCTGTTGCTCCCGGTTCCGCCGTTGCCGTTTCCATTAGGTGTGGCCGTTGGCGTAGGTGTTGGTGTAGCTGTTGGTGTAGGCGTCGGCGTGGCGTTCGGATCGGGATTGGGAGTTGGGGTTGGGGTTGGAGTTGGCGTAACGCTCGGCGTCGGATCAGCAGCGACGTCGCCAGTAACCTGACTAATTTCAACTGCCGGAATTAACTGATCGGGGAAATGTTGTTCGCCAACGGTAATGTCGCCAGAACCGGAGACGTCAACCGGAAGACTGCGGTCAAGATAATCACTGTGTATCTGGAACACCCACGCTTCGCTGATTCTGCCGCGCCAGTCAAATGAGACCTTTTTGGCCGCGGTGGCAAAACTCAGTCCTGAATCAAGATTAAAGGTGCGAGTCTCGATCGCACCTGAACCAAAATCCATGCTGATCGCGTAAGCGGTATTGCCTGCACCAAAGGTTTCGATCGATGATTCTTGACCCGCTGGAGCATGTCGCCGGATAGCATCGAGACGCGCCTTTTCGACGTAGGTGGCAAACAGTCTGGCGTTATTCTGAAGTTTGAATTCTGCGCGCGCCGTCTTGATGCCGACGACTCCAACAGTGGATACGACAGCGATGATCGACAAGGTGATGATCATCTGCGTTATGGTGAACCCTTGCTGTTGGCTCGCTAATCTGCTCTTGCGGTTCATGTTTACGCCTCTACCTCCAACACGCACTCCTCTCAGGCCAGACAAACTCGGCCTGGTCCATCTTTGGCAATAGTTGTTCCGTCGTTGAATGTTGCGGGTTTTCGCGGGTTTTCGAAGACAGGTCGCAGGAGAGAATGGTGAGCTGTTACTTTCAGTTACAGGACTGGGAAGTTGATTTCCTATAGGCCATATACGCCCTACGCTTTGCCTCAAAAGTAGTTTTCGCCACAAAGAAGCACAAGAAGCACAAATGATTTCCTCGCCTTTTGTGCCTTTTGTGCCTTTTGTGCCTTTTTGTGGCTATGTCTTTGCCCATGGGTCGACTTTGAGGCATCTATGAAGCAAGCGCCGTTGTCAAGCGTAAAGTGAACAGAGTACTACTGTGACGCCTATGCGCCTCTCCAATGGTTTGGTTAAGTTGTTGCTCTTTGACATGAGACTGTTAGTTTGGTTCTACCGCAGTTA
>DATFHH010000017.1:0-17471 GCA_035248565.1 Pyrinomonadaceae bacterium | reverse complement strand
AACAATACTTGCCTGTTGTGTCACAGATGAGGCCACCCTATTGAAGGCTCCTCGACTCTCGTTGACGAACTTGGGCGTGAGCACAAGCGTCAGCGCAATCATGCCGTTCTGACTACGTCGGTCTACGGTATCGCCAAATCCTGGCACGAGGGAAAAAGATGGACCAGTAAACGGTTCAAACAGACTGCGATCGCCAAAGCTGTATCTGAACGTGAGGACCGATCCGCTGCCAGATAGATTGTGATCGACGCGCGCATCAAAGCTGTCGTTATCGTCGCGCTGTATCGGCGATGAGACGAAGTTTTGAAACGGAACGTTCCGATTCGGCAGTGGATAGAGCGCCGCGATCGCACGGCCAACTGGACTGATGAAAAAGTCCGGAATGATGCCGTTATCGAAGGGCTGGCCGGTAAATGGGTTTGTCGGCACGCCGAAGGGACTCTGTGAGAAGTTACCCGCACGCTCTTGCGCGGTAGGCACGTTCGTTACGCGAGTGATTCCTTCGCGCGAACGCGTCCCTTCATAATCTGCAAAGAAGAAAGTGCGATTGTGACTGATTGGGCCACCCAGCGCACCGCCGAACTGATTACGAATGTACTTTGGCTTAGGCTCTGAAGCAGGCGCGAAGAAATTGCGCGCGTCGAGCGCTGCGTTGCGATGAAACTCAAACAGCGAACCGTGAAACAGATTCGATCCGGAATTCAAGATGACGTTTACCTGCGCGCCTGGATTGCGACCAAACGACGCGTCGTAGGTGCTGGTCAACATCTCAAACTCTTGTATTGCATCGACTGATGGCCGCACGCCGAACGTGTTCAGCTTTGGATCGACGTTGTACACACCATCGAGCAGGAAGTTGTTTGCGTCCTCACGCGCGCCGTTGACGCTGAACGCGAAATCACCGCGCACAGAGCCGGCCGAACCAGGAGCGGGAGGCACGGCGCCCGGCACGAGCAGGCTGAGTTCGTAGAAGTTGCGACCATCCAAAGGTAAGCCGGTGACCTCCCGATTCTCGATCACAGTGCCGAGAGACGCCGAATCTTGTTTGAGGTGAGCTTCGGAGAAGTCGGTTCCGAAGACATCGGCTATTTCCGGTCCGGCGACATCAAGTGTCACATCCTGACGCGACTCTTCATTGACCAGCAACTCGACTTTCTGATTACGCGCTTTGAACGCTGAATGGGTGATCTCGAGTTGATATGTTCCTGCCGAAAGCGAAGAGAATGCATAAGATCCATTGTCGCCAGTAGTCGTAGTGCGCGAGTCTGCGGTTGCAAGATTCGTCAACTTAACGGCAGCGCCTGTTATGGCGGCGCGGTTCGAATCATAGACGGTTCCGCGTAGTGACGCGCGATTGGTCTGAGCAGCAACAACGACCGGCAACAGCAGGGGCAGAACAACTATGAAGAGACGGCGAAAGTTCGACTTCAAGATTATGACTCCCCGTTCGAGATTCTGGATGGACCCGCGTTCGGCAGAACTTATCAAAAGGTTATGTATTCTGTCTAAGCGTCAGATGTTAGAATGCCGTTACGATCAAAGTCTTGTCTTAGTTTCAAAACTAAGCCACAAAGTTTGTTCCTCTTTGTGGCCACTATTAAATCTCGGAGGTCCTAATGGTCTGGATCCTTTTTGCTCTCGGCGCCGCGCTCTCGTGGGGCTTGTACGGGCCCGCCTTGCATCGCAGCCAGGTTGATCTCGGTGGCAATCCGATGCGCGCGCTGTTGTGTGTTGGCGTCGCTTATTTTCTCATCGGCGTGCTCGTTCCGCTCGTCATGCTTTCTTCTCAGGGCCAGCTTCACAGCTTCACGATGAAAGGCTCTATCGGCGCTACGATTGGAGGCGCGTTGGGCGCAGTCGGCGCGATTTGCATCATCTTTGCTTTTCGATCGGGCGGATTGCCGACATACGTGATGCCACTCGTCTTCGCCGGAGCGCCGCTGGTCAACGTTCTGTATTCGATGTGGCTGCATCCGCCAAAGACCTCGCCGAATCCGTTGCTCTATTTGGGTTTTGTCTTAGCTGCGGTGGGTGGCGGTTTGGTGCTTTACTTCAAACCGGCGTCATAGATTCGCAGCATCTTTCGTGTCTCCCCGAAATAGAAAGGAGTTTCTCACGCAAAGACGCAAAGCCCGCAAAGAAGGCGATTAAGAACACTTGGCGTCTTCGCCTTTGCGTGAGAGTTTTCTGCACGAAGGAGATCAGAATGAAGATCAGGGTTTTGTTGTTTGCAACGGTCGTATTGTTGCTTTGGGCCGATCAGTCGATGGCCCAGTCTACCGCTAACTGGCCGCAGTGGCGTGGACCAAATCGCGACGGTATCTCACAGGAAACAGGATTACTCAAACAGTGGCCCGCCGAAGGTCCACCGCTGGTTTGGAAAACGACTGGCGCTGGAGCCGGCTATTCGTCGTTCGCTGTATACAACGGCAAGTTGTACACGATGGGTTTGCGCGGCGAGCGCGAGTTTGTTGTCGCCTTCGATATCGCTACTGGCAAAGAAGCGTGGGCCACGCCTCATGGCTCCGCCTTTCACAACGATCGTGGTAATGGACCACGTGGAACACCGACCATCGACGGCGATCGGGTTTATGCACTTGGCGGCAACGGCGATCTCTCCTCTCTCGATGCGCGCACCGGCCGCATCCTATGGACCAAAAACATCCTGAGAGAATTTGGCGGCTCGAATACTCAATGGGGCATCAGCGAGTCGCCACTCATCATCGGTAACAAACTGCTCGTGAATGCCGGTGGACCAGGCGCGTCAATTGTGGCGCTCAACAAAACAGATGGTTCAGTTATCTGGAAGAGTCAGAGCGACGCGCCGGGTTATTCGTCCGCAATTCCTTTGCAGGTAAACGGAGGCACTCAGGTTGTCTTCTTTACTGCTGAGCGCGCGGTTGGTCTCGACGTAAATGACGGTCGTCTGTTGTGGGAATATGGTCGACCTTCGAACAACGTGGCTAACGTGGCGACGCCTATCGCTCGTGCGAATCGCGTGTTTATCTCATCTGATTACGGCACTGGCGGCGGTGTCATTGAAATCAAAGCTGACAACAAAGCGCAGGAGGTCTACTTCACCAAAGACATGCGCAATCATCACAGCAGTTCCGTGCTGGTTGGCGATTACCTGTACGGTTTTTCGAGCTCGATTCTAACGGCGATGAAGTTCGACACCGGTGAGATTGCGTGGCGAGATCGAAGTGTTGGTAAGGGTTCGCTCGTCTATGCTGACGGAAATCTCTATTGCTTCAGCGAGAACGGAGTGGTGGGTTTGGTTGAAGCAACACCGACTGGTTATCACGAAAAAGGCCGCTTTCGCATTCAGCAAGGCTCGTTGCCGACATGGACGCATCCTGTAGTTGCAGGAGGGCGATTGTACTTGCGGGACCAGGACACGATCTATGCGTTCGACGTGCGCGAGAAGAAGTGACCACGAAGAGGCACAAAGAAGACACAAAGAGGCACAAAAAATTATCGCTTGGCTTGTTTAAGGTAATCGCGGGCTTCGCGAAGTTCAGGCAGGCCGGCGTCGGCTTGCTTCCATTGATCGATCAGTGTTGCGTAAGCGGAAAGAGCGGCGGATTGATTGCCGCTTTGCGCCGCTGCGCGTGCGGCGCCGAGAAGCGAACGCGCGCGATTGGGTTGCCGCTGCAATGCGATTTTGAATTGTTCGGCGGCCTCAGCGGGTTTGGCGGCGCGAAGTAGAATCTCACCGAAAAGTTCGTGGGTTGGTTTGATGAGTGGCGGAGGTCCCGAAGGTGCGGCTCCTTGCTCTTCCAGAGTGGTGGCTTGCTTCATCAACTGGATTGCTTTGGCGTGATCGTTCTTCATCGAAGCACTGAGTGCGGCGACTTCGAGTCCTCTGATCGTGCTTGTGTCTGAGTCAATATTTGAGCCGCGGATTGCCGCGGATAGATTACGGATGAACACGGGTAGTATCCGACTGGCGTTGGAGTAACGAACAGTAGGATCGTGAGTGCCGTGGCTGCCGCTACTCGAGGTTTGCTGGGGTGTTACATCAGGCGGGAAGAGTTGATCCGCAAGATCCCATCGTTCGGTTTCGACTATGAAAGCCGCGGCCATATTGGCGTAGTTGTTTTCGTAATATCCCGGACGAAGCTTGTTGTCGTAAGTCGATTCCGACATCACTTTCTTCATCAAGTTGAGCAACTTCTCGGCGTCGTTGTAACGTCCCTGTTGCAGATAGACGTAAAGCAACCAGTGCAGACTATGGTAATCGCGCACGCTCACGGGCAGGTTCTTGCGCTTCATCCAGGCATCGGAAGCTTGCCACGCTGATTCATTCGAAGCCGCAGCCTCGGGCCACATTCCCAACTGTAGAAAAATATGTGAAGGCATGTGGCGCGCGTGATGCGCTTCGGGCGCGATGTCTGCATAGCGGCGCGCGGCAGGCAAGGCAAGGATCGCGTGATCCGGATCATCGAATGCGTGAATGATGTAGTGGGCCGCGCCGGGATGATTTGGGTTCTTTTGATAGACCTCGAGCGCGATTGCTCCGGCCTTTGCTTGCAGGCGATAACTCTTTTCCTCAGGTCTCACCAAGCCAAGGAGCGATAGCGAATAAAACGCAGCCGCATCGAGATCATCAGGATAAGCGCGATAGATCTTCTCCATCGCTGCTGAATACGCAACGTCACGAGCTCGTTTATCGCCTTCACCGTAAAGCAACCTGACCGCAGCGATGTAAGCATGCTCGCGCTCCGTCAGTTTTGGTGATTCTTTGATCCTGGCGAGCACCTGGCGAGCGGCGTCGATGTCCTGCTCTGACCAGAGCGGGTGATTGTAAGTCATCGCCTCGCCCCAGTATCCCATCGCGAAGTCAGGTTCAAGTCTGGTCGACTCGCGAAATTCCTCGAGGGCCTCTTCGTACCAAAACGAGTGCAGCGCAGCGAGTCCGCGCAGGAAATGTGCCTGTGCCTTTTCCGAGCCGGATGTCGGAAACTCAACTCGCCCTAACTGCTGTGCATTCACTGCGAAGCTGATCGCGATTAACAGAACTAATGCACGCCACATGATCACCTCCGAAAGCCATCCACAGATTACACAGAAATCTGCGTAATCTGTGGATGGTTTTACTTTTTCCCGATGCAATAAAGCGCCTGCGCCGTGCGAATAAAGATCTGCCCATCAGAGATCGCAGGCGAACTCAAACAATAATCGTTCAACGGATTCTCCGCCAGAACCTCAAACTTCGGACCCGCCGCTATCACCGTCGTCAAACCGTCTTCATTCGTCACGTAGATCTTTCCATCAGCAAGCACAGGTGAACCACTGTAAGTAGCCGGCTTGATTCGCTGCTGCCCATAAACCTCGGCGCCCGTCTTCGCATCGAGACACCACACGATGCCCCGATCGTTCACCACGTAAAAATACTTTCCATCGGTAACCGGCGTGGGCACGTCTGGTCCATTCATCGTGGACCATAAGAGATGTGACGTCGTGACATCACCGCGACCACCGGCTTTGAGTGCGAGCAACGGTCTGACGCGCGTCGGCGCATAGATGATGTCGTCAAAAATGATCGGCGACGCCACGATGCGATACGACGGATCGTTGTCGGGATTAAGACCATTTGCGCGCCAGAGCTCTTTGCCGGTCGCCGGATCGTGTCCAGTGACGCAATCACCGCCGGTGATCACGATCTCAGTCGCCTTACCGTAACGAAGCAGCGCCGGCGTGGTGTAAGCGTCGGGAGATTCACGAATTGCGCTGGTCGGGCGGTCCACTTTCCACACAGTCTTGCCGTTGCGGTTGTCGATGCGCATCACGTATGAAGGGTCGTCTGTCCTCATTCCGTGAAGCACCTGGACGTATAACGAGTCTTCAAAGAGCAAAGGTGACGAGGCGTAACCCCAGTTAAGGCCAAACCGGCCGTAGTCTTTCTGAATGTCTCTGGACCATAACTCTTTGCCGCTGAAGTCGAAGCCTTTGAGAATGCCGGTGCCGGTCATCACGAAAACGCTTTTACCGTCGGTGACCGGAGAAGGCGACGACATGTTTTGCTTGCGCATTTTCACGTTGCCGCCGCCGAGTGGTTGCTTCCAAAGAACTTCGCCTTTGGTTCTGTCTACGCACCAGAGGAACAGATTCTCACCGTCGGCTATGTTCAGAAAGATACGATCGCGCCAGATGATTGGGGTTGATCCGCTCCAACTCGGCATTGCGAGTTTCCAGACGATGTTCTCTTCCGTGGTCCATTTAATCGGGAGGTTCTTTTCGTTACTCACGCCGTTGAGGTTTGGTCCACGCCACTGTGGCCAGTTGTCTGCTCGGACGACAGTGATTGTGAGTAAAACCATTCCCAACACTGCGACGGCTTGTCTTCGCATTTTGGTGATTTTCATTGTGCCTCTTTGCTTACTCTGCCCGAAGTGCAGGTAATAACGGAGAACGCAAAGCGGCGAGGGTTGCGACAAGTGATGCTATCGCGCCAGCCAAAAGAACTGCCAGCAACAAAAGGCCAAGTGATACGTTTGGCAGACGACCACCGCGCTCAACCAGCACCGGCAGAATTGCCAGTAGCGCGCAGACAAACCCCACAACGAGGCCGCAGCACAGCATCAGGACGTTCTCAGTAATCACCATAGCCGCGAAATGCGAAGAGTTATACCCCACAGCGCGCAACAGAGCCAGTTCTCGCCGTCGCTCGAACACGTTGCGCAACAAGACCGCCGCCATCCCTAACGTGCCTAATGCGAGGCCCAGACCGCCGAGCATCTGAAACGTCGAGAGATACGTGTTCTCAACGCGATGAAAGTTTGCGAGTCGTTCTTCGGTTGAGACGACGTCGAAACCGAAGTCTGACAATCGATCTTCCAGCGCAGTTGAGACCGCACCGGCTTGGACGTTCGGTGTGTCGATCAAAAACAGGCGGTAGCCTTCCTCTTCTGGAAAGAGCCGCAGAAAATTCTTTTCCGACATCAACAACTCGCTCTGGAAAATACTGTCTGACAAAGCTCCGACAATCAGCAGACGAAGTGGACCACTATTGTGATTGATGACCAACTCGTCGCCGACTTTCAAATGCAACACATACGTCAACGAATTCGCATCGCCGATCACCGGTATCGCGCCGTTGGGAATTTCGCGATTCAAGAGAAGCCACGGATTGTTCTTCTCTTCATCACTCGCGGCCAACGAATTTTGGAAACTGAAACGATTATCACGAATGAAACCGTCAGGTGGCGCAACGATCTTCGGATTGCGAGGCTGGTAGAGATTGAGGCAGCTAGTATCGTCGCCAGGTCGCACGCGAAAACTGACGAAGCTCAGGTTTTTCAGCATGGCTTCGTCGGTGTTTAGATTCAAGGATTCGCGGCCGGCGAGCGTGTTCGCGTCATGCACAATCGGTAGTAACGATTCGGCGAGCAGCGGAAAGCCGCCGGTGCCGGATTTTTTGTCGGCTGCCGACACGCTGGAGCGGCGGAATGAATCGACTGCGACGATGATGAACGCTGCGGAAGCGATCAACGTGATGCAGAGCACCGTGCGACCCGGGCGATAAGTTGCGTTGCGAAAGCCGAGGCGTGTGATGGACCACCAGCCGGCGCCTTGAATTGCTTTGCGGTGTCTTCGTCGCAGCCAGGTCGAAACGTACGAGACAGCGGCGACAAGCAGCAGGACGCCGCCGCCGAAGAACGCACCGACTTGTGGGATTAATTGAAACGAACCCGCAATGAGTAAAGAGATGCCGATGATCGTTGAGGCAATCGCGAGAAAAGTTGCACGCAAAGGCGCAAAGGCGCCAAGGAATCGTCTTTGCGTCTTTGCGCCTTTGCGCGAAACATCGTCCAATATTCCCGCGAGCAGACTGCGTGTCGACGAACGCCCTAGTCTTCTCAACGTAAAGAAAATACAGACTACCGCCGCCGCAACTCCGCCCAGCGCGCCAACAATCATCGACAACCACGAGACATGCAACGTCAACGAAGTGGTTCCAACCGCACCCACCCACCACGTTCGCAGTCCATGCATTAGTAACTCTGCGTAAGCAATTGCGCCTACCAGTCCAAGTAAACTTCCAACACTCGCGAGCAGCACTCCTTCCACCAGAAACAGCCGTCGAATACCTGAATCTGAGAAGCCGATCGCCTGAAGCGTGCCGATCTCACGCGCCCGCTGCTCGATGCCGAGCTTGAAGAACAATGTGGTCAGCATCAACGCCGCGACCACGAGAAAGAAACTGAAGTAGAGAAAGTATTCACCAAAATCGGTCGCGCCGCGCGAAGCCGCAAGTCCCTGATCGCGCACGGGAATGATCTGAAATCCCATCAACGCAGGATCAAGTGTTTTCAAAAGACTATCGCTGAATTTGCTTGCCACTTCCGGCGTGAGTTGATTCGACGGCGACTCAATGCGCATCGAGGTGAGTTTGCCGAAACGTGTTTGCCAGAGATTCTGCCCGGCGGAAAGCGGAATGAATGCTTTGGGCGTGGTCCGATACTGATGCCAGTAGTCCTCATCCCGTTTTCTGACGCGCCCGAGATCGATCGGGAAAGGCGGGTCCCAATCCGACATGTCTGCCGACTCAGTTATTCCCGGATATTCCGGAACCAGATCACGGTCCGCCGCGAGGCCAGCAATCGGAACAACAGCCGCCAACTCAAAGTCAGCTTTCTTTGTTTCGAGGCGGCCGTCTTCATGCCAGAGATAGTATTCGAGCGAAATAGTGTCACCGGGTTTCGCGTTGAGATCGCGCGCGGTCCAGTCGTTAAGAATTATCGGCGGAGGTTGTGACGACTGTGTTGACGGCTTCGCCAGTCTCACGAGTGTTTCATCGTCCAACGCTGTGACGAGTGAATACGGAGTTGAACGATCACCGTCGTTGATGCTGTTAGCAAGGTACGAAAGCACCGGAACTGTTCGCAGCGACAACGTCTTTGCAGCTTGATTTGCAGCATTGCCAACATGCTCATTAATAATCTTGCTGCGACTTTCAAGCGACATACTCTGAGCATTGTTGAGCGCTCGGATATTGAGTCCGAGGTCTTCAAGCGTCGCTTTGTTTTTCAGCAACTCTGCGGCCGCTGTCTGTTGATTTGCTGATTGAGTGCCGGAGAGTCGCGCGATCAGAATCATGTTAACTCTGCCGTCTTGTTGCAGCTCTTTTTGCAGAAAGCTGAGCGAGACAAAAACCGCGCGCACTGCATCCTGCTGTGGTTGCAGTGAAAACTCGCCGAGCTGTTCGCTTGTGAGCGCGCCCGCGACGCTCAACCTGATCGTTTTTCCCGGATCCTCTTTGCGCCCGTGTAGCGACTCGATCGGAATGTCCGATGGCTTCTCAATTCGCAACAGCACGGAATCATTTGGACCACTGCCAAGTTCACTCGCCAAACTCTGACTCAACAGCGCGTTTCTATTCTGCGGTGTCGCGACGCCGGCGACTCCGTTGAATTTCCAAAATCTCTCGTCAACTCCATAAACTTTGACGCCTCCCGCGCGTCGCTTGCTCGGTTCGTGAACCACGACGCCTTCAAGTGAGATCATAGGACAGGTAACGCCGATACCATCAGCGACAAACTTGCCACGCTGTTCCAGATCGGCCGCGAGTTGCTCGCGGAAAAAACCTGCCGACGAGATCACGTCGTCAGTCTTACCCAATCGCCGCGTAGAGAGATCCCGCAAACTCGCGCGCACTGACTCGCCAATCAGCAACGCTCCCGCAAGCACAGAGACAGCGATAGCTACGCCGAGCACTACAACCAGATTGGTTTGCCAATAGTAGGCGAGGCTGCGCTTTATCAGATGATTGGTTTGCATCAGAGCGGTTCGAGATGCTGGTTAGTTAGTTCGAAACGCTGAGGGAAACGTGAAGCGAGTTCGCTGCTGTGCGTGACTACGATCAGAATCGTCTCAGCCTGCCGATGAATATCGAGCAGCATATCGGCGACGACTTCCGCCGCTTTTTGATCGAGATTACCGGTTGGTTCGTCACATAACAAAAGCTGTGGCTTCATAATCAACGCGCGCGCGAGAGCAACTCGTTGTTTCTCACCACCTGAAAGTTGTGCTGGACGATGGTCCAAACGATCTGCGAGTCCAACTTGCTTCAGCAACTCGGTCGCGCGACGCGCGGGGGCGTCGCCGTTCATCGTCGAGATCATCGTCGGCGTCAGTACGTTCTCGATGACCGAGCATTGCGGCAGCAGGCAGTGGTCCTGAAAAACAAAACCGATCTGTTGATTACGAAACGCCGCAAGTTGTTTGGCGTTAAGCAGGAAAGGGTTCTGTCCTTTTAAACTGATCGTACCGCTCGATGGTGGCTCGAGTGCGCCGAGCATGTAGAGCAACGTACTCTTGCCGCTGCCCGATGGTCCCATTATCGCCGCCGCCGAGCCTTGCGGCAGCGAGAGAGAGACGTCCGAAATAATTCGGAGTGGTCCAGCCGGAGTAGCATACTCCTTCGAAACATTCTCGACGTTTAATCCGTCCAATTCCATGTTCATCCGGCCGCCTATATTGCCAAACGAAAACCACCCTTCTAGAATCAGGCAATTCGCGATGAGCCAATTCGATTCGAACAAAGACTACTACGGCGTTTTGGGCGTCGACAAGCATGCGCCACAGGTGGAGATCGATCGCCAGTACAAACGCGAGGCGGCGAAGCATCACCCGGATCGAGGTGGCAACGAAGAGCAAATGAAGTCATTGAACGAGGCCTACAGGATCCTTAAAGACAAGTCCCTCCGTGACTCGTATGACGCGCAACGACGACCGCGCGTGGCTGCTCAGGGGTTTACTCCCGTTACTACGCCGACAGCCCGCGACATCGGAGTTTTTGGTCACTGTCTCAGCGCATTGCTTTGTTTGAGCGCAGGGATGTTTTTGTTGTTGCTGGTGCGCTTTCAGTGGATGTGGTTTCTCTGGCCGCTCGCGATTCTGGCGTTGCTGGTGCTCGGATTCGGAGTGATGCTGGCGCGCAGCGCGATGGTTGCGATGAATGATTCGCTGCCGGTGACGAATCGTTTCAAGCGTCACACTCGCTTGCAGGAGGCCGCTTTTTGGATGGTGATCGTCAGCGGCGGTTACGGTGTGTATTGGGTGATGACGCTCTGACACAGGAAAAGCGAGATGATCACTGGTTTAGACCTGCTGTTTCTGGAGGTCAATAGTCTTGAAGAATCGCTCGCTTTCTACGAAGGAGTGCTCGGGATGGAGGTCGAGTCGCTCAACAACGACTCAGAACCTCCGATGGCAAGATTGTGCGCCGGCGAGCTGAGAATCACGCTGGCCCAGCACCTCGAGACGATGTTGCGTAGAGGACGCGGGGTTCACTTTTTCGTCGGCGTCGAAGATGTCGATCAGTTTTATGACAACTTGATCGAAAGAGGAGCGGAGGTGCAGCCTCCTGTCGACGAAGGCTGGGGCGGACGATTTGTAACGTTGGAAGATCCTGACAAGTATCGCTTCTTTTTTGTTACCTGGACGAATAGCCATGGCAGGACAACACATTGAAAACCTCTTTCGCCGTTTCAAAGGCGAGACAGTTGATATCAAGACAATCTCAGGCGGAATCTACGCGGGCCGAATCGTGGAGGTTACGAACGATTACGTTTGCATCAGTGAAACTTCCGAAACACCCGGCCAGCAAGTGTTTCTATTCTTCAATGCAATCGAGTCGATCTCCGCAACAGTGAGTGAATAGTAGGATGGATTTACCGCAATGCAGTACGTAGAGAATCCTCCAAACCCGTGGCTAACACACTCCGTCGAGTGGATCGGCGAACCTCCCGAAGCCGCGCTCGAAGTCTTTGAAGAAACCGAAACCCGCCACATCATCACTCACAACGACAGTCCTGACGTCGGCTTCGATTACACAGTCAACTGTTATCGCGGCTGCATTCACGGTTGCACTTACTGCTTCAGCCGTCCGACGCACGAATACCTCGGCTACGGCGCCGGCACCGATTTCGATCGCAAGATCATCGCGAAAGTAAATGCACCTGAACTGCTGCGCAAAGAGTTGATGAAGCCCTCGTGGAAAGGCGACGAGATCGTCTTCTCGTTTACTTCCGATCCTTATATTCCGCTCGAAGCCAACTACAAACTGACACGCCGTTGTTTGGAAGTCTGTGCTGAATTTCATCAACCGGTGGGCGTGATCACCAAGTCGGCGATGATTCGCAGAGACATCGATGTGCTACAGGATCTCGCGCGCAATGCGAGTCTGGGCGTGTTCTTCACGATTCCTTTCACGGATGTTGAAGTCGCGCGCGCGGTTGAGCCCTACGCGCCGCTGCCCGAAGCGAGATTTCATGCGATGGAAGCACTCGCCGCCGCGGGAATCACAGTCGGCATCGGAATCGCGCCGGTGATTCCGGGTCTATCGACTGATATACCCGTGCTGCTGAAACGTGCGAAGGACGTCGGTGCGCAGCAGGCTTTCATCAACATGCTTCGACTGCCCGGCAATGTCGCGCCGTATTTTGAGGAACGTTTGCGCGAGAAACTGCCGACTAAAGCCGATCGAGTGATGAACAGGATTCGCGAAGCTCGCGACGGCAAACTCAACTCGAGCGTCTTTGGTGAACGCATGCGCGGCAAGGGCCAATTCTGGGAAGCCACCGAGCGTCTCTTCAAAATCCACTGCGAACGTCTCGGGTTCAATAAGAAGCGCACGCACCAGACCGCAAACACGTCCACATTCCGTAGGCCAACCGCGCAGGCCTCGCTGTTTTAGGCGCCTCCTTGGAGTGCGGCGGCCTGGCGCCGCTTTGGCCTCGATCAGATGCGATCGATAACAAAGCGGCGCCAGGCCGCCGCACTCCAAGGAGGGCCTTAGTGCTATAATACCCCGCTTCCCACAACCAAATAAGCAGGAGGCAAATGCGATGCTGATCAGGGACGTGATTCGCAACCGCGAGCCTTACTCGACAAAGGCCACGGCAACCGTGCAGGAAGCGGCGGAGTTCATGGCCGCCAAAAACATCGGCGCCGTCTGCGTGATCGACGACGCCGGCAAATTGCTTGGGGTCTTTTCCGAGCGCGACGTCATGAACCGCATCGTAGTGCCACGACGCGACCCGCACGCGGTTAAGGTCGGCGATGTAACGAGCGAGCTGCGAGCCGTAATTCAGTGCGACGAGACTCCGCACCAGGCACTCGAACGCATGGAGTTGATCGGCACTCGACATCTTCCGGTGGTCGATGGCGAGCGTTGGGTCGGAATGCTCTCTATACGCGACCTGCTCCGCGTTGAATTGGGTGAACAGGGCGACGAGTTGAAACTGCTTCACGAGTACATTCAGCATTAGGGCCCACAAAGAGGCACAAAACAACAAAAGTGAAGACATATTCAACAATTGCGTTGCTGATACTGCTGTGCGTTGCGTGTAGTCATGCGCCGGCTGGTCGCGGCGCGGGTGAGGTCGAGACTTCGGTCCAATCCAACGTTCGCTTCAAGATCGAGAAGGTGATTGGCGGTCTCGAGGTGCCGTGGTCCATTGTCTGGGCGCCTGACGGTCGCATGATCTTCACTGAACGTCCCGGGCGTGTGCGCGTGTTTGAGACTGGCACGCTCAACCCGAAGCCTTTATTTGTCGTTCCGGATATTGAGAGGTCAGGCGAGAGCGGCTTGATGAGCGTCGCACTGCATCCGCAGTTCAGCACGAATCACTTTATCTATCTCTCGTATGCGTACTCAGGTGACGGCGTGCGTGTGCGCGTGGTCCGTTATCGTGAAGCTCCTGAAGGTTTTGTCGATCGCAAAGTGATCATCGAGGACCTTCCGGCAGCGCAGTTTCACGCAGGCTGTCGCGTTCGTTTTGGTCCTGATGGAAAACTCTACATTACCACTGGAGACGCCACGCGTCGCGAACTCGCACAGAAGCTCGACTCACTTGCCGGAAAGACGCTGCGGTTGAACGACGATGGAACCGTGCCGCAAGACAATCCGTTTGTGGGCCAGCAGAATGCGCGACCTGAGATCTGGACCTATGGTCATCGCAACTCGCAAGGCATGGATTGGCAGCCAGGATCGAATCTGATGTTTCAGACGGAACATGGACCAAGCGGATTTGATGGACCGGAAGGAGGGGACGAAGTCAACATCGTCGAAAAGGGAAAGAACTACGGTTGGCCCATCATTCATCACACGCAAACGCGCGCTGGGCTCGAATCACCTTTGCTCGAGTACACGCCTGCGTGTGCGCCTGCGAGCGGCATGTTCTATCGTGATTCGGCCTTTCCGAAGTTTAACGGAAACTTCTTCTTCGGATGCTTACGTGGCGAGAGGCTGATTCGGGTGATGCTGGATGGAAGAAAAGTTCTGGGCCAGGAAGATTTGGTGAAAGACTATGGGCGAATTCGCGACGTCGCTGAGGGGCCGGATGGTTATCTGTATTTTTCCACCTCGAACCGCGACGGCCGCGGCCGGCCTGCACCAGACGATGATCGGATCCTGCGAATAGTACCGCAGTAGCCACAAAGAGGCACAAGAAAAGCCACAAAGAGACCCAAAAACTCTTTGTATTTCTTGTGCCTCTTTGTGGCTAAACCTTCTGCGCGAGAATGGCGGTCTTGCTCCATCCAATAGCTTGCTGTGGCGGGAAGCGATATTGATGCATGATGCGGAAGTGTTCTTCAGTCCTGCTGATCACTTCCTGCGGTGGATGGCTCTTGAACCGAAACAGTATTTCCAGGAACACACCCGCAATTCCCGGATGAACCGGCAGATGCAGCAAGTGCCCCCCCGGCACGATCACGCGCGCAAGTTCCGTTAGACCATCTGCGAGCGGAACATATTCAAGCGCTCCCGAAGTCACCACCACATCGAGCGACTCATCAGCAAACGGCAGACACAGCAGATTGCCTTGTGTGAACGTGACATCACGCTTCCGGCCGTCACTGTAATACAGCGACTTCCGCGCGGCTGCTACGGAAGTCTGCGAAAGATCGAGCGCCGTTATCGAGACTGGAAAACGTATCGCACGCAGCAAGGCCAGAGTCAACAGCCCCGTTCCACATCCTGCATCGAGGATGCGTGCGCCGCGCGAGACCGGCAGGGGATAGGTAGCGAAGTATTGATCCAAAGACCGGCCATATCCGTTCAGCTTAAACGTCAGGTCATACAAACGCGCGATTCGGTCGTAATAAGAGCCTGCGCGCGCCTCGGTCTTGGTTGCAGTTAGGGCATACTCCATCAGCTCTCTTAACCCTCACTTAGTGGTTCGACGCCAATTGTCTGTATTTCATCGCCAGAAGCGGCGCGCAATTGTAGCCTTCCCGAAGATTTTACTCAACCGAAAAGGGCCGCACCACACGCACAATTACAGCAAGATGCGGGCCATATTCACCGAGTGGCGCAAGAAACGTGAGGCAGAAGCGTTCAAGCGTGCAGGAGGAAGAGCCATGAATCAAATGCGTTCAATAGTGACTCTGATAGCCTTTCTGCTTGCATTTTCGATTGGAGACACCTCCCGCTCACAGAATCTGCCCGGGCGTGTCACAAAACCTTATTCGAATTTTGAACTGGACGTGCTGGTCGACGGACGGCCGTTGTCCGAGCACTACACGCGAGGCAGGATCTATGTTGAAGCACCCAAAGGCGCTGAATACGAGGTACGCCTGCGAAATCCCTCGCCCGACCGCGTGGCCGTGGCACTCTTCGTGGATGGTCTAAACACGATTGATGCACGTCAGACGTCCGCATGGAATGCAAGCAAATGGGTGATCGAGCCGTATCAGACGATAACAATCAGTGGTTGGCAGATGAGCTCTGAACGGGCGCGCCGGTTTTATTTCACTGACGAACGGGATTCATACGCGGCGAGGCTCGGTCGAAAAGCAGATCCCGGTGTGATCTCGGCGGTGTTTTTCAGGGAGAGAGTGCAGCGTGTTGTGCCGCTGACGCGCTCCTCATCCGATCAGATGAAAGCTGAGGGCGCGCCGAAGATGGGGACGGGGATTGGGCGATCGGTCCGCAATGATGTTGAGTGGATTAATATGGACCTCGATTCGCGGCCCGCGGGCGAGGTGACGATTAGGTACGACTACGACTCGCGGCGTTTCTGTCCGGAGCCGAAGTAGGCCGCGGATAATGCGGATTATTTTCTGATTAGATCCGCCGTGTAGAGTGTGTGGTAGACACGATAGTTGGACATCACCTTTTGCACGTAACCCTTGGTCTCATCAAACCCGACCTCTGACGTGAACACTCCGGGATCGGCATGCTTCGCGCGTTTCAACCAGCGTGCAACATTGTCTTCGCCGCCGTTGTACGAAGCCGCCACCGGCTCGAGCATCTGCGGAAATAGTTTTGTCAGATACTCGATGTATTCTGCGCCTAACCTGATCGAAGTCTCCGGTTGATAGAGTTGGCTCTCGTTCAGCGAATTTAATCCCGCCGCTGGTCCGTATTTTTGCGCCGCATCCATCGTTAACTGAAGCAGACCGCGTGCGCCTGCGGGCGATTTGGCAAGTGGGCGGAATACACTCTCCTGTCTAATTAGCGCGAGTATGAAACGCGGATCGAGCTTGCGAGCTTTCGCGGCGCTGAGGATTGCCTGTCGATACGGTGCTGGATAAGCATCTGCAACTGACGCGATCGCCGTGTTCACACGTTCTTCACGCTTAGCGACGATCTCCGCACGTGATGGTCCAGCGAGCGCGGCCAGGCGCTCACTTGCAAGCCAACCGTAATACGACTCGACACCGTCGGGAACGGTTAAATAAGCGGCGAACGCCTCCGCATTCTTGCCCGCTTGCTCGAGGCTGAACGCTTTGAGATAAGCAACTTCGGCGGGCGAGGTCAGCACTGCCTTTGAAAACGGACGCTTCGACAGTTGATCGGCCGTAGCAACCGCATCGGTCCAGTTACCTTCAGCAATGTAAAGCCGCAACGCACCAAACATCGCATTCGTTTCTATCGGCGTGCCGGCGAACCGTTGTCGGGTGCGAGTGACCCAATCGAGTGCTTCCGCTGGTCTGTCCGCCTCGCGAAGCGTGTCGATCATGTTTAGATGAGCAGTGTCGATGCGTTCACCGTTGGGAAAGCGATTGATGTATTCCGCGTAGCGATCGGCCGATTCCGAAGCTTTTCCGAGACGCAGCAGCGACGCAGCACTGAAATTCAACGCTTCGCGCCCTTCCTTGGTTGAACCGTAGTCCTGCAACAACTGATTGAACACGACGTAACCGTCTTCATAACTCTTTTCGAGAAAGAAGGACCGCGCGATTCCGAACAAAGCTTCCGGAACACGCGGATCCTGCGGGTAGTTGTCGATAAGTGCCTGCCAGTGAGCACGCGCCTCGGCAAAAGCGCGCACACTAGAGTAAATGGCGGCGCGACGCATGTGCTCGGCCTGCGTTAGTTTCTTGAGCTTTCCATTTGCGTCGCGATCGGCCGCATCACTGCGCCGGACAAGGGCAAGCGCAGTCTCGCTTGCTGCTTGCCTCGCAATGATGGGCGATCGATGAGCAGCGACAACGGTCACCGCACTACTCAGACA
>DATFHH010000016.1:0-13198 GCA_035248565.1 Pyrinomonadaceae bacterium | reverse complement strand
TCAGACAAACAAAAAAGGCTATGATTCTTCTAAACACCCTCGACTACTCCCGGGGCTTCGGTATTGCCTCTTCGATGATCTCAAAACTGGATTGGATTTCCACTGTGGGTCGCAACGTTGCCGCTACGCTACAGTACTTGGTGTCGGAGAGTTCGATTGCGTGTGCAACTGCTTTCGCGGAGATCGAGCATCCGGTCAGGATGTGATGGACCTTCATCGAAGTGAAACGTCGCGGATAGTCGTCGCGGCGTTCTCCCGAGACCTCGACAACGTAGCTCGTCACCTGTTGGCGTTTCTTCGCGAGAATGCCGGCGACGTCACTCGCGGTACATGATCCGAGGGCGACGAGCAGAAGCTCAACCGGCGAAGGTGCGTAGGATCGATCTTTATTGGTGTCGACCGGCAGTGCGCGTCCGGAAGGAGTAATCCCGAGGAACAAATCTTCGACGACAAACCGCACAGTAGCTTTCACGTCGAGAGAATAGCACACCTCCTTGGAGTGCGGCGGCTTGACGCCGCTTTGGCCTCGACCGCGCGAGATCGATAATAAAGCGGCGTCAAGCCGCCGCACTCCAAGGAGGTGTGTTATATTTGCGATAACCGAAAGCGGCGCCTCACAGAAACAGTTCTAAGATCGCGTCTCAATATCATTCCCGCCCAGGAGACGCCTTTGCTAACGTGGGAGGACCATCATGGCAGATGTCCTGGTCGTTGATGACGACGAGGTAATCCGCGAAACGCTCTGCGAGCTACTGTCAGGTGAATACACTTGTCAAACTGCGGACACGGCAGAGCAGGCACTAGCAAAATTGGAAGCGCAGTCATTCGATGTAGTGTTGACTGACATCACGATGCCTGGATTGAGCGGGATGGAGTTGCTCAATCGAGTGCTGAAGCTGTATCCCGGCACACCGGTGATCGTAATTTCCGGACTGACTGATGAAGAGCAAGCACGGAGTCTCATTGAACGCGGCGCTTTTGAGTATCTGTTGAAACCTTTTCGGCTCGAGGTGGTGGAGGACAGCGTGCACCGCGCGATTGATTTAAGCCGCGGATAACGCAGATGACGCTGATTTAGCCGCGACACTGCCGAATGGCTGAACTTGACGGACCAACTCGGCAATACGGTCCGCCGTGAACGGCTTGGCCACAACCCAATCAACGCCTGCGGCTTTCTGTTCGTGAGATCCGACAGCTTCGCCCCAACCTGTAATCACCGCGATCGGAATTTGCGTATTGATTTGACGGATTTCGCGCGCCAATTCCCAACCGCTCATGCCGGGCATGCCAACGTCGGTAAACACCGCGTCAAATTCCACTTCACGGAAAAGCGAGAGCGCCTCACTGCCACTTTCCGCGACACAAACATCGCAGTGTTCGCCTTCAAGAATGTCGCGCAGTAAATCTCTGACAAAGTCTTCGTCGTCGACGACCAGCAACCTGGTCTGCCGTTCGGACGAGGGCAAGCAGATGGTCTGATCCGCTGCGGGCAATGCCGGCGCAGCAACCTCGACGACTTTGACACTCTTCTCGGCAATCTTCGCCACTGGCAGCGTGATGCGAAACTCAGTTCCGCGGCCGTACTGCGATTCGACTTCAATGTTGCCGCCGTGCCGTCTGATGATTCCGAAGCTAACCGCCAGTCCAAGCCCAAGCCCCGCTTTGCCTTTCGTCGTAAAGAAGGGATCAAAAATTCGGGAGCGGACTTCCGGATACATTCCGACTCCACTGTCGACAATCTTGACGATCACTGAATCGTCAACGGCGCGCGTGATCAGCGACAGCGTGCCGCCTTCGGGCATCGCGTCGATTGCATTGAAGACCATGTTAACTAGCACTTCACGCAGCTCCGAATCATCACCCATGACCATCGCATTCGACTCGACTTGCAGATCGACGGTGATGTGAATGTTTGAAGCTTCGGCGCAAGTCTTCCAACGTGGTCGCGTGATCTCGCTTGCGTCCCACAGGATCTGATCGATCGAGACTAACTCGAAGTTGTGATCGCGACGCTGCCGCGCGAAGTCCTGAATCCGTTTGACTGTCTTCGCGCCGTCTTCGGCGGTCTTGATAATGATTTCCAACCCGCGTTTGATCTTCTCCGGATCGTTACTGCGTTGAAGTAGTTGCGCTCTTCCGAGAATACCGGCCAACGTGTTGTTGAAGTCGTGAGCGACTCCCGAAGCCAGCTCGCCGAGCGCGGAGAGTTTTTCCATTTGCGAAAACTGTTCGCGAATGCGTTCCTGCTCGGCGATATAGTGCGAGAGTTCCTTAACGTGCTTTTCAGCTTGTTCGGCGTGCGCTGCTGAGGTCTCGACGTTTTTGAGATAAGTGCGATAGGTGAGAAAGATGATTGCGATGATCGGCAGCGTGATTGCAAATGCGTATATGCCGATGAAATAGACCAGTGCGGCGATCACTCCGGCAGCACACGCACCCGCGAAGTAAGTTATCGAAGTCCACAAATAATTCTCGCGCCAGGTCTGCCAGACTGGTTGGTCGGTCTTGAAAGCACCTGCGATCGCGACGATGCCGGAATTTGAGACGTAATGGACCAGCGCCATCGTACAGACCGCAACCGCAAAGCCGACGGATATCGGTTTGGCTTTCAAAGCAACGACGTTCCCGTACAGAAGTTGCAGCACGCTGCTGGTAATGAATATCGAAACTGCTGACGATGCCCAGTTGAAGACGACAATGCGATGCTTGCGGCTGAAACGAAGCGACGAGAGAAATGCTTCGACAGAGCCAACCAGAACCGCCGCTGCGCCTCCGTAAAGCAGGAGAATCAAAAATACGAAAGTGTCGGAAACTGAAATCTGTGAGCTAAAACGTGGAATGGGAATACTTATGCGCGAGGTCAGCAGCAGCGCCATGCCGGCAAGCAGGGCGAAGTGCAAATCAAGCTGGGCGAAGTCGAGGCGGAAACAAGAATAAAGAAACGCGAGAATACCGCATCCAGTTACTACCCAGAGGAATGGCCCGAAGAATTTATTTCCCATGGCGCCAGGGTCACGCTAATACGGTTGTGAGTGAAGCAGGTTTGCCTTTATCAGGACAGATCGGGGGACGAAAAAACTAGTTCTGCACTTGCTCCTTCCGTGGGAGAAAGATCGTTTCGTAAGTGGCCCGAAAGTGAAAACCACATTTCCGGTAAAAGCCCTGGGCCAGTTGATTAGTTTCATTCACCAATAGACAGATCGATCTCGTATCTTCGAGCAAGCGTCGCATTAACTCTGACATGAAGCGAATACCAGCGTTCTTGTTGCGGTGGTCTTCGCGTAGCCAGATTCCTTCAAGATAGACAACTTCGGGAGTCTTTGAGATAACGTCTGCTTTGAATACCAGCTGGCCATCTTCTACAACGACCCAGGTTCTGCCTTGCTCGATACGTCGCAAGCAACGCTGACGAAAACCTTCCTCGTCGACTTCCATCGGATTGACGCCGCTTTCAGCAAATGCGAGCTCGGCCTGAATCGGCATCACCAACTCCAACTCGCTCTGCGTCGCTTGTCGCAGTCCTAATACGGGCTCGCGCGCTTCGACTGGCCACGTCAACTCAAACAACCATTCACGACAGGCGAGACGTTGGCGTCGCCCAGCTTCTGAATAATGACTCCAGAAGTCTGCGACTCTTTCTTTCTCGCCCATGATCATGTGCGTGCTTGGACATTCACGCGCCACTTGCGCGAGAGCTGCCAACGCACGATCTGAAACAGTTTCCATCAACGTCGCATGGCCTACCAGCGCCACACCTTCCAGTTGTCCATTCAAATCGCGACAGCCGTAGAACGTGCCGCGATTGAGTGAACTCACGATTCCGTTGTCGCGAATCATACTCATCATCGCTACCGTATGAATCGGACGTTGAGACAAGAACTGAAGCACTTCAGCTTCGTCAATGTTTGTCAGCCGTTCGATGGAAATTGCTTCCTCGCGCGCCGACAGTTCTCTTAGTCTCGGTAATGTGCTCGTCTGCAACATGGTCCTACCTTCTGTGTGTGGTTCTGAGTAGTGGAACTGCTTAGTAACCTAGATAGTCCGTATAGTCGTCGGGCACAACTGCCATGGAGTTGGTGGCATCACCGTTTGTCAGAGTGGTAAATGCCTGAAGAACTGCATCGCCGATGAGTACACCGTCGCCGACGAGTACGCCATCACCAATCAGCACGCCATCGCCAATGAGCACACCGTCACCGATAAGCACGCCGTCTCCCAGCAGCACCGAGAGTGGTAAGAATGTTTGTCCTGCGCCGAGGCAGGTTCCGTCGCTGATAGAAATGCGATCGCCGATAAGAACGCCCTCCGAGAACACCGAAGTGTCGCCGATCAACATGCCATCACCAACGAGAACGCCATCACCAATCAGAACGCTGTCACCGAGCAACACGCCGTCGCCCAGCAACACGCCGTCACCGAGCAATACACCCTGGGCATAGACTTTCTGATACTGATTAATCAGCGCTGTGCCGGTGGCGTAGGTACGGCCCACGATGATTCCCTGCGACCATTGGAACGTCGAAGCACCGTTGACGAGCTTGATGCTCGATTGCGGTGCAGGAGCGGGACCAGTAAGCATCGGGGATCCGAGTACGGTTAAGCTGCTGAGGTCGGTGCGAACGAGCTTCGCGAGGCGAATTGCGCCGTCGATGTTCAGTTCGCCCGAACCCTGCTCGAGCATGTTGTAGTTCGGTAGCTGTTGAGCGGTATACATCAACAGAGCTTTAACCAGGTTGGGGGTAAGAGTCGGATTGGCTTCTAACAAGAGAGCGGCTGCGCCGGATACTAGTGGAGCGGCCATTGAGGTGCCGCTCAATATCATCTGTCTGCGAGTCGGACTGTTGCTGACTCCGGCATCCAGCGAAGGATTCTGCGAAAGAATATAGTTGTTCGGCGACTGCGCGAAGATCGTCTTGTTACCTGGCGCAGAGATTTCTGGTTTGAGCAGATTGTCAAAATGTTGGGCGCCGTCGACGTCTGTCCAGGAACTGCGCGTCGGTCCACGCGAACTGTAGGTTGCGATCGTGTCGTCGCTGCGTTGGTCGGTGCCGTGCGTATCGACAGCGCCCACTGTTAACACCGCAGGTTCGTTGCCGGGCGCATGGATTTGACCATACAGCTTCTCGCCGTCGCTGTTCTTTCCATTGTTACCCGCTGCGGCTACGAGAACGATGCCGCGATCGACGAGTGCACGCGCAGCAACGCAAAGCGGATCGAATCTGTAAGAGTTAACCGCCGGCATGCCGATGCTGAGGTTCACGACGCGAATGTTGTACGCCGAAGCGTTGGTCATCAACCAGTCGAAAGCGGCCAGCACGCTTGAAACAGAGCCTACGCCCTTTGAATCCAACACGCGAAGATTGACTATCTTCGCGCGCGGAGCGATGCCGATGTATTCACCGCGAGCGACAATGCCACTTCCCGCGGCTGCGGCGGCGACGTGCGTGCCGTGACCATAAGGATCGTCGGTGCGGCCTTCGCCAGTGAAATCCAGGTTAACAACGATTCGTGATTGACCAGTTTGAGCGTCGACAAAAGAAGTGTGTGCGCCAAAGATGCCGGAGTCGACGATCGCGATGCCGATCCCGCTTCCGTCCAGTGCTCCATCAGCACTCATTAAACGCACGTTGTCCGCACCGGTAGTGGTGGCGATATGACCACCCATTGTCCTCACTTCACTATCAAGTGAAACGAACGAGACCTCAGAGAAAGATGACAGGGTATCGACGAGACGAGCAGGTATTTCGAGGGCAAAAGAGTTGAGGTTGCTGAAATGTCTTCTTATCTTGACGCCGTTAGCTGCCAACAGTGCGTTCAGTTGGCCGCTGGGCTTCTGCTCGAGCTGAAGGATCACTTTGACCAAGCCATCGCTGCTCTTGTTTGCGAGCAGATCGCTGAGGTCGGACCCCACCTTCTTCGGCTTCAGGTTTTTGCCGTGCGACGAACCCTTGCCCTTCGCATCAGCGGTCGTCAAAAGACTACTGCCGAAGAGAGTTGGTCCTAGCGTGAGGCTCGCCAGCAAGGCCAGCACCAGGAAACGTTTTGTTCTATGCATCGATATCACCTTTGTCATCTCCGTACTGAGGTTTGCCAGTCTTGGGACGAACAACTGGCGGCTTCCGCTCTGCACTGACTGTGCCAGATCCGCAGAAACGGTTTAGCTCGTTGTGCAGCAATAACTTACGCTGATTACTGGAGTGAGGCTTGAGTTTCGCGAGCTTGACCGATTACGGCAGATTGACTGCTCACCTAATTCACTTTGATAGAATCCGCGCATGCTACCGGAAGAAATTGAGGCCCATCGCGATCGCATGTGGCGGCGCGATCCTGAGAACCGCGTCGAAGACGTCTACGCGGCGGAACGCTTCATTGAAGAGGTCGGGTTCTGTGAAGCGTTGACTGACTCACGAAGGCCTGGACCATCGCTCTACGTTGCAGTTTGCGGCCGCAGAGACGCACACATGCCGCGCAACGTGCAGAAAGATCCGGAGAGCAGTTTGACGTGGACCATCAAAGACGACGTGATGCGGCGCGGTAAGTGTTTTTATGGGAAATTGCTGCGTGGGCGCTCGACGTTTATCGCACCACGTTTGCTGCCGTGCTTTAACGCTTTGTTCGGTCTTCCGCGAAAGCTGGAAAAGAAAATGCTTTCAAGCGATGCTCAGGTGATTCTCAAGATCGTGCGACACGAGTGGGAGATGGCCACGCGCGACCTGCGCGAAGCTAGTGGGATCTCGGATCGCACTCGTTTCAACAAGGCGATGACTGAGCTTCAGAAAGTGTTGAAGATCATTCCGAGCGACGTTCTGTATGAGCCGACTTTTACGTACATCTGGTCTATTCCCGAGGCCCGCTTTCCGGAGCAACTCAACGTGAGCGTGGAAAGGGAAGAGGCGTTGAAGGAGATTGCGCGGTCGTATCTGGTGGGAGCTGGAATGACGTTGCGTGGAGAATTGGCGCGTGTGACGGGGTTGAGGTCACCCGAAGCCGGATTGGGTAATTGGCGACTGGTGGACGAGGGCTTCGCGGAAAGGTTAGCGCCAGGCGTTTATCGTTTGAAGTTAGCCGCGTCATCCGCGTTCATCTGCGGTTAATTTTGTTTCAAGCAGCGCCTCTTGCTCTAACTGCGCCATTTCCAGCACCAGCGGCAGTTGATCCTGCGCACTTCCGAGTCGCTGCATCATCAACTCCGTTTCACCTTCATTGAGCTGCCGATTCGCAGTCGCTTCAATCACTTGCAACCGCGTTTTTGCCTTCGCCAAGTGCTCAGTCGCTTGCTGGCGCACGCGTTCCAGTCGTTCACGATCGGCCATGAGATCGTGCTGGAGTGACTCTGATTCGGGCGTTCGCAGTGTTCGCGCGCGGTTGAGTTGTCGCTCGACCTTCAACATTTCGCGCTTGGATCGAGAGATTATGCGTGACGCAGTAAGGCGATTGGCCAGTGTCTCGAGATACGCATCGGCCAGCAGCGGGTTACTTTTTCCCATTTCGGCCAGCGCTTTTCGCTCGGCGGAAGTCAATTCTGACCTGAACCATGCAACCTCATTGGCCGTGATTCCATCCGAAGCTAACCGGTCTCGTAATTTTGCCAACCAACTCCGGCGATAAATTAGGAGAATGGCGGCAATTACCACCCCCAAAGCAAAACCAAAGACCAGCGACAGACCGGCTAACAAAAGGTAAACAGCAGCCGTTTCAGTGGCAGTAGCTGCCAGAAAAAGTACGAGAAAAACCAGCGGAGCAGGGAGCGATGCAGCGACCACGGCGATCCACGGAGCGATTTTCAGCAGCCGCGCTGTAGTGGTGTCTTTGCCGGAAAGTTTGCCTTGCGAAGAATTCGTCAACTGGGCTCCAATCTAGTTGTTGGAGATCTTAGCTTATTAAGCCGCGGATTTCACAGATGAAGACTGGTGAATCCGTGTCCATCCGTGAAATCCGTGGGGCGGCTGTATAATGTCAGCCAGACTGTAGAGGAAATCCAATGAGACTCCACCCGATCTTACTGCTGTCGTTAATACTTGCTTTTGCTCTGACAGCGTCCCCAGCTCTTGGTCAGGGGCAAAATATTGACGGCACGAGCGCCTCTCGTGGCCCTGGCAGGCCCGTCACCGTCCCGCTAACCATCAGATTCAAAGAAGAGACTGAGTTGAAAGAAGGGGAATTACAGAATATCGATCTGACAGTCAGTGAGGACGGCGAGCCGCAGACCATCTTGTCGCTCCGCGGTATTGGCACCAACTCGCCAATAACTATTTGTCTCTTGATTCAGGAGGATCTTGTTCCTTCAGTCGCCAACGAAACTAAACCACTCGCCGAGTTCATCAGGGCATTGCCCAAAGGTTCACGAGTGATGATCGGGTATCTACGAACCGGGAGTTTGCAAGTCAAACAGAAATTCACCGTTGATCTTGAGAAAGCAGCCGGCGCGTTGCGACCTCCGATCGGCTTTGCGAATGCTGGTCCGTACAATCCTTATGTTGAGGTGATCGAAGCGCTGAAAAAATTTGACGCGCAACCTTTGGGACGGCGAGCGATATTGCTCGTTTCGGACGGTTTGGATATTTCGCGCGGCATCGACTCGTCTTCACCGACGCAGAGTGTTGATTTGCAACGCGCGATTAATGAATCGCAACGTCGCGGAGTTGCGATCTACGGTTTTTATGCGCCGACTTTGGTTGCGGCATCCAATCCCGCGCTCGTTAGTAACGCGCAGAGCTCGTTGTTGCGCTTATCAAATGAGACCGGCGGAATGGCATTCTTCCAGGGTACGGGTGCGCCGGTGAGTTTTGACCCGTTCATCCGCGAGCTCGACGTGTCGCTACAAAAACAGGCGGCGCTGACCTTTTTATCCACACATCTGAGCAAAGGATTTCATCGCATCGAGGTTAAGTCTTCAACGCCTGGCGTGCGTGTCGCGTATCCCTCGGGATATGTACGCTGATCCGCGTCATCCGCGTTTATCCGCGGCTAGAAGTTACTGAATCGTAGCAGCGAGCAGCGATCCCCGCCGATCAGTCGCAATGGCCCAACCATCCGCGATCTGTCCAATCATTCCGTGAAAATAGATCTCACTACCGTTTAGCACCACCAGCACATCGCCGCGTGATATTGCGGGTCGTCGAGACGAAAGCGAATCACCGTCGCTTGCCCGTTCTCCTGTTGCAGAGTCTCGAACTGAAAAGTGTCGGCGTCCGCGACATAGGTTTGCGAGTTATTCGCTACTCGTTGCTCGTCAGGCATTGAACGTTCTCCTTTGCTGAGTACAGTATCACAACAATCCCTCATCACAAGCACAACGAGACCGCAAGGAGTTCTCTAAACTTTCGCCGCAGTCGCGTGACTTCTGCGTCACCTTTACAAGGTACTTAACGCTTGCAATTTACCGCGACCCGACGCACAAAACCTCCCATATCAAGGTAGTAGAAACAACGGCCCCCAATAGTTGAGCGGCACAGTCGTCCGGTGCAGCCTCGCTAACAACTTATGGCTCCGCAATCGGAGGAGAAACAAATGACTCACCACATCCGGAATTTTCGAACAAGTACAGCGCCGCGCGTTCTGGTAGCCGCCATTTTCATCGTCGTTATGCTCGTGGCTGTCGTCCCATGGTTCAACCACACGCGCGCCTCGAGTCCGGCATCAGCAACGATCACCCCAACCACAGCCACGCCCGTCACTTGGGTCGGAACCGGCACCGGAGGTGGAGCGCTCAACGCGCCCGTTTTGATCGCCGGTGAAGACTTGTGCCAGGAGGGCATCAGTTGCGACACCTTCACATTAAACGTTGGTGGAACACCAGCCGATTGGTCCGGCAAACTTATTCACGTGAAGATCGAATGGCTGCTTCCAGTAACAGACTACGATCTCTACATTCACAAAGACTCGAACTCCGGTCCGGTTGTCGCCAGCTCCGGGCGTGGGGCGACGTCGCCGACCGAACCACTGACATTCGAAGACACCACCATCGATCCTGCGATCAGCGGCACAGGTGTTTACACGGTGCATGCGGTCTACTACCTAGCTACTGCCGCCGATCAGTATCACGGCAGCGCGACACTCGAAGACAAACCTGCACCACAACCGACTCCGACTCCGTCAACAGAAGCTGCGCCGCGTTATCAGAACTATCCTGCGCCACCCGCAATGGGTAATGGAGCAGGGGAACCGAGCATTGGCGCAAGTTGGGAATCTGGCAATGCGATGTTTCTCGCCGGTTTCGAAACTCTTCGTGTCCACTGGGACGACACGGCATCGCCGGCGCCCGCCACCTGGACAGACGTTAGTGCTCTAAACACTTCTCTTGTAAGCGCGGATCCAATTCTTTTCACGGACAGTGATGCGGGTTCGCATCGGACGAATCGCACATTTGTTTCTCAACTACTCGGCAAAGCGAGCGCGATGTCGTTTACCGACGACGACGGTGCAAACTGGACACCAAGCCAGGGCTCCGGAATCAACTCAGGCGTGGACCATCAGACTGTCGGCGCTGGTCCTTATGCGAAGAATCCTGACGGTTCTCTGAAGGGTGGAGCAATTCAGCATCCGGGTCCCGACGCCAAGATCTATCCAAACGCCGTTTACTACGCTTCACAGGACGCCGGTCTGGCGGAGATCGCACGCAGTGATGACGGCGGCTTCACTTTCGGTGTCGCAATTCCGATGTGGACCATCGCGCAGTGTGGTGGCTTGCACGGTTCGATCAAAGTTGCGCCTGACGGCACGGTGTACGTTCCGAACAAGTCGTGTAACGGTCAACAGGGAGTTGCTGTTTCAGAGGACAATGGATTGTCGTGGTCCATCCGCACTGTACCCGGGAGCACGCCGGGCGATACTGATCCTTCAGTCGGCATGGGCGCGGACGGCACGATCTATTTGGGATGGGGAGACGGCGATGGACACGCTCGGGCGGCTGTCTCGCACGATCGCGGTCTGACGTGGGAACACGTGCAAGACGTGGGCGCTGCGCAAGGCATTCAGAACACTGTCTTCTCGACAGTGGTTGCGGGTGACAGCAATCGCGCCGCGTTTTTCTTCGTCGGTTCAACCACACCTGGCGCCAACGGCAGAGATACTGACGCAACATTCCCGGGTACGTGGTTTGGTTACATCGCAACTACCTACGACGGTGGTGTGACTTGGGTGACGGCCAATGCCACGCCGAACGATCCAGTTCAACGCGGCGTCGTTTGCACAATTGGACCAACTTGTCCGGACGGAACCCGCGGTCTGCTCGACTTCAACGACATAACCATTGACAAGCAGGGTCGAGTGGTCGCTGCTTATGCAGACGGTTGTGTGACGGCTGAGTGTATTCGCGGCGTCGATCGCAACGGCGACGGCAAGCTCGATAACGCCGACAACGACAATACAGCGAAAGCGACAATCATTCGTCAATCGGGTGGCAAGCCGCTCTTGTCGGCTTTCGACCCACCGGCGAATGCCGCACCGGCGCCACCGTTGCTCGTCGCGACGAAGGATGGTGACTCCGCGAGTCTCGCGTGGTCCATTCCCGACGATGGCGGCTCGCCAATCACTGGCTATCGTCTGTATCGCGGTATCGAGGGTGGCAGCGAGAGTCTGCTCTCGAGTTTTGGTCCGGACGTCAATTCGTTTACGGATACCAACGCGGGAGGCGCCAGCTATTACTATCGTGTGACGGCCTCAAACGCGAACGGTGAAGGCACTTCATCGCCTCACATCGTGCCCACACAGCCTGACACGCCATGCATTGGTTCAGGTGTCACTGTATTAACTGATCCGGCCGGTGACTCGTTGGACCAGTTGGGAAGCCATGATATCCGTTCAGTCCAAATTGCAGAGCCGTTCTTTGCGGATGGTTCCCGGAAGTTGATCTTTACGTTGAAGATGGGCGATCTGAGTGATCCGCTCACGCCAAGCACAACGTGGCGCATCTACTTCACCGGTGCGGACAACAACGGATACTTCGTGGACATGAGGACCGACGTGCTTGGAGCGGCCACGTTCAAGTATGGCACTTACATCCTCAACGCTGACAACACGCAAGGTACAGCGACGACCGTCGGCGATCTTGATGCCGGCAGCAAGTACGACACACAGGCTGAAACGATCACGCTGGTTGTTTCAAACAGTAAGATTGGTAACCCCCAGGCGGGCGGCAGGCTGTCGCGTATCTTTGTACGCGTGCCGGTCGTTGCGATTGTGCCCGATAACGCGAACTACTCTAGTCCGAGCGCGGCAGTTGGGTACACGTTGGTTGGTAACGCAGCGTGCCAGCCACGACCGGCAGCGCCGTCCGCACTGACAGCGGCAAATGGACAGGGCAAAGGTTCAGTAATACTTAACTGGGCCGACAACTCTACGAACGAGGATAACTTCCTTATCGAGCGTTCAACTTCATTGTCGGGAGGTTTCATTCAGATCGCGACGGTAGCTGCGAACACAAGAAGCTACACAGATAACACAGCGTTTCGAAAGACGACCTACTTTTACCGTGTGCGTGCAGCCAATGTGGGTGGAAAGTCGAGCTATTCGAATGTTGCGAGTTTGAAGACGAGGTAGCAGATGAAGCGAGCGTTGAGTATTTGCCTGCTGCTGGTTCTCGGTACGTTGGCAAGTGCTGCTCCTGGCAAGCTGCGACCGGAAATCATGGGCATCGCTCTCGGCATGAACCGTGACGATGCCCATGCCCATTTGAAATCCCTTGGAAGCTTGGAGAAGGACGAACGGAAGCTGCAGGAGGTTTGGGCGCTTCGCGACGCGCGTATCTCACATCTGCTTGTTGGCTACGACGATGAGTTCCGCGTGCGTTATGTGACGGCCATCGCGCGTGAAGGTGGTCCACGCATACGTTACCAGGAAGTTGCTAATCTCAAGTCCGCTCAGCGAATCGAGAATCAAGGTAACCTTCGGTTGACGTGGGAAGTTCCTGGACGTGGCAAACAGCTCGGCTACGTGATCATCGCGCGCGGCCGCAACCCACAATATCTCGACTCGTACTCAGTAAAGAGACTCAGCGATAAAGAGATCGATTAGTGCTTCTTGTGCCTCTTTGTGGCTGGTTTTTTCGTGGGATGGCGTGGGGCGGCATGTCGGTCTCGAACCGACGACCTCCAGATCCACAATCTGGCGCTCTAACCTACTGAGCTAATGCCGCCACATACTGTTTTCGGTGTAGTGCCCCCGGCAGGACTCGAACCTGCGGCCCTCTGCTTAGCTT
>DATFHH010000015.1:0-3159 GCA_035248565.1 Pyrinomonadaceae bacterium | reverse complement strand
ATACAGACGCTCCACAACAAAAACTTAACGAGGCGCACGACGAGGTTATGCGGTTCAGACGCGGTCTGACGTAGTGTTCCTTCAAGTTGGGCCACAAAGCTGCTCGTCATCAGGCCGGCTATCGAACCCCACGCCAACGAAAGAAACATCGCGCCCCACGACTTCGACCGGTAAGCAGCCCACGCGCCGATGAGCAACACTGCACCACCGAGATAGTCTTCAAACATGGTGGTGAAGTTGATCGCCCAATGCGTGATACCCCGACGCGCCGTTTCCAGCACCGGCAGCAGCACGCCGAGCGCAAAAGCAGCCATGACTTCGAATCTCATAAGCGTTCCTCGCACCGGTTACTCAAAACCGTTCAAGCACGACAACACTCTTCTTGTAATCGAAAGTGACAACGAAGTTTTGTAAGAACGCAGATCCGGCAACCGCTCCGTATTGACTCAACTTCTGATCGGCGCTCGTGCCTTTTGCAAAAATCCAAATCGGTAAGTCGGTCAGTTCATAAGACTCAAGACGCAGTGTGACTTTTCCTTCTCGCGGCGGTCCATTTTCATCCGGCAGGGCGAGCGCTACCTTCTTCGCGGTTGATGATGAGAGCGCTATGGAAGTGGCAACACCGGTATCCATCAGCAGGTTTACTTTCTGGCCATTAAGCAGAACATCTTTCACGACCGGCACGAGAATAGTCGCCTGAAAAGGATTACTTGGCTTTGGCGCCATTTGTAAGACGGTAGTCTTCGCTGCGTTGAAACTCGGATTCTTGTTATCGACCAGTTCAGGCGGCGTCTTATCAAAAAACCGAATCACTTTGTTTTTGAAATCGAACTGCACGGCCTGGTCGCGAAAGAAATCAGCTCCCAGAGTGGCGAAAATCTCCTGCCCAACAGCATTGCTTACGTCTGACAAGGAGCCAAAGCGCATGCGCATGGCGCTTGATTTGGTTGCGCCCACGCTCACGTCCTTCACTATCGCGAAATAGTAGGTCTTGTCATTTCTGCCTGTGACGGGGCCTTCACCAGCATAACCTGCGCTCAAGTCATACTTCTTCAGGAATGATGGATCTGTAACCGAGTTTTCCGTGCCGGTAGCGAGGATCACATTCACGGGCACGTTCCCTTTTATCTTCGCTTCAACGATCACAAAGCCTTTTTTGAATGAGAACGGCACCTCGCTTACGGCGGGCTTCGATTGCTGGGCTGGGATAGACTGCGTGGCAAGCATTATGAGCAAGGCAAGCTGGACCAAATGTTTAGCCATTGAGACCTCCTGAGAAGTGGCAGGATGATTGTAGGATAAATGCATGGCACAGCACGATGAATTTATAAAAGCGGTGAAACAGGACGATGGACCGGCCGTTGCGGAACTACTGCACCGCCATCCTGAACTGATCAGGGTTGCCGACGAGTACGACAAGACGGGTCTGCACTGGGCCGCCGAAAAAGATCACGTTGAAATCGCGCGGCTCCTGCTCGACGCAGGCGCTGATATTGAAGCGAAGACGAGTTGGGGAGACACGCCGCTCAAGTGGGCTGCGACTCTCGGGAATTCGAAAGTTGCTGACTTGTTGCTCAGTCGCGGCGCGCGTGGTTTTGACCTGATCATTGCAGCAGCACTCGGAAAACTTGAGGACGTAAAAACTATGATCGGCTCCGATCCGGATCCTTCCGCCGTTTCAAATGCACTGTACTCAGCAGCTCGCAACGGTCACACTGAAGTCGTTAGATATTTGTTGGAACACGGCGCGGCCGTCGATACGCGAGGATTCTTTGGTGGCACTGGTTTGCACTGGGCCGCGATCAATGGTCACCGCGAAACGGTCGAGTTGCTGATCGCACGTGGAGCGAATCTCGAGCTTCGAGACGAGCAATTCAAAAGCACGCCCGAAGGCTGGGCCATGGAGGGAGGTCATACTGAAATTGTAGATCTTCTCCGCGCGCAAGACTTCTTGAGCGACTAGGAAGTCCCAAACGGTAGTCGCCAAATCTTGCCGTCGAACTGCGCGATCCACAGGGCTTGTCCGTCCCACGCTAATCCGCTCGGTCGATCGATTTCGTTCAAATAGTATTCGGAAAGTACGCGTCCCGTCGTCGGATCGATCGCTGACAGCCGGTTGCCCTTCGCATGCCACAGTCTCGATCCGTCCCACGTCAATCCGTGCGTTCCATCAGGCCGCGAACCTGCCGGCGCCGGGAACTCGGCGACAACGTTTCCCGTCTCGGGATCGATCTTCAACAGAAGCTGTGTCTCTGACGTCGGCAGGTTGTACCGAAACCAGTGCCACGCAATCCACAAGTGACTGCCGTCGTACGTCATGCTGGAATAGAACTGGCTCGCTTTGTCGGGACGCTGCAGGCGTTTGAACAACCGATCTACTTTCCACGTGTTGATATCAATGGACCCGAACGACTGGCCATACGCGCCTGCGATCCACCACTTCCCATTAACAAAACAATTGCCACCGGGACTCCCGTAAGCACCAGCTACTTCGCGGATAACCTGATGGTGTTTAGCTTCGCGATCGATCTGCCATTCGAGTGTTGCCGGATCGAGCGTGGCGTACAGCCCGCGCCCGACATAGATCGTGGCCCAGAACTTTTGGCCGTCGTATGAGAACCCGATTAGCCGCTGCGGTAGTTCCTCCGGCAGTTGGGTTACGAGTTTTAAGTCATTGAAATTCGGATTGGCGGTTGTGGTCGCCGCATTGGCACACGGACAAACGCAGAGCATCGCGAACACACAAGCGAGCAATAAGGTCCTCATGCGAAACACCTCCGGCTTTGGCGGGAATTACGTTGTGGAGTTCTTAAACGCAAGGAAAACCTAATGGTTCCTTATTCCGATTGGGCCGCCGGCAGTTTCTTGAGCGACTTCTCGATCATTTTGATCAGCTTCTTTTTATTCTTGAGCACTTTGCTGGTGGAGAGAGGTTTTGTGAACGCGAGCACTTCACCGCTGCGTGCGTCTACAAAACCGACCGTGATCACCGTGAACGGAAAATCAAAGCTGAAGATATTGATTAATGAGAACGCAGTCTTGCCTTTGGTGAACACGCGCCCTGTCCCGCGAATGAATACGAGCACGTCGGCGTCCTTGTGCACGTTCAGCAGCATCACTTCATCGCCGAGCGTGAAGCGCTCCTTTTTAACGTCTTTT
>DATFHH010000014.1:0-48115 GCA_035248565.1 Pyrinomonadaceae bacterium | reverse complement strand
TTATTGTGCTTTTTGTACCTCTTTGTGCCCGATCAACCAATCCCGATAAATAGTCGCTCACCAATCTTAACTTATGAAAAGCAAAAAATGATCGCATCACGAAGCACAATGAACAATATCAATACCCTTGAACTTGTGTTGCTCGTACCACTGACTCAATGGGAAACTCTTATAAACTTCCGCCAAGTGAGATAGAATAAACCAACCTGTCCGACAACGACGTGCGGTTTACACATGACGTGCCCACCGGTCACCTATACGATGCGGAGAGGACCGGCCAGCCGATAGCGTGGCGCAGAAACTCAAGGCTTGCCTTTATATAAGAATTCATGACTACTAGTTTACCTTAGTATCCCGACTCATTCTCTTAATCTAGTAATGCGCGACCTTCTCACACTGTTGCCGTATCTCAAGCGCTACAAGAAAGCTCTCGTGATGGGTGTTCTTTGTACATCTGTATCCACCACTTTAGCCATGCTGGTTCCTTTCATGGTCGGTCGCGTCATCGATGATCTGTTGCGTGAAACATCGTGGCGAACACTCACCAATTACGGGGTGCTGATAATCTCGCTGAGTCTCATCAGCGGTCTCATGCTCTTCCTGCAGCGACGGTTCCTGACCGGAATGGCAATCCATATCGAGGCCGATCTTCACCACGATCTCTACGCGCACCTGCAACATCAGACGCTCTCCTTTTTTCAGTCTCACCGGACTGGTGACTTAATGGCGCATATGATTAACGATGTCATTGCCGTGCGGCAACTTACCGGTCCCCTAATCATGTACTCCCTAAGGATGGGATTCATCGTGGTTATCACGCTGATCCTCATGCTTCATATTAGTGTCCGCACGACATTGCTGCTCTTCGTCACGACGCCATTCATTTCTTTAACGGTCAAGTATCTCGGTCATCAAGTGCACACCCGCTTCAGAAGGATCCAGGAATTCTTTTCTGACATGTCGGCCCGCGTGCAGGAAAACTTCAGCGCCGCCCGGCTCGTGCGCGCGTACGCGCAGGAGAATGCGGAGGCTGCCACTTTCGACGCGCTGAACCGTCGCTACACCCAACTGAATCTCGGCCTCGTCCGCAGGTCGGCATTGATGCAGCCTGTAATTCAATTGTTCATTCAAATCAGTTATCTGCTAATCATCTTCTACGGCAGCATACTTGTCGTGCGCGGCACTATCACGATCGGACAGTTTGCAGAACTAAACTTGTACCTGACTGCACTGGTCTGGGCCCTCATTGTGCTTGGCGACCTGATTAATCTCTACCAGCGCGGTACCGCGAGTCTCAAACGTCTCAACACCATTCTAAATATCAAGCCGGCCATCAGGGATCGCACGAACGTTAAGCCGCAGGCCTCGGTGTCTGGTCAAATCGAGTTCCGAAATCTTGACTTTTCTTATGGAGAAGACTCAGCGCCGGTGCTGCATAATATAAATCTAACCATCAAGGCCGGTCAGACTGTAGCTATCGTCGGACCGACGGCAAGCGGTAAGTCAACGCTTATAAACTTACTCCCACGCCTGCTTGAATCGCCGCCAAACTCAATCCTCATTGATGGTGTGTCTATACAGGATTATCCCCTTATACAGTTGCGCAGTAGCATCGGTTATGTGCCACAGGAAACGCTGCTCTTCAGCGGCACGATCGCCGAAAATATTGCCTTTGGAAACGAAACTGCGAACCTTGCCGATATTGAATGGGCTGCGGAGATTGCCGGCATGACCGAGGACGTACGGGGATTTCCTGAAGGCTTCGAGACGCTCGTGGGAGAGCGCGGCATCACGTTGTCCGGTGGGCAGAAGCAACGTACGGCGATTGCGCGCGCCATCTTACGCCAGGCGCAGATTCTAATACTTGACGACGCGCTTTCTTCAGTCGATACCTACACCGAGAAGAAGATTCTTGACGGACTCCGTGAAGTGATGCGTAACCGCACGTGCATCATCGTTTCGCACCGCACGTCGACGACACGCGAAGCTGACATGATTTGCGTCCTCGACGGCGGAAGAATTGTGGAACAGGGATCGCATGACGAACTCCTCGCGCGTTATGGCACATATGCAGCGCTTCATAGGAGGCAGTTGTTGCAGGAAGAATTGATCGCTGAACTGGGCCCGGAGGCTGAAAGAGAACAGGTCTGATGCGATGCTTTGTGTGACTAGCCAACTGCCTACCACGCATACGCTTCGGGGGCTTCGCCACCAGGACCAGGCCAGATTTCGTCCAGCGCTTTGAGAGTTGACTCATCCAATTTGATCTCAAGGGCTCGGAGAGAACTCGTGAATTGTTCAAGCGTACGCGGACCGAGGACGGGAGAGGTCACAGTCGGATTACTAAGCAACCACGCCAGCGCAACGGTCGCGGGCGTTTCGCCAATTTGCCGGCACAGGCTTTCGTAACGCTCTATTTGTTGACGATGCTTATTTATGAGTGCTTGCGTTTTCTGACTAGTGGTGCGGCCACTATCGCCTCTTTGAAGCACGCCTGAGAGAATCCCTGCACCGAGCGGTGCCCACGGCAGAAAACCCATGTCATAAGCACGACAGACTGGGAGCACTTCAAGTTCTACAGTGCGCGTCTGAAGATTGTAACGACTCTGCTCGCTGACGATTCCCAACATATTGCGGCGCGCCGCGATATGATTGATGGTCGCGATCTGCCAGGCTGCGAAGTTGCTGGTGCCGATGTATATGACCTTGCCGTCGCGTACTAGTACCTCGAGCGCCTGACAGATTTCGTCCCAGGGTGTTGAGCGATCTACGTGATGTAACTGGTAAAGATCGATGTAGTCTGTCCGCAGACGCCTGAGGCTTGCTTCACAAGCACGCCTGATGTGATAGGCCGACAGCCCACGTTCGTTTGGGCCATCGCCCATTTGAGCATAAACTTTCGTCGCTAAGACAAATCGTTCGCGCCTTGCATTGCCGCCCGCAAGCCAGCGTCCCACGATTTGTTCAGTCAGCCCGTCACCTTTTTCTCGTCCGTACATGTCGGCGGTGTCGATTAAGTTGATGCCCAACTCTTCCGCCTTATCCATGATGGCATGACTGTCGGCCTCGTTTGTCATTGGTCCAAAATTCATTGTGCCAAGACAAAGCCGGCTAACTTTCACACCAGTGCGTCCGAGCGAGGTGAAGATCATCTGCGAGCGTTGACCTCTGCGCTTAAGATGTTGCGTGAAACTTCAGTCATTATACTGCACCGACAGCACCATTGCGCCACGTCAATCTATCATAGTAAGATTTGCGAGCGCTCCTCAGTGAAGTTTGTTAAAGAGATACCTCCCCCATCTCATCGCACTTAATCCATGAAACACGTTTCATAGTGCTGCGATGCAGCGCCCGAAGAAGAGAGGAACTACGCAATGTTTTATGGGATCAACTCTTCTGAAGACCAGGCTATCTTCGACGACTGTCTGGGAAAGCTCGCGCAAATCTTTGTTCCATTGTATGCCTCGGACGACCTCATCACGATGCGGCGCAATGTAGGCTTCCTCGAAGATGAGAAGCTCATAACAGCGGTCGAGAAAGCTCTTCCATTTATTAAGTCCGCTGCGCTCCGTGAGCAGGCCAGAAGCAAGTTGTGGCGGCTTCACACGCTGACATGGGCAGCCTCGTCCGTACTCAATGTTCCCGGCGATTATGTCGAATGCGGAGCTTTCGACGGGTTCAGTGCCGCCGTCGTGGCCAATTATGTAGACCTGCGCCAAAGGTTCAAATCTTATTACATATACGACACATTCTGCGGCCTCTCAGACAAATACGCGACCGATGAGGAGCTAAAAAAGAATCGGTTTTTCGAGCAGCATCTTGAGGTCTATGAAGTGTGTACGGCGAGATTTAAAGACTACGAGAACGTCAAGATAGTGAAGGGCGTGTTGCCGGACATACTCGCAGAAACCGCTCCCGAGAAGGTTAGTCTCTTGCATATCGACCTGAATTGTGCCCAGGCAGAACTCGGCACCCTCGAGTTTTTCTTCGATCGTGTCAGCACAGGTGGCTTCATCCTGCTGGATGATTACGGCAAGATTGTCTTCCGTGCACAGAAGGATGTGGCTGACACTTTTATGCGTGAGAGAGATCACTCGGTGCTGGAACTGCCAACGGGGCAAGGACTCGTGCTTAAGCGCCAAGGGAACTACAGGGTCATGGATTCAAGAAGGTGAACACACTTTGGAAATGGCATATTGCCTCCTCGATTCAAGATGAGGAAGCAAGGATCCGCGTCATGGAATGGGATGAGGCGCAGGCGTGGTGCAACTTCGCCTTGATGCGTCCGGTTGAACTGCCTGATGGTCTGCAAGTCGAGAAGCTGGAGGTGCGACCCGAGGCTCCGCCGGGCCGTTATCCCGGTATGAATATGACGGGACGGTTCGAGCATAACTACTCGAATCGCGTCACTGTTCGCTGCACGATCTCCGACGGCACTCGCGAACTTCATGTGAAGCAACTGCTCTACGATCTCGGGCCGCCTGCTTATGACCATCCGAGCTTCTGGTTGCACCAGCCGAGGGCGTTTGTCGTTGGAAACGACATCGGCTGGATTGGCGAAGACTTTCGCGATTTTACGGCAATTTCACTGCACCTCCACCGAACGATGATTGAGGGTGCCGTGCAGACAGGTGACTTTTTCGACGAGGAATTAATTGAAATCTGTCGCGCACTTCGTCCCGCTGTCCCGTCTGCGCACGAGCAAATTCTTAGGATGCCGATTGCAGACCTCTGTTATTGGGGTCGTTACAGCGATCTCATCGTGACGGTCCCAATGGGTTACTGGAAGCACCGCCGTCGTCCCGCAACACTTAACACGATGGTTGCTCGTGCGGCCGATGTCCCAGCTTCGTGGTTGAAATTGCAAGTGGGTCCAGCGCCGCAGTACGGCTTTGTACTCGATACGGCGATCGCTTTTGGGGACCCGGAGCAGCCACAGGAAGTCGAATGGATTTACGAAAAGCCGGAACCGCCCGGACACTACGTCCGAGTGTTGACTTGGCCTCAAGAAGCGCCCAACGCACCCACGTATCCACTTGAAGTTGATCGGCAACCCTGCTCGACTGACGTTCTGTGCGTGCGCGGACACGAGGTGCCACATGCCTTTCTCGATGAGCGCTTCGGACAACACGAGGTGATCTTCGAGAAAGATGATACCGTCGTTATGCTCATGGTCAAGCCCCATCCCGGAAGTGACCACAAATGGTTCAAACAGTTTCTCGATCTCACACTCGCAGCCCTATGAATGATCGGACGGCATGGCACGAAGACGACGATTTCTGGTGCACGTTCGCACCGCAAATCATGTTTGGCGAACAAGCCTGGCAGCGAGCCCGCAGCGACGTGGACCAGCTCACTACCTTGCTGCCCACAGGCGCAGCAGTGCTTGATTTGTGCTGCGGTCCTGGCAGGCACGCCCTGGAATTGGCACGGCGTGGTTTCCGCGTCACGGCACTTGACCGCACTGCCTTCTATTTGGACCAGGCGCGGGCGCAGGCTGGAACGGAGGGTCTGGAGATCGAGTTCGTTTGTGACGACATGCGACAGTTTGTACGCCCCGATTCGTTCGACGCGATCATTAATCTCTCAACTTCCTTCGGCTTTTTCGAAGACCCTGCGGACGATCGCAAGGTGATCGAAAATGCTCATCGTTCGTTGCGTGAGCATGGTCTGCTAATCATGGATATGAAAGGCAAGGAGGTTTTGGCACGCTCTTTCGTCGAGCGGACATGGTTCGAGCAGGACGACAAGCTGTTCCTTTTGAAGCGGACTGTGAAGAAGGATTGGTCATGGGTTGAAGATCTTTGGATCATGTTGGAGAACGGCACGCGGAGACAATTCGTGATGGCCCACCGGCCTTATTCCGCAGCCGAACTGCGTCTTCTTTTAGAGTCATGCAGCTTTAACCCGATCATTCAAGGAGACCTCACCGGCGCTAAATATGATCACAACGCAAGCCGCCTCGTGGCGGTGGCGCGTAGACGGATGGACTCTCACGACAGCACATCCATTGGAGACTAGCACTCACTGCCTGCCACAGCTTAGGAGGTATCTATGCGGGTTACGAACGTCGGGCACGCCACAATCATTATCGAGTCGGCTGGTGTGCGTTTAATCGTCGACCCATGGTTAACCAATAGGCTTGATCGCTTTTGGGAGCATTATCCACCTTTGCACGAGGAGACTGTTCCCGCTCGCGTGGATGTGGTTCTGCTGTCACATCATCATTACGATCACTGTCATGTGCCGAGTCTGTATCGCTTGAATCGGGATGCCATCGTTATCTATCCAGCCACCGACCCTTTGCGCACTGTGACCAACCCGGGAGCAGGTTCTTTTGTCCTGCCTTGGCTGCTTAGGCGGCTCAGTTTCCGCTATACGAGGGCCGTGCGCCCGCTGCAAAAGCTTGAATTCGGTGCGGTATCCGTCATTGCCTTACCTTCAGCAGTCAGTTTTCCAGAGATGACCTACGTTATTTCAGACGGCAATTCCAGTCTGTTGGTAGCGGGTGATTCGATGCTTCACCCCACCACACTCAAGTGGTTGGAGGAGAAAGATAGTCATATCGATCTGGCAATCCTGCCCATTCATTCAATTTCGACCGACGCTTGTTTCCGCAACCGCAGTGAAAAAGACGACATAAAAGGCCGAAGCGCGACGGCCGAGAAGACTTTCAAAAACTATCTGACAGCGTTCGTTGGAAGCGCAGTCATACCCGGCGCCTTCGGCTGGCGCATCGCAACAAGCGTTACGCCGCTCGAACCTGCGTGCGATTGGATGAATCGCAGACTCTTTCCTCTGACGGTGCTTGATGGCTACCGCATTGGAACTGAATTTGGCGCTGAAATGCACATCTGGGGGCCAGGTGATGTGATCGAACTGGGCAATGGCCACAACCTGCAGGGGATTGGTGATTCGTGGGACAACCTGGAATATTTCAAGACCAGTTGCGCGGAGTTTGAGTTGGAAGATCCGCAGACGGCGATGCCGCCATTTGAACCGGCAAAGATTGGCGAGCCGCTTTCAGCGTCCGAACATCAGGAAGTGATCGACGAAGTTGACCACAGCCTCACTACAGCTCTAAGGGCGACACCTTACTTCATGCAGTCCATCGAAATGGGCCGCCGCACAAGCTTACGCATCACGGGTTACGATGACCTTCAGTGGAAGATTGACTTCAGCAAGGGAACCTGCGAAATCGAGCATAGCGATGGACCACCGGAGTCAGATTCGTTCTGGATAGCCGAAAGGACCTTCCTGCGCTTCATGCATTCAGACTTGCCCTACGGCCACAGTTGGGGATACTGGGTTGGCAACTCAAGATTGGTTGACTCGCTCTTTACAGAACCACGCTACTTCATGCGCTACGTCGAGAACTTGCTACAGAGTTCCGACGGAATCAGCCGTTACGGGTTCTGAGACACCACAACTCAACACTACGCTTCAACTACGCAGCGGAAGCCAATTTCAAAGTGCCGATCGGTGATAAGATCTTTGCCTCGGTAGAATGTGCGTAGCATTTCCGGCAACGAAGTCCAGCATCCTCCTCGGATAACCGGAAAGGCTGCGGGACGATTTGTAAACGAGAGAACGTTGCGCCCTTTGAAGAAAGGATCCACTGGTTCACGCGTGATAAAGTTGGTCGCGGTCCACTCCCAGACGTTTCCCGCCATGTCGCTCACACCGTAAGGGCTGTTGCCTTCCGGCCGGCTGTTTACTGGCCACACGGGTGCGGGCGGGAAATCTTTAGAGACTGTGCGCAGAAGAATCTCCCAGTGCGCGAGGTCCTCAATCTTCTGTCCGAAGGCGCTCTCTGCATAGTTTGCCAACTCCGGACGCCACTCGTTACTCCATGGATAGTCACGTCCGTCAACGCCGCGCGCAGCTTTCTCCCACTGAATCTCGCTCGGCAGAGTCTTTCCATGCCAGGCGGCATATGCATACGCGTCGTACCAGTCAATACCCGTCACGGGCATGTCATCGCCACCGAATCTTGGATCCCAAATGTGACTCGGCCAGTGGTCCTTATCGGGCCGCTCGTCTTGATGGCAGCAGATGTGTTGGCAACGAATGATGGCGCGCGCGAACCGGAGGTATTCACGGTTGGTAACTGGCTTTTGATCGATGTAAAAAGCCGGAACATCAACCATCCGCTCGGGTACATAATCGTGATACTCGAAGGTGAAGTCTTTACGGTCGTAAGTGCCGATAATGCAGCGGCCACCCGGAACGAATACCATCCTGGACGTGTCGGGTTTAGGCCTCGCCTCGCTTTTAAGTTCCTCAAACGGCCGCATGTATTCGGCCTCCAGCTTAACCAGCTCTTCGTGCACCTCGGAGCCAAGAATCCGCATCATCGCCTGCTTGGTTAATGCCGCCCCAATGCCCACGGGCTTGCGTAGATAACCGGGCCTGCTGAAGTTGCTGGGCCAACCGGAAATTCTCGAGAGATGCGTCAGCGCATTCCGTATGCGTAGTTGCCCACAGAGTCTAATGGCCTGAAACGCAACCACGTCCACACTGTCGTGAGTGCCCTTGAGGATCGTCTCTTCCGCTACAGGCAAAGGGTACCACTGAGCAGCCGTGTCCAGAGTGGCCGCACGTATCTGCCAAACAGGGTGGCGCAGACCGGCTTCGAGAACTTCGGCTCGGTCTGATTCCGACTCGGCTTCAAGGATCGCCTCTTTCACGTTGAGTAGCATAGCGTCGAATTGTTCATTCGGGATGTCGTACACGGATGGTGGAGTCGGGAACTCTTGCAACGCTATTTGGAATCTATCAACACTTAGCATGACTAACTCCCTTCCTGCAGGACAATCAACCGCAAATCATCTGTTCGAGTAGATTGATAAACCAGGCGCGATCTGTTTGCGGCGATGGCTTGACCAAGAGCATGACGTTCAGGCCATCCTTCTGGAAGACCACTTCGTGTGGGCCGAATTTCTCCCTTTCATGGAAAGCGTAGTAAACCTCGTGCCCACCGATGTTCAGCACCTCGCTCGAACATGGCTGTCGGTCGAGTGTAGGTGGGTAGCGGATTCCGTTCTCGGCTGTGGAGGGCGAAGCCAGCGCCCTTAAGTAGTGACCCGGACTTCCGTTCTGTTCGTAGGCAAAGTCGGCTTCCTGCGGCTGTTCAAGTTCACCGTATACGAATACGCTATCGAGACGGTAACCATATGAGGTGGGAGGCACGATGTTCTCGCCCGGTAGTCCGCGAGGAGCATCTTCCGCACGGAATGCAAAAGAAGCAATCTCAGAAGGCTTGCGTTTGTGGGCCCAGTAACCGACCGGCACAGCGATCGCAGGTTCGCGGTGGCGGCTCTGATAAGAAAGATCGGCAAGCGGTGTGCTCAGGATTTGCTCGCGCGCTCTGGGATCGACGGGTTCCAAGCTACGGTATAAGGCCTCTATTTCATCAGCCGTGAAGTTACCTTCAAGCACGGATAGTTCGATCGAGGTGCGATCAAGCGTGCAAGAAGCGCCGGGAAGTTTACGGAAGTCGAGTCCGAGCCAACCAATGTCATCGCCGATCCGGAAGCCCTGTGTTCGACTTAACCAGAGACACGGATGGTCAAAGGCCGGAGGCGCCCAATCATAAAGGAACTCCTTGATCCGCATGCGTCTTCCCTCCCCCGCGATCTGGAAACGGAAAGCGCAGCGGTTGGACTTGGTCCAGGTAGGATATGGACCATCCTTGTCGTGCTGGCGGGGAGGCGCTTCGGGTCTGACACCTGCATTCTCGATCGACGTTCCTTCAGGTAACACTTTGGGCCACATTAAAACGAAGTTGCACCATGACTGAGCTTCAGTCCACGGTACTTGATGGACCGCGCCTTCCGGCGAATCAATTGACTCAGCTCTCTTATGCGACCAACCGTTATTCATGATTCGAAATGCTCCTTGCGACTGATGCTGTTAGAAACTACGCCTGAACAAGTAAGTTATCTTAATAAAAAACGTGCGCGTGTTGCGGTGAAGTCCTGGTTCGGGTTGACCAGTAAAAGGATTGAAACCGTTGCGACTCAAATCGTCGTTGTAACCGATATAAAAAGAGGTGCCGGGGTTCGGAGTCCAACCGAAGAGGAACTGTCCTTGCGCGCGTAGCGCCAGCGTATCGTAGTCGACGCGCGCACGCACAAACGTGAAGCGTGTGAATTGATAGGTGGCGCGAGTAGAGTAGATATTATCGTCGAAGGCGATGAGTCCTGTATCCTGACGCAGCAGTCGTGTCTTGGTGTAATCGAAGGTGATGCGCAAACTTTCGCTCGGCTGGTAGGCGAAGGACAAGTCGGCAGACCACTTATTTCCTGGTCCAGGGTCAAGCGGCGCATTGGGATTTGCGAGCGCGGCGGGACTTACACGCGGAAAACGTGGACCCGCCCCAAAATCAAAATCGAAAATGCCAGGCGAGTAATAAGTGTTTACATCGAGCGAATAGGTCTTGCTCGGCCGCGTGCCAAATGAGAAGCCAATGGCCTTGTAGTTAGCTCCCCTTTCAGCAGTTGGACCAGCGAACGCGCCGGGTCGTATAGCAGTTCTTTTGGCGCCAAACTCTTCCTCGAATAGACGTTCGCGTCCGAAGAAGCCGTAAAGCACAAGGTATGTCTGACGACTGAAGTTAAGCGACAACTGCGGCGACTGGTCCCAGACCTGGAGCCGTCCTTGAAAGTCGAAACGGATCGAGGAGCGGTTCTGCACGTTCCACGAAATGAGCGTGGCTTTCGGCTTTGGCTCTGATTTGTATTGCAGGTTCAAAGATTCGAGGTTTGTATTGACGCGACGGGTGAAACCAACATTGGCCCGATAGTCTCGGGTGAAGCCTTCTCCGCTCAAGCTATAGCCGAAGTGACGGCCTATGCTGCTCCAGTTGACGGAGTAACCGAGGGCACTCCCGGGGCGATAGATATTCCTGCCCAGATCGGGATCGAAGAAGAATTGCCTCGAGGCTGTGCCTATGATCTGATAAGTCAGAACTGTCTGGGCGTCAATTCGGTTGCGACCGTCGAAACCACCGAGATAGTTATGTTTATCGATAAAGCTGTAAGCAGTGCCGATGAGGCCGATGCTCGAATCACCACCAAGGTCACGCTTAAGGCGGAGCACGGCAACATAGGCATTCTTGCCGACGAATCTGTCGATACGCGGCGAAATATTTGGATCGTTCTTTTCGTCCTCGCTGAAATTGCCGGGCGCGGCGTCACTCGCCAGGATGAGACCATAAGTATGGCGTGTGCTCTTACCGGTGAGTTTGACGGCGACTTCCGGATCTATGATCGTTCGCGTGTGGACAGTGTTAAGCGGCGTTTGGAAAATTTCGATGCCTTCAAGAAAGAATGGGCGTTTCTCCTCGAAGAAGATCGGGAAACGCTGATTGGCTGTAATCACCAACTGATCGGATTCGACCTGTGCAAAATCCGGATTGATTGCCAGGTCAACGCTGGCAGTCGAAGTGATGCCGTATTTCATGGTCAGTCCGAGGTCGACGCCGGCCGGCTCGTTGACAAATCGTCCTGGATCGAGCAGCGTCGGGTTGTTGAGTAAGTCCAACGTCGAGAGCGTACGCACTCGGCTCCCCGATTCCGAGGCCGCGATGCTGGGGATCAGATCCAGTGTGCGCTCGCCTGAGAGATTTTCGAGGCCTGTGATGTGTCCCATCTGGTTAAGCGTTCCTGTCTTGTCACGCGAGATGGGCATCCACGAGTCGAGTTCGTCGTTCAAATGCTTAATCCTGCGTTGGACCTGTATGCCCCACATGCGCCCAGGACCGGCGCGGTAGCGCAGAGACCGGAAAGGAATGGTCACTTCCACCGTATACCCGTCGGAGGTCAACCTGCCCTTCGACTCCATTACTATGTCGACGCTGTAATCTTCCCCTTTGTCCTCGGTAAAGATCGCATCGGCCTGCACACCAAGAGGATTGAAAATAAGAAGATAAGCTTTGTTCTGGTCGTTGAAAGTATCGAGATAGATCCGAATGTTGTCATCATCGGAAACTGCGTCGCGCTTTGCCACTGTCGCGCGTATCTTGTCAGGCTCGTCGTAGGCACGGAAGGCTACGTAAAGGTTCCGCGCGTCGTAGCCAAGCAAGGTGATCGTCTCTCGCGAAGGAGCGATGTTATCGCCAGGGTCTATCTGGTAAAAATTCTTTAGCACCGCCGCCTGAGCCCACACCTTTTCGTCGAGTTGCCCATCAATGACGGGTGCCGTCTCGAACCGTGGGATGCTTACAGCCTTTGCCTTATCTTCGGGGAGCGCGGGCTCGTTAGGGAGGTTGCTCTTTTTTGAAACCACGGACCCCCGGGTCACTGCGGGTGGTTGCTGTCCGGAAACGTTGAACACGCTCAGGACAAAGCAGATGATCACTGTGGGCCTGAAACGCATCTCGCGCGCCCTTCGTAGCTCGATCTTAGTTTTTCCGACTCGAGTCCGTAACACCCCGTGTTGCGACAGTTGACTCCAAGTCAGCCAGCGTGCCTAAGCGACCATGTACCGGGATGATTAGTTCGACCTTTAGGCCAAGCTGTCGGACTTTCTCCAAAAGGGCCACCGTATCGTCGCCTGCGTGGCCCGGCTGTCCTTCGGGCACATCCAGATCCAACATATCAGCTTCAAATAATATCTTCTCTTTCGGCAGATACGCGATAACCATTTCTTCTACGTGTGGGTTCGGTGAGATATCGTAAAGCTCGATCCTGTGAACGCCATCGTCAAACACGCGCTTCCTGTTAAAGATCTCGAATACCGGCTCACGCGGGGCGCGTGAGAGGGCATCAGGTCGCAGAGTGCGCGTGCTGCGCGCCGCTTTCTCGATGACCTTCCGGGTTTGCGGCAATGTGATGATGGACGTCCCTTCCAGGACGAAACTCCGAATGCCGCCAATATGATCGTAATGGAAATGTGTAGGGACGAGATAGCGCAGTGGTTTGCCTGGCGCCGTCGCCTTGATCTGTTTGATGATTCCTTCGGTGTAGCGGCTGTTGACTCCCGCTTCCACGACAAGGACAAAATCGTTGAAGTCTACGAACACGCTGTTGTAAAGACCGAGAAGTGCGTAGACGCCATCGCCAAGTTTCTTGATTGCCGGCGTGAACGCACCCTGTTTCAACACACTAAAACCTTCTGGTTGCGCGAAAATTGCGTCCGAAACAGGCACATCCAGCATGAGCGAGGTGATCTGGCTTTTCTGCAAAATGGTACCACCCAACTTGTCAATGTATTCATATGGCAACTTCAACTTACCAATAGGCCGATAATCATTGTAGATAGTTTCGCTCACTACATCGCCAAGTACCGCATGGTCGCGCAGGAACTCTAACTTGGTGAGCAGATGGGTCTGCGCGTCGAAGTAGAGGCTCAACTGTGTTCCGTCTGTGTCCGTGAAAGAGATGACCTGCTGCCGGCGACCTTCGTAGTTCTGTTCACCTATCGAGCGTAAGGTTTCTTTGCGGTTGAGAGCAGCTTGCAAAAGACTTTCCGGATGGCGTCGCAAAGCTACAGCACTCGCCTGCGGGTAGGAAGAGACATCGCTGGGCAGGACTGTGCGATCGATCCTGTTCGCCGTAAAGACTGCCGTTTCCGAAACTACTCTTTCTGCGTGAAACGGCTGTCCGCCGACGAGTGTCCCCGCGGTGCTATCGAAGCATCTTAGCTTGCGGAGATCGCGGATGCTCTTTTCTTTTCTCGTAATGGCGGTAGGCTCTAAGGGATTGACGCCCTGCCCTTTGTCGGTCCGTACAGCGCTGAAGTCGCGCGTCACGCTACTTATGGCCTGCAAGTTTACCAACCCTCCGAGAGCCTGGAGGCCGGATTCGAGTGTCTTGCTAGCTTCAAGGTAGGACTTTTCCGTGGCGGTGAGCGTCGGCTCCTGGGCGTGGAGTCCGAAGCTTGCGGAGCATAACGCCAGAGCCAAAAAGAATATGATTGCCGACGTTCTCATCGAGATACTCGCTTTCATCATTGAGCCGGCATGTCAAACTTAACATCACTAATAGACACGTTGTGTTTGACCTCGATGATTCTCATGACGGAGTTTTCCCACAGACTGGTGCGACGGATCAGAAACGGCAACTTAACACCATTCACGTTCCGGTAGTCAGAGAACTCCATCTGGTCCAATGTGGAACCTAAAGGGCAAGTTTCCTCGATCAGCGTGCGAATGAGGAGCCCAGTTTCGGTGTCGAAATAAAGTTTGCGTGGATCGCTGTAGATGGGCTTCGCTTCGACCACATAAACTTCGCGGTCTCCAACCTTTTCCTTGCCGGTAACACGCATCTCCGCAAATAGCTCCTTGAGCCTGATCTCGGGGTTGAACTCAGAGTTGAATCTCAACTGGTTCAACGTTGGGCCGCTCAACTGGCGCCGCACACGGTTGTTCTTCAACCATCCAATCGCTCCCGTAAATCCCTGCGATGTAATCTCGGCGCCAGTAGTGGTAACGAAGACAGCCTTGTCGGGCGCTTTCATGTATACCTCTTGCGAGGCAGTAGTGCCGTCTGCAAACGATAACGTTGATTTGATTAAGCGCGTGTTGAGTTTCTCGAATGCTGATCTGCCTCCAAGAGCATCAACATATCGATCGATCACCTGCTCAACCGAAGGCAAAGACACGGGGGTGATCGGTTTTGCCGGCGCGTTGCTGACTCTGGTACGCAGAGCTATCTGATCAAGCGGAGGCTCAGCGATCGGTTTCGGGTGTCCCTGATGACATGTGGCGCAATTGACAATCATCTTCCCATTGAAATTCTTATCATTGATGTTACGCATCATCAGGATCATTTCGCGTGACACTTGCTTGGCCGGTTTGGCGTCACTCTCCCACGCCGACGACAGATGGCAGTAATCACAGTCGACGCCCAGGGACGCAGTCATGAAGTCCATCGTCCGGGGAAACTGCGATTTGGGCATACCTCGGAACACCTGGATGTTTTTGAAAATCTCTTCAACCGGTTTATCGCTTAGCTTGGCGAAGTCCTGCTGGCGCGTTTGCGCTGTCGTCCTCCCGTGCAGCCAGATGAAGTTGTAAGCGAGCGGCAGAATAAAGACTATGGTCAAGAGGGATTTGAAGAGGGTATTCCGGCGCATGATTGTCTATTAGAGATCTGACCGGACAAGCGACAACAGTCAAGCTATCGAGTACGGGCGATAAAGGGGAGCGTTGACTTTAGGAGGACGTTCGCGCGACTCTTAGACTTTGATTTCAAAGTATTTAAGCACCAAACTCATTGCCTGTGTAAGGCTGACCTGAGATCATAGTTGTGCTCGCAGGTCAGCCATCCCAACTTTCATCGGGTTAAGTTCAAAATCCCTTAGTTAATTAAACCAGAGTTTCAGAACTTATTGATTGTTTGTTACCATTTCTCAACAGGACCATCGGGATTCTGTTCCAACGCCTTCTTGATCTCTTCCGAATCGGCTTTGCTTTGCAGATTCTGCCAGAATGTTTCGGCGTTGTTCTCTTCATAAGTTTCAGCCATTTTAATCCTCCTTCATTGGGGATCTGTCGATCCCTAGTTCTACAACACTGCGGATGAAAATAATTACCCGATACGACGGTTCCCAGCTCCAAAGTGAACTCCGCGCTGCGACTCCCTGCTGGAGTCCTGTCGAACTGCGTGTCTACAAGTGTTATGAGACGGAACAGGCGGTTTCGAGTAACGAAATCTCCGCAACTGCTGTTTAAATGAGTCGGCGCTTAACAATTAACCCTACAAGAAGGTTTTGCGTTAGGCAATACAAAAAGGTTGGCCGAATTGGCTATTTGAGTGCTGATTTGGCTACGGCTTGTCCATCTGAGCGCCCAGCCTGGCCACACACCTTTCGGTATTCGGATGGAGACAGGCCGTAAGCATTCTTGAAGTCTCTTGCGAAGTGACTTCTATCCTGCACTCCGATTCTATTCATGATCTCCTTGAGGTTAAGAAACGTCGTCTCTAACAGTTCCTTCGCTTTCTTCAATCTGAGAACCCTCAGGTACGCCGCTGGAGTCAGGCCAGTCTTATCTTTAAAAAGATGACGCAGACGTGATGAAGACAGATTGACGACTGTTGCCAGCTCCTCGAGCGAAAGTTGTTGGCAAATCTCTCTATTCAAAAGAGCGATGATGATCTCTATACGCTGATCCTTAGAAGTGAGGACTACGGGTTTATTCCCTGAGTCGTGCATGGAATATTCCGAGAACTTATTGTGCCGGGGAGCAAAGCGGAAAAACGATCCTGAAGGCTGGATTAGGCGAGTGTGCAAGGAAGCAGAGGCTCGTGAGAATTCAGCCGTTTTGGTAACTCACGCGAAAAGATATTCTGCTGTAGGAAAGAAGTCAATGTTTTTGCCTTTTGGCGTTTGTGCATTCTGGGAAACGTCTTTAGCGAGAAGTTGCTGACAAGTGCGAGGGAATGTTACTACGAAGCGGAGCTTTGCCATAAAAAAGCACAAAAAGGCATAAGGCACATGAACCGTTCGCCTCTGATCGTCATCTTTACCACCGTTTTCATAGATCTTGTCGGGTTCGGAATTGTCATTCCGGTTTTGCCGTTCTACGCCGAAGGCACGACTTTCAACGCCACACCGCGCACGGTTGGCCTGCTCTTCGCCTCGTATTCGATCATGCAACTGATCTTCTCGCCGATTCTGGGAAGATTGTCAGACAAGTACGGACGTCGACCAGTGTTGCTGCTTTCGATCATCGGTACCGGCATCGGCTTTCTCGTACTTGGATTCGCGACCACCGTCTTCTTGCTTTTCGTTGGGCGGATTCTCGACGGCATCACCGGCGGAAATATCTCAACTGCGCAAGCGTACATCGCAGACATCACCACCAAAGAAAATCGCGCGAAGGGAATGGGAATGATCGGCGCGGCGTTTGGTCTCGGCTTTATTTTTGGACCAGCGATCGGCGGCATTCTTAGCCGTTGGGGAATTCACGTTCCGTTTTTCTTTGCCGCATCACTCTGTTTTGCGAATGCACTGCTGCTTTATTTTACGTTGCCGGAAACGGTAACTGCCGATCATCCTGCGAAGAATCGATCTGACAGTCGAAGTTTCCGTCAACTGCTTAGATCGTTGCGACAACCGCGCCTCGCCTTCGTGCTGATAATCTACTTCCTCTTTGTCGTGGCTTTCTCGATCATGACGACGTCGTTTTCACTGTTCACGATGTTTCGCTATGGCTACGATGCTCAGCACACCGGTTATCTCTTCGCTTACGTCGGCCTGATTGCTGTGATTATTCAGGGCGGACTGATTGGGCGACTGGTAAAGCGTTTTGGTGAACTGCCGCTGGTGATTGTTGGTGCACTGTGTTTTGCAATCAGCTTGTTTGCGGTTCCGTTTGTTGGACCAGCAGCCGGAGGTTTAGCGGCGTTGCTCGTTGGCGGAGGCGTTTTCTCAATGGGCAATTCGCTGGCAACTCCCGCCCTGACGAGTCTTGCTTCAAAGAGTGTTGGCGCGGCAGAACAGGGAATTGTTTTAGGAGTGACTCAATCCACTGCGAGTTTGGCGCGCGCAGTTGGCCCTTCGCTCGCGGCAATATTAATCAGCAGTGCTGTCGCGCATCTCGGCGCCGACGGCGAGCCACACTACATGAGCGATCATTCGCTTTTCGTCACCTTCTGGACCGGCGCGGCAATCATGCTTATCGCCTTCTTTCTGGCGTTTTATTTTAGTCAATCCGCGTTTATCCGCGAAAATCCGCGGCTTACTTTACAAACTGGCCAATCGGCCCATCCGGATTGATCAAATCCTTCAACTTTGAATACGGCACCAGCACGTACTGCGGCCCCTCTGCATACGAAGCAACCTGATAAGAATCAAAATTGATGCCGAGGCCTTGCTTTGTGATATTCCAGCTTTGATAGTTCTTGGGTACGGGGGCCGCGCCACCTTCCGGCGCATCCAACTGCTTCTTCAACTCGGCGATGCAATAGGCGGAGATTGCCTGCAGGTACTTCGCGCCAGGCTTGAAGAGATCGCTCAACTTCAGTTGTTTGCCGTTCTTCAAGTCGTAGTTGATCACTTCTGAAAACGAATTCGGATGAGCCGCGCCTTGGTAGTAACTGCCAACGTCAAACTTGATGCTTATGAGATCATCTTGAGCCAATGCCACCGCATAACTGATATCAATATCGCTTCCCATCGATCCTTCAGGCTTTGGCTCGTCCTTAGACTCGGCCATGTTTTTCTTGAACTCAGCAACTTTCTTCGTAACTGACGCGCGCGCTGCCTCATTAAACTTCTCAAAGTTGGGATTGTTGCCGCCGATCAGTTGCGGATACTGCGCCGCGACTTCATACATTAACTTCCTATTGCTTTCCTTGATCTGCTTCGAGGTCAACTCGACGCCGCCTGTGAAAGCAATCGGTTCTTCATGCACTGAAAACGCGGTCTTCTTGTCGCTTCCCTTTTCGTTGGGCGGCTTGGACCAGTTTCCAGCGAGTGTTGCCAAGCCGTCTTGCGGATCGACTTTCCAGATGCCTTTGAATACTCCAGTCTGCTTGCCACTCGGATCAAACTCTTCAAGCGTCAAGTTACCGTCTTTGTCGACATTGCCGCGCAGGTCAATCTTCGTGCCGACTTTTTGATAGAAATAACTACCCGAAAGTTGATCGCCGCTACGCATGAGTTTCATCTGCAAGTCGAGCGAGGAGCCGATCGAGCCTTTAAAGTATTTGACCTGCGCCGCAGGCGTACTGCCGCCGGCCGGATGATTCAGTTGCGAAGTTGGAAGACCAGGAGCGGTTGGCGGCGCCGCGGGAGCAGGCGTCGATGTTTTGCGGCAACCGATAGTAACGAATAGACAGAGAACGATCAGGGATATGCGAAGGTTCATCGCCCTATCTTATCAAACCGCTGCGAGTAATTTCCGCGCGTATATCAGCAAACGTCAGCTCGCATAGTTTGCCCCCAGTGAATAGCGGCAGGTTCGTTACGTCAGCGAACGCGAACGGCGGTTGTGGAAAGTTATCAAGCTCCTCGTCAGTGTCGAAACTAACTTCGGCAAGCACCAACCCGAATAGATCGCCGAGAAACATATCAACTGAAAACTTGCGGCCGGCAAACTCGAATGGATAACGATTCTTCCGAATCTCATTTGCATTGAAGACTGACAAAACTTCTGCTTCGAGCGCGTTGAGGTAAATATTGGTGATGATGGTGCGCGAGAGATCTTCCGGGTTGGGCGCAAACTTCTGCGTGAATTTGACGTTCCACTTGTTTGTGCGCGGATCGCGCACTTTGCGAATTCGCAAGCGTGAGCCGGTGATGTAGTTATCGGTGATCTGTAGATGAGGATCAGCGCGCGTCATTCCTTCGGGTAAATCGCGGAGCAGGTAGCGCCGCTCGCGTTCGACCCGCGCGTACTTACTCTCGGGGACGATCGTGTTCTGATCGGTTAACTTAGCTACACCCATGTATAAATTAGCCGCAGATGATCCGCGTCATCTGTGTTCATCTGCGGCTAAAATCCTAAATCTTCCCAGCCTTCATATCCGCCAGGCGCTTTTCGAACGCGGTCGTATCAACCTTGTCAGCCTTGCCGCGCTGGATCGCCTGCTCAGCAACTGCGAACGCCTCTTCTTTCTTACCCACTTTGTACAACGCGTTCGCCTTGGATGCGAGATTTCGAAACGTCTCTTTCACCTTGATCGACTGGTCCAACCACATCAGGCCCTGCTCATCGTCAGCAGGATTCTGATTGTTGATCAAGTAATTCCCAGCCTGCATCGGCGTGAGCCAATCATCGGGTTTCGCACTGCTCACCGTTTTCTTTAATCTGGACAGCGTGGTGGAAGCCACGTCGGGAACTTTAACCGTGAACGGCACATTCACTTTTTCCCACCGAATGTTCACTTGCGCTGAATCTTCGGTGACCGGATCGAAGCTGAACGTCAACCATTCCTCACTGTCGTTGAGCCACTGTGGTTTGGCTTTCACGCGCAGCGTGTCCTTGGCAGGATCGTAATCAAAGCTGCCCCACTGATTTGCAGTGCCATTGAAGACGATGGTCCATTCGTCTTTGTCGGGAATAGTGTGAAGACTGTAACTGCCTGCAGGAAGTTTCTGACCGTTGATCAAAACGTCGTCGGTAACGACGAACATCGTCGCCTCATTGGCGCCGGTGCGCCATACGTGTTTCCACGGAACAATCGGAGCATCTTTGGGTCGCTTGGTTTGATCGTCGAGCGTGGCTTCACCTTTTACACTTGCTTGCTCGGGCAACGGGTCGCCCCAGATTTTTCGACCCTTCACACCCGGCCGGGCGTAAGTGATCGTGATGTCGGTAACGCCGACTCGCTGCATCACACTCGCTGTCTGACTCGGACGCGGCACAACAACCTGCGCGAGAGCAGAAGCAGCAAAGCACAACGCACACACGACGGCGAAGAAGAAAACAAAACTACGTTTCAGGGAACTCATGGTCTTTCTCCTCGTGATGGGTTTGCGGAAGGTCAATGATACAACGGGATTTGAAAGAATTGAATAGGTCTTATAGGTCTGATAGTGATGCAGTTTCAGTAACGCCGAAGCGTTCACTAATTTCAGCCCACGGGTTGGAGCGCAGCGACAACCCTGGGATCGCGATTTGGAAGTTAGTCAAACGCTGAAAGCGTTCGGCAATTGGCGAACTCTTTCAGCGTTTCATCGCTCGGATCAGGCTACCCAAGGTTCTCGCTCGCGCTCGAACCATGGGCTGAAATTAGCCAACGCCTTCGGCGTTACTTGTCCTTCGGCGCAAACTGCATCACGACCCATAGATCTTACATGACCTATATGTCATATAATGTTCCCGCACATTTCAACCCGCCATCCTTGGAGGAAACAATCACATGCTCGTCCGCTTTTCCCTGATCGTCGCGCTCGTCTTCTGTTTTTTGGTTTTTCTCCCGAAAACTGGAGCCCAAAACGGACATGGTGGCCAAACTCGACTCCTGCGCACTCCGACCGTCAGTGCAACTCAGATCGGTTTCGCTTACGCAAACAACATTTGGGTTGCGCCACGCTCGGGTGGCAGCGCGCGCAGGCTCACCAGTTTTCAGGGACAGACTGCGAACCCGCATTTCTCACCTGACGGAAGATGGATCGCATTCAGTGGCGAGTACGCCGGTAACTTCGACGTTTACATTGTCTCGTCTGAAGGCGGCGAGCCACGCCGGCTGACGTGGCATCCCGGCGCAGATATGGTTGAAGGTTGGACACCCGACGGCAGATCGGTCCTCTTTTCCTCCGGACGCGCGAGCTGGGCGCCAGCGGGTGCGCCGCGATTTTGGACTGTGCCTGCCGAAGGCGGCGTTGAAGAACCGATGCCATTACCGCGCGCTTACCAGGGAAAGATTTCCGCCGACGGAAGTCGCATCGCTTATCGCATGAATAACTCGTGGGACGAAGAACGTCGCAACTATCGCGGCGGACAGAACCGACCGATCTGGATCGTCGATCTGAAAACGTTCGATCTCGTCTCGCCGCCGTGGACCGATTCGAAAGACGTCGACCCCGTTTGGGTTGACGACTCAGTTTTCTTCATCTCCGATCGCGATGGTGTCGCTAATGTTTGGGAATATCAAACCAAAACTAAAAAGCTCGCGCAGATCACAAAGTTCACCGACTTTGACGTGAAGTCGATGGACTCCGGCGCGGGCACGATCGTCTTCGAGCAAGCAGGCTACGTACACGAGCTCGATCCGAAGAGTGGCAAAGAGAGGATTGTGAATATCGTCGCCGCCGGTGATTTTCCGTGGATGATGGCAAACTGGGAAGACGTATCAAACCGGCTGACCAACATGGCACTCTCGCCAACGGGCAAACGCGTCGCCGTCGAAGCGCGCGGGGAGATCTTCACGATTCCGGGGGACAAGGGTGACGTGCGCAATCTTACGAACTCGAGTGGTTCTGCCGAACGCGATCCCGCGTGGTCGCCTGATGGCAAATACGTTTCTTACTTCAGCGATAAGTCAGGCGAGTACAAACTCGTTATCGAAGCGCAGGACGGCCTGACGCCGCCGCGTGAGATCACACTTCAAAAACCAACGCATTACTACACGCCATCGTGGTCGCCCGATTCTAAGAAGCTTCTCTTCACGGATACGAATCTGAGAGTTTGGGTGCTCGACGTTGCGAGTGAGCAGGCAAAGATCGTCGGTCAGGATCCGTGGATGGTGCCTCAGCGGACTTTGAATCCGGTGTGGAGTCCTGATTCGAAGTGGGTTGCTTATTCGAGCAGACTGCCTTCGCTCTATCACGCGATCTTCGTGAGCAACGTCGAGTCTGGCGAGACGAAGCAGATCACTGACGGACTTGCCGACGCAGTCTGGCCCACGTGGGATGCGAGTGGAAAGTATTTGTGGTTTCTCGCATCGACCGATTTCGGTCTGCGCTCGCAGTGGCTCGACATGACTTCTTACGATCACGAGGAGAATTTCGGGCTCTACTTCGCAGTTTTGCGGAAGACTGATCCCAGCCCATTGCTGCCGGAGAGTGATGAAGACCGTGGCGTCGGCACTGGCGCGCGCAGGCCTCAACCGGGCACATGCGTTGGTGATGCGCCCGCAGGACCTGACGCTGCCGGCGGTGGCGGTGCTGAAGGCGGTGCTGGAGTTGGTGGCCAGCGTGGCCCACGTGGTCCAGTCTCGGTGCAGATCGATTTCGATGGACTACAGCAACGCATCGTCGCCGTGCCCAATGTGCCTGAGCGCCAATACGCTGATCTTCAAGCTGGCGTCGATGGTCAGGTATTTTATTTGGAAGCGAGTCGAACTGGCGGCGGTGGCGGTGGTGGTGGCGGCGCCAACGCACCCAACGAACTGATCCGTTATCGCTTGTGCGATCGTCGTGCAACCACATTCGTCAGCAATGTTGCCGCCTACGAGATCAGTGCAGATCATCGCAAACTCGTTTATCGCGCCGCGACGGGTGGTGGCGGTCAGGGTGGTGGTCCAGGCGGCGGCGGTGGCACTCCGCCCCCACCGCAGTTGTTCCTCGTCGACGCCGATCGAACACCGCCACAGGCAGGCTTCGGACGTCTGAACTTTTCATTGCGCATGTATCTCGATCCGAAGGAAGAGTTCAAACAGATATTCAATGAAGGCTGGCGAAATGAACGCGACTACCTCTACGTCAAGAACATGCACGGCGCCGATTGGCCCAAAATGAAAGAGATGTACGGCCAGTTGTTGCCTTACGTGATGCACCGCGCCGATCTCAACTACCTGCTCGACATGATGGGCGCTGAGATCGCGATCGGACACTCTTACGTTCGTGGTGGTGATATGCCGAACGTACCACCGGTCATTGGCGGTCTTCTCGGTGCTGATTTCGCGATCGAGAATGGTCGTTACAGAGTGACGCGCATTTACGATAACGAGAGCTGGAATCCCGATCTACGCTCGCCGCTCGCAACGCCGGGCGCAAACGTCAACACTGGCGATTACATCCTTGCGATCAATGGCGTCGAATTGAAAGCACCTGACAACATTTATCGTCTCTTGGATGGAACCGCTAATCGCCAAACGACGCTAACTGTGAATTCAACGCCGTCGATGCAAGGCGCGCGCACGGTAACAGTGGTGCCGGTCGCGAACGAGCAGGCACTGCGCACGCGAGCGTGGGTTGAATCAAATCGCCGTCTGGTGGAAAAACTTTCAGACGGACAACTCGCTTACGTTTATCTGCCTAATACTGCCCAGCCCGGCTACAACAGTTTCAATCGTTACTACTTCTCGCAACAGGACAAAAAAGGCGTTGTCGTCGACGAGCGTTTCAACGGCGGTGGATCGGCGGCCGACTACATCATCGACATCCTGCAACGCGACTTTGATGGTTACTTCAATAACGTCGCCGGCGAGCGCTATCCGTTCACGAGTCCCGCCGCGGGCATCTGGGGACCAAAGGTGATGGTCATCAACGAAATGGCTGGTTCGGGCGGCGACCTGATGCCGTATATGTTCAAGCGGCGCAAGATCGGTGTGTTGGTTGGCAAACGAACGTGGGGTGGTTTGGTCCATACGGCCGATACACCACCATTCATCGACGGTGGCAGCATGATCGCGCCGCGTGGCGGATTTTTCGCGCGCGACGGAAAATGGGCGGTGGAGAACGAAGGAGTCACGCCGGACGTTGACGTCGAGAACTGGCCCAAGGACGTGATTGCTGGTCGAGATCCACAGCTCGAACGTGCCGTGCAGGAGGCGATGCGCATGCTGAAAGAACATCCGGTCGAACGTGTTTCGAAGGAACCGCCGCCGCCTGTCTGGGGGAAAAGACCTTAGCCACAAAAAGGCACAAGGAAGAAATGCAATGAAGTGCTGCTCAATTTTACTGCTGGTCGTGGTTTGCTCGATCGTTAACGCACAGCAACAACAAACGCAAGGTGAGGTCGTTCGCATCAATACCGAGCTCGTGCAGACGGCGATCACCGTGGTTGACAAGAAGGGCGGCTTTGTCGAAGGACTGCAACGCGATCAGTTTGAACTCGTCGTCGACGGCAAGCCGCGTCCGATTGCGTTCTTCGAACGCGTGACGGCAGGCAGTCGCAGAGAACGTGAACTGGCAACTCTCGGTACTCCCAATGAAGCCACCAAACCGTTCGCGCCTATGGTCCTTGGCCGCACGATTGTTTTCTTCATTGACGATCTGCACCTCTCGCCTGAGAGTATGAATCGCACGCGCATGATGCTGCGCAATTTTCTCGATCGCGAGATGAGCTCGAAAGATAACGTGGCGATCGTTTCAGCCATAGGGCAGATTGGATTTCTCGAACAGTATTCCAACAATAAAGCTGTGCTTAATGCGGCGCTCGCGCGTTTATTTCCACGACCTTACGACGCCGCAGGTTACAGCGCAGGCAATGCAACAAAGATGACGGAATACATGGCGCTCGCGATCGATACGAACAAGAGTGATCCCAAAGTGCTTAACTTCTACATCGAAGAGTGTATGAAAGGAGCGAGCACCTTTCGCAAGGCCAAACAAGTTGCCGCCCTGATTCGCGCCGCCTGCGAAACAGAGGTTAAGAACAGTGCGCGCGCAGTGTTGATACAGGCAGCGCAGATCACGCAGAACACCTACAACACCCTCGAATCAGTAATGCGCTCGGCGGCTAGAGCTCCTGGTCGAAAGTTGGCCTTCTTTATTTCGGATGGTTTTCTGCTCGATGCTGGACCACACGCAACGACTGTCCGTGACAAACTCGAGCACGTGATCGATGCCGCGCAACGTGCCGGCGTGGTTGTTTATACGATTCATGCACAGGGATTGGTCAATGACGCCTTCCTCGATCCGGGAAATCAGAAGCCTTTTGATGCCAGCGGCCGGTTAGACCTCGCCTCAACAGGTGAACTCGAGGCCAAGCAGGACGCATTACACGCACTGGCGTACGATACAGGCGGGCGTGCACTTCGCGGTACAAACCTTTTCGATCGCTGGGTCAGCGACATGCTCGATGAGACTTCGAATTACTACTTGCTGGCGTGGCGTCCCGAGACGGAGCAAGAGAAGGCGGCGAAGTTTCGCAGCGTGAAGATCAATGTCGTCGGGCGTCCTGAGTTAACTGTGCGTGCGCCGCGTGGCTATGTCGAAGGTCCGAAGACAGCACCCGCTGCCATTGCTTCCAATGACAAGAGCAAGGCAGCGAAAACTCCTGACGCAGAAATACGCGACGCGCTCAGCGATTACTACCCCGCCGGCGGTTTGCCTACGCTTCTCTCACTCACTTATCTCAATACGCCGAACAACGGTCTGGTAGTGACTTCGTCGATCGAGATCGCCGGTGGCGGGATCAGTTACGGCGATGATGGAAAACAACCCGCGACAATCAAGCTCGCCGGCGTTGTGCTCAACGATAAAGGTAAGATCGCGTCGAGCTTCAGGAATCAACTCAACATCGATCCGCCGAAAGGCGAATCTGAAGGCGGAGTTTTCTACAATCATCACACGCCGCTACCGCCGGGTATCTATCAGTTTCGTGTGGCAGCGCGTGATGAAAGATCGGGACATGTTGGCAGCGCGATGCAGTGGATCGTGATTCCTGATCTTACGAAGAATCAGTTGACCTTGAGCAGCGTTTTGCTTGGTGGACAATTGTTGGAAGATAAAGCTCACGCCGGCGATCCGCACGTCCAGTTGAGTGTGGACCATGCTTTTGTGCGCTCGTCGCAACTCGGCTATTGGGTGTTTGTTTACAACGCCAAACGAGATGGTAAAGGCAATCCGCAACTGACCGTGCAAACACAAGTCTTGCGCGACGGCCAGACAGTGCTCAGCTCACCACAGCGAAAGTTGAGCAACACCGGCCCGGATATCGAAAGAATACCGTTCGGGGAAGAACTGGCGCTGAAGACACTCACGCCCGGGAAGTACGACTTGAAGGTAATTGTGACGGACGGTGTCGCGGGGATTAGTGCCTCTCAACTAACAGACTTCATCGTAAAATGAGCCGCGGATAACACGGATTTTAAATCCGGATTTTATCCGCGTCATCCGTGGCTAGATATTATTCAGAATGCTGAGCGCTGTCCCGGAAAGGATCTGATCCTTCTCTTGCCCCGCGATCTCGAGCTGTTCAATCGACGGCACTGCGCGATCGATCGAACCGAGCAAGTGCGGATAATCGCTGCCCATAACCATGTGGTCCGCGCCAACCATGTCCCGCACCATCTTCAACGTGTGCGAACTGAACGAAACCGTATCGTAATAAAGTCGCTTCAAGTAAACACTCGGAAGCTTGTCGATCTTCACGCGACAGTCTGCGAAGTCGCGAAAACCATTGTCCATGCGCTCCATTAAGTAAGGAATCGCGCCACCGAGATGCCCGATGATCCAGCGAATGTCCGGCAGTTCTTCAAACATACCGTCGTAACACATACGCGCGACCGCCAAACTCGTATCAAACGGAAATCCGATGATTGGTCCAAGCACGTACTCGCGAAACGCATCTGAATTCGCAGGCAGCATCGGATGAAGAAAGATGCAGAGTTTCATCCGATTCCCTTCTTCAAAAAACGGTCGATACTCGGGCGAGGTCAACGGCCGGCCGCCAATGTTACTGAGCAGGATCACGCCATTCAGTTTTAAATCGTCAATCGCGCGATGGAGTTCGTTGAGTGCGTCGTCAGGCGAGTCCATGGGAATCGAGGCAAAGCCTTTGAATCGTTTTGGATGTTTCGCTATGAGTTCGGCGTAAGAGTCGTTGATCATTCGCGCGACTGCCGGTTGATGCTGCGCGTCAGTGAAGAAGATGTTTGGCGTCGACAGTGAAACTACTTCGACTTCAATTCCGACTCGATCCATGTCGTCAATGCGTTGAGAGACGTTTGTCATCGCCGGAGTGACGCCGAAGAAGCGCGCACCGCGGTACGTGATGATCGTCTGCCCGCTCGAACTCGTGCCGAAAGAGAATTCCGATGGAAGATCTCGAATCGTTTGAAAGTAGGCTTCGGTGTAGAAGTGCGTGTGCAGGTCAATTTTCATAACAGGCTGTATTAGAACGGCAATCTAATCGTAACATTCTTGAATCGAACGCCAGTGTTATATTGTCGATCAGTTAGGTATTTCTTTCCGGATTTAGTCAGCAGCGGCGGCACCCGGCGGCCTCCAACCCACCCAATCTTAACCAGTGGGCAACAGCAAAGAATAGAGAGGGCAGCCCAGTGACTACTCAAGCAGTTGCGAGCCGAGACGAACGCGGCCAGCCTACACTCGTAAACGGTAATCGAACAAATATTAGTAAGGACAATTGGTTAGGCTTTGTCGGCGACGTGGTGAACTTTACCGGCGAAGTGTGCTTCAAGTCGATGCTGCGCATTGACGGACACTTCTCCGGAAACGTCATTTCACAAGATGGGACGCTGATCGTCAGCACCGGCGCGCAGGTCACGAAAGCGGTTATCAAGGTTGCAGTCGCGAAGATAAATGGAACTGTGGAAGGCGACATCCTCGCCAGCAAAGAACTCGTGCTTGGTCGCACCGCAAACGTCCGCGGTCACGTCACCGCCCCCGCGCTTGTTGTTGAAGAAGGCGCACAATTGAATGGCAGTTGCCGCCGACCTAAGGGGTAAATCCCTTCATTATAAGAGGACACGGAAGCCTGCTTGACGGAAATGATTATCTGCCGTTAATGCCTCCGTCACGCCTTCATCATTCATTACCACGAACGACATGCAATCGATCAGCCCCCATTCCTTATCGGCTCGATCTCGGTACACGTCTAAAGCTCGTCTATACAACTGGTCAGAAGCAGGAACAATTTCAACCTTTGCGTCTTTTTCTAACGCAATAAGGAGTTTTACGGCTGCCTCACGATGGCGTGCCCTTGCCAGAGTATTTCCGATCTCAAGAAGAATGGCGCGAGTTGTGATGAGGTAAGTACCAGATACTTGCAGTTCTTGCGCAAGTTCTATAGCACGCTGATGATTTTCGTCGGTCCTTGAGGAGAGGGCGACTGCGTAAGATGTATCGAGGAAGACCTTATTCATTAACCTCGCTGTTTCCACCGTACAAGTAGTCATCTAGATGAGAGGACCAGTCGCTCGGGCCTTCAAGATTTAATGACTGTGCAACTTGAAGAAAAGATTCTGATTCTGGTTCAGAAGTTGAAGCCGGTTCAATTGTAATGCGAACGCGCGTGTTTGGTTCCAATTCGATAGGTTTATCCGGTCGAAACACGCTTCCGTCAAAAGTTGCCTCAAGCGTTTGATTCATAACACCTCCGAGTAATCGAAGTTATTCCGATTCTAACTTTCATCTCTCCTGCAAGTCGAGGCCAATTAAACTGCGAGTTACTGCGAGGAAGTGTACCTCACTTGCTGTTTTTAGCCACAGATTGACGAGGAATACGCGGATTCGTTCTCTTTTCACCGCGAGAAGCGGCGCACGATGAGTGCGATGGGGAGGCCCACGCAGAACATGATGGTTAGGAGGCCAATGCTGAAGCCTGTAAAAGTCATCGGACGCGGCTGGATGCGCGATAGTGGTAATACAACGAAGTTCATGAACGCGTAGACCACAATCCCGTAAAGCAGACCAAACAGCACAGGCCGTTCAATGAGAATCAGCAACTTGCGACTCGCAAAGTAGAAGACTGTCGTTGCAACAGTCGCGATTACAAAATGTAGCGCAAGACCGAGAAGCACCGTCTTAGTTCCAGCGTTAAAAGACGCAGCACCTAACAATCCACTCGCAATGAATTGCAGCACTCGACTCGGTGTAACACCCGCGCGAAACCACGCGGTCAGAAATGCAGCAGTTACATCGAGGGTGCCGGCAATCAAGCCGCCCCAGAAAATTGGCTGAAAGTTCATAGATCAAACATCACCTGTACCAACCGCGGATTTCAATCCGGCGAGGATCGCCTCACATTCAAGCTGATTGAAGAATTTCGGGACGGCGAACCCACAACTATCTCGTCGCCGATTGAAAACGTTCAGCGGCTCGCGCATGCGCTCTCGCGATCTCAACTTCACGATTGCGAGGCGGAGCATTTGTTACAAGCGAGTCGAGAAGTTCCTGTGCGGCCTGCGCCACTTGATCTACTGCGCGATTGAAGACGACCTCGTTTGCTTTTGAGGGCTTGGTGAAGCCGCTGAGCTTCCTCACAAATTGCAGCGACGACGCACGAATCTCTTCCTCGGTTGCCGGTGGTTTGAAGTTATGAAGGGTTTTGATGTTTCGACACATAAACAGCATTCTACATGATGACACTATCGTCTTCACTTGAAGAGGCCATTCCCAAACGGATCGAAATTCCGTATGGCTATCACAACCACTATGACAACAACGCCTACACCAACTGCCGTCACGATGGCGATCTTCTTAGTTTTGCTCATGCCTCTGCCTTGCAGTTTCAGGACGTCGGCGTAACCAATATCAGTGTGATTGCCGGTCTTTTCGTCAGTCAGAGTAAAACCGTTGTCACTCGTCTGGGTTATACGCCCCTTAACTTCAGATCCGCTGCGCAGCTTAACCTTTACTCTCTCCTCCTTGTGACTGAACCGCTTGATTACGTCGGCCTTAACTCTTGCTGTCGCTGCTTCATCGAATTGCTGTTGGCCATAGACGGTTGGTCCAATTGGAACGACTATTAGACCAAGCGCTAGGAGAAGGGTCATGAGGACTCGATTCATTGTAAGCCTCCATTGAGAGGATCAGTTTCGTCTCTTGCGCGTTTCGAAACGTGATTCGATCGCACCGATGAGACCGAGCACGATCAGGGTTAGCACAGTGCCGATTAATGCGAGGCCGAGACTGCCCAATCCGACGGCGACTCCAATCGCCGCCGTCATCCAAAGACCGGCAGCCGTTGTCAGTCCTCGAATTTGTTCGTCCAGCTTGAGTATGGAACCTGCGCCGACAAATCCGATTCCGGTAACAATACCCTGAATCACTCTCGAAAGACCATCCTGGCCCATGCCGACTCCGGAGCAGGCCAGGACCACAACAGCAGTGCCGAGACTGACAAGCATGTGAGTTCGCAAGCCGGCGGGCTTGCGTGCTCTCTCGCGTTGAAACCCAACGAGCGCGCCGAGCAGTGTGGCGGCGATCACGCGCAACAGCACGATCGCAAGCCGTCTGCGATCAGGCAGTCCGAAAGTCAACTCTTGCCACAAAAGTTCCATTTCGTGTCTATCGGAAGCCAAAGAATCCGGGATCCATGAGGAACCAGTTAACCAATCCGGCCACGATCCCGATAGCGAAGACAGCAAAAACGATTGCTCGTTCCCTGGTGCTGTTTGGCTTTCCGCCCATTGAAGGAAAGATCAGCAGAAAGAGGCCGCCAACGCCAAGAAGCGGAGCAAACGCAGCCATCTTCAGGTAGTAAACACCTTCGGTTCGCAAGCTGTACCAGCCGTAATAGATCATTCCTATTGAACCGAGAATCAACAAGAAGGCGAGAATGCGTTGTTTAATGTAGAGCATGGGGCTTCTCCTGGTTAACGTGCGGGTGGGGATTCTAGCCGCTCAGATCGGAAAATAAAAGCCACGGATTAACACGGATAATTACGGATCCAATCCGGCTTCATCCGCGTTCATCTGCGGCCCCAGGATCCATTTTCCAGAAAATTTCTTGTAACTTTTGGCGAACCCGCGTGTTTTAGGAGACGTAGCGCAGCTTATGGCGAGCGAAGATGAAGAGTTCACCATGCTGTTTCAGGATTTCTACCCGAGCCTATGCCGCTTTCTGGAGTGTTTATTGGGAGGCCGCGCGCCGCTGGCGCAGGATCTGGCACAGGAGAGCTTCCTGCAACTACATCGCACGGCTTGGGGAACTCTGCCGGTCGGCGAAGCGCGTTTCTGGCTCTATCGCGTTGCGCGCAACATGGCGATCAATGAGTTTCGCAAATCCAACACGCGCTACCGGCTGTTTGATCGTGTAGTGGAAGCAATGAGGCCGCGAACACGCAACCCGGAGCAGGAGTACGAAACGCAAGAGCGACAGGCACTCGTGCTCGAGATGCTACAAACGTTACCCGAGGACCAACGCGCCGCTTTGCTGCTGAGAGAGCAGGAACAGTTGAGCTACAAGGAGATCGGACAGGTGCTGAACATTTCCGAGAGCAAGGTGAAAGTCGACATCTTTCGCGCACGTGCGTCGTTGCGCGAACGATGGAGTAAAAGGGCAAAGACCGCAGGTGCGAACGTTTAGACAGGATTACAAGAATGAGCTGTAGTTTTACTGAAAAAATATCTTCGTTGATTGACGGCGAGTTGTCGCAGACTGAAGCACGCGAGGTCGAGCAGCATGTGCTGAACTGTAGCGAGTGCGAACAAGTGCGGGCTGACTTTCTCAGTCTGCGCAGCCAAATCGCCAGTTACGAAAGTTCGCTCGAACTAACAGTTCAGAATCGCGCATTGAAAAAGATTCTCGCACCAAGACGTTCTGCTGGATTGCGATGGGCTTTCGCTACGCCGGCTGTTGCCTTTGCGACACTCTTAATCATCGGCGCAATCGTTGGTTTGCTGTTCTATCAAAGCAAACGCGCGTCGCAGTCACAAACAACCGCAGAGGTCCAAACACCCGCTCCCGCGCCTTCTGCTTCCGTTGAGAAAAACAAACAAGCCGCGCCGGAAGCATCGCCAGAACCTTCGCGCGAGACACCATCAACAGCACCGAACAAGAACGAGAAAGAAACAACGCGTCCAAAGCGCGAACCTGCAACTCCGATCAAACGACCGCTGGTGCGTGAGCCAAAGCCAGGTGAACAGTTTGCTTCTGTTCCCGAGCGCGTTCGATCGGCTGACACTGAAACGATGACCGCGATGCACTTCGAGACGTCGGAGACGTTGTTGCTTGCGTTCAAGAATGTTCGTCTGGATGAACCGGGCGCGGCAGCGGAAGTCAGTCATGAACGCAAACGCGCGAAACAGCTCGTCTATCAAAACATGATGCTGCGGCGCGAAGCTGATACTGCTGGTGACGTGCAGATCTCTTCGTTGCTGGAGAGTTTGGAACCGATACTGATCGACATCGCCAATCTTCCGGACCAACCGGATGCAGAAGCCATACGCATAATTCGAGAACGCGTCGAACGGAAAAATATTGTGGCGCTGTTGCGGGTCAACTCGACCGCACTCGCTCGTGCATTGGATTAGGCAATCCACAGATTACGCAGATTTCATCGACTGAAGGACAACAAACCATTATGAAGCATTTAGTCATTTTTGCGCTCTTGGCAGTTGTGATTGCTGCAACCAGCGCCAGCGCTTTCAATCAGGATCTTGCCAAGCTGAACCGCTTTGTGCAGACAAAAGCCAGCACCGCCTCGATGCAGATCTTTCGTGAGGGCCGCGACTTTATCGAAGCGCAAAACTGGCAAAAAGCAGCAGAGAAATTTAACGACTTCATCACTGCTTATCCGAAAGACAAAGATCTCGACGCCGCACTTTACTGGTATGGCTATGCTTTGCAGAAACAGGACCGCAAGGAAGAAGCAGTAGCACCGCTGCTCCGCCTCATCAACAGATTTCCAAACTCCACCTGGCGGCAGGACGCGCAAGCGCTGTTGGTCGTGTTGGGTCAAAAGGCTGCCGTCGAACAGGCGTTGGACCGTGATAATTGCGAGATCAAGATTCTGGCGCTGCAAAGTCTGTTTCAAGCAGACAGGGAACGGGCCATCGGAATCGTTACCGATGCACTGCGTGCAAACCCGGGACAATGTCAGGGCTTTCAGGCCGCGGCAGTTTCGATGCTTGGCTCGTACGGTGGTCCAAGCGCGGCTCCTTTGCTGCTGGAAATCGCGCGCAGTAATCCCGATCAACGGCTGCGTCTAACTGCGATCAAGCGTCTCGGCGACCAACACAGCGATCAGGTGACAGACGAGTTGATCAAACTCTACGACACTGATCGCACAAAAGAAGTTCGTGGTCAGATTCTGCGTGCGCTTGTTGAGAGTCGCACAACGCGCGGCAGCGCGAAGGTGATGGACATTGCACGTAGCGGCGACGATCTCGCGATGCGGCAGGTCGCGATTCGTTACATCGGCGAACTGAAAGACTCCGCTTCGCTCGACGAGTTGATCCGGATCTACGACGCTGACAAAACACGCGAGGTCCGCTCACAAATCATTCGCGCACTGGCGGAGCGCGAAGATGCGCGTGCCCGCACGAAATTGTTTGAAATCGCACGTCAGGCTGACACGCCCGAGTTGCGCATTGAAGCGATTCGCAATCTTGGCGGCCACGGACGCATCGCGATCGACGATCTCATTCAGCTCTACACGGGTGAAACAAACGTGCAAATCAAGCAGGGTCTGTTGCGCGCTTTTGCTGAGAATGAGGATCCACGCGCACGCGCCAAGCTCTTCGAAATCGCGCGCGGCAGTGAGCCGCTCGAACTCCGTGGCTATGCGATTCGGCGGTTGGGCGAGAAAGACGACGAGCAGACTGTCAATCAACTCGTTTCGATGTACGACGCGGAACAGAACCAGCAGGTGAAGGTCGCACTGCTACGAGCGTTTGGCGACTCGAAACAGAAGAGCGCAGTACACAAGTTGATGACCATCGCGCGTAACGATCCGTCGGTGGAACTTCGTAAAGCGGCTGTCATGTATTTGGGTCAAAGTAAGGACCCTGAGGCGCTGAAATTTCTCGAAGACCTTTTGAAGTAATGCTGGTGGAGGGGACAACAATTCTCTGTGACTCTGTGTCTCTGTGGTAAACGACTCCACCACAGAGGCACAGAGACACAGAGACATAACGGACCTCTTGAATCCGGAGACACTCATGCGACATTCAATCATTCTCCTTCTCGCGATTGTTCTAATTGCTTGCGCCGGTACTAAGGCCGACGATTTGCAAACTCAATCCGCCACCACAACCGTGCAGAGTTTCACTGCTGTTGAAGGCGCAGATCTGATGGCGAAACTCGACGCCGCCCAAGCGCGAGCGCGCGCACGTCAGACACCTTATTGGTCAGCCTATACGTTCGACGTGCGGCCCGGAGTCGCTGTCGATCCGGCGATCAGTGAGTTCAACGGCACAATCAACACCATCGGCGACAGCTCAGTTTTTGTCGGCACAACCGCCGGAGGAGTGACTGTCGAAACACGCAATCTCGCCATCTTCCTGTTGCGCGATCCAACAAGTAACCAGATCACGCGCATGGAGATTTACAACCTCGAACGCAAGCGCGAGTACAGCGGTTATCCCGTTTATTGGCTAGGCCGCGCGAGTAATGAAGAGAGTTTGAACTACCTGCGGGCAATTGCAGCTGCTACACCGCTCGACTTACTGAGCGAACGCGCGGTTCTCGGCATCGCTTTGCACGACGATTCGCGCGTAGCAGGCATGCTCAAAAACTTCATCACCACTTCGCCAAACCAGCGCATTCGTTCCTCTTCTGTTTACTGGTTGGGCCAGACCGGCGGCGAACAGGCATTTCTCGCGGCGCTGGTGCGTAACGATGCGGAAGACAAAAAGATTCGGCGTTCGGCGGCGCACGCTATTGGTCAGAGTCGCGATCGCGGAGCGGTAGCTACGCTTCAAGGTCTTTACGAAACGGTGAAGGACGTTGAAGTTCGTCGCAGCGTGATCTCGGCCGTGGGAAACGTCCGTGATGATCCGCAGGCCTTTGCGTTTGTGCTTGGCGTAGCGAAGAACGACGCTGACCTGGAGTCGCGCAGGACCGCAATACGCCAGCTCGGTCACTTTCAACGCGAGGATGCTGCCGAGGAGTTGATTAAGATTTACACAAACGATCCAAACGTCGAAATCAAAAAAGCGGCGTTGAGATCGTTGTCGGAAAGCAAGAGCGCGCGAGCCGAAGACAAGTTGTTTGAAGTCGCGCGCAGTAACGAGCCGATTGACGTGCGGCGTCAAGCGATTCGCCTTCTCGGTGAGCGCGTCAGCCAGCGCAGCTTCGATTTTTTAAGTGCGACGGCACAGAGCACGGATGCAAACGCAGAGGTGCAGGTGCAGGCGGTGAGAGCGATCGGCGAACGCAAAGCGGAAGAGTCAGTACCGTTGTTGATCAAGATCGCGCGCACGCATCCAAATCAACTCGTGCGCAAACAGGCGATAAGATCGCTGGGTGAATCCGGGGATCCGCGCGCCATTGATTTCTTCAAAGAAGTGCTATCGAAGTGATTTTAGCCGCGAATGACGCGAATAAAATCCGGACTTCATCCGTGTAATCCGTGGCTAAGTTTTAGATTGCAGCCAGGAGCTTTTTCCATCTTTCCCACGCTTCGTCGCGTGCTTTCTTGTTCGCTTTCCACGCATCTAATTGCTTTTGATAATCAGCCGCCGTCTTGTCAGGCTCGGGCGCCTCACCTGCTCGCATGAATCCGTGACCCGCGCCTTCGTAAGTCACTGGTTCATACTTCTTCTTGAGCTCGTTCATCGCTTCTGTCGTCTTCGGCAGCGTCGCATCGATGCGAGCGTCGTTACCGGCGTAGAAACCAAAAACCGGCGCTTTGATCCGCGCGAGCGCATCTTTATCGACCTCGCCGTCGGATCCCTTCATCGGCGCCGGTCCATAAAAAACAAAAGCCGCTTTGATATTTGGATTATTCGTGGCAAAGCGAAAACTCTGACCACCGCCCCAGCAGTAACCCGTTACCACAACTTTACCGTTTGAAGCCGGCAGCTTCGAAACGTAATCAACTACCGCATTCAAGTCAGCTGTGATCTGATCCGCCGGCAAGTCGCTAATCGCCCGACCGATGGCATTACGATCCATCGAACTTGTGCCACCACCGTTCGGGCCCATGCCCGAAAGAAGATCCGGCGCAATCGCGACATAACCTGCTTCGGCAAGTTGATCGGTCAAACTCTGCACCCAATCGCTCATGCCAAAGATCTCGTGAATCACGACTACCGCAGTCGCTTTATTTTTGGCTTCCGGATAGACCACAAAGCTGTTTACGTCACGCGCGCCATTTTTGACTTTGACCCATTCCTGATGGCGCGGCGACTTTGCCAGTCGCTGTTTGGCCCAATCCTGCTCCACCATCGGATCGGGCTCAGGAGTGCTGTGGTTGTGGTTATTCGCAGCCGGGTTCTGTGCGCAAGCGGTAAGTGAGCACAGCAACAACGTTAACAAACTCAGAATCGATTTCATCTTTGTCTCCCGTAGATTATTTCGCTATTTGAAACTCAACCCACTGCATCAGTGGCGCTGTTTTGTCCTTCGCGTTCTTATCAGCAATCACGATCTCCAGATAGTAACTACCCGGTTCGAGATCCGCATTCAGTCGCAATGAGCCACTGACAAAAACGCGATTCGGATCCGGCTGATTCGCATTCTGGATCTGCACTTCCGGACTTGAATAGACCTTCTTGGCGTCGTGAAAAAGTTCGACCTGCATCGCCGGATTCCCAAGCTGTGCGGCGTTGTAGATCATGTATGCGAAAAAGAGATTGTCGTTCGGCGAAAAACGCCTCGCGCTCGGATTCGCAATAGCCTCGTTAGCATCGGTAGCTACAGTTCCCAAAACAATCCCAGAGACGGCCGGCCGTCTGTTATTCAAATTGGGAACACTCACAAACTGTCCGACGGATCCAACCTGCGACGACTTCGGGTCTCGCACGACAACGCGCACTTGATAAGCGCCCGGCCGCTTCACAGGAATATCAAAGATCACGCTCATCCCATTTTGCAGCGCCTGCTCGTAATCGCTTTCAGAAAGACTCAGATTCGCCCTGCGCGCGAGCTGTTCGATCACGGCGCCGTTATCTCCAAAAATCACGCCATGTAACTCGATCGAGCCTTCGCGACGATCATTAACCGGCGTAAATGTCATATCCTTTGCCGAGATATAGACGAAGGATCGCACGACTGAGCCTGCTGTCTTGTCGCTCACGAAGAAAGACGTCAAGTCGAGTTCAATATCCTGCGCGCCAAACGGCGAGATAAGCGCAAGTTCGACCTTGTCGCGCGGCGATGCTTGATTTTGTTTGGCTTCTTCTTCACTGATGCCCATGAAACCAAAACGCGTTCTCAGCGTCATGCCCGAACGCTTCACTTTGGCTTTGATCTGATGGAAACGCCTGTTGAACGTTTCCTCTGTTGGACGATAACCGAGCAGGTAATAACCACTCTGATCCTCGAGAATGCGATCGAGCTGAAAGCTGTTTGAGTTGCGAATCTGAAAACCGCCGGTTTGTCGGGCTATCAACTCGCCTCCCTCGCGGCGCGAGTAGAGCAATTGCGAACGAGCAGCGAGTACGTCGTTGATTTGCCTGTTAATTGCATCGCGCGTACCGCTGATGTGATCCGCCGCGGTGGGACCGGTGTACTGCAATCCTTGCGTATCAATTGAATAGATTACAACCGAGGAGCGAATCGCCTTTTCTGCGATTCTTTGCAGCAAAGCGGAATAGTTTGTCTGATCTACTAAAGGTGAGGGAGAGGAATCATCATCATCAAATCTTACTTCCTGTGTCTCTCTGGGGAGACTGTCGGAAAATAGGACCATCGATTTGCGGCCGGGCAACCGGCCCATCGCATCGAGGATAAAGCGCAACGACTTCATCGTCTGGTAAAACGATGTTCCACCACAGTTATTCCAGTCGTCGCGCTTACCCAATGCCGGCGCCAGGAGAAATGGCATGACGCTTACACCAACGCGGCTACAAAGGTTCCAGCGTAATTGGTCCACGGCGCGATTAAGCAGACGCTTGTCGTTGGTGAACTGTTGTAAGGCTCCCGATTCACCGCTGGTGCGCATAACTGCGACCAGATCGTTGGGTTGCAATTGTTCCGCTATGAACTTCCGCAACTGCCGCTTTGTTTGGTAAATGCTGTCCGCTGAAAGGCCAAGATCGTCCACTACGAGCGCCATGATCCGGCGTGGCTCATTCGGTTTTACTGAGGCAAATGGCACAACGTCAGTGGATTTCTCCCGCGTGGCCGGTGGCGCAGTGCGCGAAACGTTTGAAATGTAAGCGAAGCTAGTGATTGTTTGCTTCCGTCCGTCTTCATAGATCTCAAAATCGTCGGCAGTAAGGTTCGTGACCGGCTTTCCGTCTTTGGTGACCGCTGCATCAACCTGGACCAGATTAGTCGTGATTTTGACAACATCATCTTTATCGTCGCTGGGATTTTGCGGTGGTGCGGGGACGGTCGTCTTGGTCTGGGCCAAGGCAACCAGAACAACACAGAACGAGAGTAGCAGCGCGAGGAATGCTTTCAGCTTCATCGGGCAGTCTCCTTTAACGATACTGCGTCAGGGAGAGTTTGGGGGAGCTTAGTACTTTGTGCTTAGTACTTTGTGCTTGGTCTATCGGGCGTAGTTTAAGCCAGAACCTATACAGTACCAAGCACAAAGCACTAAACACTAAGCACAAAACCGGAACAAGGTGTATTATCGGCGCGCTCTGTCATCCTGGACCAGGAGTACCAATATGTCGAAATCTCTCCTCCTAATGTTATGTATCGTCATTGGTCTATTAGTGCTCGCTTGCGCCAAGCAGGAAACGAATCGAAACGCCGCGGCGCCTGCCAGCGCGACTTCGCCCGTACCGGCAGGCACGCCGCACAGTAATGCCAACACAGCAACCGCCACCGCGGAGAAAGTGGGCGTGGCCGAGTGCGATAATTTTATTACGGCTTATGAAAGCTGCGTCTCGAGTAAAGTTCCGGAATCTGCGCGAGGACCGTTGAGGGCTGCCGTTAATAACTGGCGCACGCAGTGGAAACGATTGGCTGACAATCCGCAAACGCGAGCAGGCCTAGTCGAGGCTTGTCACAGGCAAATGGAGGCTGCCCGCACACAGCTAAAACCCTACAACTGCACTTTCTGAGCTTTGCACTGAATATAGGTCCTATTGGACCGATAGGACCTATATTATTTCATCGTCATGATCGCGGCCCAAGTCTCGATGCCGTCCCAGAGATTTTGCAATCGAATGTTCTCATTCTCTGCGTGTTGATTGTTGTCGTAATTCACAATCGGTACCGAGATCGTCACGGTCTTGAGTCTGTCAGTGATGATCGACAACGGTAGACTGCCACCGGATGTCGGCAACAACACGATCTTCTCGCGCGACGTCGATTGCACTGCGTCAATCACAGATTTCGAGATCGGCAAGTCCATCCTCGTTCGCTCGGCGTTATAACCACCGGCTCGAACATTGACACGCGCCAGCAGCGGATACTGCGCATGGTCCGCGTCTGTCGGCTCACGATCTGTAACGTAGTAACCCTGCTTGCGGATGTGTTCGATTAGCCGCTGTGTCTGGCGCTGGTGATCGTTGCCTTTCACCAAACGCAGATCCAGGACGGCCGTAGCAGTCGTCGGGATTACATTGCGCGCCAGCGCGCCGACATCACCACTGGCGAACCCGTTGATATTTAACGACGGTAGATTGATCAGTTCGAGTAACGACTTGCCGCCGCCCTCAGTGCGCTTCAATCCCAACTGCTGCTTCAATTCTTCGTCGTATTGCGGCGCCTCTGTAATCGCGCGGCGCTCTGCCTCGCCGAGTGGTTCGACATCCGAATACCAACCTTCAATCGTCACTCGCCCGTCGTCATCTTTCATCGACGCCAGCAAACGCGCGAGCATATTCGCAGGATTAGGTGACCAGTTTCCATAATGGCCGCTGTGCAACGGACGTTTGGCAGCGTAGATGGTGAGATCGACATTGATGTCGCCGCGCGCGCCAAACACAACTTGCTTGACGCCCGACTGATGCACTGGTCCATCGCCGATGATCCACACATCTGCTGCGAGTAGTTCTTTGTTGCGATTGATGATCTCGCCGAGATTCGGCGAGCCGGCCTCTTCCTCTCCTTCAAACAAGAACTTGATGTTTGAAGTAGGTGCGAGATCTTTCTCTTTTAGGGCGCTGAATGCAGTGAGGATCGCCATCACGCCCGCTTTGTCGTCAGAAGCCGAGCGCGCGTATATGCGCCACTCTGGGTTGACAGGCGAACCTTCAGTTGGACCAGGAATGATCTGACCACCTTTGTCGAGCGCGGCAGAACGAAAAGTGGGCTGCCAGGGCAACGTCCCGGTCCACTGTTTTGGATCGGTCGGCTGGCCGTCGTAATGCGCGTAAAGGAGGATGGTCCGTTGTGCGTCCGGTGTTTTCCACTCACCGTACACAGCAGGCGGAGTATCCGGCGTCGGGCCTTCCAACAACCGTGGATTCAGTCCACGCTGCTTCATCATCTCGACAATGAATGCAGCATTCTTGCGGATGTTCTGCGTGTCAGCCGCGACGTTCGGGATGGAAAGAAGTGTGGTGAACTCCCTCAGGATCTGATGCTCATTCGATCGGCGATATTCGCGAACTTTATCCTGCGTCGTTTGCGCAAAGACAGCAAACGGTAACAGGACTAGGAATAATAATCTGCTTAACATGGTGAAAGATTATTTAGCCGCGGATGACGCGGATTTGTTATGGATAAATCCGTCCTAAATCCGTGTCATCCGCGGCTTACTTCTTCATTAACTCCAGCACTGCGGAGGTCATCGCTTTCACTCCCGTGCGAAGCGTCGGTTCAGGTACAGGCGCAAACAGCGCGGAATGCAAACCCGGTAGCGCCACACCCGTTTCCCTGCTCGCCTTCACCTTCGCCGGATCCGACGCCCCAAGCCAGAAGATCGTGAGCGGAATCTTCTGGTCCAAACTGAAATAACCAAAATCTTCACTCGCCATGATCGGTGGCACTTTAACAACGTTCTCATCTCCCAACGCCTGACGGAATGTCGCCACGAGACGCTCAACCAACTGCGGCTCGTTGTAAGTCGAGCGAGTGCCTTCCGCAACCTTCATGATCGGAGCACGATCCTCGGGAATGCCCGCGGCTGCTACGACGCCTTTCAGCATTCTCTCGATCGACGCCAGCACGTGCTTCCGCACTTCTTCTTTGTAAGCACGAACAGTCAACTGCAAATCGACTTCATCGGGAATGATGTTGTAGCGAGTGCCTCCATGAATCGAGCCGACCGTAACTACCGCTGGATCGAGCGGTGAATTCTCACGGCTGACAATTGTTTGCAGCGCCATCACGAATTGCGCCGCCACAACCACGGGATCTTTCGTGACCTCCGGCTTCGATCCATGCCCGCCGATACCGCGAATTTTTATGTCGATCGACGTGGCGCTTGACAACGCATAGCCGGGTGTATACCCAACTTTGCCTGTTTCCAGGTCTTCTTTGTCGTGCAAGGCGATCGCGTAATCAGGCCGCGGAATCTTCGTGTAGAGATCGTCACGCAACATCGCCATCGCTCCGTCGCCGGTCTCTTCAGCCGGTTGGCCCACCAGCACGAGCGTGCCGCTCCAACGATCCTTCAACTCGGCAAGCATCTTGGCCGTGCCAAGAAAACTGGTGATGTGAATGTCGTGCCCGCATGCATGCATCACACCTACTTCCACGCCGGCGTCGTTCTTTGTCTTTACCTGACTCGAATAGGGTAGGCCGGTCTTTTCTTCAACCGGCAATGCATCAAGCTCTGTGCGCACGAGCACCGTCGGACCTGGTCCATTCTTCATCACTGCAACCAGCCCGTATCCGCTCCACTGCGTGTTTTGATACTTGCCGATATGCTCGGTCACGGTGAAGCCGAGTTTGCGCAACTCACCGGCGACGAAGACAGATGTTTTATCTTCGCGATGAGAAAGCTCCGGCGCAGCGTGAAGCATTTTGTAGGTCGAAAGCCACGAGGCAATGTCGCGATCGATCATTGCATCGAGCGAGAGCTGTTGGGCGTTCACATTGAAAGCCAGGACGGCGAGCACCGCCGGCACGAGAAATCGAATGCGCATTTATTATTGCTCCAGCCTCGGAATGGGTGTCTCTTTGGAGTGCGGCGGCCTGGCGCCGCTTTAATATCGATTAAGCGTGATCGAGGCCAAAGCGGCGCCAGGCCGCCGCACTCCAAAGAGACACTCTATTCCAATAGCTTCTTCAGTTCACTAATCCTGGCGAGGTGGTAATCATCGTGTTCGGCCTGAAAAAATAACATATCGACGAGTCGCATCGGTACGTTCAGACGGGGATGCAGCGCGGTGCGCGCAAAAATGCCCGCGTCGAAACTCTCGAGACGCCGAACAATATCGTGTCTGGCAGTGCGAAACGCTTTCAGGATCGAGGTGATAGGTACTTGATTGTGATTGGCTTCGAAGGTCTTGCGATTCGACATGTCGGCCGCGTGCAGGGCGGTGTTTCCCGCGAGGTATTCGTCGATTCTTTGCGATACGAGACTTTCAAGGTCCAACAGGTGGCCCGCGTTCTCTTGCATGGACCAGCGGCCGTCGACTTGAGCGGTTAGTGTTTCGGCTGACAGACCATCGAGCAACTCCTCGAGACACGCGGGCGTGCCGCGAATCCGCTCGATCATCTCCGGATAGATCCCGGCGGGAAAATTGAAATCAAAGCGCCGTTCGGTCCATTTAATTCGAGACATCTACGCTTAACTCGATTTTGTCCCTTTTGTGCCTCTTTGTGGCTCAAAGAACTAAGGCTTCGGTGGCAACGGTTTCTGTAGCGCCGCGGCGATGAACTCGTTTATGCCCGCATCACTTCCCTCGTGACGGAACTTGTAATAGTTCGTCAACTGCGCGAGCCACTCTTTGCGGCTTTGCTCAGTCTTCGGATCAGTGCCGGCGGCCGCAATCGCACGCGCGTAAGCGTCGATGATGCGATCCATCACCACGTTCAACTTCTCGAGCGCGGCTTTGCTTTCCGTCGTTTCTGGCTTGCCCGCGTAAGTAGTTTGATATGAGCTTGACAGCGTCTTGTACGGACCAGACTCGTAAGCTACGGCGAGGAAGTAATAAGTTGAAGGCGTCTTCTTGATGTCACTGTCGTATTGTGCTGCCTTTAGCAACGCATCAATCGCCTCATTCGGGTTGGTCTTTAGCGTCAGAAAGCCGACCGCGTAGTTGAGATAAGCGAGCGTGTCGTCCTTGCCTTTGAACGGCGCCCACTCAGTCGGCGTCTTGCCTGATTCGATTGCTTGAATGGCAGTTCGGGCGTAACGGAGCGCGTCGGCGTTGTAAGTCTCATTCTTTGCTGAGGCGGCAAGGTAGCCGGCGTAACCGAGATCGATTTGCGCGCGCAGATAGTTTGGCTCGTCGGCGAGGATCTTCGCGCCTGTGCTGTAGGCTTCGGCGAAGTTCTTTTCGTTGATTAGAATGGGTAGGTTCCGCTTGCGCTCGTCGCGTTCGTAAAACGTGACCCATTTGGTCAGATAGTCGACGTACTGGTCTTTGTCTTTCGCATACTTTTGGAGATAGTCTCTCGCGGCCTGGTACGCGACGGCGGGTTTATTCAGGCGGTTATCGACAAACCGCTTGTAGATCTCGATCTTGACCGGATCGTCGGTTTCCTGGGCAACTGCCATCGACCGCGCGCCAATAGCCACCAGCGAAAGCGCCAAAAACGCCCCCAACGCCATTCTTTTTACCAACGACTTCATTCTCAACTCTCCTCCGCCTGCTTAGAGGTCAAATGCTCGTTAAAGGTTTTATCAGCGTGAGGTTATAATCGGGTGCACACATGATAATGAATGATCGCGACAAACTAAAGCGACACTTTGGAGTGCGGTGACTTGTCACCGCTTTGGCCAAAGCGCTGCCAAGGCAGCGCACTCCAAAGAGGTCCTTTATGCAAGGAAACCTGATGACCAGTACATTCGAAAGACGTCCTGACCATATCAAATTCTCGGGCCGCATTCTATTTCTTACCGAAGATACAGCGTTAATTCGTAAACAACTCGAAGCCAGCGGCGATGCCGCAACGGCGCTTGAAACCGAGCTCGCCGGCCGTTTGCTCGAAGGCGCTCTGCCTTTGATGAGCAACATCTCGACTGACGAGATCACGCCGGGTTGGGTCTGTTTCTATTACGACGAGACGCTCGGACAATACGTCTACGTCGGCATGCGCGATGGTGCGGTCAAGAAAGACGAAGTGAAAAACGGCGGATTCGCGGTGGTGGTTTCCGGACTTTCAAAAGGCTGCGGCTCGTCGCGCGAGACGGCGCCTTATGCCGAAAAAGCAGCGGGCATTCAACTGGTAATCGCACAAAGTATCGAGAAGATCTACAGCCAAAACTCGCAAAACATCGGCCTTCTCACGTCAACTGATTTCGGCTTGATCGAGCGCATCCGGCTCGGCGAGGAGATCCCGCTTTCTGAGTTCACTAAAGGACTCGACCCAATCTCGCAGGAGATCGTCTCCTACGGCGGTCTGTTCAACTACAACAAAGCGCGACTCTCAGGGCAAGTATCTCCACCGCCGCTCGAAACTGGTCCACGTCCGATGACTATTGTCGAAAAGATCATCGCGCGCCATGCGTTCGTAAGTGCCGGCAAGATCGGAGTCGAAGCAGTGAAGCCCGGCGATGCGTTGTTTGCACTGGCTGACGTGCGTTTCTCGCATGAGTACGTGACACCAATGGCGGAGTCGCTGTTCAAACAAGCGCTGGGCGCCGATGCGCGCGTGTCTCAACCTGAGTCGGTTTTTGCGTTTCGCGATCACCTGACTTTTCTAGGGCGGGTGATGTCGCCGAAACATCGTGAGATGGGTTTGTTGGAACGCGCCGAGGGTTTGGCGACGACGCAGGAGAGCTTCACCAGTAAACAAAAAATCAGGCTGTACGGCGAGAGTCCCGAAGGTGGCTCGGAGGCAATTTGTCACAACGCCGTGGTCGAAGATCTCGCTCTGCCGGGACAGATCGTTATTGGCACTGATTCGCACACGTGCATGGCCGGCGTGCTTGGTTGTTTCGCGTTCGGCGTTGGTTCAACTGACATGGCGAATGCGTGGTACACGAAAGACATCCGCATTCGTGTGCCGGAGACTGTGCGCTATGTGCTCAAAGGAAAGAAACGTCCCGACGTTGCGGCAAAAGACGTGATGCTTTACATCCTCGCGACTGAGTACATGAAGACAAGCAAGGGCATCGGCAAGGTGCTCGAGTTTGCCGGTGACGATTTGAAGAACTGGTCGATGGACGAGCGCGCGACCTTGACTAACATGGCCGTTGAAGCAGGCGGCACGACCGGAATCATCGAGCCCGATGAAGTGACGCTCGAATACATCGTGCGTATGCGTGGACTCGATCCGGAAGAAGTGCGCAAAGGATTCACTTACAGCGACGCGGACGCGGAGTATGCGGCGGTCTTTGAGATCGATCTGGACCAGATTGGTCCGATGGTCGCGACGCCGGGCGATCCGCGAAATGGCATTCCGATTGACGAGCTCAAAGATGAAGTACGGATCAATGCGGCTTACGGTGGATCGTGTACGGGCGGAAAAATGTCTGACATGGACATGTACGCGGAGGTGCTCGAGAATGCGTTGTCGCGTGGAAAACGAGTCGCTGAAGGTGTGCACCTCTACATTCAGTTTGGGTCGCAGAAGATCAAGCAGTACGCGCGGCAGCGCGGGTATATCGAGCTGTTCGAGCGTGCGGGTGCGGAGTTGATCGATCCGTCGTGCGGGGCGTGTATCAATGCCGGGCCGGGCGCGTCAGCGTCGCCGGATACAGTCACCGTCAGCGCGCAGAATCGAAACTTTCCCGGTCGCAGTGGCCCCGGCCAACTCTATCTCGCCTCACCTTACGTCGTCGCAGCCTCCGCGATTGCTGGGAAGATCGTCGATCCCAAGAATATTTAGCCGCGGATGACGCGGATGAAACTTTTAGCCCTTTCCAAGCACTAACCTACCGAGAGCGATGACTGGCGCGTTCGCGGGAACTCTGATGAACAGTTCAGTAGACCTGGTTACTCGCGTGTGCCAGGGCGATGCGGAAGCCTTTCGCCTGATTTTTGAACGGTATTCGCGGCCCGTCATCAGTTTCATCTACGACATGGTCAACGACCGCGCGCTCGCCGAGGAACTGACGCAAGAGACCTTTGTCCGTGCTTTTCGCGCGATTCACACGATGCGCGCGGAGACAAAGCTCTCGACCTGGCTCTTTGGCATCGCTCGAAACGTCGCGCGCGAGTCGCTGCGAGCACGCGCCCGCGCCGGCAATCACGTCGATCTCGCTGACAAGTCGGTAATGGATTTAAGCGATAAAAAACCGGCGCCCGTCGATGGATTACTCAGCAAAGAGTTGAACGAACTCATCCGCCGCTCGCTCGCAGCGCTCGACGAAGATAAGCGACTGGTATTCACGTTGAAGGTGCTGCACCAATGCAGTTACGAAGAGATTGCAGCGATCACTGGTTTCTCGCTCGCAAAGTTAAAGACTGATCTGCACCGTGCGCGTGCTGAGATGAGAAAGAGGATCAGTCCTTACGCTGGAGTTGGTTATGAAGTGTGAAGTTTGTTCGGAGCTTTTGGAAGAATATCTCGACGGCGAGCTTGCGCCTGGCGAGCGGGAGCGCGTTGGCGCGCATTTGATCGGGTGCGTTGATTGCTCGACGAAGTTTGAGGCGCTTACAGCGGAACAGGAACTCTTTGCACGCTACGATCGAGAGATTGAAGTGCCGCCGTTTCTGTGGACCAGGATTGCGGAGCATGCGCAGTCAGGTAGTGAGCGGAGGCGGAGTTGGTTTGGGATGCGGTTTGCGGGAGTGACCGCGATACTCGTGGTGGCGATCATAGTGGGTATCGTTTATTTGAAGTCGAGGCAGCCAAAGCAAGAGACTACGGCGAAACAGATCATCTCGACTCAACAGCAGGATCGAAAGACAAAGGTCAGTCTTAGCCGCGGATTAACGCGGAAGAACCCGGATTTACCGAGGCGACGAAGTAAGAGAACAGTCAAACACGCTGCGACTGATGAGTCGGGCGTTTTGTCGTCGGATTTTGGATACCTGGATATTGATGAGCAGGACACGGCCAGGCATATCGAGCAGACGCAGATTCTGTTGCGGTCGATCAAGAACCTTCCGGTGTCTGACAGTGATGAAGAGATTGACGTGAGTTATGACAAGGCGCTATCGCGCCGTTTGCTAAACGAGAATGTGGTGCTGCGTCGAGACGCTGAGATGAAAGCAAAGTTTCCCACGAAGACACTCCTCGCCGATCTGGAACCGTTCCTGATCGATATCGCCAACCTGCCGGATCACGCGCGGCCAGAAGAGGTGCGCGTGATCAAGGAGCGGGTGCAGAAGACTGAGATTGTCGCGGCGCTTTTGGATTATCAGGACCGGGACACAAACAACAATCGTTAATGAATAGAGGCTAGAGAAATGAAATACCTTACATCGCTTTCCATCACGCTTGTGGTTCTTCTGATAGCGAGCGTCGCTTTGGGTCAGCAGCGCAACGCCACGCAGTCAGATGCCACTACCGTGTTTCGCAGTGCGCGCGACCTCATCACTGACGGCGAATGGTCCAAGGCGCAGGAAAAGTTCAACGAGTATGTCTCCTCATTTCCTAACGAGAAGAACGTCGATGCTGCGCTCTACTGGCTGGCGTATGCGCAAAACAAGTTAGGAAGATACGAGCAAGCGCGCGTGACCATCGAGCGCCTGCTGGAGAAATATCCAAACTCGAGTTGGCGTGACGATGCGCGCGTGCTGCTCGCACAGATCCCCGGTGGGTATGCCGTAATTTCGTCAGATCTCGCTGCCACTGTGATTGGAGCCAGAGGCGCGGTCCCGCCGCCGCTCGAAGACGCATACGTCGACACGCCTTCAGCGCCGCTCGCGCCGGTTGCCGTCACGGCGATGGCGCAAGGCATCGCAGCAGCGCCGTATGTCGGGATCTCGGAAGCATCAGACAGTT
>DATFHH010000013.1:0-3634 GCA_035248565.1 Pyrinomonadaceae bacterium | reverse complement strand
GAACGCCGCGCAACTGCGAACCGATCTGCGTTGCGAGGCGAATCCGTTGACCTTCACCGCCGGAGAGAGTTGCCGACGAGCGATCGAGAGTCAGATAACCGAGGCCGACCGTCTGCAAGAAACGCAGACGATTCTTAATTTCACGCAGTATTGGACCAGCAATCTGTTCTTCGCGCGAGTTGAGCTTGATCTGTTCGAACGCTGGCACCGAGTCTTCGATTGGCAGCGCAGTGTAATCTGCGATGCCGCGTCCACCGACCTGCACCGACAGTGAATCGGAACGCAGACGTCTTCCACTGCATTCCGGGCAGACGGTCGGCGAAACCAACTGCTCGAGGGCCACTCTTAGTTTCTCCGAAGCTGCTTCCTCCAATCGATCTCGGAGCCAACTGAGAGCGCCTGGCCATTCATTTTGGTAGCTGTACAGTCCCTGATTGAAAGTGATCTTGCCGCTGACTCCATTCAGAAAACCCTCGCGCACCTCCTTCGGCAAATCGGCGTAAGGTGTTTTTGGATCGGCGTGAAAATGTTTGCAGACCGCGAGCAGAGCGCTACGGAGATAGGCAGAGCCTTGCTTATCGGCCGTTCCCATGTAGCCGAGTCTTTCGGGAGTCTGCCAGGGATCTGGAATCAATTTCAGCGAATCGATCTCCATCACCGTTCCCAAACCGTGACAGCGTTTGCACGCGCCGTAAGCGGAGTTGAACGAAAACGAGCGCGGCTCGAGCGGTGGCACATTGATGCCGCAGTTCACGCAGGCCATTCGTTCTGAGTACAGCTTCTCTTCGCCATCGACGACTGAAATGAGCACGGCGCCGCCAGTCAACTTGAGCGCAGTTCTGATCGAATCCGTGAGTCGTTCGCGTATTCCGTTCTTGATCAGAAGACGATCCACGACCGCTTCGATCGTGTGATTTCTTCGCTTGTCGAGCCGGATCTCTTCGTCGAGCGAGAGCAACTCGCCATCGACACGCGCGCGGAGAAAGCCTTCCTTCGCCAGTTTTTCGAGCTCTTTTTTGAACTCACCTTTGCGGCCGCGCACGATTGGGGCCAGCACCATCACTCGTTCGCCTTCCGGCAGACCCAAAACGTTCTGCACGATTTGATCGACACTCTGGCGCGTGATCGCAGCGCCGCAGATGTGGCAGTGCGGCACTCCGATCGACGAAAACAGCAATCGCATGTAGTCATAGATCTCAGTGACCGTACCCACGGTTGAGCGCGGACTGCGAGAAACGGTCTTTTGTTCGATTGAAATCGCGGGCGAGAGGCCGTCAACTGAGTCAACGTCCGGTTTTTCGAGTTGATCGAGAAACTGGCGGGCGTAAGCGGAAAGCGACTCGACGTAACGTCGCTGTCCCTCGGCGTAAATCGTGTCGAAAGCGAGTGAGGATTTACCCGAACCGGAGAGCCCTGTGATTACGGTGAAACGATCGCGCGGGATGTCGACATTGATGTTTTTCAGGTTATGTTGCCGAGCTCCCCTGACACTGATGCGATCAATGGCCATAGTGAAAATCAGTCATTGTAACGGACTGATTTTCGCCCGGCAAGCCATCCACAGATTACGCAGATAATATGTGGATTAATCGTTGAAATCTCAGTAGAGTAAGGCCGTGAATCTTCCCAACGCCCTGACTCTCCTGCGCATTTTCATTGTGCCGTTGCTGGTCGTCGTCCTGCTGACGCCGTTTTCTGAAGACTGGTTTGGCGTGCCGAGACACCTTCTGGGCGTGGTGATGTTCTTAGGTGCGGCGCTGACCGATTATCTCGATGGGCACATCGCGCGCAGTCGTGGGCAAGTAACTCGTCTCGGTCAGCTACTCGATCCGATAGCCGACAAACTATTGATCTCGGCGGCGCTGATTTCGCTGGTCGAAAATCAACTCGCGCCCGCGTGGGCGGTTGTGATTATCATTGGGAGAGAGTTTGCCGTGACGGGTTTGCGTTCGATTGCGGCGGTTGAAGGGGTCGTGATTTCAGCCTCGAAAATGGGAAAGTTCAAAATGCTGGCGCAGGTAGTCACCGTCGCATTGTTGATTGGATCGAGCGTCAGCGGAAAGCCGCCAGTAGCGAATTTTGGCAGACCGTTTCCCGCGATTGAGTTTTGGTCAGTGCCGGAGTTGCGCACGGCGTGGCAGCATTTGATCGATGGTGGTCCAACCACGGGCAAGGACTGGCAAGTGCTGCTTTACACGGCAGGCAGAGCAATGCTGTGGCTGGTCGTGATCTCAGCCTGCACGTCAATGTATGGATATTTCAGCAGTTTTTATCGCGGATTGTCGCAAATAACGCGGACTACTGAATCTCAACCCAGTCGCCCGTATGCACCTCACCGGCAACACGAGTGACGATCGCGGTCGCCGTTCTCGTCTGCACGTCAATCACTACTATCTCGCCAACGATCTTTCGCGGCATGTCCGGACGATGGCGTTTGACTTCGCGTGTGGTGATCGGACGATAACGATAACGACCTTCTGCGTTTACAAACGCTGTCGAGTCTTTCGCGCGCGAGGCTTGATTTGAGAAGCCGCCGCCGCGGAAGCGATCGCTCTCAAAGCCGCTCGCGCGATTGCGCGCTATCTCTTCGTTGTCGATGCGAGTGATGTTGCCCGTGCCGAGTGGACGATAGACAGTGAGATAGTCGCCGGGCTTCACCTGGTCTTCAGATCCAAGATCGATGTAGACGACATCGTCTCTCGTGACCATTTCACGATTGTCTTTAGCCATTATCAAACGGCCGTTCTGTTTTCCCGTGGGATCAGCAAACTGATCGAGGTTTGTTTCGGCACGTTGCAGCGGCGACTCGCGATCGGGAATTGGCGCCAGGAGATCGCCGAGCAGCGCGGCGTCGCAAGAAAATGTGACCTGCGCGGCCGAGGTGTTTTCGCGCACTTTGAAAACCTGCAGTTGACCTACTTCCTGCACGTAAGTTCCGACAGACCCCTTCTTTTGCTTGAAAACGCCTTTGACGTCACCACGCGGGCGGATGATTTGGAAGTTTTGGCCTTCTTTAATACCTTGCTGGGAGCCGGCATTGATATAGACGACGTCGCCTTCGGCAAACGTGCGTTGTTCCTGTTCCTGTTCGGCGCCTACAATCTCGGGCATGTGCGGCAGTCGTTGATAACGAATGTAACCGGCGCAATATAGACGGGATTTTCCGGCGACGCGCAGCGATTGTTGCGTAGTTGGCATCAGAATTTGTGGCGTCGGAGTTGGTGTTTGGGCGCTTGTCGGCAGGGCGAGCGTGAGCAAACAGGCGAGTGAGAAGAGCACTGTTCGCAGATTTCTGAATCGTGGCATGATTGTCTCCTTCGATTTTCGTTGAAGATTGGGGCGTGAGGGTTTAGTCATCCTACAACAAACCATCCACAGATTACACAGATTTTATTCTTATTATCTGCGTAATCTGTGGATGGGCCTTCGGTTCTTGCGTTTTTGAAACCCGCTTGGTAGTATCCGCATTTTGTCGGATTGCGCTATTTGTACGCTATAGCGGGCCGGCGTAGCTCAGTTGGTAGAGCATCTGATTTGTAATCAGAGGGTCGGGGGTTCAAGTCCCTTCGCCGGCTCCACGGCAAAACAAAAGTGTTGCAGGGGTGGTCGAGTGGTTAATGGCACCGGGCTGTAA
>DATFHH010000012.1:0-7013 GCA_035248565.1 Pyrinomonadaceae bacterium | reverse complement strand
GTTCGAACCTTCTTCTTCCGTCAGGAAACCCAATTCAACCAGGGCATCGTGAAGTTCATCGGCATTTCGCGGATCGGGCCAAACTTCCTCGCGCACGCGATCGATGGCCGCTTGATCTAGCTTGCCCATGTCGGCGGCTGTCTCTGGATCGAGCCACCGTCGTTGAAACACGGCACGCGTGCGGCGTTCTTCAAGCGGCGCATCGTCAAGGTAAGCGTACGGCCGTGCGTTCAGTATCTCCTGCGACAACGGCGAGGCTTCAATCACGTCGCGCGCGAAGAGGTTCTTCTCGTTTCGTTCGATTGCAGTTAACAGACGCTCGAGACCATCGACGTCCATCGCCTCTTCGAGACAATCCTTAACCGTTTGATCCACCAACGGATGCCCCGGAATCTCTCTTTCACCGGCAGTCAGGTTCTCTGCGCACGCAACCTGTTCCGGAAAAACAGCCGTGAGCAGATCTTCGGCATCCATCCGCTGCAACTGTGGCGGAATCTTCTTTCCGCCGCGACGCCGCAACACAGCCAGAGAACGCGTGACATTCCAACGCCAGCGGATGTTCCACATCGGTGCGTCAAGCAAAGCCTGACACAGAAGATGGCGGACAGTTTTTGAGTTCAAATAATGGAAGACTTCGTCGAGTGGAAAGCTGTGTGTTGGTCCAAGTGAAAGAACAATCGCATCTTCCGTTGCCGCTGCTTGCAATTCGAAGTTGAACTTGCGACAGAATCGTTTTCGCAGCGCAAGTCCCCACGCGCGATTCAAACGACTGCCGAACGGTGCGTGCAGCACCAACTGCATGCTGCCACTATCATCAAAGAACCTCTCAAGCACGAGATTGTCCTGCGAAGGCATCACACCCAAAACAATCTTTGCGCCCGCAAGATACTCAACAATCTGCTCCGCCGCCTCCCTGGAGATCCCAACCTCATCCGTCAACCACTCAAGCGCTGGTTCAAGATCCACACTCGATCCGCGCGAATCCGAATCCAAATCCGCGTCATCCGCGGCCCTGATCTCGACTCGGTTGGCGACGTCGTCTCTCAACCGCGAAACCGAAGCAGATAACTCATGTGTCCGCGCCGGCGCCTCGCCCAACCAGAACGGAATCGAAGGTGGCTGGCCGTGTGCGTCTTCAACTCGCACCTTTCCCTGCTCCACACGCAGCACACGCCACGAAGTATTTCCCAGTTGAAAGATGTCGCCCTGCAAACTCTCGATTGCAAAGTCTTCATTCACTGAGCCGATCACGAGATCGCTCGGCTCGAGCACCACTGCGTAATCTGCCGTGTCAGGTATCGCGCCACCTGAGGTGATCGCGGCGAGTCGTGCTCCACGCCGGCCGCGCAAACGCTTGTTTACCGCATCGTGGTGAAGATAGGTCGAACGCCGGCCTCGTTTGGTTGTGAAACCTTCAGCGAGCATGCGGACGACTGAATCAAACTGTTCGCGTTCGAGATTGCGATAAGGATAGGCGTCGCGGATCATCGCGAAGAGTTCGTCTTCGCCCCATTCTTCGGCTGCAACCGAAGCAACAATCTGTTGGGCCAGAATATCCAGCGGCCGCTCAGGTATCTCCAAACGATCGAGTTCACCACGACGGACCGAATCTATAATCGCCGTACACTCGACTAGTTCATCGCGTGACAATGGAAAGATTCTACCTTTCGGGAAACCGGCGACTGTGTGATTGGACCGCCCGACGCGCTGGAGAAAACTGGCGATGGAACGAGTTGAGCCAAGCTGGCAGACCAGATTGACGTCGCCGATGTCGATTCCGAGTTCTAAAGAAGCGGTGGCGACAAGTGCGCTTAGCTCGCCGGACTTCAATCGTTGCTCCGCCATCAAACGCTGTTCGCGCGCGAGGCTGCCGTGATGGGCCGCGATGTTTTCGTCGCCGATACGCTCGCCAAGGTGGCGCGCGACTCGTTCGGCAAGCCGGCGTGTGTTGACGAAAACGAGGGTTGTGTTGTGCTGACGAATCAGCTGGGCCAGACGATCGTAAACCTCATCCCAAACCTCACCCGACATCACTGCCTGCAACGGCGACTCGGGCAACTCGATCGCGAGGTCGAGTTTGCGAGCATGACCGCTGTCGATGATGGTGCAATTAGGGGTGTTGTCGCCGTCGAGACTTTTTGTGCCGACTAAGAATCTCGCCACTTCTTCGATCGGCCGCTGCGTTGCAGAAAGCCCGATACGAATCAAGTGGCTGTCTTGTGAATGTTGTTGGACGAGATGTTCGAGACGTTCGATCGAGAGCGCCAGGTGCGAGCCGCGTTTATCTCCAACCACTGCGTGAATCTCGTCGAGTATCAACGTGCGCGCGGTTTCCAACATGCGCCGGCCACCATCACTGGTCAACAAGATGTAAAGCGACTCAGGCGTCGTGACTACGATGTGTGGCGGCCGCTTCGTCATCGCGGTGCGTTCCGCGGCGGGTGTGTCGCCGGTGCGCACGAGTGTGCGAATGTTGACTTCCGGCAATCCGAGAGCTTTCAGTTCGGCCTGAATGCCTTCGAGTGGAACCTGGAGATTGCGTTGCACGTCGTTGCTGAGGGCTTTCAGAGGTGAGACGTAGATGACATGCGTGGAGTCGTCGAGTTTTCCTTCGACACCCAGTCGAACAAGATCGTCAATAGCTGAGAGGAATGCGGCGAGAGTTTTACCGGATCCGGTCGGCGCAGCGATAAGAGTGTGCCGGTGTTTCTTGATCTCGGGCCATGCCTGTAGCTGCGGCTCGGTGGGCGCGGGAAAGCTCCGGGCAAACCAGCGCGCCACTGCTGGATGGAAGATTTCGAGATTCATAAGGGAGGGCCATTATAGCTCAAAAGAATCCGTGTTTCATCCGTGAAATTCGCGGCTCTATTCGAATTGTTTTCTAAACTGCTCGAATTGTTCTTTCAGCTTTTCAACTTCCGCCGCAAGTGCCTCAACCTTCTCTTCTAAACCAGCGCGTCGTGAAGAACTCACATGCTGCACCTCTTGCACTGACTCGAGATCTACCTCGCCCGACAGCAGATGCGCAAATCGGCCCTCCTTCTGGCCGGGTTGACGTGGCAGACGGGCTACGAGTGAATCGGGTTCGCGCGTGATGAGTCCATTCAAGGTTTCCTCAACCTCTTCCAAACTCGAAAACTCGTGCAGTCGCGACGCGCTGCCGCGCAATTCGCCCAGCGTTTGTGGACCACGCAACATCAACACGCACATGAGTGCTGTCTCTGGCGGAGTCAGGTGCATCACTTCCGGCATGACGTGCTTGTATTTCGGCACGCGGCTCGTGCTGCCATAGAAGACGTAGGCGAGGTTTTTCTCACGCAGACTTTCAATCGCTTCCGAGACCTGGCTCTCGGAATACGACGTGACCGGGTTGCGATTGTTCTTCTGGTTGCAGGCGAGCGTGAGAGCGTTGAGTGTGAGGGGGTAGTATTCAGGTGTGGTTACCTGTTTTTCAATCAACGAACCGAGCACGCGGGTTTCGATGTCAGTTAGAATCGCTTCCATAACAGATGTTTGTCACGCAAAGGCGCAAAGCCGCAAAGCTATCGAGCACCCGAATTCTTCTTTGCGTCCTTTGCGCCTTTGCGTTGAAATATTTTCAGGGGAATTACTGATCGTCCATGCTTGAGCGTGGTGACTGCCCGCGTGGTTCCGCACGTCCTACTCCCAGATTGTCGTAGTTCAGCGCCGCATTGAACACCAGGAAAAACTCACCCTGCGTTTGATGCCGCCACATCGGATTAGTCGCAAACATCACCACGTGACCACGACCAACCGGCACGTCAACTACCGCCGGCCGATTCGCCAGTTCATTCCCACCCGCCAACATTCCGCTGATAAGCAGGTTCTTTTCGTCGTTCGCAAATCGCAGCACAACGCGAGGACGCAGTTGCGGCGGTACGAAGAACGGACTCTCCCGCTGCTCCTGATCATCACCGCGCTCCGAACGATCGGCAGGCCGCGGTTGCGGCATCGCTTGAACTACATCCGGATCGCCGATACCTCCGCGTCCCGAAGCCCGCGACGCGCCGCCGCCGCCCTGACCGCCTCCGCCGCCGCCGCCAAAACCACCGCCGCCACCCGCAGCGACTTGAAATAACGGCGTCTGGTTGAAGTAGACCGGCAGCCCAACATCGTAACCATAAGCAATCGGGCTCTTGCGATCTGCAAATGTCGAGTTGTAGATCGAGCCGCGAGCTTGGAGCTTGTCTGACTGCTGAATCGAAACTCCGTTCGTGATGCCGTAATCGATAGGAATTTGAGCGATGCCTCCGATGGTAATGAACAATCCGCCGTCTTCGATAAACTTCTGAAGATTGGCAACGCCGGCAACACTCATCCCACCACGCATGTCGTCTGTTTGATCCGGCGAGTTCCCAAAGTTCGGCGTTACATCTGATTGTTTCCACGGAATCGGGTCACCGCGTTTTGGCAGACCATTGACGATGGTCTGCGCTGAACCACCAACCGGCGGAAAGATCAGTACGTCAAACTTTTGTCGCAAATTCGGCGTGTCGCGAATGACTTGATCGGAAATGTACGTGTAGGGTATTTGGAGGCGGTCAAACTCGATACGAAACCAGCCTTCGTTCTGCGTGTTGATCCACGTGTGGACAATTGCGATCCGCGGCACCGCCAGTTCGTGAGTTTTTACGTCCGGCAGTTTGTCTATACCGACTGCTTTCAAACCAAGCTCGGCAACAGTCGACTCCAAACGCGTGCGTAAATCCTGCGGATTGCCGTCCTTCTTGATAATGAATGAGCCGGTGTTGAACTGTTGCTCGCCGATCTTGAACGAATCTTCAGCGGCGCTCATCTTCACGTCTTTCAACTTGAAGCGAAGCGTTGCCAGCGTATTGTCAGTGTTGTGGTTGATAACATATACAACGGCGGACGCTGGACCGGTAAGCTGCCCGGTCACTTTCGCGTCCTCGGTCAGCAGGGTCGCGGGTGCGTCGAGCACGCTCTTGTCGACGACGCGCACCGTTTTGACGTTACGCATCGCGCCCATCGTCCAACCAGTGTCGTCGTAAGGCGCCGGATCGCTGACGTTGTAATACTGCGTGTCGAGCAGCATGTCAGCCATGCGCGAATACGGCTGGTCCATTCTGATTATGTAAGAACCTGCCGGATATTTTTGATCCTTGACGCTGAACTCTTTCGTGGCGCGGTGTACTTCAACTCCCTGCATCCGCAACAGGTTGACCATGTCTGCCGCCTCAACCGGACGCGGCGTGTCGCCAGGGATGATGTATGCTGCCGGACCCTCGTTCGACGCTTTCGAGATCGCGCGTTTGCTCTTGATGTAAAAATTGTTGAGAAAACGCTCCTTCTCTTTAGCTACAAAATTCATCGCAAACAGGATCGCCGACTGCTGCATGTTGATGTTGTTGCGCATGGACCAGTTGACGCGCGGGAACGGCGGATTCGGACGATACCAAACACGAGAGGTCTGGTTCGCAGGTAACGTTCGCTCACGCGTATCTGCGCCGCCGTTGCCAAACGTCTCGTAAAAACGGCCGATCGCGTTGTGTCCGGTCGCGATGTAAAGCATGTAATTAGGCGCCCAGCCGTCGTAAAAACCGTGTGTCCAGACGCCTGGAACGCCGCGCTTAGTCATCTCTTCAATCTCGTGATAAGCGAGTAGCTGAAACTCATCGATCGCCAGCGGATCGAGCCACGCGTTGTACGGACCGGTGCCGGTCATCGTGTACAGATAAGGCACGGACTCGTGCAGATCGTGAAGCACGGTCGGGTGATACTCGAGAAACGTGCGCATCTGATTGCGCGTGAGTGCGAGCGCCATTCCCAGCCCGTCGCGATTGTTGTCGTGAGCGACATATTTGCCCCAGTAAAGCAGGGACGGGACCGGTTTGCCCGGATTGGCTTTGTGATAGTTGTACAGATCCACCATTCGATCGCGCCCGTCGACTTCCAGCGCCGGCGTGATCATCACGATCATGTTCTTGCGGATGTCTTCGATGAAGGGCGAGTCTTCAACCGCCAGACGATATGCCAGCTCCATCAACATTTCCGGCGAGCCGGTTTCAGGCGAGTGGATCGAGCCCGACGCCCAATAAAACGGCTTCGCTTCGGAGATTAATGTCTGCGCATCCGCGTCGGTGATCTTTCGCGGATCTGCGAGTTTCGCGGTGATCTCTTTGTAACGATCCAGCTTGGCGAGATTTGCTTCGTCGCTCACCACAACGAGCATCTGTTCGCGACCTTCCTCGCTCTTCTCGGGCGCAACGAAGACGCGAACGCGCGGAGACGCTGCTGCCAGCGCGCGAAAGTAACGATAGAGATCTTTGGTGTAAGTGAGTTTGTTTGGCGTGCCGACTGCGTAGCCCAAGACTTTTTCAGGTGAAGGCACTTTGTCTGATAGCGGCAGGTGATCGACGAGTTCCGTCAGGAAGTACTTCTCGGTCGTGTACTCGGCGATCTTCGCCCCGTAAGCCGTGTCGAGCGGAGACTTCGGCGTGGTGTATTTCGGATTGATCGGCGTTGTCTTTGCCGGGCTCGAACTGGCGGTAGCGCCTGTCGATTCTACACTACTGCGCGCCTCAGTTTGCGCCAGCACAGGAATAGCTATTGAGACAGTTACAACCAAACTGCCGAGCAGTCTTCGAAGCCTTGGGGACATGATGTTCTCCTTCAAACAGGTGGGTTCGATCTGTGTAGATCTGTAACAGGATCCGTTTAATCCGCGGCTACATATCTCGCGCACACCGAAACCCGGATGTCATCCAGCGCTCGTGGGCGTGAAAGAAGTTTCGGTAGGTTGCTCTGATATGAAACTGCGGCGTGGCAAACGAGCCGCCACGCAAAACCTTCTGATTGACGAACCATTTGTCGTTGTATTCGTCAAATTCTGATTTGAATCCCGGATAAGGCACGTAATCGGAAGTGGTCCACTCCCACACGTCGCCAATCATCTGCTGGCAACCGTAGGCATTCGCGCCGTCCGGAAAGGCGCCGATCGGCGCAACTGACCAGAAACCGTTCTCAAAAAG
>DATFHH010000011.1:0-7677 GCA_035248565.1 Pyrinomonadaceae bacterium | reverse complement strand
ATCCTGCGCGGCGCAGCCCCGTAACGATGTAAGGACAGCCTCGCATCAACCGCCAAATGAATCCGGATCGATAGTTCTCAATCATTAAAACGATAGGACCCTGATCCAGACCGTAGTAGCCTTTTGAAATCCATCCATTGTTCGAAGTTCCGGAAAACGTCGGGTTGAAACTGCACTTGAATCCATACTTACTGGTCATCTCAGGAAAGCTTTGGTCGAAGTAACGGATCGAGGGCAAGACAATTTCAGGAGCGAACGGAAGCGAAGCGATCACGGCCCATGGAGCCAAAGTACCGTCATCCGGTCCGTCCGGAATACCGCGGTTGATGTAGTCATAGAATTGGCGCTCCTTGCCTGCGATCTTTTGAATGGCTGGCCCAGGACCATCGCTCGCAGTGAAACCCCAAATGAATTCGCCATAGCCTTTGAAGCCTCTGGGGTTCTCAATAGCGTACTGTTGCTGAGCGTAAGTCGCGCGACGGCTGTTTTCGAAATAATCGATCCCTCTCTGCCGCATGTAGTCGTCCTGAATGGAGCGAAAATCGATCCACATGTGCGAGAGCTGATGGATGAAGAGCGGACCAGCGTAGACGAAGTCGTATCCATAAAGATTTCGCCACTCATAAGTCCTGGTCCAAGCCGGGTAACTCTCTTTTGGTAAAGGGTGTGTTGGCGATGCAAGACCGAGAACGTAAAGAATCAGCGCTTCGTTATAGCCATCCCAACGATACTTTAAGAACCCATTTTCGGGCGTCCAACCGTGCGTTACCGTCACTCCACCATTTTGTGCCCACTGCCAGTCCGTGCGTCGATAGAGGGCCGTAGCAAGATCGCGAATCTCACGTTCGTTTTCGGTGTCGCGATTGAAATACTCGGCAGCCGTCAATGCACCTGCGATCACGAAGGTCGAATCGATTGTCGAGAGTTCGCAATCAAACATACGGCGGCCTGTCTTCATATCGAGAAAGTGATAGTAGAAACCTTTGTATCCAGTGGCGTCCGATTCCGGACCCTGCGGGCTTTGCCAGAAGAAGCGAAGAGAGGTCAGCGTTCGGCTAATCGCCTCATCGCGCGTAATGAAGCCACGCTCAACACCGACAGGATAGGCAGCCAAAGCAAACCCGGTTGGAGCGATACTGCATGGCGCGCCCTGCCGAGTGCTGTCCGGCACCAGGCCGTTCTCAGGATTTGTTTCCTTCAGAAAATAGTCAAACGTAACACGCTGGAGCTCTTCAAGCTCGCGATCAGAAAAGGGCCGTGGCCTCGACTTCGCAAAATTCGGTTCGAAATCCGTCATGGTGACACGACCTACAGTGCGCGGCGAACCGCGCGACGCACCACCTCCGCTGTAAGTCCATAAACGAAATGCGATGAGAGAGCGTAAGCGTGGGTGGAGAGCGGATAGGCCGTTGGTCCTTTTGAGAGACCGAGCAACGGCACTGCTCCCTCGTCTACAACTAACCAGAAGACCGCGCCGAAAGGAAGGCCTGCCCCCGCAGTGACGTTGGGTGCTCTTTCCGCTGCTGCTCCGTATAGCCCACCTACACCCGTGCCCAAAAGGTAGTGAACCGCCGTACCTCCGATCTTCTTTTCACTAGGCGTCAACTTATGACCAAACACTCCCTCTGAAAGTGCGGAGGCCGCTCTTACGGTTGTGTCATCCGGAACTTCTGGCTTCGAACCGAACTCCAAATGTTGAGTGCCAGACGTTTCCTCGCCGCCTTCGGCGTGCTCGCCCGATACCTTATGAAATTCGTTGCCCGGCCAAGCCTCGATGCCCTTAAGGACTTGGCCCCAGACGTCCTGAAATCGGTTCATGGTCCAGGATGCTAGTAGCCCCCCAATCAGACCTGCTGTGAAGCCTTTCCACACATTGTTATCATCGCGTGCGGTTGTGCGTGTTGTGTCTTGCATTTCCGAACCTTGACCCAATTCGATATGGGTTAAATTACTCTTCAAACAAGTTCAGCGTGGGACTTTCCACGTGCGAGCGAAGGCTTTTCGACTTCCCCTGCGTCGCCTGGGCCGAGGCAGGCTTGAGCAATTCAACGATAGCGCTATAGCCGCGTTCTATTGCGACCACCAAGGCAGTTATACCCGGCCTACAGACCGCTCCGGGATCAGCGCCACCATTGAGCAACGCTCGAGTGATTCCGATGTCACCGCTACCTGCCGCAAGCAGCAGAGGAGTGCAACCACAGGCAGCCTGTATGTTTACGTCCGCTCCAGAATCCAATAATCTTTGCACAGTGGAAGTATGGAGGTTGACAATAGCGAACATTAACGCTGTACGTCCCTCATGATTTCGCACATTTACGTCGGCTCCGCCGAGCAGCAGAGCTTTCACAGTCTCGCTCTGACCATCAAGGGCAGCACGCATCAAAGCCGTATTGCCTCCTCCATCTCTTTCATCAATTATTTGTGTTCGCGACATAAATATCTCCTGTTTAAAGTTTACGTTTCACCACTAATTTGATCTCGAGCTGTCAAAGCCGTTTTTAAGTGGTACGGGCAAATACGATTTCCCCTTCAAGCTGAACAATCGACTCACTGGTAACGCTGCTGATCGTTGCTTTCGAACTACCCTTCAAAGCTGTTGTGGTCGGAACAAGTGTTTCCAACAATGGGTGGCTCTGCCTGTAAGTGTTCCCCAGCAATGATCAGCATGTTTTACCTTAACGGGATAACCGACAGGAGATGTAGCGTATTAACTCCTAAGTGAAGCGAGTGTTATCACCCGACCCTGGCTTTCTGGGGTTCGCGGGCCAGGAAACAGGTTGATTGGGCGAGATGCAACGATCTTCGCTAGTGAGTGTGCTCCGCCTGTATCTATGCTTTCGCATTTATTAAAGTCCGGTGGCTTATGGACCCTTATACATCCAGAAATGCTTACTCACAATTGAATCCTTGGCCCGCCGATCTTGCGCGATGTAAAGCGCACGATTTGGCTTGTAAAAAGGTTTGGCCAAGCCGATCATATATTCATGGCAACAGACAAGGTCGCCGCGCTTCGTGCCACTGTTCTCTTTGGCAGCTTAACGAACGAAGAATTGCGTGCGTTGGCCTCTCTTTGTACCGAGCACAAGCTCTCTCGCGAAGAGGTTTTGTTTATTGCCGGCGAAGAGGCGCGCGGACTCTATGTTGTGGTGAGTGGCGCGGTACGCGCCTTCAGGGCTGGCACGGACGGACGAGAACAAGTCATACACACGGAGCGGGCTGGAGCCATCCTAGCTGACGTGCCGGTTTTCGATGATGGGACTTACCCGGCAACGGCGGTCGCGGATGAAGACTCAGTGCTTCTCTTCATTGCTAAAGGGGATGTACGGGCGGTCTGTCTGGAACACCCGACGATCTCGCTTGCCGCACTCAAAATGCTTGCTGGACGTTTGCGTCGGCATGCAGAACTGGTCGAAGCGCTGTCATTACAGGAAGTCGGGCAGCGACTCGCGCGTTTGCTGCTGACAGAAGCGGAACGTCGCGGAAAGAGATTAGAAAGCGGCATCACCTTCGACCTTGTGATGACAAACGGGCAGATTGCCGCGCGCGTTGGCAGCGTGCGCGAAGTAGTGTCGCGTGCGCTGGCTCGGTTACAACAAGACGGACTAATCCTGGTGGATAATCGTCGTGTGACCATTCCAGACGAAGAGCTACTCGCACGCTACTCGGGTCAAAGCCAATAAGTTGTACAGTGAGACAAAAGATTATTGGATTCCACCAGGACGAGGAATTTCATTGGGTAGCTGACTTGGAGTGTGGCCATACACAGCACGTGCGTCACAATCCTCCATTAACTTCACGCCCGTGGGTGACCACATCTGAAGGCCGGCGCGATCGCATTGGAGTAGAACTAGAGTGTCGCAAATGCGACGCGTCCATTCGGCCTTCAATGTCGGAGAATAAGAGTTCTCCCACATGAGATCCCAACGAAGGTCGCAACAATATCGGCCTCGACCACAAAGATTAGATTGCTACCTGCCTGAGTTCCTCTTCTCGATGAACAAACTCTCATGCTTGTTTGGACCAAGAGTGGCTTGCACCAAATCCCTTAGCTCGCGAGTTCTAACGATCGCTTCACCGCGCAAGGGAAAATGCATGACGAAGATCCTGGATTTGTTGATGGGTTGTTGCCAACCAAAAGAGAAATCTTTCGATCCGATGTATTTTTCATAGGCGACCCTACCGATGAAACACACGATTGGAGGGTTCTCAGTCTTGATGATACGCGCAATCCTTCTACGGCCAGGCAACTCCTCGCCTTTTTTAAGCTCTGTTATGTCACGTGTGGGTCTGTTAATGATATTTACGAAGCCCAACCCGTAAATGACATTGAACTTCTCTTTGTAGATTCGCCTTAAGTTGTCATCATCTCGAAGCTCGTTTCTCTCTTCCTTAAGGATTCCCGCATCGGAGAGTAGATACCAAAACATCTTGTTATTGGAGAATGGCACACCTCGATCGAACGAGCCAAAATGAGGATTGATACCCACGAAGAGTATTCTTGCATTCTTATATCTATAGTGGATCATTGAGTCTAGCGCTTAACGCAGATCATCATGACGCCTGCGAGGTTTGATTGATAACGCCGAAATACTTTTCGCATCATCAATACACGTTCGCGGGAGTCGCGGTCACTCACCATATTCCAGATGAAACGCACAGTCCCTTTCAGCCCTTCATCACGGAACAAGCGCTTCGGTTCGAGCAAATGCATTGGCGCGCGCGCCTCTACTTCAACTTCAAAACCTTCCGCTTGCATTAGTCCGCGCCACTCTGAGACGGAAAGGGCTCGCACGCCCACGTGTATCGTCCGAGATAGAGCTTGATTTATCTCCTTCTTACGATCCTCATCAAGATCGTCTCCAATCAGACACATCTCGTGAATCGCATAGCGGCCGCTGCGCTTTAGCAGCCTGCGTGCTTCGCGGACTATATGGCGCTTCATCTCCGATGTTTGCATCGTGAGCATGGCCTCCCCGTAGACGACAGTGGCAATCTCGCCAGGCAGGCCCGTCTGATCGGCGCTTCCCGTCACGCACTTTTGCGTCGACTCCTTCAGGTAACTGCTCACTATCGCTGCCGCAGCCGGGTCGCGTTCGACCGCTGTATAGGAAGCCGGACGGCGCTTTAACGCAAGTTGTGCAGTAATTCCGAGTCCGGGTGCGAACTCGATCACATCGTCAGCGGACATAATAGTGAGCGCGGCAATCATTCGCCGCGTTAGCTCCATTCCTCCAGGTCGCAACACACGTTTCCCCAGTCGCGCCAGCACCCAATGACCCGGCATGTTTTGTTGACTGAGGCTCGCGCCTGGGGTGGTTATGGTGATTACAGTACTCATCCCATTCTCCTTTGGTAACCTCGGCAGACAATCGCACGTAAGTGTTTTCAATCAGAAATATCAGCATACGCGCGGCCGTAGGGAAGCGATATGACTCATGTCACACCTAAACTGAATCCTTGTAAGCATCTCAGTTTCTTTTTGCTAAGCGTGATTTAAGTCATTCCGTCGAAGTCTAGCCTGGCGTAGCCTGTCCGTGGCTAAGATAGGGAGACGCAATTATGTTTGAGATCACAAAAACTGTTAGAGAGTACGCACTGGAGATACCCGCGGCGACTCGCATCTTCGAAAAACTTGGGATTGATTACTGCTGTGGTGGCGGCAAGAGTCTGGCGGATGCTTGTACCGCAGCCGGGGTTTCAGTGGATGAAGTACTCCATTCCCTTAATGCCGACTTGGAATTTGTTTCAACTTCAGTCGCAAGGGATTGGCAAGCGTTATCGCAGGCGGAACTAATCACTCACATTGTTGATAAACATCACGCGTTTACTCGAGAGGAGTTGGTGCGACTGGAAGCTCTGCTCACCAAAGTTTCTGGTGTGCACGGGGAAAACCATCCGGAACTATTTCAGATTCAGGATCAGTTTGAGAAGCTGCGCGGGGAACTCGAGCCTCACATGTTAAAAGAAGAAAATGTTCTCTTTCCCTATATAGTTCGAATGGAGGAAGCGGCGGTGGCGAATCAAACTCTTCCGCGGCCGCCTTTTCGAATTGTGCAGAATCCAGTGCGCGTGATGATGGCCGAGCACGATGCCGCCGGATACATTTTGGGAAGAATGCGTGAGGCCAGTTCCGACTACGCTGTCCCGCCGGATGGGTGCATCAGCTACAAAACCTTGTACAGCGCGCTGACAGAGTTCGAAGTGGATCTGCATCAGCATATTCATTTGGAAAACAACATCCTGTTTCCGCGCGCGGTGGAACTGGAAGATATATCATGCTGCACAAGCGATCAGATTGGGGAAACCGGCTGACGTCTATCTCTCCACGCCAGGGGCCATTACGCGTTGGGCCCCACAACATTGCTAACTACCCGGCCGCCGACTTGACCGTTGAACGTATTGGCGACCTGGTTGATTGCGACCTGTCTACCTTGCTTGGCAAGGCCGGCAGTAAATCGTAAGAGGAAAGCGCACCATGAAAGTGAGTCCATTGGCAGGAAAGCCGCCCGAGCCAGGCATGCTGGTCAACGTCCCAAAGCTGATCACGGCGTATTACACCGATGTGCCTGACCCTTCTATCCCCGCACAACGAGTTGCATTCGGCACTTCAGGGCATCGTGGTTCGGCTCTGCAAAAGGCTTTTAATGAGTGGCATATCCTCGCCATAACGCAGGCAATTTGTCTCTATCGAAAACTGCAGCGCACAGATGGTCCACTATTTCTTGGGATGGATACTCACGCGCTTTCTGTGCCGGCGTTTACCAGTTCCCTTGAGGTACTGGCAGCCAACGGCGTGGAAGTGATGATCGCCGAAGGAGACGAATACACTCCGACGCCCGTTATATCGCACGCGATTCTCACCTACAACCGCGAGAGAAAGACTGGACTCGCCGACGGAATCGTGATCACGCCATCGCATAATCCTCCTGATGACGGCGGCTTCAAGTACAACCCGCCAAACGGTGGGCCAGCGGAAACCGACGTCACCGACTGGATTCAGGCAACGGCGAACCAGTTTATCGAGAGTGCTCTTCAAGGTATTAAACGGATTCCCTTCGAGCAGGCGCTTCGCGTCTCCACTACACACCGGCACGACTTTCTCAGTTCGTACGTAAGTGATCTCGCAAATGTTATTGACATAGATTCAATTCGCGGCGCCAAGGTGAACATGGGTGTGGATCCGCTCGGCGGCGCGGGCGTCCACTACTGGGCGCGAATTGCTAACGAGTACAAGTTGGATCTCACTGTAGTGAACGAAGTCGTCGATCCCACTTTCCGTTTCATGACCGTCGATTGGGATGGCCAGATTCGCATGGACCCCTCCTCTTCTTACGCCATGACAAATCTGATCGGTCTGAAGGATCGCTTCGATATTGCCTTTGCTTGTGACACGGATCATGACCGGCATGGAATTGTCACGCGCGAGGCGGGTTTGCTTCAGCCCAATCACTACCTGACGGTCGCGATCTATTATCTTTTCCAACACCGGCCTAAATGGAGCAATGCAGCGGCCGTAGGTAAGACTATGGTTAGCAGTCAGATGATCGATCGTGTCGCAGCGAAACTGGGCCACAAGCTCTACGAAGTTCCGGTCGGCTTCAAATGGTTCGTGGATGGCTTGCTCGACGGCACGCTCGGTTTTGCTGGAGAGGAGAGCGCGGGTGCATCTTTCCTGCG
>DATFHH010000010.1:0-20688 GCA_035248565.1 Pyrinomonadaceae bacterium | reverse complement strand
ACGTCGCTGCGCCTATCGTTAGAAACACAAACACGACCATGCGATTCAGATCGTAAACTGCTTCGCCCTGCGGAAAGAGCGCGAGGAGCAGACCGGTTCCCGGTGGATATTGCACACCAACGTATTGCGATTCTGGAAAGTAGTGATGTGCGTGAGGCGCCACGACTTCTTCCCAGCGCGATACGGGATGATTCTTCTGCTTCATGAAATCGATGAGCAGGCGCGTCTGCTTCGATTCGAGTTTGAAGTCAGGCCAATCGGCGCGCGAGAACGCGTGACGGATCTCTTTGGCCATTTGTAAGTAGCCAAACGAATCACAGGAGTAGGCAAACTCCTCGGTCCTGAGCGATTGCCGGTATGAAGTGCGGACTGAGATGTAAAAGCAAAGAGCGAGTAGCGCGATCCAGAGGTAACAGAGGATTCTTGGCAAGAGCTTGGACAACTTTTACGAAATACCTTTCAACGCGAATCAGTGTCGTTCCAGGCCGAGTATGCTCAGAAAGAAACTCGACAAAACAGTTTGCAGTCCCAAAGTGATCAATGTGGCTGCCGGAATTACCAGTCGCAATGTTCGTGACGGATCGAGTGGTCCAAACGACGTATCGCTCCAAAAGCGTAGCGCAAACACTGAAAGCGCTACCCCGGCGACAAGCAACAGACTGCCGGCGATGATGCCTGTTTCGAGTTTGATGTGACGAAACATCATCGCGAGTCTCGGATCCTCCGGAAGTAAACCTTCCGTGATCGCAAACACTTTTGTGAACACAGCGAAATTTACTGTTTGGTAGCCAATGATGATTGCGACAGCGGCGTACAGAAGCGTGTGAACGTCAAACGTAATCCCGTCCACCACTCTTGGACCAACCAGCAACAGTCCGGCCACAATCGATCCGACGAGCATTAAAAATAAACCAGGATAGAGAAACAGCCAACGCGGGCTGTAAAGCAGTAAGAACCGCAAGTGGCGCCAGCCGTCGCGCCAACTTCGCAGGTGTGGCGGCCGGCTGCGACCATCGAGCGAAAGCGTCGTCGGCACTTCAGTGATGCGTAAGCCGTGCAAAGATGCCTTCACGACTGTTTCACTGGCGAACTCCATCCCTGTGGTTCGCAGATCCAGACTTTGAATCGCCGCTTTACTGAAACCGCGCAGGCCGCAATGGAAATCACGGCAGGGACTCTTGAAAAAGAGACGTCCGATTCCAGTCAGCACCGGATTGCCGAGATAGCGATGGAGTGGCGGCATGGCCCGCGGCTCGATGCCTCCTTTGAAACGATTTCCCACTACGAGATCGTAGCCTGCGCGCAGGTTTTCTAAAAAAGCGCCGAGCCTGCTGAAGTCGTAACTGTCGTCGGCGTCGCCCATGATGATGTACTTGCCTCGTGCGGCTCGAATACCTCCTAGGAGTGCACTGCCGTAGCCTTTATTGGCGACATGGACGACACGTGCGCCGAGGCCGGCAGCGATCTCGGGCGAGCCGTCGGTGCTGCCGTTATCGGCGATGATGATTTCGCCCGCCACATTGAGATCTTTGAGGGCTTTCTGCGCCTTCTGGATACACATCGCCAGCGTCTCGGCCTCATTCAGACACGGCATCAGAATCGACAGTTCTATCGGCTTTATATCCGCAACAATTTGCGGCCCAAGATTCATTTTATTGACGCACCCAGGCGGGATCGCTATACTCCGATAGTAGCGCACGAGGCGCTCACGGACTAGTCCCCGATCCGGCCTCTAAAACAAAAGCAAAAGTAAGGAATCCAGGAGAAATGATGAAGATCGGTATTAGTTTTCTGATTATCGCGCTTTTGGCCGTCACTGCCCTGGCTCAGGATCCAAACCCTCCCACTCTTCGCATTGTTACCGAAGTCCCCGGACTTCCTTCTGACCTCTTTTACGGCAACATCAAGGTTAAACCCTTGCGCTTGCGACCGGGAACGAACAAGCCGATTACTATCGACGACACAGATTTCTTCGTTCAGCAGCAATATATCGACTTTCTAGGCCGCATGCCAGATTCGGTCGGGTTTGCCAATTGGAACGCTACACTCAACAATTGCCCCAACGGTGGCTTTGGCGAGTTTGACAATCCGGGCTGCGATCGCGTGCACGTTTCGGCCGGCTTCTACCTGTCGACGGAATTCCAAGGCCGCGGCTACTGGGCTTATCGCTTCTACGACGCCGCGCTTGGCCGCCGACCGCTGTACACGGAGTTTGTTCCTGACATGCAACGGGTCGGAGGTGCGCAGTCGCCGGATCAGGAAGTAACAAGCAAGAACCAGTATATGAACGACTTCGTGCAAAAGCCGGAATTCAAGGCTCTTTACGACGCGCTCGACAATACTGGATTTGTAAATAAACTGGAGCAAACCGCCGGTGTCACGCTGTCGAATAAAGCTAATTTGATCGCCGCGCTCAATGGTGGCACGCAAACGAGGGCACAAGTCGTCAGGACCGTCATCGAGAGTCAGTCGGTTTTCGACAAGTTCTTCAACCGCGGGTTTGTGACGATGCAATACTTCGGATACTTGAGACGTGATCCGGATACGATCGGGTTCAAGAACTGGGTTGACACTCTGAACGCCGATCCAACTAATTTCCGTCACATGATCTTCGGGTTTATCTACTCGACCGAGTATCGCAACCGCTTCTAGTTACAAAGAGGCACAAAAAGCTCAAAGAAAAAGCACAAAGATCAAAGTTGTATCTTTGTGCTTTTTTGTGCCTTTTTGTGGCTACGTCTTATCTTTGCGGCCAGGCCGATCAGGCCGCTCGCAAGAAGCGTTATCGTCAGAGGTTCGGGAAGAGGATTTTCGATAGTGTAAGTAATGCTGCCAAAACTGAAAATGGACTGTCCATTCGCGTTAAGGCCACTGAAGAGGAGATGGACCACAACGCCTCCAGAGCCTGACAACTGCGTGCTGAATACCGAATTGAACCCTTCCACACAGAACGGCGCTTGCGCCAAGGGGCAGCCAAAAATTGAGCCGGAAAGATTAAATGAAGCAGTGAAGGTGGGGTTGGTTGTTACCGCGGGGAGTGTAAACGAGCCATCGCTCAGATTTAACGTGCCAAGGAGAAATACAGGCTGCGAGACGCCATTAATTGTAACGATTCCTGAACCGAGGCCTTGCCCCAAAATGGAAGTACTCGCGCCTACAGTCTGGCCGCTCAAACAAGTAATACAATTCCTAACCTGACTAGATCCGCCCGGGCCCGATGCCGTAAGCGAAAAGCCCGATCCCGTAAACGTGTAAAACGCACCACCAAAAATCCCGGATGTAGTGTAAGAACCACTGGTGATGATGACCGTGTCCGCGTGTACAGCCGGTGTGATGGTCAACATCACGAAAGCACAGAGACCAATGAGGATTTTGGACATGGGAAAACCTCCTGTTCAAAGTTTGCAACTTCAACGGAGAGAGCGCCGGGGGCGATACTGAAACTTAGGATGATCTGGGTACGAGCGGCTTATATCACATTGAGCGCGATTCGGGAATAGAAAAGATCTTATCCACAGATTACGCAGATTGTTTTTAATAGAATCTGTGTACCTGGCGATAGACCTCGAGGGTTTTGAGCGCGGTCTGTTCCCACGTAAATTTTTTTACGTGCTCCGCTCCTGCCTCTGCCAAATGTTTTCTCATCTTCTCGTCGCTCAGCAACTCCGCCATTGCTCGTGATAAGTCGCTGGTATCGAGCGGATCCACAAGCCTCGCAGCCGTTCCCACGGTTTCAGTAATCGAAGGAATCCTGCTTACGATCACAGGAGCGCCACACGCCATCGCTTCCAGCGGCGGCAGCCCGAAACCTTCGTACAGCGACGGGTAAACAAACACTCTGCACGAGGAATAGAGCGCGCACAGATCGTCGTCATGCAGATAGCCTGTTAGACAGACTCGATCCTCGAGTCTCTTCTGTTTGATCGTCGCTGTAAAATCATCCATCAACCATCCCTGTCCACCCGCGATCACCAACTGAGGAGACAGAGAACTCGTGCCTAAGAGTTGTTCGAACGCATCGAGCAGGCGGTGGAGATTCTTCCGAGGCTCGATAGTGCCGACGAACAAAACGAAATCTTCTTGAACGCCGAGACGCTTCCGAGTGTCGCTCGCATCTTCCCTTCTGGCGAATACCGAGCGCGGCGCCTCAGGAGTCACCACCACTTTGTCTGCATCAACTCGGAGCGTTTCGCAAATTTCTTTTTTTACACTGGCACTTGGCGTAATGATCTTCGAGGCAGCTTTGGTCATCAGTGGCAATCGCCAGCGCGCGCGCCGCACCAGGCGTGGTTCGTGGGCTTCCGGATGCAGGAGCAATGAGAGATCGTGAATGGTTACTACGGACGGCCGCCTGGACCATAGTGGGACTTCATAGTTTGTGCCGTGAAACAGATCGAATGAACTTCGCGCTAGATGTAGCGGCAGGCCCACACTCCACCAGCGTCGATTCAATAGGCCGGGCCTGGGTGAAAGAAGTTCAAACTGATCGTTTGGAGAAACAAGGGCGAGGCTTTTGGCTAACTCAGACGTGTAATGCCCAACTCCGGTCAACGGCGAAGCGAGCGGCATTCCATCCAGGGCAACCTTCATCCGCGATCATCCGCGTCATCCGCGGCTAAATTCATGCTCCAAACCGCTGTCGGTATTCTGTCGAGAAAAGGTACAAATGCCTTGCTTGATTGTTATGTACCTTTTGTGCCTCTTTGCGGCCAACTATGGTCCAAATCTTTGACGATATTCTGTCGAGAATATAAAACCAAAGATCATGTGACGGAAGTTGCTCGGATCTGCGTTGAGCGTATCCAACCAGTTCTGGAATCCAATCGTGTCCGGATCGCGCCGCAAGTAACCAAAGTATTGCATCGTCACAAACGCGCGATTGAAGAATTTATCAGCCACTGCCTGACTCTCGACTATGTCGCGCAATACTTCTCCACGCGATTTCTGTCCGGTATCGAGCGCCGAAATGAGTGCCGCCTTATTCGACACCGTTACCTCTGCGTTCGCCTCCAGCGCATTCACATACGCTGAGTTGGACAAGCCATCGTAGCGCGTCTTGAATTCCGACCGTTGTGTCCACGCCTCTGTATAAAGAGCCTTGTTGAGGAGCTCTGACTCTGGCGACTGTGGTCCACCGACCAGCGTCATGTCAGGTACAAACTCTGCATAAGTTGGCCTTCGATCGAGCGCCACTTCATAGAAGCGATAAGCAAAGTAACCACGGCCCTGGAACTCAGCCGACAGGTAGAACCCTGCTGAGACGTGCACCCGGTCACAACCTGGATTGGCAAACTCACCGAAGCCGCCATCCGGACAACCACTCAATGTGTTTACCCAGTTCTGGAATCCGATCGTGTCAGGCAGACGCCCAAGGAAATCGATGTACTGCTGCGTCACGAAGAACGGTATATCGTCGATCGGATTTTGCGATGCTGGCGTCGTGTCGTTGTCGACTATGGTTACAGTTGCGGTCGAAGTACCCAGACTTGCGCCCGAAGCACCGCTTATCGTGAAGGTAAAGGTCTCATTTCCTTCCACCAACGCATCGTTGACGATTGGAATAGTGACACTCTTAGTCGCTTCACCAGCGCTGAATCGTAATGTTCCGACGGCAGTCTCGTAATCGCATCGTTCCGAAGCTTTGCCGTTGGCAACCGTGCAGTTGGTCAACCCTGCTGTATCGCCAGTCGTGTAGTTCACAGTTGCAAATCCTGCGCGGTCACCGCTTCGAGTTACATTAATCGTAGCGAATCCGGCTGCTTCGCCGACGTTGATCGCCGCTGACTCCAACTGAATCGTGCTCGTTGACTGAGCGCGGGGCGTGTAGGTGACCTGAGCGGCGTTAGTCAAATTGAGCGGAGTCTCTTCCGAGGTATGACTGGTGACTACATATCCGTCCTGTTCGCCGCCGCCGATACCAACGGTCGGAAACAAATGCGGTTCGACGGTACCGTAACGGCTCTTAATTACTCCGTTGGAATTCAGCTCCACTTCGAAATTGATCTGAGCGCCACCCGTGCAGACATTGCCGTCGAAGTTACAAGGAACGCCCTGCCAGCGAAAGATGATCTGACCAGCACTTTGTGTGACGTAGACGCCGGCGTCCGCGCGTTGAGAAGTTCTGAGATCGATGTCTTCCCACAAACCGGCAATCATCTTGTAGCCGCCCAGCGCGCGCGGTGAGCCCGGTGGATCATCTGCGTCGTCAGTATTTCCGGGCGGAAGACCCTGACGTCGCGGCGGGTCCGAAAAGTAGAGCGCGCCATTCGTCGAGATCGTTAGTGTATTGAAGCTTTGACCGAAGAATGGAAACGAAAATGGCAGAATGGTATCGGCGTATCGATCGTCGCCGTTGAGACCGGCGATGAGCGTTCCGCCCGTCGTCAGCGCCGCAGCGCCTCCCTCACTTACCGTGTAAGGATCGCCCGCAGATAATGGAACGCCGACTGCTAAACTCACGGGCGTACCTTCGTTCCCGGAATTATCAAACTCACGCAGGGTCAGCGTACCCGCTGTATGTCGAAAGGGTATGTTCACATTCACCGACTGCAAAGCACCCGAAGTCTTCGGTATCACACCTTTCAGAGGAATTACCTGCCCGCTGCCGCCGTCGGTAAAGTCCACTTCGTACAGTGCTGCATCGCCAGTCGCGCCGTCGTCGCCTGAAGCGGTCCAACCTAGATTCACCGTTCGTCCACTCTGCGAGTTGAAGTGAAAACTGCCGACCGTACCCGGAGGCGTCACGTCACCGGAAAGAAGCGCTTGCATACTGTTTCCGACGTTCAGACGACGCCCGCTGAGTGTCTTGTCAACCAGCGCTGAGACGACGTTGCCATTGAATAGCAACAGTCTCTTCACTTGCTGCACTGTCAGGTTTGGATTTTGCGCCCACAGCAGCGCTGCCGATCCGGAGACCTGCGGAGTTGCCATCGAAGTGCCACTAAATGACGAGTAAGTATTGCCTGGCGTTGTGCTCAAGATGCTTTCACCGGGAGCTCCGAGATCAACGCCTGTCGCGCCGAAGTGTGAAAAGGACGAGAGGTCATCCGTCTGATTTGTCGACGCCACCGCGATCACGTTTGGAACATTAAAGCTCGAGGGAAAGTGTGGCACGAGATCATTGTTGGGCTCTCGAGTGCCGTTATCGACGTTGCCTGCTGCGGCAACGAACAAAATGCCGGCGGTATTGAGTTTCCCAAGAGCGTCAAGAAACGACTGGCTGAACGCACCGCCACCAAAACTTGCATTCAAGACGCGCAGGTTGGCGCCTTTTGTATGGCCGGAGCTTTCCCAGAGATTACGCATCTTCTCCGCATAATTGCAGGCGTCGACTGCGTGGGCAGTGTCGCCGAAACCGTCGGCGTCGAGAAACTTCAAAGACATCAAGCCAACCGACCAGTTGACGCCGGCAACTCCGACGCCGTTATTGCCGACCGCGCCGGCGATGCCTGACACGTGACTCGCATGATCCTCAATGGCCTGGCCGCTGAAGATCATTCCGTTATTGTCTACGAAGTTGAACCCGTTGACGTCATCAACGAAGCCGTTGTTGTCATCGTCCACGCCGTTGTTGGCTATCTCAGCAGGATTAGTCCAGATGTTGGCCTGTAGATCCTGGTGAGTGATATCGATTCCCTGATCGATCACGCCGATGACTACTCGACCCGCGCCGGTGCTACCGGTCCGTGTGTCCCAAGCCTGCGGTGCTCCGATCTTGCTGAGAGCGTATTGCGTGGCGAAGTTGGGATCGTTGGGAGTGACATCCGCATGCAAAATGTAATTCGGTTCCGCGTAGAGCACGTCCGGCTGCTGCCGCAAGGCCGCCACGGCTTTGAGTGTTTCTTCCGGGGAGACGCGAGCAAGGCGAAGCCCTTCAACCAGGTCTGAACCATCAAATCGTTGCAGATCCAACTGGACCACCGAACCGTCGATGGCGGCAATACGCACTGAGGCGCTCTTGCTCCTGGCCGTTGACTCGTTGCGGTAACGCACCAGGACCTCGCCGGGAACGAAGGCAGGCCGGCCACGCTTTGTTTGGGTTTTGAATACCTGCGGGGGCGCCGGCGGCGTTGGGTTTGCTCCGGAGCTGACGGGAAAACTCAAGGCCACAATCAGCAGAGCGAGACAGACTAAGAAGCTCAATAGAATTCTAGTAAGCATGCGTATTGCTCCCTCGGAATTGGGCCAGGGATTACACGGACGAACACGGATCATCCGTGATCATCCGTGGTATCTGTGGCTAATAAATGGTTAAAACGCTCAATATTTCAGGGTCCGAAGCGTTGTCGATATTCTGTCGAGAAAAGGAATCCGAAGATCATGTGCCGGAAATTGCTCGGGTCAGCAGTCAGCGTGTTGACCCAGTTCTGAAATCCAATCGTATCAGGATCGCGCCGCAAATAACCAAAATACTGCATCGCCACAAACGCCCGGATGAAGAAACGGTCTGACACTGCCTGACTCTCCACGATGTTGCGCAGCACCTGCCCGCGATTCATCGTGCCGCCATTGAGCGCATCTATCAGCGCCTGCTTGTTGGAAACCGTCACTTCCGCATTCGCCTCCAGCGCATTGACATACGCTGAATTCGACAAACCATCGTAGCGCGCTTTGAACTCCGCCCGTTGCGGCCACGCATCTGTATAAGCAGTCTTACTCAGTGCTTCAGACTCTGGTGACTGTGGTCCACCGACTATCGCCATATCCGGCACAAACTCCGCATACGTCGGTCGCCGATCCAGGGCCACTTCATAGAAGCGATAAGCAAAATAACCGCGTCCCTGAAACTCCGCCGAGAGGAAAAACCCGGATGAGACGTGCACCCGATCGCAATCCGGATTAGCAAACTCACCAAAGCCGCCGTCTGGACAGCCATTCAGTGTCGCCACCCAATTCGCGAAACCGATTGTATCCGGTAAGCGCCCGAGGAAATCGATGTACTGCTGTGTGACGAAGAAAGGTATGTCGTCGATCGGGTTCTGTGATGTAGGCGCGTCGTTGTCGACGATCGTAACTGTTGCTGTTTGTGGCGAACCTAGCGTTGCCCCCGTTGGTGAGGTCAACGTCAGCGTGAAGTTTTCGTTACCTTCAACCAACACGTCGTTAATGATCGGGATTGTTATTGATTTTATTGTCTCACCTGCGCCAAATCGCAGTGTGCCCACAGTTGTTCCATAGTCGCAACGCTCTGAGGCGATACCGTTAGCCACAGTGCAATTGGTAAGGCCGGCACTGTCGCTCGTAGCGTAATTCACGGAAACGGCGGCGGATGGGTCGCCCGTGCGGACTACGTCGACGTTCAGGAAGTTAGCACCTTCACTAACTGAATAATTCGCAGCGCTTAATTGAAGTGACGGCCCGCCACTGTTGGAGCAGTTGGAAAGGCTGAAGTTAATCGTAATCGGACCGACGTCGCCACCAGACGATTGGTTATTGAATCCGTCGACTGCGATTTTGTAGACCGTGCCCGCGGTAGCAGCAAACGTCAAATTACTGGTCACGTCAGTAGCGCTGTCGTCATTCTTTCCAACCACCGTAAGCGCACCAACACTATTTCCGGTATAAACCGCGAGTACTGTGTCAAATCCACTTCCGGCAGTTGTAATGGTCGCGGTGCCGCTACTCAGCGCTTGCCATTGATACCAAACCGATCGATTACCGCCCCGGTTAATACCAGCGTTGTCTTGAAAATGATTGGGCTCATTGGCTTCGTGAGTCGCGAACACATTGGTGCCCGTGGCGCTGCCTGAACAGCCGGTCAGCGTTTGTGCTGAGGCAAAATTGTCGTTGGCAGGCGGACCCTGGCTAACACCCAGGTTGTTGTAGCCTAAGACATTGATCGCGTTGATGTCGTTAGCGGTTATGAGTCTTCTTCTTCCGCTTGGAATTTGCGGATCCATAATGCCGATGTAGCCGAGATCGACGCCACCATTCAGACTTGCCTGCCTCCAGTGACTTGATTGATTGCCATCACTGTTCTCCGCGACCTTGTTCATATCCTTGTCCGGAGCGGGGCCGCCGTCTGAGAGTCCCAGTTCCGTGGCGCCGGGGACAAAATAGTATTGAGAGTTAAGCGTGGGTCCACCAATGGTCATGATGCGCGGGGCGGTGCCGAAGGTGGCGGAAGTCGTACCCGACCGAAAACGGTAGAGGTCCCACATCGCAGGCGTGACCGTCCCCAACGACGGTATCGGCGTAGCACCCGATGTCGAAGTGAATCCGAGAGCGTGTCCGATTTCATGTGTCGCAACCGCTTCAAAATCAGTTCCGACGATCGGTAGAGTGCCATCGAAGTCGTACGTCACGAGCTGCGAGTTGAAGGCAATTTGCGCCGCGGCGTCAGTTGAGGGTGCAGTGGGATCAGCGAATCCGATCGCCCGAGCTAACGCTTTAGCGATGGAAACGGTAGTGACAGAACCAAGATCGGTAGGCACCGCATTGGGCGGCAACGCCGCGTATACCGCAGACTTCGTTGAACTGTTGGAGTTTGCAATCAAGTTGTTCCGCATTGCGCCGTAGATGGCGAGCGCAGACGGCGGTGAACTCGTAGAACCCAACACGTTGGGCGGCCACGCTTGTCCAAAATTATTCGGGCCGTAATCGACGTCGATATAGATCGTGACGGGCGAGCTAACCAGATTCTCCCAGGCGGCAGCAGCGCGAATGAAGGCGTTTTTCGCTGGTGTGTTTGCGTCCAGATTTGGGGTTGCGCGCAGGACGATCGTCAGGTGTGCCGGCAAAGCTTCTGCGCCAGGACCAGTCTGTTTAGTCTCGTCGATATGATTGATCTGGCGCAGCCCCTGCGGCCGTGACACTTCGAGTTGACTTCGTTCAGCAGCAGTGGCCTGGCGACAGGCAATGTCGCCATTGCTCGAGCGGTAGAGAAGAAAAACCTCGTTCTCAGTCGTCGATGTGTCTGAGGAAACGTGCGCAGAAACACTGATACTCAGACAAGACAGAAGGATAATCGCCACTAGCGCGAGGGCGAGCGCGCGTCGAACACTAAAACACAAAGCCATAGACGATAAAGTTCATCCTTGAGAGTGTATCAAACGGGGAGGTGACTAATTCCAAAGTACAAGCACGTCAGGTGCTTAAGAATCTCAGGAGGATGCCTAATAAAGTAAAGAATCTTACGGGGCCCAGGGCGACCATCGAGCATGATAACTTAAAGCCACAAAAACGCGCAAAAAAGTATGGGAGCCATCCTTTTTTGTGCTTTTTTGTGGCTCACCGGAAGCGCTGCCCGATCTGCTCTGTCCCAAAGCTCCCGATTCCATTCAAGCGGAAGCTGAAGACCACACGGTTCTCTTTCCGCAGACCGACGTTAAACGTCGAAAATTGAGTCGTAACAGCGCAACAGTCCCAAGTGTGCCCCAGTGTGACTGTCGAGCTGATCAGCGAACTGTCACCACGTCCTGGCCGCTTCTGGAAATCAAAGAAAAACGAGGCGCCCCCAAAGAACCCGCGATCGCGGTTTCCCAGAAAGACCGATGGACTCCACTGCGAACCGCGCAACGTGCCCGCCTCAAATCCACGCGCATCGGCAAACTGCGCGAGATTCGACGACAGCTCAATCGCCCGCGTGTAATAAAAACTCTGAAACACCTGAATCGCCGACTTGGAGAGACCAAAGGTCGTAGACAGCGAGCGCATGCCGCCGCCATGCGTGTCGAGATCCGTTCGGAAATCAGCAAACAGGTGTCTTCGCGGACGGTATCGCACATCAACATTCACCGGCGAGAAGCGTCGCGGAACGCCGCCGTAAACAAATCCTGAAAGTGTGTTGAGCGGATAGAACTGGTTACGTTCACCAGGCACCAGCGCGCCACCAAAAAACGGATCGAAGAAATATTTGCCGCGCAACGTGATCGTCAGTGCTTCATAAGGCTGGCTCGAAAGCGGCGGCGGGTTTTGTCCGTCTGCTCTCTTCAGCTCCACGTCGCTCACGTTTTCAGTCGAACGGCTCGTGAAGAAACGGTTGGTGATGCCGAATTCGATCTCGTTTGTGTCGGCAATGGCGTCGATGTAATCGAAACGAATGATGCGATCGAAATTGTTAATGCCCGCGAGCCGGCGATAGGTGACGTAAGGCTCGATTACGTGACGAAAGAAGAACCCGCCGCCGCTGTGATGAAAGTCTTTGGCGAGCGCGGGCGGACGCACATCCAGCTCAAACTCTCCATACGACCGCGTGAGGTTGCGGCTGAGCACGTCACGATTAACCGGATCCAGTGAATTCGAATAGAAGGTGACGCGTCCCGCTGCGGAAGCGGTGATGGTCCATCCGGCAAAATTCAGCGGCAACTCAAACCGCGGATGAAGATCCAATCGCTGCACGATTGACGGCGTGATGATTGGATTGCCGCCGACGTCATTCACGAATTGCACCGCGTCCTCGACAGTCTCCTTCCGGCTAACACCATCAGCCGCGCCGCTAAAAGAAAAATAGACAGGAAGACTCTTTAGAAAACTGACAATGGTGGGCCGCTTGTCAATGCTGATACTCGGCAACTGGCGAATACGAATACGCGCGTCAGTCAGCGAAGTCACTTGCGTGCGTGCGAGAAAGTTAAAGCTGTATTCATCATGATCTTTGTTTACAAAAACCTGCGAGGTCTCTTCAGGCGATATGGCTTGTTGAATGTTGTCGGAGAAGACTTGCCGGAACGCGAGGTTGGAAGTGATGTTCACATCCGCCGCGGCGATAAAGCCGTTCTTGAAGTAGTGCACTCCTTCGACGTAGAGACTCGAGCCGCCCTGATCGGGATGCGCGGCATCGGCGGCTGGTCCAAAGATGCGATCTTTGACCGCATAAAAACCGAAGTTGAGATACGACCGTGAGTTCGCGCGGGTGCGCAGGTCGCCGCCGATTCCTAAGCCACGCTGCGTGTAGATGTCGTTGCGCAAAGTGAAATCGGCCGATCGACCGAGTGTTTGATAATACGCAGTCGACAAGCGCACGCCTTTCGCGCCGGAGCCGCCGAATGTTGGCGTCAAAAACCCCGACGCACGATCGCGTGGCTTAATCGAGACGGACGCATACGGCAGATAAAAAACAGGGATGTCCTTTAGTTTGAGTTTCGGTGAATAGACGCGCACTCGATCGCCGGTCTTGATCCGCGCCTTGCTGGCGTGAAAACTCCACTTCGGAACGTCTTCATCGCAGGCAGTGACCTGCACGTTAGTAGCGACGATCGTGTCGAGACTGATCTTCTCGACACGGTCTGCTGTGAAGTAGATGCGCGTGCCGTCCTGCGTCTGGTTTGTGAAACCGGTAGAGTCGACGAAGTAACCGGTTTTTGTGCGATAGTTCCACTCAGCGCGCGAGCCTGTGATGCGCTGCTGGTCCGCTTGATCGAAAACGACGCTGCCTTCGGCGACGATACGGTTCTCGGCTTCGTAATCAGTGACTCTATCAGCCTGCAAGCGGTAAGTGCCGATGCGCACATCGACGTTTCCTTCATAAACAACGACGTGCGCGTTCTCCGGTCCGGAGACACTCTGTTTTGTCGATTCAACAGTGATTTGGTCCGTCGGTGTGCCTTGCATTCCTCCCCGTTGCTGTGGGCGGCGCTGCACGGGTTCATCTGTGTTGAGTGGGTTGACGTTGGGCGTGTCGGTCAACGGGTTTGCGACTTTTCGATCAACCGGATTTGTTTGTTGCGCCAGCGTGAGATGACATACGAGCACCAGGAGCAGGGATGCGAGAACAGAACGAGTCATAAGGGCTGGAGGATGCTACCACAACTATATGTTTTTGTGCCTTTTTGTGGCTATCATCTGCGCCGTGCCCAAGCGACGTAAGTTGATGCTCGTCGTCGGTGAGCCGTCAGGCGATGCTCACGCGGCCGCGCTCGTCCGAGCACTTCGCGAACGTGGCGGCGAATTCGATCTATTCGGCGCGACTGGACCGTTGATGCGCGAGGCCGGCGTCGAGACCATCGTCGATTCCGATGAGCTGGCGATCATGGGCATCGTTGAGGTCAGCCGCGTCTTGCCGAAGTTTGTCCGCGCTTTCCGCAAACTCAGATCCGCAGCGATCGAGCGTTCTCCTGATGCAGTCGTGCTCGTCGACTGGCCCGAGTTCAACCTGCGACTCGCTTCGGCGCTGCATCGCCATGGCTTGAAAGTCATTTACTACATCAGTCCGCAGCTCTGGGCGTGGCGCCCGCGTCGCGTCAGCAAGATTCAACGCGACGTCGATCTGTTGTTGTCGATTCTGCCGTTCGAAAGCGAGTGGTATCGGGCGCACGGCGTTGAGCACGTGGAGTTCGTCGGACATCCTTTGTCGGGCGACGTCAAAGCGCGTTTTGGACGCGAAGAGTTTTGCCGGCGGAACGAACTCGATCCGGCGCGACCGATAATCTCGTTTCTTCCTGGCAGCCGGCGGAAGGAGTTAGAACGAATTCTGCCGGCGATGCTGGATGCGATCGGAACACTGCGGATTGCTCGTCCAGATGTGCAGTCGGTGATCGTCGTTGCGCCAAGCCGTACGGTTGAAGAGACGCAGGCGTTGATGTCGCAGCATGATGTTGAAAACATTCGGTTGGTCCAACAACAGACGCGCGAGGCGCTGGCTGCGTCAGATGCTGCGGCGGTCGCCAGTGGCACTGCAACGCTTGAGGCAGCGCTACTCGAAACACCGATGGTCGTTGTTTACAAAGAGTCGCCGATCAACTGGCACACGTTGGGCCGATTGATCACGGTGCCGCATTTTGGGTTGGTGAACCTGGTTGCAGGTAGAGAGATTGCGAAGGAATTGATGCAGGATGAGCTCAATGGCAAGAATCTCGCGAACGAGCTTTTGCAACTGCTCGAGCCGGAGAAGAATAGAGCCGCGCGTCAAGAGTTGCGCGAGGTCGCGCGGAGGTTGGGCGCGCCCGGTGCGTCGCAACGCGCCGCGGAGTTGATCCTGAAATCCACAGATTACGCAGATTGATCTGTGGATAGTTTCTGTTTTAATTCTTCGACCTGCGCTTCGAGGCGTTTGAGATCCTCGCGCATCTGCGGCAGCCGATTCAGATGCGCGTTCATGCGTTTGTACTGGTCCAATGGCTGCACCGGTATTCCCCACCAAACGCCCGGCCGCACGATCTTCCCCGGCAAGATCCCGGCCTTCGACCCAATGACCGCGCCCTTCTGCACTCGTGTGTGATCTCCAAAGCCAACCTGTCCACCAATCACCGCGTCGTCTTCAATCACAACACTGCCGCTGATCCCGGTTTGCGCGGCAATCACCACGCGCTCGCCGATGTCGCAGTTGTGGCCGACGTGGACCATGTTGTCGAGTTTGGTGCCACGGCCAATGCGTGTCCGACCGAGCGCGGCGCGATCGATACACGTGTGCGCGCCAATCTCGGCGTCGTCTTCAATTATGACCGTGCCGACTTGCGGAAACTTTTGATACCCGAGTTCGTGGCGCACGTAACCAAAGCCATCAGCGCCGATACACACGGCAGCGTGCAGAATCACGCGGCTGCCGATAGAAACGCCGTCATACAAAACGACGTTCGGATGCAACACACAATCGTCGCCAACCGTCACATCATTGCCCAATACCACACCAGCTTCGAGACGTGTGTAAGCGCCGACGTGCGCGTGCTCCCCGATACAAACGTTTGGACCAACATACGCCGTAAGTGCGATGTCGGCAGTGTCAGCAACAACAGCAGTCGGATGGATCGAAGGTTCACGATGAACAGCAGGGTAGAGCTTCGCGCCAATCAACGCGAACGCGAGCTTTGGATTCGCAACTTCGATCAACGCGCGGTCCGGCAGCTTCTCGCGCAACTGCTCGGTCACAATCAAACACGCCGCCTTACTGTCAATTGCTGCCGGCAGAAAACTCTCATTCTCCACGTAAGCAATCTCAGCCTCGCCCGCGTGTTCCAGGTCGGCTATACGCTCGATCACCACGTCACCGTCGCCAACAACTCGCCCGTCAACCAACTGCGCAAGCTCATCCGTTCTAATCTGTGTCATCTGTGGCTGCCCTTGTGACTCCTCGTTTAGACCCTCGAATGAAATTAACCAAGTGTGAAATGTGTTCGTCATTCACCTCTTGCAGTTGGACCAGCACATCCTCGATCGGCATCGCGCATCTGAATAGCATCCGATAAGCGTTCTTCAAAGCGCGTCGTGCTTCTTCCGAGAAACCGGCGCGTCGCAAACCGACGCTATTTATTCCACGAACTCGCGAGGGATTGCCATCAGTGATAAAGAACGGCAACACATCCTGCACGATCTTCGACTTTCCGCCAACCATCGCGTAGCGGCCCATCCGCACAAACTGATGCGCCCCGACGTTATTGGAAAGAAAGACATGGTCTTCGATGGTGATGTGACCAGCGAGCGCAACGTCGTTTGCAAAGACGTTGTCATCGCCGATTTTGCAGTTGTGTGCGATGTGCACGCCCACCATGAAGAAGTTTCGTGAGCCGATATGCGTCGTCTCGTCCTCGCCACTGGCGCGATGAAAGGTGCAGAATTCACGGATCAGATTGTCGTCGCCGATCTCGAGATAGCTTCGCTCGCCTTTGAATTTCACATCCTGCGGCTCTCCGCCAATGACTGCATGCTCGAAAATGCGGTTGCGCGCTCCGATTTTTGTGAACTGTTTGATGACTGCGTGTGAGCCGATCTGGCAGTCGGGGCCGAGCTGTACGTCGTCTTCGATAACCGCATACGCGTCGACGACAACGTTGTCAGGGATTGCGACACGCTGGCCGATTACGGCTGTAGGGTGGATAGGCATCGCGGACAGCCGCGATAATAACCTTCGGCAATCCCACAAAGAAGCACCCAAAGCCGATTTTTATCCACAGATTACACAGATTCTGTAAAACAATCTGCGTAATCTGTGGATGGACTCAGACAAATCCTGTCTTGCCTTTGGTCCTTCGGACCACTATGATGCTTGGCTGTTGTGGGCGTTTGAGTAGGATGAGGAGACGAAAAGCCCTTGTTTAGTGACCAGTTTCGCCGGGGGGAATCGGATAAAAGCAAGCTGTCGGGCCTAACAGGTTCCCGGATCATCTCCGGTCTCTCGGATGTCGCCTGGAAAGCGTTTCAGTCAGTTAACCAGCGCCTTCCTGAAGGTGAGGCAATTCGTCCAAACTGGGCGCCCGGTCCCCTGCTCAAATCCTACGAACGTACTGCTCCGCCGCTTGGTTTCCCACGCGAAACTGACAGTCTTTGTCCATCCTGCGTAAAAGAAGTTCGCAACGCCGTCATCTCCGGAGAAGTGCCGCTCGAGACTCTGATGAACGAGCATCCCGGTGAGATCAAGGCGCAGATCGTCGAAAACAACGGCCAGGTCGTGATGCGAAAGCATTGCCCGAAGCACGGCGAGTTTGAAGATGTGATGGCGACCGATCCGGATTTTCTCCGTCGAATCGAGTCGCTCTTCTTTGGCCGTGACTTCCGTGCTGCTGAAGACTCGAACGTGCATCGTCATGGAACGTCGAACATCAAGTTTGGACGCGGCGCGGTTTTGACTGTCGACCTGACCAACCGTTGCAACATGATGTGCAATCCGTGCTTCATGGATGCAAATCAGGTTGGCTACGTTCACGAACCTACTTTCGAAGACACTAAAGCGATTCTGGATCGCGCAGTCTCGTTCAAACCGCGACGGCAAGTGATCATTCTCTTCTCCGGCGGCGAGCCGACGCTTTCACCGTACTACCTCGAAGCCGTCGCTTACGCGAAGAAGATCGGTTTCTATCGCATTCTCGCCGCCACTAACGGCATTCGCTTCGCCGAAGATCTCGAATTCTGCAAAGCCGCGAAAGCTGCCGGACAGCACGGCGTGTATCTGCAGTTTGATGGTGTGAGCGAAGAGAAGAATAAGCATCGGGGGGTCGGCAACTTGTTTGATGTTAAGTTGCGCGCAATCGAGAACCTCGCTGCGGCAGGTATCAAAGTCACGCTTGTCGTGACCATCGTAAACAGCATTAACAACGATGGCATCGGGCAGATCGTCGACTTTGCCGCGAAGAACATCGACAAAGTACAGACGATTGCTTTCCAGCCAGTGTCGTTCACCGGACGCGACGAAGATATTTCCGACGAGCTGCGCAAGAAGTGGCGCTACACGCTCGCCGGCATGACTCACGATCTCAAAGATCAACTCAGCGAACGTATTCAACCGCTGCGCGACTGGTTTCCACTGTCTTCTTACTCAGCGTTCACCAGCGTGATGGATATGCTACAAGGCGCTGATGCGCCGTGGGGCTGGTCGTCATGTAATTGCCATCCAAACTGCGGCATCTTCACGTTGCTCGTCGTCAACAAGAAAACTGGCGAATTTAAATCGCTGTTTGAGTTCTTCGATTACGAGCGCTTCATGAAAGACGTCGCGGTGATTACCGACACCGCGCGTGGCCGCAAGCTTTCTTACGCGCAACTCGGCATGGCGATCATGCGCAACTACAACGCCGAACGCGCGCCGGAAGGATTTCCGATTTCGCAGATCATCAATCTGTTCAAACCCTCGTCAACCAACTCAAACTCCGATCGCAACGATCGGATGGCACAGACTAAAGCCGACGACGGCGATATCTGGCGTGTGCTGTGCGTCGAAGGCATGTGGTTCCAGGATCTCTTCAATTACGACTTCCGCCGCACCGAGATGTGCGTGATTCCTTACGGCACTCAGGAAGGCGAGATCTCTTTCTGCGCTTACAACACCGGCGTGGGTTGGCGGCAGATCATCGAGAACATGCATAAGACTGCTAATCTCGCTGACTGGTACCAGGAGCACGGCCGTCACAAAGTGTACGCAGCGGGCAAGTCAGTTCCACTGAACACCACCAAGCACTCGCTGAGCCTGCCGGTGATTCAGGCTGTGTTGTCCCAGGACGCTGACGAGGCGCCGCTTACTGCAACACCGTATCTTATCGAAGACGAAGAAACGGTTTCTGTGTAGTGCCACAAAAAGGCACAAAACGCATCAAAAATTAGCCACTCAGTCAATCTTTCTGGAGAAACCCCCAATGAAAAAACTCGTGTCTTCAATTCTCATGCTCACAATCAGCATGGTTGTCGTTGCATTTCCAACAACGCGAACACAAGATCCGAACGCGACCAAGCCTCAACCAGTCTCTACTGCCACTACCGTAGATCCACCAGCCGATGCGATGGTGAGCATTCCTGATGGAACTGAGATTGAGATACAGCTCAAAAATAATGCGTCAGGAGAGGAACTCAAGGTTGGAGACATTGTTGACTTCACTGTCGTCAAGGCAGTGCAAGTCAATGGACTGACGGTGTTTGAAAAAGATGCGTCGGCAAGGGCGCGAATAACCACAGCGAAACGAGCGGGACACTGGGGCAAGGCCGGTAAGCTCGAATGGGCAATGCAGGATGTTTTAGCGGCGGATGGCAACCGCATCCCAGCGCGGTTCACCCGTCGCGAGGTCGGTGACAGTAAAGGTGGAACAGTGGCCGTCGCGGCTGTGGCTACTACAGTGTTGCTTGGACCAGTCGGTTTGCTGTGGGGACTTAAGAAAGGCAAACCCGCGATCATTCCGGCCGGCAACCGTTACAGCGTGTTCGTCAATGGCGACATAAAAATAAAAGGCAAACCCGCCGAGACTGCCACCGCGCCCTAGTTTCGCCACAAAGAAGCACAAATGATTTTCTGAGCTTTTGTGTCTTTGTGCCTTTTTGTGGCTGTCGTAATGTCGCGAGTAGCAGTTGAGTCAGGTCTTCAACTCACGCATAATGTCCGCCGCATGAACGTTCGGCGAAAATTCAGCAAGCTCCGCGACGTCACCAAACTATTCATTTTTGGTCTGCCAAAGTTTGCCGTCGGCTCGATCGATGTCACCAACCGTTGCAACCTGCGTTGCGAACACTGCTACTTCTTCGCCGAAGATCACGACAACGAAAAAGAGCTCTCGATCGAGAAGTGGCTGGAGAAGCTGGAAGCGATGAAAGCTGCCGGTCATCCGATGATGCTTTGCACGTGGGTGGGCGGCGAGCCGATGGTGCGAAAGCAACTGATCGACGTTGGCCGTCACTACTTCAAACACAACACGATCGTTACCAATGGAACGATGGAGTTGCCGAATTGGCCCAACTGCACCTGGGTCATTTCAATCGACGGCACTGAAGAAGCGTTTGCGCGCATGCGTGCGCCGGGCATCTATCAAAAGATCAAGCAGAACGTTCTCTCCCATCCCGAACTGAGTATTCAGATCTCGTGTGTGCTGACAAGCATCACCAAAGATTGCGTCGAAGATTTAGTTAAGGAGTGGGGACGGATCGCTCGTGGTGGTATCATCTTCGACTTCTTCACGCCAGTGACCGGACTCGACGAAGCGCTCTGGCTCGATTGGCCTGAACGCGATCGCTTGATCGATCGGATTCTCTCGTTGAAGAAGCAGTATCCAGGCTACATCAACATGCTCGACTCCACGCTCGAGCTGATGAGATCCGGTAAAGCGAAAAAGGTGACTGACAATTGTGAGTTTCGTTTGAAAGCGTTTGCGCTTGGTCCAACTGGTGAACAGAAAGGCAAGTGTATGATGGGCGACAATGCCGACTGCGATCGTTGCGGCTGTGTCGTTCCTTTTCACATGGCGACGATCAGCAGCCGGCGCTTGATGTTGAAAGAATCACTGAAGCGACTTGCTGGTTAAGCCGGCTCACTTTCGCCATCGCCGCTCGGTCGCTGCACCT
>DATFHH010000009.1:0-35333 GCA_035248565.1 Pyrinomonadaceae bacterium | reverse complement strand
GTACAGGAGTATACGCCTTCGCTCGCCTGGCAGCAGGAGTATGACTACGATCAATGGGGAAATCGGACCATCAATCAAGTCAACACCTGGGGCAATAACATTCCGAAGCCAAACTTCGGCGTCAACACAGCTAATAACCGTTTGACTGCGCCGACTGGCTATTCAATGAGCTATGATACCGCCGGCAATCTCACGACTGACACTTACACCGGTTTCGGCAATCGCACCTACGACGCTGAAAACAAAATGACCGCGGCGCATGACAGTTATGGCGGTTGGTCCTATTACACCTACAACGCTGACGGGCAGCGCACGCGCAGAAAGATCAACAATCAGGAGACGTGGCAGATTTATGGCTTCGACAGTGAGTTGTTAGCTGAGTATCCGGCCAATGGCTCGGTTAGCAGTCCGCAGAAAGAGTACGGCTATCGCAATGGCCAGTTGCTGGTTACCGCTTCCGGCGCGAGTCGTGTGAATTTTGCCAGCAGCACAAACGGTGCAACTGTAACAGCGCAGAACTACACGCAGGACGGCGTTTATCCTGGCTATCACTTCTATCCGTCCTCAGCAATAGATGGACAACGTTATGGACACTTAATCGCCGGCGGTGGTGATATTGACGGCTTCTGGCGCGATGAACACGGGCTGCCAAGCTGGCTGCAAGTGGATTTCAATGGAACAAAAACTATCGACGAAGTCGATGTCTTTACCGTGCCAGAGTGCCCGGCGTGTTTGAATCAATCTGATCCTTCACCGACGCAAACTTTCAGTCAATATGGAGCGACGGCTTTCAATGTTCAGTACTGGACCGGCAGCAGTTGGCTGACTGTGCCGGGAGGTTCTATCACCGGCAACAATCTGGTTTGGCGCAAGCTTAGCTTCGCGCCAATCACGACCTCGAAGATTCGGGTCGTGGTGAATGCGGCAGCAACTGACGGCGTCGCCAGAATTGCTGAAGTCGAAGCATGGGGCAGCAGTGCGCCCACAAATGTAGCGCTCACGACAAACGGTGCAACTGTAACAGCGCAGAACTACACGCAGGATGGCGTCTATCCTGGCTATCACTTCTATCCGTCCTCAGCAATAGATGGACAACGTTATGGACACCTAATTGCCGGTGGTGGTGATATCAACGGCTTCTGGCGAGATGAACACGGGCTGCCAAGCTGGCTGCAAGTGGATTTCAATGGCACGAAAACAATCGAAGAAGTTGATGTGTTCACCGTGCCAGAGTGCCCAGCGTGTTTGAATCAATCTGATCCTTCGCCGACGCAAACTTTCAGTCAATATGGGGCCACGGCTTTCGATGTTCAGTATTGGAGCGGCAGCAGTTGGGTGACTGTCCCCGGCGGTTCTATCATCGGCAACAATCTAGTTTGGCGCAAGATCAGTTTCGCGCCGATCACGACCTCCAAGATCCGAGTGGTAGTGAATGCGGCCGCAACTGACGGCGTTGCCCGCATTGCTGAAGTCGAAGCATGGACGGGCAGTACAGGCGGCACTACCAGTAATGTCCAATGGCTCATCACAGATCACCTCGGCACACCCCGCATAATCTTGGACCAGACGGGTAATCTGGCAAGTGTGAAGCGACACGATTATCTGCCGTTTGGCGAAGAGCTATCCGCGCCTACCGGCGTCCGCACATCCGCACTCGGCTATTCAGTCGGCGACGGCGTGCGCCAACAGTTCACTCAAAAGGAACGGGATGTTGAGACGGGGCTGGATTACTTTGGCGCGCGGTATTACGGGAGCGTGCAGGGACGGTTCACTAGCCCTGATCCATTCAGCATCATTCAGTTGCGACAGAGTGCGCCTAATGATGCGAAGACGCATTCTGCGTTTATGCAATTCATTGGTGATCCACGTCGTTGGAATCGGTTCGCATACGCAATCAATTCCCCATTGGTTTTTACGGATAAGACAGGTCTTGACATTATGATTATTGAGAATGGAGCAACTAAAGGTAATCCTATAGGCCACACCGCCATTGCAATAACAGGCCGTGGCGTTTATAGCATGGGTAATGCTGAGAAAACCGACCGTCACCGCGACAACAAGAACAATATCATTGGTGGCGGTGTAAAGGACTATATCGATCGAGAAGGCCCCAGGAGAAACACCACGATCACGATCATAAAGACAACGCTCGAACAGGATGCGGTCGTAGAAAAATCCATGGTTGAGCAGGCAAGGGATAAGACAAAACTCGAAAGTGGGATTAAGATTACGGTTGCTGACAATTGTTCTACGCGCGTCAACGAGGCTTTGGACGCTGCAGGAATCAACAGTGCTGTTGAGCCGCCTATTCCCAGCATGCCCGGCAGTGCGGGGTTTCGAGCGATTGGCTCCGGTCAAGAGTATCAGGTCATCCAAGTGCCGAAAGATTCGAACTATGACAGTTTAAGCGATGCTGATAAGACCAAGATCAGGGAGTTTGAGCCGATCGAGGATCGAAAAATGAAACCTGAAAAGCCGTAGTGGGAGTGTTATGTGCGAATTACGAGAGTTATTGTCCTGCCGTTCGGATTGATCATATTTGGTGCGTTCATTTTCGGCTATCGAAATCACGTCAAAAGCGTGACCTACTCGACGGCGTTGGAAACGGTTCGTGAGGGGGACACGAAAGAGAAGGTGGTTCAATTGTTTGGAACCTCTCCACACGAGATCAGTAGTTGTTCCGATCCTCACAACATATTCCAGGGCAGGTGCCGCGAAGTTTACTGGTACTACTCATTCTTGGAGCGCTGGGAGATCTATTTCGATCCAGATGGAAAAGTGTTAGCCAAGGGCCACGAGGCATCTTTCTGACAATGTTCGATGCCTGCCATTCGCTATGTCAATCGTACAGCTAGACGACCGCTTCCACCCTTTAGGCCGTAGAGATAGCGATGATTAGCAACGAGGAGGGCCGCCGGCAGGATAAAACATGAGAATTCGGGCTATTATTTGTTTATTCGTAGCTTGCCTGATATTGCACCCATCAATGGCATCACAAACGGCCTTTGTGAAGTTGGCTTTCGAAGTTGACGGTCAGCAGCAGCTCGACCAAGAAATCCGCCTTGCGATTGAGATCGATGGGAAGACTTTCGAACCAAAGATCGTGAAGGGGGGATTCATTGTGCCAGCGGAGGTGCAGAACGGTAAAGAGATCAAACTGCGGTTCATCTGGGGCAAATATGATTTGAGCTTTCGGCAGATGACAAAGCAACATTTTGATTCAGAGTGGGTAATTGGCGTAAAGAACCCTCCCTTCCAGGAAGATCCAGATGGTCCGTTAGTTAGTGAGTGACGGCAAAGAGCTCCGCCTGATCTACTATATCGAGTTTCGACCACATAGCGCTGAGGGAACAAAGTGGGTGACGCGTGTCTATGACTAGCTGTTGGCTCTTCGCTCGGGCACACCTAAAAATTCTCTGCGACTTGTCATTTAAATGCATTCCAGACACTTTCTTAGCAAAATGGTGAGGCGGCAGTGTTATAGGGCAAGTGACTCGGTGGGATCGTTCGTATTGAGGGTCAAGAAAGAATTACAAAGCCTCAAAATATAAGCTCTATGCTCTGCAGGCAGAAGACCATTGTTCCTTGGCAGGCCCGGCGTATTCGTAACAGCCTGACAAAATGCCTCACCACAGTTTTCTTGCCTCAACGCGTAGTCTCCAGTGCCAAAGAGCTTTTGGATGATTCCTTCGCCAGCCCCTTGAAAACTTAAGATCTTGTTGGCCAGATTTTCAGACCAATCTGGATCATTCTCATCGCCAAGAACGTATCCCGCTCCCTCTCGATAGCGATTTTCTCTGAGATACTCCTCTTTCGTGTACGTATGCCAACCTCTGCTCCCAAGAATGTATAATTCCATTATTGTTGTACGCGACATGGCCGGCCAGGCCCTGAATATGACTCAAACTGAGCACCGGGCCAAAGATTATTACCTCAAGGTAAGTTGACTGCGGTCGCGTACCATTTGGCAAGAAATCCCATATTCCTTTTTCTTCGTTCCATCTGGCGTTGAGATCCTTATTGTATTCACGGTCTTTGTCCCCTACAAAATGAAGTTGACCGTCCGCACCAAGTTCCCAACGAGCCAGACCAAATGGTTCCGTGAAATCTAAGGGATCATGAGGACATAGCTGAACATATTCCACGACTGAGGATTCCGCCGTCGATTCACAGCATGAATAAGATCGTGATTAATCCAAGTACTGAGGGAGCTGTTAATGGAACGTTTTATATCTTGCAGCGACATGCGGAAAATCCGAACATAGATGTCCTTAGCTCGAACTTAATTCATGACTCCCGGCATTCGGAACAGTTTAAAAGAGGCCTGAGCTATAACGAACGAACTTTTATCCCCATGGAAATGGAAGCATCGCAGTTTACCTTGAGTGTGATTGAGACACGACGATGGAGCGAGTCCGAAAATCCAGGCAGTAAGAAAGGATGCCGCTGAAGGTCACTCCCCGAACCCCAACTGGAAGGACAAGAGCACTGCTGCGTCGAGGCGAAGAGTGTTTGATCGGATGACTAAACCGCGGTAAGAGTGCGTGAAGAACTTATGAGACGAGTTATCTTGTTTGTATTGTTATGCGCGATCCTGAGTTCAGGAACGTCAGCAGTCGCTGAATTCGAGGGTTCTCACGATGAACAGGATCGACCTGATATCAAAATAGAACTGCTTGCGGATCGAGCTATCTACCATCGGAAAGATGATGTAAGCCTTAAGATAATGATACTGAACGACAGCGGCTTACATGATGCTTACATCTTTGGAGAGTTGGGATTCGGTGTCCGTGCCAGTTTTACATTGTTCCGCCGAGATGCAAGAGGTAAAGAAGTGCCCACTCGCTTTTTCGATGATTTTCATGCAGATGTTCCTGATCTGAATAATGCTTCTTCTTTTGTAAGGTTACGGCCAGGTCATTTTCTGGGCATCAGTTATGAGAATTCAATTTACAACTTGAACTTGGAGAAGCCTGGCAAGTATTGACTTTGGGTCGAATATCACAGTCCCATCCCAGCGTCTGCGGTGGCGGTAAGGCCTTTCTGGGGCACGGAGAATGGACCGATAAGATCGAATGTTGTCGAAATACAGGTGCGTTAAAGCCTGCACAATTGCAGCAGTCCGCAAAAAGACTACGGCTATCGCAATGGACAGTTGCTGGTTACCGCTTCCGGCGCGAGTCGTATGAATTTTGCCAGCAGTACAAACGGTGCAACTGTATCAGCGCAGAACTACATGCAGGATGGTGTCTATCCTGGCTATTACTTCTATCCGTCCTCAGCGATTCTATCACTGGCAACAATCTGGTTTGGCGCAAGATCAGCTTCGCGCCGATCACAACTTCCAAGATCCGGGTCGTGGTGAATGCAGCAGCAACTGACGGTGTCGCCAGAATTGCTGAAGTCGAAGCGTGGACGGGCAGTACAGGCAACACTATCAGCAATGTGCAATGGCTCGTCATAGACCACCTCGGTACACCACGTATGATCTTTGACCAGACCGGTAATCTGGCAAGTGTGAAGCGACACGATTATCTGCCCTTCGGCGAAGAGCTATCCGCGCCTACCGGCGTCCGCACGTCAGCACTCGGCTATTCCGTCAGCGACGGCGTCCGCCAGCAATTCACCCTCAAAGAGCGGGACATTGAGACGGGGCTGGATTACTTCAACGCTCGCTACCACTCGTCCTCACAAGGACGATTCACAAGTGTCGACCCTGAGAACGCTGGAGCAGAAATATCCGAGCCTCAGACTTGGAATGGGTATAACTACGCCCGCAACAACCCACTATCATTTGTCGATCCAGATGGCTTGGATGTTGAAGTCTTCTGGAATGGGAGCAGTAACGGAAAGTGGTACACGGATTCGGAATTTGAAAGATTTAAACGTGACCTTCGGAAACAAGGATTTGGAGTTAAGAACGGAAAAATTTATGCCCCAGTGTACGATGATGATGGGAATATAGTGGGCCGCAGAGCGATCGGAACCTATGAATCCGACATGAACTCTCTCGGTCAGGGCGTCTCAGCTGAGTTGGCCAGACGTAATGATTCATTTCAACGGTTTGGCGAAGTTGGAATGATGTATATGTCCTTCTTCGTTCTGCCTGCCAGTGAGGGCAGTCTATTAACCGGGTGGCTTGGGCGTGGGTTAGAAACTGCGCCCACTCAAGTACCCCGCGCGCTACTTGGTATCGCAAGAATCAACCTTTTGAGCGCAGTAAAGAACGCCAAACTTCGGAACTTCATTGAATACCTTTATAGAGAGGGGGCAACTGTTGGAAACGGAAGCACAGCTGATGCAATTAGGTTTGAACGCGAAACCGGTCAGCTGCTATCAAAAATCGGACATTCACCGAAAGGTCGTGAGGCGATAGTAGGATTGGAACCCCTTATCAGAACTGGTAAACTCGATCCCAAAGACGCAGAGATAGCGCGGCAAATAGTAAATGACTTGAAGTCTGCCTTGCAGTAGGAATGACAAATTCATTAACTAGTAAAAACTCGGTGACCGAATTGTTACGTCGGGTTCCCGACTTTGAGAAGGCTCGGTCAAATGATCCGTCGTGTATGTCTCATGAAGATGACAGCCCTTATCTCGTCTTCGGAGATTTTGGCCTTTTTCTGCTAAAACGCTTGAAAGATGGGTCGCACAATTCGAAAGATCAACCCCTGCTAAGAGAAGCGTTCGGATTCCTGGATGAAATGCTCACTTCGACGGAGCCCGAATTGATCAATCTTGCCCAAGTAGGCGTGATCGAAGTCTTAGCCGACTCAATAGATGCGTTTCACATCGCTACAAGCTATCTGAGCCCGCATGGTAAAGCGGAGGCCGAAAGATTCATGCGGTAGAGAATCTGAGCGGCTAATTCTGTTCGTTTGGGGATGAACCAAGCATACGAATCAACGATCTGTCACAACTTTTCCACTTCTTCTGAGTTCGTTCAATTCTATTCTCTCTCGCTGTTAACTGTTCTGCCGTCTTTTGACAAATTTTGCTCGAGTATTTTACAGGGCGGCCAACCATCTCCGCCGACGTCACGTGGGGCGCTCCGTCCGGATTTACTGAATTCAGGTTTATGAAGACGAGATGTTAGTCTCAGAAGAAGCGTTAACCGAAATAGAAGAAAAGCTGCCGTCAATGCTTGGTACCCTGAAATCGGCTTTGGCACGGGGCAAGCCAAGCAACGAATGACTGTTCCCAAAGCTTTCAACAGAACTACTACTCAGAACCGTCCTGAGAGGGTTTTCTTTGTACCTTCCTTTGCTTGTGTCAAACAGTTGATTGAGTAATTCGACACCTACTTGGCCCTCGTAATTTCGGTCACACACGCGAGTCATCGCGTCTCATCAAGTATCGCGTGAGCCAGATGACCGCCGCCGTAATCAAACCCAGGATGAGGCTTAATACTGCCGTCACAATCACCTTGAAGTACGTTGGAAATTCTTCTCGGTACCAATATGTATTGTATGAGTAAACGTTGAGGTGCAAATCATGCGCCCACAACACCCAGAGGATGACGGCAAAGGCAACACTACAGCCAAGCGTGGCGAGTAGAAATGAAACTAAACGTCGTCGTTGGTGCGACACTGCTTAATTCTTCCAATGTGTCTGATATCGAAGTGGACCGTGAACTGCGAGCCGAAGGATACGTTATTCCAGTTATGAAAAGGCGCATCCATGAACAAGATGAAGGCAGCATTTGCAAAGCCATTAATTCCGGCACTCCTGTTAAGCATGACGGGGTTAATGGTGCGTTATAACTCCTATTACGGATCGCTAATCGCGGTCCCTAGTTCCGCCGGTGCGGCAGACACCTGCGTTCCTGACACCTTGCGCGTAGAGGCAATCTCCGGCCGAGTTATATCGCAGTTGGAAACGGGAGTGTCTCCGCTTTCTCAGGCATCCGTTACGCTCATGAAAGGGCTCGATAATGGGCCAATCATCGCAACCCGTGCGGTTGATGCTCACGGCCTGTTCAATTTTGACCGCCTTAAGCCGGGAAAGTATCGCTTGAAGATGACTACCCCGCATCTGCTCGATTTTTACCTGGACTTGATTCTTAAACCCGACCGACGGGCGAAGAATAAAAAGGAAATCGTCATTAAGATTGGCGCGGACTTAATCAAACCATGCAACGGAAGCTCTGCAGAGGTGAGAATAAAGACTGCCGGCTAAACTCTACCATCCTTTTTAATTATCAGCCACGGACATGCCGTGGCTAATCAGAATGTGGCTTCTGCGGTCAATTCGGAAAGACATGATCTAGCTTAATTCACAGTAGGACCAGCTACGAGAATCGCAGCCGTGATTTTTTGGAATTGCTCTCATAGTTAGCGCTTGGCATCTGGGCAGTGAATGGTGGGTTGCGCCCGTGGAGCTCAGATATACAACCCGCTCCTCCGCTCGTGTGGAAGTGGCAGAGTACGTTTTGGTAACTCTTGTCGTCTATATAGCCTATGCAATGGAGCGCGATCGTAATAGCCGCTGAACGAAATCCAATGCTGATGTAAGCATCCCGTGAATGGTCGCGTTGTCCTAAACATTCCAATCAACATCTATAGAAACCGAAAGGAGGCACCATCCCTCAATCGTTTGCGCGTATGATGCCTCCTCCGCCTCATAGCCGTGGGCATTCAGCTATGTGGACCTACCTCCTTTAAGGCACGACTTTCGTCGCATGTTCGCTCCAGCCGCTTTGACCTCCGGCGCCAACAGCAGCTACTCGAAACCAGTAACGCGTACCACTCTTCAAGCTATTTATAACTTTGCTCGCAGATATCGCGATTCCAACGTGTGTCCAACTAGCAGCGTTTGCTGGATCAAGGCTGGATTCGACGATATAGCTACGCGCATTCGCGACGGGACTCCACGACAGGATGATTTCGCCATCGTGCTCGCCCGCTGAGGCACTAGCACCTTGTGGCGCCGTCGGCAGTGTTGGCGCTGAGCGAACTGACTTCGTTTCCATTCCGGCGCTTGTGATGATGGTCTCATTTCTTCCGGCGACGCTTTCCACATAGCCTGCGAGTTGAGTTAAAAGCTGGTCGACCTTAGCCACCGCATTGTCCTGAGTGGCCACGAGAGTGGTGACTTCAGCTCTCGCAGATTGCACCTGCGCGAATGCATTCTCAAGTTCGTCCAAAGCAGCACTGACATCAGTCAACGCAGGATGCGGAGTTGCGAAACTCGTGTTATTGGTCATTGCGTTTACGATTTGCCGGCCTTTCGCCACTTTCACGGGAACAGATTGATTTCTTAGGTTAAGTTTAACTCTCATTTGAAATTCTCCTCTGGCGCACGTTTGGTTTAATGGGAAGACTTGTTCAAAGCAAAAAGCACATTGAATGAGGCTCGGACTACCTTGAACTGCGGGAATAGCATTTAAGATCGTGCCAGTCTTGTCTTGAAGTCGCCGCGCAATGAGTGCACTTTCGGAAATAGCATCTTGAACCTGAGAAATAGCATCTTGAAGTTCGCCGATCTTGTTTGCTGTTGGCGGACTTCAAGATTGAATGCGCTGGATCATGCGTTGAATTCCGGCAGATCTAGATGCTTTTTCATCGATCTCAGTCATCCGCTCGCAATTTCAAACTGCTATTTGCGACGATCCCACAGTTACGAATCGAGATCTGTTTGCTACTTGCACTTCTTATTCGAGCGTTTGGATCTGCACTGGTCGCAAAACTCCCCGGATTTAGGTTTTTCCCGACTGGATTCGTAGTTTGATTTGGGCCAGTATCGACAGTTTGTGCAGAAATGCCAGGTATCTTTGTTGCGTCTGCGTCGATAGGTTCGTGTCATGGTGTTTTGCGCTTTCTTGAAGGTTCTGGGTCAACTTCAGAGTCACGGTTAAAACACAACGGAGAGACGTAAATTGAGTAAGGCCAAGGTATGGCAGCGGCGGGAAAAAAGTCCTTAGGAAGTTATCAAAAAGTTCTCAAGAAAATTATTAGGACGTGCGACACAACGAACGCCAGGAGAGGCATTTCTATCCGCAGATTACGCAGATGAATAATAAAATCTGTGTAATCTGCGGATGAACTGAACCGTCAGAATACAAGCGTATCGCTCGGTAACAACTTAGTTTCAAGCACTGCAATTTGAGCATCAACCATTCCATACAGGTTCAACTCTGCGCAGCAACTGAAGGCGAAATGCTTTGCCAGATTTGCAATGTCTTTCGGATACGTCGAGTGTTCAAGTATTCCCATCAGCACGAAGAGTGCTGCCGTAGGCTCATCACCGGCTCGGCAGATTATCTCTGCGAGTGCCTCAATCTTCGTTACGGCTGACTGATCCTCGTCTGCGTCGAGTGTTCGCAAAGACTCGAATGTATCGACGATGTTTTCGCCTGCCTCGGCGCGGCTGACGAGTTCAGCGAGCCAGGGATCGTTTAGTTCCAAAGCGGCACGGATAATGGTCCGCCATTGTGGATCCGTCTTAGTGTCGTTTATGACTGATTCAGCGCGGCGTTTGGTAGCATCGCTGACAGTGATTATGGTTGTTTCGGTTTCGTGAGGTGTATCTTGATGCGCTGGTGCGCTAACATGACTAGTCATGATCTTCATCCTTTCGAGAGAAGGTTGAGGGTTTAGGGCTGGCTTTGTGGTGACTCACAAGTCGGCCCGCTTCTTTTGTTGGTGGAGTGTGAGCACTATAACACAGTTCATCGATCTCACATCTCAAAATAGAGATTCTGGTTTCACAAGTGATCCGCTTGAGTGTTCTTCATCCCTATCCTTTCGTCATCCTCCTGCGCAACCATCAAAGCACGTTCGAGTCCCCGATTGCCGGGAAACATAAAGAGACTACGTGCGCGATCTGCAACAACTGCTCGCCAGTGCGCACCTATGATCCGAGGGTGCTTTATAGCGTCTGCACTCCTGACGCGGTAAGTCTCTGAAACTAATGGGCTTTTGAGAACGCAACCCCAAATCGGGATTGGCATGCTCATTGCTCATTGCGTCGCTTACGCAAATAGCAAAAGTGTATCGAAAATGCGACGAACCGACATGAGTGTTAGATATCAACTAAGCTCAGCTCCGCTAAAACAAGCGCAAGTTCCTGTTTCTACCTCAAGCTCATTTAGGCTCAGCGTATTAGTGCCCGTCTTCAACGAGCGTCATGTCGTTGAGGCGAGTGTTCGTCGGGTGCTTGCCTTGGAAGACGAATTGATCAGTAGTCTGGAAATTATCATCGTTGATGATCAAAGCACCGACGGAACATGGGAGATACTTCAGCGGTTAGCCGCAGATGACGATCGAATCGTATTGTTGCGCAACCCCAAGAATATGGGTAAAGGCGCAGCTCTTCGCGCAGCAATCGCGCACTCAACCGGCGACATCAGTATTGTTCACGACGCTGACCTCGAATACGATCCGGCTGACATTCCTTTACTGTTGGTTCCCTTCGCAAAGGAAGGTGCGGATGCCGTTTTCGGTTCGCGCTATCTTTCCGCTCCGTACCGCCGCGCTCTCATGCATCGTCACACGACGATCAATAAGATACTTACCTCAACCAGCAATTGGCTGACAGATCTCAGCCTTACTGACCTCGAGACCTGCTACAAGGCCATCAAGACCGATCTGCTTAAATCAATTCCCTTACGAAGTAATGACTTTCGTTTCGAAGTTGAGATCACATTTAAGCTGGCAAAGCGGCGGGCCAGAGTTTTTGAAGCTCCCATTCGCTATTTACCTCGGACTCGCGAAGAAGGAAAGAAGATAAAGGCACGCGATGGGCTAAGGGCCATAATGGCGATGCTTCGATTCTGGTTCATCGATGATTTGTACGCAGAGGACGAATACGGATCGAGCATTCTTTCCGGTCTTAAACACGCACGTCGTTTGAACTTTTGGATAGGAAAAACCCTGAGACCATTTATCGGTGATCGCGTACTCGAACTGGGCGCCGGTATCGCCACCCTCACTAATCAATTCATTCCGCGTGACCTCTATGTGGCAGCAGATTCCAATCCTCATTGTTTGCGGTATCTACAGTCCTTCTCATTCGGCAAACCATATCTGCACGTCATTCACATGGATCCTAGCGATCCGGAACACTTTGACGGACTGCAGGAAAAGTTTGACACGGCGCTCGTCATCAACGTACTCGACCGAGTTGTTGACGATCAGAAAGTCTTGAAAAACGTCTGGTCTGCGTTGCAGCCAGGAGGCCGAGCCCTAGTTTTCGTTCCGCAGAATCCACACTTATTCGGAGAGCTGGATACGGCGTTGGGACGACGCCAACGCTATACCCGAGCACAGCTAGAACAGTCGCTGACGGCTGCTGGGTTTCAGGTGCAGGAGATCTTCGATTTCAATCGGTTGTCTGTTCCGGGATGGTGGTTCAACGGGAAGCTTCTTCGAAGAAATAAGATCTCGCGGCTTCAACTGAAAGCTGTAGATGTCGCAATGCCCGTACTAAGCCGGATCGATAAAGTCTCCCCATGGAAAGGTCTAAGCCTCATCGGAATTGCGACGAAGAATTGATTAACCCGCATACACCATCCGCCAAATGACATTAATCGCGATTCCACTATGCGCCGTAAGCTACTAACCTTATTCGGTATCACCACAGCGGTAAGTTGCTCTATTAGCGCGCTACAACTGCTTCATACTCTATTTTCTGAAACTCTCTATAAGAAAGATTTTACGCAGTTCTATTTAATGGGACATGCTTTACGTGGAGGTGCAAATCTATATGCGCCACTTCATGATCTGGCTACTCAATTCGATCCGCATTTGACTGATTGGATCAAGATATCAGCCTATCCTCCAATTGTTGCCGTGATTGGCCTGCCCTTCTCTTATCTCCCTTACTTCTGGTCAGTAATTATCTGGATGGTGTTTGAACTCGGATGTTTGGTGGCAGCAGTTGTTCTGATTGTGAGGTACTTCGGCGGTAGATCAGCCCCGACTCCAGTGTTGGTCACGGCGTGCGCATTCATTGGCTGGCAACCAGTCTTTATAGATCTCTATCACGGCCAGGTGATGATTCCGATCCTGCTATTGCTCACCATGGTGTGGCTGGCGCTCAAAGCAGGGAAAGATGTTAAAGCCGGAATCCTCCTTGGAATTGTGATTTCAATTAAGCTTTACGCGTGGCCGCTTGCCATTTTCTTGTTGCTTAAGCGTCGTTGGCGCGCTCCCGTAACTGCGTTTGCTGTGTTCATCGCCGCTACTACTCTGATGATAGCTTTGGTCGGAAGTGCAACAATTGTCGATTATTATTCCAGGGTGGGACGAGCGGTGCTCGAGGAATATAAGTTCTATCCATTAAACTTTTCTGCCTGGTGCATTGGTTTGCGCTCATTTGGGCTGGTTGGCGCCGTCACTATGTTCGTATCAGTCTTGTTATGGTCCCTCTTTTTGGCTCTGCGGTCCAAAGATTTTGATTCATCATTTATGATTCTGCTGGCAGGCGCTACAGTTCTTCAACCAATCTCGTGGATTCACTATATGGTCACACTGCTGCCGGCGTTTTGCCTGGTCGCAGCAAGACGAGAGTTTCGTACATCGGATCTCGTGTTGGGTCTGTTTTTGATCGCACTGATCCTGCCTGGATTCCATCACATCTCTCTTAATTATCCCGCTATATCGCCATGGCCACCCTTTCTTTTTATAATCGGCCTGATGTGGCTGATTGTGCCTAAAGCCGTTCTGGAGAGAGCTCCGCAGTTTCAAAATTCGCTCACGCCAGAGAGACAATATGAGGGCTAAGGTGCGGCACGACCACCGTCTTCGCATTCAGCGCGGACTCCTTTCATATCATGCGCATCAACCGCTTCCTACGGTGGCCCTTTAAACAATTTACAGGTCTCTGGTTGTTGCTACGCGTGCTGACGAGCGTAGTAGCACTCATTCCTTCCGTACTACTTAGAAAAGGCAGTACGCAGTTCACTCTCCTCGAACTCAGCGTTCCCGCGTGGCCTCCGTCCTTCCCGATTACGATTTGGCTGGACCGCGTGTTTGTTCAACCATGGTTTCGCTGGGATGCGCAGTATTACATCTGGGCCACGTCTCGGGGCTTCAGCATAGAAGACGGCTCAGCTTCCTTTCACCCTTTGCTCCCCTTGCTGGCGAAGCCAATTTTTTACCTGACAGGCTCGCCGCTGTTCGCACTGTTGCTTGTTTCAACCTTGGCCACACTTGCCTTGTACTGCTGCTTTTACCGACTGGCGCAACTTGATTTGAACGATGAGCTCGCGTTTAGAGCAACTGTTCTCCTGGCTATTTTCCCGGGTAGTTACGTCTTTTATGCACCGTACACGGAAAGCACGTTTCTGCTGTTTTCAGTGTTGCTCTTTTACTTTGCGCGACAGCGACGCTGGTTATTGGCCGGTCTGTGTGGCGCCCTTGCGACTTTAACACGCCAACAAGGTTTGTTTTTGATAGTTCCACTTGTGATGGAACTCTGGTCTGCGAAGGAACGAAAGCCTTTCGCGCTTACCAGTATTGTCTTCATTCCACTGGCATACGGTCTCTGGATCATTTACCGAACGTTCGCGCTGGCAGATTCCTATCCGGATCTTTCGAGTTTCCATGGACTCATTTATTCAACCGTAATCTCGCCATCAGCACAGCGAGTTGTAGCCGAGCAAGACTTTCTCTTTCCATTACATGCGTTGTACCTTGCCCTCGTAAAACTCTGGCAGGTACACAATGTACCCACGATCACTGATCTGGTCCTCGGCGCGATTATGGTGGGCATCACGATAATCAGTTGGCGCGATTTGCGGAACAGCTATCGTGTTTACGTCTTAATCATCCTGATTGTCTCTTTCGGCTATCACACCGGCATGCAGGTCAGCAGTCCTTACATGGGATTACCACGACACCTGCTTCTTGCGTTTCCAGTATTCATCGGACTCGCACCACGCGTGACCTCCTACGCGATGAGTAAGTTATTCAAAGTAGGAGTGGTGGGCATGTTGTTGTTGACGTTCTTTCATTGTCTTCAAGTGTGGGTGCCTTGACCGGCGTCGGCGCTGCACCGCTAGTTAACGGGAGCTCTTCTGTTCTTCTGTTCGATGCTATTCGAATCACTTTCGTGGCGAGCTGACTCAAGTGCTCGCGCGAGCACTACTCCGCGGTATGCTTCATTGCATCCTTGCCTTTACAGGCTGGCACAGTTGTTGATAAAAGCAAAAACGCTCCGACGCGCGCCGGCAGAGGCGTAAAAAGGGTGCTGAATGTCTCTCACTAATATCTTGTCCCGCCGTAGAATTATCGGATTTAGTGCTCTTGCGACCGCAGTATCGTGTGCGTTTAGCGCTGGTCAAACGGTCGCTATTCTGTCCACGCACTTCATCTATCGAAAGGATTTCGTCCAGTTCTACTTGATGGGCTATGCTTTGCGAGCGGGAGCAAACCTATATGCTCCTATTCCCGAGTTAGCCGCAAAGTTCGAGCCGCACTTGAATGAGTGGTTGAGGGTTTCTGCCTACCCGCCGATTGTTGCGTTGATCGGATTACCACTTTCTTACCTTCCGTACTTTTGGGCTGTGGTTGTGTGGCTGTTGATTGAAATTGGCAGTCTGCTTACGGCGGTATTCTTGACTGTAAAACGCTTCGGCTGGCGAACGGCCCCAACGCCCGTTGTGATCACGGCATGTTTCTTCATCGGCTGGCAACCAATTTACATGGAAATCACGCTGGGCCAGTTGATGATCCCGATCTTGCTTCTGCTTACGCTAACATGGCTAGCACTGCGTGCCGGGAAAGACGTGCAAGCGGGAGTGCTGCTAGGCATTGTGGTAGCAATAAAACTTTATGCGTGGCCATTGGTGATCTTTTTATTCTTGGCGAGACGGCGAAGATCGGCTTTTATCGCAATTGCCGTTGTCCTCGCTGCTAATGCCTTGATGATTGCGACAGTCGGAACTTCTGTGGTGGTCGATTACTACTCGCGCGTCGGCGGAACGGTGCTCGCTGAGTACGTATCTGACCTGTGGAATTTTTCAGCATGGTCCATAGGTTTTCGGGCGGCCGGCACAGTCGGCGGGATTGTTCTTTCTTTCGCCGTGCTGTGCTGTTCGCTGCTATTAGCTCTGCGCTCAAACGATTTTGAAACCGGATTCATGATCATGCTTATCGCGAGCACGGTTCTTCAGCCTATCTCGTGGATTCATTATCTGGTCACGTTACTACCGGCTTTTTGCTTCGTTGCGAACAGGCAGCACTTTACTCGCGGTGAGTATGCACTGGCCTTGATTCTTGTTGTGCTCATCCTGCCTGGCGCCTATCAAGGAGATGCTGCGTATGCGGCGTTACTAGCAACGTGGCCCCCATTCTTATTTATCTTAGGATTATTATGGCTTACCGCGCGGACGCGCGCCCGCGCACTTCGCGAACACACTACATTCGACGATGAAACAGAACTGGGAGCGATTTCGAGAGTGTGATCACGGTAGAGCGACAGATGACGCCGCAGATCTAGTGTTCAGCGTCGCGCAAACACGACTGCCAGCTCATCGTGATACACCTGCTGCCAGTCTGATGCTTTTCGCAATTCGGTGGCGAGGGCCGCCTTGGGTTCGATGATCACGATCTGGACACCGTAGCGATCGAATGGTCCCCTCCAGTCAACGTAACCCAGGATTATGTTCATATATTCTCTGACGAATTCATCTCCATACATGTCGATTCGGCCATCGATGTAGACGGGGTTGGAGGGCATGTTCCAGATCAGATAACCACCCCAGATGTTTGGATCAGTGAACGTCTTGCCGACAATTTGATTTTGCTTCAAGTATTCGACTGCTTTCACTGGTGCATTAAGCGCGCGCTGGCTGGGTGAATCAAAGACCGTTACCTTTAATTTCCAGACGAACGCAAAAAGAGGTAATACAAACAGGAGCCCGAAAACAGTTGTCTTCCGGCGGAGATTTGAAGACATGTCCATGGAAAACATTTTTCCACCTGTGCGCGCGGTGATCCAGTTTTGCAGGTAGTCAGCCATAATTGGCACCGAAACCACCGCGAGGATTGACATATGACGCCGCGACTTAAGTGTCATGTATAAAGTGGCAAGAAAGAGCAGCAACTCACTCAAGCGTACACGTTTCGGGGATAAAGCAAGTGCCGCAATCGTCAAGAAGATCAAAATAATCAGCGGCACCGCTTCTGATTGATGAAAATCAGGGGAAAGCCAATCAACTATAGCCTGCTGTTGGACTGGTGATAAGAAGATCTCAAAAGGAAACGTATATATCCATATTCCATGCGGATTCAGAAGTATTGCCAGAGCACATCCCGTTAATAAAAGACCCAACGTTTGCATTTGCGATGAAGATAAATTGAACTTCTCGCCCTTGGACCATGCGTCGAGTGGTATACCGACGATGGTGAGTAGGATAAGAATCAGTCCTAACAGAAACCCGCCGTGCAAATTCACCCAAAGTGCCATCAGCGGAATCAGCAACCAGATCTCCCGCCCTTTACCACGTTGAACATAACGTTCCAACAACGCGAGAAATACACTGCTCAGGAGCAACGTAAAAATGCGCGGCCTGACTCCGATATCGGGCAGGATAGCCCAAACGCCGAGTAGCGTGGCGAACCCTCCAATCAACGGATGACTGGCTGTTCGCTTGAATACGAGCCAAAAGGCTAAAGCAGTGAGGATCGCAAAGACCACGATCAGAACGTTGAATCCAAAATGCGAATAGATCAGATAAAAGATGGCTTCTGAAAGCCATTCGTGCGCGACCCACGGACGGCCGTAGTTTGTGAAGGAAAAGAAATCTGTCTTAGGAATGGAATGAGTGTTAACGATGTACTCACCGGTTTTTAGATGCCACCAGAAGTCGCCATCACTCAAAGGTCGCGCTGCAAAGAAGAAGGCGTAGGCGAAGACATACAACCCAAAAATGGTTCGGAAGGTCTTGTTCATGAATTGCGGGAGACGAGGACGTGGTCTCCCTGATGACGCGGTAGTTTAGATTGGGTTGTCAGCAAACTCCCGTGTCGAAAAAGGTTGGAATTACTCGTAGAACTTTGCGGCGCGTTGCTTACTGGCCAAATAATCTAGTGATGAACGCTCCAATTTGCTCCATGACTCCCGAAACGCCTTTCTCAGACGTAATCAGGACCAGACCCAATCCCACAAACAGAATAAAAATCAGAACGTTCAGGGTTCTTCGGCTCAAAAATCCGTGTTCAATTATGTTCATAAATCACCGCACTTTTGAAAATCAGGGTTTACTTATGTCCGCAGATTTAGGCTGCGGCGGTTCGCTAATCGACTCGATCCGATCGCGCTCCACGTAAGACACTAACCCACCTTGCCGATACCAGATACCCATCCGGTCTGCCCACGCAGCGTCCGCTTCAACTAATACTCCGCTTTTTAATTTGATCAATGTGTGTCCGCGCTTTTCACCCTCATGTACGTCGGTCGAAATTGGACCATTGTTCAAAGAGGCCGGTGGCTCTTGAGGAGCTTCAGCCACGGCCGGCGAGGGACTTGCGCTGGGTGAAGGACTCGCTTCCGGCGAGGGTTCAGCGCTGGCAACCGGCAAGGGCGCGGATTTTATCACTGCCGGTTGGGTTGAGCTGTCTGACGCATTCAACTTCGCAGTGTTAGCCCGATTAGCTTTTTGTTCTGCTTTTTCTGCCGACGGCATTACGAGAAGCACGTAGGCGCTCAGAGAGATAATGATGCCAATAAGTATGCCGATCGTGACGATGGGCCATATCTGACGGGGTTGGCCAGGGGCTTGCTGAGACGGCGGTTCGGCTGCGGCTAGAGCATTGCGCAGCAACACCGTTTCATCAACAAGGGCGGATCCATCTGAGTCGCAGAAGTTCTGCTCGTCGTTGAAATGCTCACGACATTCGGGACATTGTTTCATCTCGTGCTCGCACGTGTGGCTTCAGACACAAAACCAGCCCACTAGCTGCAAAGTGTATGCCCAAGTGGAGGAAGTCGTAAATGTTTTTGTGTGAACGGTTTACTCTTCTCAACCGGTTTACGTCTTGCCATATTTTGACTCAACTGCTCACCAGCGAGCACTTTTAGCCGCGGATTATACGGATGACGCGGATGTGAACCTGCGTTTCAGCGTCAAAGCAGGTCGTTCTAACAGGTAGTAGGAAAGGGAGCTCACAACTAGGGTTGCCGCGATGGCGACGCAAAGTTTCAATGGCCAGCCCGCGTTGAGGAAACTCGTCGCTTTGTAAACGGGATAGTGCCAAAGATAAACACCGTATGAGATGCGACCGAGCCAGACCAACGGGGCATATTCGAGAAGCGTGTTTGCGTAATTTGTAGGTGAGAGGACGAGATTAACAAGTAGCACCGCAGTCGCCATCGCTAGCAGAGTAAATCCACCGATATGCATAAACGGAGTTGCGTATTCCGTGGCTAATAAACAGACGGCGATAAACAATAAAGAGGGCAGCAGCAAAGATCTAAACGTTTGAACGCGAATCAGTCCCCAGCTCACACACATGCCTGTCGCACATCCAATCAACAACGCATCCGCGCGCGTGTCGATACCGTAATAAGTTCTTACTGGCAACGCGCCGAGCTGTTGCAGAGTCGCTCGATGTAGCGCTGAAGCGGCAGCTAATAGCAAGGTAATAATTACCAGCCGTTTCCTCGTTATGCCCAACTTCAAAAACCCAAACAAGAGCAACGGCCAGATGAGGTAGAAGTGCTCTTCGATCGCAAGTGACCACGTGTGCTGCAACGCGCCCAATCGAAGATTGAAGAATGCCAGCGCCAGATCGGAGGCATACACAAAAGCAACTGGAATGGCTCGCCTTGTATCGTTCGCTTCGGCTCTCAAGAAGAGGATGTCAGAAAAGAAGTATACGGCGATTAATAAGAGTACCAATGCCGGCGCCAACCGCAACGCTCTCCGCCAGTAGAAGCTCTTGAGACTTATTGTGCGCGTACCTTCCCATTCCTCGAGCAGCAAAGCCGTGATCAAAAAACCGCTCAGCACGAAGAAAACATCTACGCCGATGTTTCCACCCGGTAAGAGAGACCAGCCAAAAAGATGGTGCGTGTGAAATGTTAAAACTCCAGCAATCGCAAGCCCGCGCAGACCGTCAAGACCAGGTCGATAACCAAGGTGGAACGGAGCAACGTTATCCGTCGCAGCCGCGTTTATTTCGACGAGTGATAAGGTTGCGCTGCTCATCACCAACTCAATTTGCGATTCCGAGGTTTTGCCTGAGACTCTTCTTTCGAACTTTCCAAATCACCGCATCTACCACGTAGTGATGGAAGTTTATTGCCTGGTAAGCGATGGCAAATAGCGGCAGTGCGCTGAAGACTGCCAGCGATGAAACCCACCCTAGCGTCGTCGCCAACATGCTGTAAAAGACAGTCGAGATGGCGAGACAAACTCCGAAATAGATCGCGAGATTTTTTCGCTGACTGATGTAAGAGATAAACTTGTGCCGCCCATCGAGCTGGTTCTTAAAGCGATTGTTATTAAACATCCAAACCGTGAGGATGTATTGGCAATTGTGCCAGATGTTCAGCACCAGCCAGCCGTAATTGATGTCGCTAATTAACAGGTAGCCAACGCCAAAAACCGTCAGGTGCGAACACATATAAAGCGTGTGCGCGACCGGGAGCTGTCCTTCGCTGTACGCCTGAAGTTGTTCTTTGATCCACGAAATGGTAACAGCCAAAGCAAAGGCACCGGCGGCCGCCACGAGCCAGAATGGGACCGGAAGAACCTTGACGTCGGTGAACAGATACTTGTGGGGCGCCTGGTAAGAACGATAGAGAATTCCCCACACGGGCACCGCATAAATCGTCAGCTTGGTAAGACTATTGTTGATGGGGAGAGAAGCCTTGCGACTGTAAATGCGCGAAACACCGTAACTCTGACGAGTGTAGTGCCACCATTGCCAGTACAAATACGTAGTCGTAAGCACCCACGAACCAAAGATGGCCCAGGCGACGACAACCACCGCGAGCACGATGACTGGCAGTGAGACAACCAGGAATCGGTGTTCGCTGAAGCTTTCTTTATCAAACGTGAGCCGGGTAAACGTCGATACGACGTGGTGATAGCCAAGCAACCAGCCGTTCAGCACAAAAATTGCTGGAAACAGGCCTGGATTCGTTATGACATACCAGCCGGAAATGAGGGCTACGCTGAGAATTCCGAAAATGTAGGTGGCGTCGAAAGAGAGCCCGCGCAACCAGCCCATTTGCCGGGTGTTAATGGCGACTGAACTCGCGACCATAGATTGGACCATGCGAGCAATAAACGTGCCGATTTAGTCGCCACAAAAAGCCACAATAAGCGCCAAACCTCGTGCGCCGTTTTAAGGCAACTGCTCGCCTGCGAGCACTTCAGCCACCCTCAAATCCAATCAAGTAGCCGATTTAGCTCGATCTTTCTCGCGGCACAGTCGTTGCCGTTAGGGCCGCACAGTCTCGAAGTGTTGCCGTGATTGGCGGGAAGCGCTCAACTCAGGATTCCTGGGATGACGCCTGCACTCCCGGACTTATGTTGTCTCGGGGTCGGAGCAAAGCAATAAAAACCGGGTCAACACAGACTTACAAGAACCCTAAATCTTACCAAGGAGAATGAAGATATGTTGAAGAGCTTTTTGAAAGACGAGACCGGCGCGGAATTGGCCGAGTACGCCGTCGCGGTGGCTCTCCTCGTAGCCATCGGCCTAATCGTCTACAAGACGTTGGGCAATTCGGTGAACACTGCTAACGCTAGCTCTGGTTCCAAGATCAATACCGCCACTTTCCCGTAAGGATTGGCCCCTTTTGAGGCAAGGGGAGCTTCGCGCTCGATGGGGCTCCCTATTTCCTCTTTCAACTTGATCCCCCGAGGATAACGCTGATGAACTTGAAACTATTCTTAACAAAACTTCTCAGAGATGAACAAGGCGCGGAGCTCGCCGAGTACGCGGTCGCTGTGGCCCTGCTCGTAGCCGTAGCTCTGGTTGTTTACAAAACCCTGGGCAATGCAATTAACGATGAGAACAGTGGCACCGCCGCTAAAGTGGAATCAACGAGCAGTTTTACTCCTTGATCCGGCTGGTAAGCCATCGCAACCTCGCACAAGGTTGCTGGTTATGATCTTCACTGCTTTTTATTTCGACGGAGTTGCTTGGTGAAACAAATAATCGATTTTCTTCAAGACGAGCAAGGTGCAGAGTTGGCAGAGTACGCAGTCGGCGTAGCCATCCTCGTAGCAATAGCGCTCGTGGTCTACCGAGTTCTCGGTGCCGCTGTCAACACGAAGGTGAATACGGTGGCTAACGAGGTACAGAAGTAGCGAGGTACAGAAATAGCGAAGTGCGGAAGTAGACCATGAGTCGCTGTCTGAGGAAACTATGAAACTGATATTGCTCGCTCCGCTCGCCATCTTTGTCATTTATTACGACGTAAAGTATCGGCGAATTCCGAATGTGCTCGTTCTAGCAACGTTACTTGCGGGCATTGCGGTTAACACTGCCTGGGGTGGTTTTCACGGAACGCTCTCCAGCGTGGAAGGATTTGGTCTCGCCTTCTTTCCCATGCTTCTCATGCACATCTTCGGAGCGCTCGGAGCGGGAGACGTAAAACTCTTTGGCGCGGTCGGCTCGGTAATCGGAGTCGGATTGGTGCCACTCACCTTTGTAATCGTGGTGATGCTCGGTGCACTGTTGGCGGTTTACACGATGCTCAGAGCAGGCACGGTCCTCACGACACTACATGGCGTCGTGCGAATCTTTGTCGGTCTTCTTCCGGGCTGGGAGATGCCTCGTTTCACAATGGCGCCGGATCGTCGACACACGATTCCTTATGGCGTCGCAATCGTATTGGGAAGCTTGATTTCAGTTGTGGTTTTTAACCCATAGTTTGTTTGGAGGGCTTTCAAAGCCAAACACTCCAAAGAGATTTGAATTGATTCGTGAAGCCTTGAGACGCGCGCTGTGACGTTTCAAAGGGAATGGAGATAAATCATCATGCGGAATAAGCGTTTAATCATTGCTCTGTTGGCGGCGATAACTTTCGGCTTGATCGCTGCGGTTTCCGTCAAACAGTATCTCTTGAATGCCCAGACCTTTAAGACCAGCTTCAACGACGTCGTGGTCGCCAAGGTTGAGATCCCGGTGGGCTCACGAATAATTCCTGAGCAACTCACCATTGCTCAATTTCCAGCGAACGTCACGCCGGAAGGCGCGATGTCGACAATTGACGACAAGGTTGTCGGCCGCGTAGTCGTGACCTCGATCTCGCCACGCGATCCGATTACTGAAACCAAGCTGGCGCCTGTAGGCGCAGCCGGCGGGTTGTCGTCGATGATCCCGGAAGGGTATCGCGCGATGACGGTGGCGGTGAACGAAGTCGTCGGTATATCCGGATTTATCACGCCAGGCACACTGGTCGATATCGTCGTAGTCATCACTCCGCCGAAGGGCGTTGGCAACGAAGAGATGATTTCGAAGATCGTACTTCAGAATATCAAGGTACTTGCCAGCGGTCAGAATATCGACAAACCAAAGAACAGCCGCGAAGCTGAGGGATCCATACGAGCGGTCACGCTTCAGGTAACTCCGGAACAGGCCGAGAAACTGGCGCTTGCCTCGAGCGAAGGCAGGCTGCAACTCGTGATGCGCAACTCGGTGGACCAGGCTGACGAACAAACCGCAGGCGCAAACAAGCGAACCCTGTTGAGTGGAGAGCGCGCAATGATTGCTCCGGAAGCAGGAACCAGCTCCGCGCCGAAAGCCGCGCCGTCGTCGCCGATACGCCGCCTCGCACCGCGACCTGTCGCGAAGGAGTCAGGAACAGGCGCGACGAAAGTCAGCACACCGCCTGCGCCACGACCGACGGTCGAAGTAATCGAAGGTGCGAAGAAGAAGACCGTTGATTTTCCGTAAAACAAACTGACGCACACGTAAGGCAGAAACTCCGATTTCCCGCATTCAAGGAGAATGAAAATGTTGGCTAAATACTCGAGACGAAATTATTTCATTACCCCGCTATTAGCGGTGGTAGTTACCCTCGGCCTTGGTGTCGTTAGCGCGATCTATGCCCAGGAAACCACCTACGACGCTTCCTTCAACAGCAATGTTAAGGAAGCAATTCCGATCAACGTGCTCGTGGGCCAGTCCCGCGTCATCAACTTTGATCGGCCGATCGGTCGCTTCTCAATCTCAAATCCCGACATCGCCGAGGCCGTAATGGTCCGTCCAGATCAAGTGCTCGTGAACGGCAAGGCGTTTGGGCAGGTCAACTTTATTGCCTGGGAAAAATCCGACACCAAGTTCATCGTGTTCGATGTGTTTGTGCGTGCGAACCTCTCGCTAATCGATTCGCAGATCCGAGCGCTGTTTCCGCGCGACGACATTCGCTTGAGCCAGGCAAACGGATCGGTTGTGCTGTCAGGCACAGTTGCAGATCCAGGAACTGCTGCCCAGGCTGAGAGCGTGGTCCAGGCTGCCGGTTTCAAGACGGTGAATATGCTTACGTCGCCGGTTAAGGATGCCGCACAGGTTCAGCTTCAGATTCGCGTTGCCGAAGTGAGTCGCAACAAACTGCGCGAGCTCGGTTCTTCGTTCAGCTATCAAGGTAGTCCGGGTGGGGGCGGCTTTATCAGCGGCGGCGGTCCTGGTTCCCTCAGCGAAGTGACAAATGGTGTCATGAAAGGCACCTTTACCAGTGCCCTCAACGTGTTTCTCATGGGTGGAAACACCGCGAACATGATCCGCGCTATGCAACAAAATGGCGCACTACGCGCCCTCGCCGAGCCAAATTTGATCGCGATGGATGGACAGGTCGCCAGCTTCCTCGCTGGTGGTGAGTTTCCGATTCCAATTATTCAAAGTGGCGGTGGCAGCGGCAGTGCCGTAACCATTCAGTTCAAGGAATACGGCGTTCGTTTGAACTTTAAACCCACCATCATCGACGAAGATCACATTAAACTCGAGCTCGAACCTGAAGTCTCGACAATCGACTTCGCCAATGGTGTGAAGTTTGAAGGTTTCGTTGTTCCGGCGCTTCGTACCAGACGCGCACGCACTGGCGTCGAGTTACGTGATGGTCAGAGCTTTGCGCTGGCCGGCCTGCTTGATAACAACGAATCGCGCACGCTTTCAAAGGTTCCGGTTCTTGGCGATGTTCCGATTCTCGGCAACTTGTTCAAGTCGACTCAGTTCCAGAAGCAAGAAACCGAACTGGTGTTCATCGTGACTGCCGACCTGGTGAAGCCGGTTAACCGCGACGACCTGCCGAATCTTCGTGGTATCGACGGTTTGAAAAATGGTTCACCACTCGGAATCGAACCGAAGGGTGAAGGAATTTCCGGAACAAGTGGTTTTTCAACCGGCACAGGCACGGCGGTTCCGGCAGTAAACAATCCGGCAGTAAACAAGGAAGCGCCGAAGAAAGCGCCTGAACCGGCAGCTCCGAAGAAGACGACAGATACTACGGCCCCGACGGGCGCGGCCACGAAGCTCACTCCATAGCCCGGAACGGCGTGAGTGTGTGGGTGGCTTAGCCACGGATTACACGGATAAAGACGGATCCGTTTTCATCTGTGTAATCCGTGGCCCAAATACTTAACAATAGGGCGCAAGAATATGACTAGAGTCTTCAAACGAAAAAACGAACGCGGTAATGTCCTGGTCTATACGGTTCTCTCTGCATTCTTTCTTTTCATGGCTGTCGGACTCGGCGTCGATCTAAGCCATCTCTATCTAACCAAAACTGAATTACAAAATGCTGCTGACGCCGCTGCGCTGGCAGGAGCTTCTGCACTGAAACTCAGTACCCCCGACAAGATCCCGAGCGCCGTCTCCCGCGCTATCAACATACTTAATTCCAACAAATACAACTTCAACAACAGGACCTTTGGGATGACGGATGCGCAAGTCGCGACACTAAGGCTTGTGCAATTTTCTAAAAATCTAAACGCTCCAGACAGTTCATATAAAACAAGAGATGAAATGACGGAGACGGAAAAGACCCAGGTCCGTTTCATTCGTGTCATTACGCCAACCGAACCGATTACTACTTTTTTTGCGATTCCCTTCCTTGGTCTCTCGAAAAATCTGAATGCTAAAGCAACGGCGGGTCTTTCAGTACCAGGCAATCTCGGCGTTTGTATCGCGCCTCTTTCCGCAGTTTCGTGTGCACCCAACCAGGCAAATTGCAGCCTTTGTCCGGCCGATGAGATCGTAAATGGCGTCTGCACCGAACCGAAATATTACGGAAACTGCGGCGGCGCCAATCCAAACGATCCTATCTCAGTTACACGTGATGGCCCGGACGATCCCGATGGAGATGGCCTTTGTGATCCAAAGAAAGAATTTTGCAAGGGCTGCACTTACAATATCCGCTCTGGTTCGCAACACGGACAAGGACCTGCCGCAGGAAATTTCCAGGTGCTTCGTTGCGCTGGTAACGGCGCTAATGCAGTGAAGCAGGCCCTGGCTGCATACGGTACTAATTGTAACTGTGGCCTCGTGAGTCCTGGCAACGCAGTCGAAACTCAGACCGGTGAACTTGCCGGCGCCATCAGAGACGGGCTGAACGTGCGCTTCGACCAGTACGGCGGGGGTCTGAATTACGGAGCCGATATGCCGCCTGACAAGAACATCGAGGAGGGAGCCACACACGGCACTGGAAATAATCAGTTTTTCGATGGCATAACGTATTCGCAGTATCAGACCATGCCTTCCAGCCAATGGCCGGCTCTTCAAAACGGCCATTCGGGCGTTAATAATCGGCGGGTATTAATCGTACCCATCATTCCGCTTACAGAATTTACCGACAGCCAGGGTAACCAGATCGTTCACGTGGGCACTCTCAAGGGTTTCTTTATGAGAGCGCAGGTGAGTGACGGTACAGGCGGCGACGTCCAGGTCGAATACATGAGCGACGACGTCATCAGCGTCATCGGTTTTGATCCGAGTGACACCGACGTCACCAACATCGTGACCCCCGTTTTGTATCGCTAAGGAGATCACGAGATGAACACCAAATCCAGGTTGGTTCAAAAGCTCGGCTGTTTCCTTCGGCACGATCGTGGTACGGCGCTGGCTGAGCTCGCCATCATGGTTCCTATTCTTGTTTTGCTTGTGGCAGCGGTGTCTGAGTTTGGACGTTTTTTCCAGCAGTACACGACGCTTGCTAAATCCACTCGCACGGCAGCGCGCTATCTATCGAATCATCCATTTCCGGATAACCAGGACAAAGCACGAAATCTGGCGGTTTGCGGTAAATTGAGCTGTGCCGGTGAAAATCCGCTGGTGCCTAACCTATCGACGGCGAACATATGTATCGAATCAACGGGCTCGCCGAAGATCGAGACCGTCACCATAAGACTTCCGCGAAATGCGGACGATGCTTGCGCGACGCCGTTTCCGTATCAACCGATCTTCAACATCGGAGGGTTACTCGGAAACAGTTTCAGCTTCGCGCCCGATATTAGTCCGAGTGTGACGATGTATTACATGCTCGATTAGGCGTTTATAGAAATATGCGACAGATTAGTTTTCGAAAAAATCAACGCGGAACTTCGATGGCAGAGTTTGCTGTCGTCGCAACGTTCTTCTTCATGCTGATCTTCGCTGTTATCGAATTCGGCCGCTTGCTGTACACGCACAACGCATTAACTGATGCTGCGCGTCGTGGTGCACGCTACGCGATCATTCATCAAGCACAGGTTGATACAGATGGTCTGCCGCACAACAATCCCAAGTGTGTGCGTAATGTAATCATGTATGGCGAGACTCACATCAATGCCTCCTGCGATCCGCCTGCGGGACAACCAACTCTGATCAATGGAATCTCGTCTGCGACAATCGAGGTCACGTATACAGGAGCTGATCTCGACAGCAATCCAGCGAGTCCGAATCCCTACGGCGCAAACCTTGGCACGGCCACTGTAAAGATCACGAATTACCAATTCAATCTTAGTATTCCCCTCGTGCATCGCACGTTGACAATGCCGGCATACACAACGACGTTGCCCGCGGAGAGCGCGGGCTATGAGCCCTCCCCACTTCCGTAAAAGCTTTTGAAAAAAGATTCGAAGTGAACAAGGAAAAAGGGTAATAAATGAAACGAACGTTAACATTCATAGTACTGAGCAGAGACGCAACGGATTCACGAGAGCTGAGCCGCGCGCTCGCCGCACACGCAGGCACGAGCCTGCTGATGACCAGCGACGATGCGGAACAGGTCTTCACTGAAACCTGCCGTCTGCGTCCTTCTGCGGTTGTCATTAATCTGACGCACATGGGCGAGCCTGCCCTCAAGCTCGTGCAGCGCATTGTGACTGACTGTCCTGCGACGGCAGTGATCTGTGCATCGCGAGAATCGTCGCCCGATATGATCCTGCGCAGCATGCGCACCGGCGCACGCGATTTCATTCGCCTGCCGATCAACGACGATGAGCTGACCACTGTCATTGACCGAACCGCTGAATTCGCATCGCAACATGCCGACGATCACCCAAAGAAGCGCGGCCGCGCCATTGCCGTGTTTTCAAGCAAAGGTGGATGCGGTACAACTCTGATCGCCACCAATCTCGCGCTGTTACAGAAAACGCCGACGGTGTTGGTCGATCTGAATCTCCAGTCAGGCGACCTGGAATTACTGCTCGGACTCAAACCACGCTTTTCGCTCGCAGACGTGGTCGAAAACCGCGACCGTCTCGACGATGCGCTGTTGGCAAGTTACATCACGCCACATTCGAAGAACGTTTCATTGCTCGCCGCGCCGATGAAAGCGGAAAGTGCCGAAGACATCCAGCCGAAGCACATTTATGAAGTGATGGAGTTGCTGCGACAACGTTACGACAACGTGATTATCGACACGCCGCACAACTTCGACTCTGTCACCATCTCGGCCTTGGACCACGCGGATCAGATCCTGGTCGTGCTGACTCTCGAGATTCACGCGATTCGCAGTACGCGTCGTGCGCTCGAGATATTCGATCGGCTTGGATATCCGCGCAAGAAAGTTCGGCTGGTCGTGAATCGCTGGAGCAAACATATCGATCTGGACCAGAAGCAGGTCGAAGATTTTCTCGGGGAGCGTGTGATTGCGTTCATTCAGAGCGACTATCGCGCAGCCGTCAACTCGATCAACCTGGGCCAACCGCTAATTGATTCGGCGCCGAGCTCAGTCGTGACCACGGACCTCTACAATCTTGCGAACAAACTGTTCGCGGATAAAGTCGAACCGACAATGCCGGCCACTAACGGCAGCAAGCGTCCGTTCAATTCTCTGTTTCGCCGGCAATCGGCAAACATGCAGGACCTGGGTCTGAACGCAGCGCTCGAACGAGTGCAGTAAAAGCATTGCCAATTGCCAATTGCCAATTGCCAATTGCCGATTGGTGATTTTGAACCGGGAAGCACTCGAAATCGGCAATCGGCAATTGGCAATCGACAATATTAAAGGATTCTTATGGCACTCCGTGAAAGATTAGTTAGAGACAATGGCGTAACCGGGGCTTTAGCTGACGATGCAATCAGCAATCAGCAGGGCTTTCAGGACATGAAGTCACGACTCCACCGGATGTTAATCAACCGGATGGATCTGACAAAGCTGGGCCAGCTCGAGCCGGAACAGCTTCACGAAGAGGTAGCCCGCCTTGCCTCCAGTCTTCTGGCCCAGGAAGATACGCCGCTCTCTTCAGTTGAACGCGAGCGTTTAATCCATGAGGTCAGACACGAATTGTTCGGACTCGGACCACTGGAGCAGTTGCTGGCCGATCCGTCCATCTCCGACATTCTCGTCAACTCGCCTTACAACATCTACATCGAGCGTGGCGGAAAACTGGAACGTACCAGTATCGAATTCAAGGACAACGAACACCTGATGCGCGTGATTGAGCGCATCGTTTCGTCTGTCGGCCGCCGCATTGACGAATCGTCGCCGATGGTGGACGCGCGTTTGAAAGATGGCTCGCGTGTTAATGCGATCATCCCGCCGCTCTCGCTTGATGGTCCAGTGCTCTCGATTCGTCGCTTTGGCGCCGAGCCGCTGCGCATGAATCGTTTGCTCGAGAACCAGGCACTCACGCCTGACATGGCTTCGATGTTTGAGATGTGCGTCAACGCCAAACTGAATGTGGTGATCTCAGGTGGCACCGGCGCCGGTAAGACGACTCTGTTGAACGCACTCTCGGCCTACATTCCGGGTAACGAACGTATTGTCACCATTGAAGACTCGGCTGAGTTGCAGTTGCAACAACCACACGTGGTCCGTCTGGAAACGCGCCCGCCAAACATCGAGGGCAAAGGTGAAGTCAGCCAACGTGACCTGGTCAAGAACGCACTGCGTATGCGTCCCGACCGCATAGTCATCGGCGAGGTTCGCGGCGCTGAAGCAATCGACATGTTGCAGGCAATGAACACCGGTCACGATGGATCGTTGACCACGATTCACGCCAACACTCCACGCGACGCCTTGGCCCGACTCGAAACCATGATCCAGATGACCGGCATGCGATTGTCGGATCGCGCGATGCGTCAACAGATCGCATCAGCCATTAACATCGTGGTCCAGGTAGCGCGTCTGACTGACGGCACTCGCCGCATAACTTCCATCTCCGAAATAACCGGCATGGAAGGCGAAACCATCACGATGCAGGAAGTATTCATTTTCGATCGCAAGGGCGTGGATAAGGATGGGAAGGTCCTCGGAAGGTTCCGGCCCACCGGCGTGCGACCGCGATTCGCCGAACGGCTCAAAGTTTACGGTATGCAACTCCCGCGATCGTTTTTTGAGGAGGTTTAGAGAGAATGTTTTTAATTCCCTTCTTTGTTTTTCTTGCGGGCTTGTTCATGGTGTACGCGCTTTATCTCGTGACGTCGCGGTCGTCAGATGCTAAACGCGAACTCTTGAGAGAGCGCCTGGCCGATGCTATTCGCTCATCGGCACACTCGAGCGATGCCGACGTGCAGTTGGCGCGTGAAGAGTTGATGAGCGAGATCCCGTGGGTCAATCGCGTACTGCTCAAGCTGCAAGTTACTTCCAAGCTCAAACAGGTCATCGATCAGGCCGATTCGCATATCACGGTGATGCGGCTCGTGCTCTTTTCACTGACGGCAGGCGTGCTCGCGGCGTTGGCCGTTTCGATGCTCGAGCAGTCATATGTGCTGATGGCCTTATTCGGCCTTATCGCAATGGCATTGCCTTTTCTTCACATTCTCAGCAAGCGCAAGAAGAGAATGAATAAGTTCTTGCAGTTACTTCCTGACGCGCTCGATCTGATGAGCCGCGGTCTTTCAGCCGGCCACGCATTCACCGAGGCGTTACAAATGGTCTCCAGCGAGATGCCCGAGCCGATCTCGATGGAGTTTCGCAAAACTTATGAAGAGCAGAATCTTGGACTGTCGCTGAAACTCGCGCTCGAGAACCTCGTGCAGCGCGTTCCGTTATTGGATCTGCGCATGTGCGTCACTGCCGTAATGATTCAGAGAGAGACTGGCGGCAACCTTTCCGAACTGCTTGAGAAGGTGGCCCACACCATTCGGGAACGGTTCAGGATCATGGAAGATTTGAAAACGATGACCTTGAGCTCGCGCTGGTCCGCGTGGTTACTCTGCGGGTTGCCAATCTTTCTCGCTATCTACGTCACGCTCATGAATCCGGGATACATGGATGTGATGTGGAAAGATCCGCGTGGCCATTGGCTGCTGGCGGCCGCAGCAATCATGCAAGTGCTCGGCATCTTGATGGTCCAAAAGATCATGAAGATCAGGATTTAAAACATTTCCGATTGCCAATTGCCAATTGCCAATTTTCGGCGCAGCTGATCAGAAGTTATCAATTGGCAATCGGCAATCGGCAATTGGCAATGTTTTAGGGGTGAAATCATGTTAACGCTTATCGTTATCTCCACTTTCGTTTCAATTGGCTTCATCGTGATGGCGGTCTACTGGCTCGTCTTTCGTCCCGTGAGTGCGACCGCTCAACGTCTGCACGACCTCGACGACACGAGATCGATGTCAGTGGTGCAGAGCATTGAACCCAATTCGATGGAAACGCTTGCCGCGCGTTTGGCTGAACCAATCAACCGGTTGGTGCCGCCGTCAGCAGCGGATGCGAAGAAACTGCACCGGCAGTTGATGCAGGCCGGCTATCGCTCGGCTGCGGCGCCTGGTGTTTTTCGCGCGACTCAACTCGGGATGATGATTATTCTTCCGCTGCTGTTACTGATGTTTTGGAGTCTGACCGCACAGCCGATGAATGACGCCCTGCTTCCAGCTCTCGGCGCCTTCGGAATTGGTTTTCTGCTGCCGCGTTTCATCCTCAATCGGATGATGGCAGGTCGCAAACTGCGTATCACGTGGGGACTGGCCGACGCGCTCGACCTGATGGTGATTACGATGGAAGCCGGTCTTGGTCTAAACGCGGCGATGTTGAAAGTTTGCGATGAATTAAAAACTGTACATCCGGACATCTGCAAAGAGTTTGAATTAGCAAACCTCGAAATTCGCGTCGGTCGTGAGCGCAGTGAGGCGCTCAGAAATCTCGCGGATCGCACCGGGGTCGAAGATCTCAACAGCCTCGTCGGCATGTTGATTCAGGCCGATCGTTTCGGCACTTCAATCGCACGCGCCGTGCGAATATACTCCGACAGCTTACGCACCAAACGTCGCCAGCGCGCGGAACAGGCAGCCCAGAAAGCGGCTTTCAAACTGTTGTTCCCACTCGGCGTACTGCTGTTCCCAACGATGTTCATCATCATTCTTGGTCCAGCATTGCTCAATATCTCTGACATGCTGGGCGGCGGACTCGGATTCTAAACACGGAGGACCATCCTTATGTGGAAGCGTTCACTAATCGTCGCATTGCTCACACTCGTACTGGTTACCAGCGCGGTGCCCACTCGACCAGTCAGCGGCGTGCTCATGACGCCGGAAGAAGTTGCAACGCTTGATGCAACTTCAAGAGACGTGGAGAGGAGCCAGTCGAAAGGCGACAACGCATTCGTGCGCGTCTTGAAATTCCCCTTCAAAGCGATTGGACGCTTGTTTGGTGCGGGCAAGAAAGACGACAGCGCTCCGCAACGCCTCTCGCGTAAGGATGTGAAGAAGTTTGAGAGCGTCGGCACGTCGAAGGTCGTCGACGCACGCACGAGCGGTTCTGATCAAGCAACGGCAGTTCAGCCAGCTGAGAACGCTTCGACGATCGATCCGAGTCTCGCCAGTGCGCAGGAAAATCTCGAGCGTGGCCGGACGTTGCTCAATAGCGGCAACATCAACGACGCGATTGCGTGTCTCTCAACTGCTGCTTCGATGGATCCGAAGTTGCACGAGGCGCATAACCTCCTTGGCGTCGCTTACGAAGCCAAAGGAATGCGCGATCGTGCGTTTGAGTCATTCGAGAAGGCGCTCAAAGCGGACGAGCACAATGCCGAGTATCTGAGCAACGTCGGTTACTTGTATTACAAGAACGGCGACTACGATAAGGCGGCGAAGTATTTAAGACGCGCAGTCAAGGCCGCGCCGGAAGTGCAACGCTATTGGAACAACCTCGGCCTGGTCCAGGCGCAACGCGCGAACTTCGACGATGCTTATGAATGTTTCCTGCGCGCGGTGGGCGATTACGAAGGACACATGAACGTCGCGAATCGTTCGCAGGCAATGGGCTACGACAAGACTGCGATCAAGCATCTCGAGCAGGCTCGTGCACTGCGTCCGGCAACGGCGGAGATTCTTTTACGATTGGCGGTTCTTTACAAGCGCACCGGTAACACCGAACTCGAGGCAGAAGCCAATGCTGCTTTGGTTGCAGCTCGTTCGCAAGCAAACGCTTCGAAGGAATAAGGTCGGTTTACAGTTCTCTCACGCAAAGGCGCAAAGCCGCAAAGAGAGAATATTGAATCGTAGATATGCTTTGCGTCTTTGCGCCTTTGCGTGAAGCTTTCTTAAAAGGATAAACCTGTTATGGGAAACCTTAGCATATTGAGCCGTTCAGAGATTGAAGGCTTAGGTCCACCTATGCTGGAGGAGTTGGCCGATTGCGGGATTCACGAACAGTTTCTCTGCGATCTGGCCCTCAAGCATGTAGCCATGCTTCCCGAGCCGAATACCACGGCTGTCGCCGACCGGCTGCACCTGCCGCGCGTCCTTACGGAAGAACTGCTTTATCACCTGTACCGCGAGAAGCTGATCGAAATGCGCTTGCAGAACGCAGTGGGTTCCACTCGCTACGCAATGCTCGATCACGGTTGGGAACGCGTCGCGCGTCTTCAGGCACAAAGCGGCTATCTTGGACCAGCGCCCGTTTCGCTCACTGACTATGCATTCATGATGCGGCTTCAGGCAGTGCCTTCAAAACCGGCGTCGATCGAAACGGTGCGAAATGCGTTCAAGGATCTCGTGCTGCCGGAGTCGTTGTTGCAAACACTCGGCTGTGTCATCAACTCACGTTCGTCACTCTTTCTCACTGGCCTGCCCGGCACGGGAAAGACCGCCGTCTCTGAGCGCATGAACGCAGCGCTGTCCGGCTCAATCTGGATCCCCCATGCAATCGAAGTTGACGGAAACATCATTCGCATCTTCGACTCTCATAGTCATCGTCCCGTACCCGAGCGAACGTCGGTTATCGAACACGACCGCCGCTGGATCGAGATCGAAAGACCACTGATCATCGTCGGCGGAGAATTGACGCTCGAGAACACGGATCTCGCCTGGTCCGAAACGGCGAGATTTTACGAAGCGCCTTTCCAGGTTAAATCAAATGGTGGCACACTGGTCATCGACGACTTTGGCCGGCAACGAGTTGCACCACAGGCTCTTTTGAATCGCTGGATCCTGCCACTCGAACGTCGCGTCGATTTCCTTACGCTGCACAGCGGCAAGAAGATCGAAGTGCCTTTCGAGCAGCTCGTGGTCTTCTCCACGAACCTCGACGAAAAGGACCTCGTGGACGAAGCATTTCTGCGACGCATGGGTTATCGTGCACGCGTCGAACCACCAACGCCGGCCGCGTTTACTGAAATATTCAAACGCACGGCGAGAGCGCGTGGCGTCGCGATTGATGAAGACTGCTTGCGCCATATTCTCAGCCGCTACGTGGGCGAGAATCGGATCATGAAGGGATGCGAACCTCGTGACCTGTTGAATAAGGTCAACGACATCTGTCTCTTCGAAGGGCGTGAGATGAAGTTGACTCCTGAGTTGGTTGATCTGGCCTGGGGCAATTACTTCGGCGCGTCGCATGGATTCGCGCCCGAGGCAATGCACATGGGCAACGGATCACACGGATAAAAGGCTTTGCACCAAAGTGCTTATACGCGAAGATTTTCTCGCGCAAAGGCGCAAAGACGCAAAGCGCTGCCGCGTTTCGAAGGGTTTCTTTGCGTCTTTGCGCCTTTGCGCGAG
>DATFHH010000008.1:0-13909 GCA_035248565.1 Pyrinomonadaceae bacterium | reverse complement strand
AAAAGTTGGTTTATCTCCTTACGCGAGGCGTCTGTTAGAGAGTGGGGGAACACGTCGGGGAACTAAAATCCGGCGGCAAGGATCACCGAGACGTCCTGTATACGCTCGCCCTTTTGCCTTGTCAATAAGGGTTTTCCTTACTAACTGAAGCATAGGCAACTATTCTTTGGGCGGCTCTTTATCGCCTCAGCTTCGGTATGTAATGCTTCACGGAACTGGTTAAAGACTTCTGCGAGAAGATCAATTTTGGCGAGTTGCGAAGCTGGTCTTGATCGAACTGTAGTTCGAGATCTCCTTCATAGCGTTCAACGGTCCTACAGTTTGACAGTCTTGAATTAATCGTGCGGATATCGAGTGAACCACCGTGCGCATTACAGTGGTGATTCAAGAGCCAAAGGCGAAAGCATCTTCCCTCATCAATCGTAGTTAGCTATCTGGCGTGACATTAGGTCGCGAGGCACGTTATTTTCGATATCGTGTGTGAAGCTCGCGCGTACTACCTCAAGAGCTGGGTCAAGTCTTCATCGGAATGGATAGGATAGCCGACCCACTTACCATCCTGATTAAAGGTCTCTATGAGGAAGAACTCTCTCCGGGACTGATGTAAGCAAAATTTTCGGCCCGAGACTTTCAGCGCTATAGAAATACTTAACTCGTTAACGTGTATTACTAGATCTGATTCGGCGGATTAGCTTGTTCAGCTATGGACTAAATCTCCATTTAAGGTCGAGGTAATCCCACTAATCTAAGCCAGGGTGGACTTAACATAGGAGCTTTATGACACCTCCCCGATTATTGGACCATTTCGAGGTTTAAAAATCCGGCTTTAGCCGTTAGATTCTGAAAAAGTCAGAAAGTCAACATTAACCATGTACCGCACCCGTATCTAGGAACAAGTCAGACCGACTGCGCCGATTAGAACGAAACGTCATTTCGTCAAATGCTTTGCCCCCGTGCAGACCATGTTTCACACGGTGGTTTTCAGATGATCAGTGATCTGAGTTTATGCCGCAGGGAAGATTGAGCATCTCGGCGCGACAACCTCTCACAACAAAGGGTCATTCTACTCCGCGATCCTGAGCCGACCGCATAAATCCGTTGGGAGTTATTAATAATGGACCTATTAGCAGCGGTTCAATCCACTTTGTAGGTGCGTTCGCTACGTCCACTAGCCCATTCCAGCGCTCAACGAGATACTTTCCGCGCAATAGCGTAAGGCCGTGTCGGCTGATGAGTAGTGTGCTTCTGTCAGGACCCTCAAGGCGACGTTGGTCCTCTTCTGGAAGGCGTCTTGGAGCCAATTCGTTCCATTGAACTTCAGGCGGAATTTCAAAAGATCTTTTTGATTCCATCCCTTTGAGTACGTTACGTGCACTCAAGCGCGTTCCACGATCGTAGAACTTCGTACTATCTCCAACGAGCGCCGCCACGATTCCTCGCAGTGATTCCGGAATTAACCCAAGATTGTTAAAGGGAAAAGCACGCTGCTTTCGTCTACGGGGTTCTGCAAAAGCTTGGTAAATAACTGCTCCGACAAAAAAAGATTCGGTTAATCTGTCGTGGGGACCGAGGTAATTTAAGTACTGCTCAGGTGCGGCATATCCGAACGATCCTCCAGCACATTGAACTTCACGTGTGCTGTCCGTCGCGTCTTCAAAATCTACAATAACTACAGTGTGGTGCTCCGGATGGACTAAAACGTTTCGAGGTGCAAGGTCTAAGTGATAGGTCTGCTGATCTTCGAGCGCTATCAGTGCGCGCAACAAGTCTCGAGCGACCTTGCTGACTTCCGGTACGCTGGGACGCGAATTAAGCCATACGTTAAGCGGAACGTGGCCAACGACGAGCGACAGGTGGCTAGTATCGGAAGATTCACAACGCTCTAACACCTTCGGAAACCATCGTCCTGTTATTTTACGAAGTGCCGCTTCTTCTGCCTGCTGAGCGCTGCCTTTACCATTAACCCTAGAAACCTTGCGCAGTTCGAGTTCATTTCCATTATGGTCGATTACCGCCGTGAGCAAGTGTGTTTGAGTGGCGTTGACGACTCCGATGGTATTGAAGCCGCTGCAGGTGTGTCTGAGCCCTCGTTGATTCGATGTCTCCACAAGGTTTGAAATATCTAAATCCCATACCTTTGCGATAAATTTAATCTCATCTTGAACGCCTTCAAGGGCGTTGATTGTTTTGTGGTAAGTGAGACACGGATGTGTTACACCGGGGGAGTCCTGCACGCGTTGATCAGAAGTGAGTATGCGGGCGCCAAGCTGTGATCTGACTCGGAAAGGCACGAGCATGCAAGCGAGAGGCTTGTAGAACCATGGTTGCTGAAAATGATTGTCGCCAAGCACTTGCAAGGAACATTTTCCATCGCGCATAAGCCAAGCGCAACGAGTACTTCCATCGATCTCTGTGACGACGCTCGTTCGCCGCATCGAATTGCTGCTCTGATGATATGCATCGCTGACTCCAAGCTGGCTGAGTTCGTCGCGATAGGTAAGTGCAACTCGTTGCAGAAGCAATGTCTCCTCAGGTAGAAGTCCTGCCCCGTCCCGACAACACTGACCCCCACAATCCGTGGGCGAGCACCGGCTAGTCTTCAGATTCTTAAGGGAGTCGACATCAACTACTTCTGGACGTAGGAGAGGCAGCTTATTCTCGCGAATTCGTCCTAGCCGCGTCGCTTCGGTATCCAATGATCTAGAATTTGATACATAGAATGAGAGGACTATGGAATATCGTGGGCGTTCGCCCGTGACTGCGGTAACAGCATGAAATGACTTTGGTGAAATTTCAAATAAAAGAGCACTGTTCATGGAGGGAAGGTAAGCAGCGCTCACTGTGGCACGATCTGCCGAGGCGAACGTTACAAACATGCCGCCTTCGTTAATCTGCCAATCCGGATTTAGGTGAATTGTGAAGCGGCACACCTCCCCTCTTGGATAAAAGTCATTGTGAATTCCGATTTGCTGTCCGGGCGTGCTGCGGTGACACGCCACATCGGAAATCTTCAACCCTGTCTGCCCAGTGATGGCGCTGATTAGCTCGGCAAATGAGGGGCTCAGGGCAACTTCCCGCAGCGAGTCAAGCGCGGTACTGTCAAAAGGATGTTCGTTGTCGATTAATGAAACTTCATACTGATCGTAAAATTCCGTTGCCGAAAGTGTCCACGCAAGTCCTTCGCTTTCGTGCATGATTGCCTCAGCAAACGCTGGCTCAAACACTTGCGGTATGAAGATATGTGGGTATGGCTGCGCATTGCAGAATCTTTCACGGAGTACATCCTTCCCGGCCTCATTGCACAAATACGGAGCAAGTACCTCATCAACCGAAACAGGCGAGCGGAGCAGTGTAGATCTACCATCACTGAAGTCCAAAACGTTAACATGTGAGACTTCGCATGCATACAGTGCCGCGAGACGATGCATCCCATCCCATAATGATCCATTGAGGCCGATGATGACAGGATCGATGAACTCTCCCCGCTCGATGGTTCGGATAAAAGAAAGTATGCGGAGTTCATGGTCCTGGATTGTATTGATATGCTGGACTTGTCCGCTGCTTTGAATGATATCTGTTGTTTGCCGTCGCAGATTGGCAAGGATGTAAGCAGGACTCGGCAGATCGATACCCCAAGTTCGCCGATAAGACGTGCGACTCCACAGGCTGGGTGTAGCGAGCTGTCTTTGAATGCGCGGCCGTCCGGACGCTAGCAACTCTCGAATGCTCCAAGTCTGCCCATTCTCATCAATGTATAGACTATCGTACGACATGTCGGCTCGTAGATTCTCGCGTTAGATTCTCGAGGATGTTCCTACTAGCTGTTAAGATACAGCGTCCGACTGGTGTTAATTCATCGGTATCTATCTCAGCTGTTGCAAACTTAAGGTGTTCGATTTGCTCTTTGACATTGTTCGCTGCGTATTTAGCCAAGCCGATAACTCGTGCGCCGGCATTGCTCCAGAACCACACAAGATGTGAAAAAACGTAAACAGCATGAAGCATGCCCTCAATTGTTCGCATCGTTTGCTTCCATGGTGAGAAATAGGAGCGCGGATTTGCATGCTGAATCGTGAGGGGGAGAGCCTCATCAAGAAGATAAAGCCTGTTATGTAGATGTTCGTGAAGGCAAGACTCGGCTAAATGTCTAGCATCGATCAGTCTGCCATCACCCGTCTCAATACCCACAAAGATCACACCCGGTAGTATTGGTGATGAAAAGCTTGGAAGGACATTCGTTTCTAACTCCTTAGGACGTATTGGACTGAGGTATTGAGCAGTGTCTTGCATTTCTTCGAGCGCGGCCGGCATTACGACATTAATAAGCTTAACGGCTTCCTCGAGCAGCCTTAGAAATACGACTCTTGATGACTGATCGAGGTTAACAGACACATTACCGTCGTCAAAAAGATCAGAAAACGGAATCCATCCATCTACAAGCTCAAGTTTGTTAGCTCGGACAACGCAGTTTTTGAACATCTGCTCGGAAGGCTTAATTGGCACATCGATGGCACCACCAGTTGGCGAGGACAACCTGATCCGCTGGCTGTCAATTACTAGTTCTGGGTTGTCCAACGTAACTCCTGGAATCCGAATTGCGCGATCTCCGACAGGTAAGTAGTCAAGTCGAAGGACGCCGGTCCAAGAAAATTTTTGAAGGCTTCGCGGGGAACTCGCAGCTGCTAGTCGTCCTATGACTGGCACCACGATCTGCGGATCTGGAGTAGTCCCGTTCAGAAGAGAATTGATGTATAGACCAGTCTCCGGTGCTGCTAACACTCGATGTTTGGCACTTTCAGGAATGCGAGCCAAGTGATCAACAATATAAGAAAGTTCCTCGTCGGCGCGCTCTTGGCGCAACGATAGCAATAGATGCTGACGAACAACACTCCGACGCCACGCAAGGCGCCGGATTGCATCTGGATCTCCCTGAGGCCTACAGAAGCGCTTGAATCGCTCGTCATGAATAGGTTGAACCGTTCGCATATCGTACTTGAGATCGTGGCCGAACCTGGTCAGTTTTGAGGAGAGGCGTAAGCGCCTTGGCGAGTTTGGTGTTAACGTGCGCGCTGAGCTTGTATAAATCTGCGCAATAAACCGAAGGATTGGAGAAACCGTTTTCGAAAGACCATCGGTGGGGGACAAATCCACCCCCGCAAGCTTGGACCGCGGGGCATTCAGTACAAGTACGACAGAGTCCTTCGATTCTGTTCAGTCTGTGCCTCTCAATTACCGATGGCCAAGTTGTTAATTCAGAGAACGTTGTTGTAAAAACGTTTGGCGGTGCCTGTGAAGGTGATCCTAAGCCCGCTGCTCCGACATACGCAGCCTTGAAAAGATCGACGTCCTCGATTGCCCCATCAGTCTCGATCGTCACTAAATTGAAACTGCCGTCCCCTGTCCCATCCGTCTGGCTTCTGCCTCCGAGGAGCACATCAATGAGATTCTCGAACAAGCGCATCCCCGTCTGACCAGGGTTATCGAACCACTCATCGAAGATTGGGATCAGCCAATCAGCGTATGGCGTCGGTTGCCTTGTTATATCTCCTCCACCCGTAAGGCCAGGCGGAGGCCGGTCATGAGTTCCTTCGGGGAAAAGAAAATCGAGACGGGGTGGTTTCCACTTTATGAGATATCGATAGGTCGCAAGCGGATCGTTTTCCAGATCTATGACGCTGAGAAATCCGCGGAACAGATGTCCATGAGGACTTATTTGTATTAGACGCAGTGACCGTTCTACGGATTCATATGACGATTCACCGGAATGATCAAGGCGGTGGCGATCATTGGCTGTTCGATTGCCATCGAGACTCACACCAAAACTGACGTCAAAATCGTTAAGCAGTTCCAGCCAACGCGGTGTTAGCAGGACGCCATTGGTCTGCATTGCGTAGGTTACAGTGGTAGATTGTGATGCCAGACTTTGCCTTATCTCCATGCAGAACTTACGAATGCGCTCTTCACCTGCCAATAGCGGTTCACCGCCGTGAAGGAGCACAGTTACTTCGTCAATCTGCGTGTCGGCAACGTATTCGGCTAAATTGCGCGCGAAAGCTTTGACGGTTTCATCGCTCATGAACCGCGGACGATTCTGCCACGATTGATCAACGTGGTGATACATGTAGCAGTAATCGCAATCGAGGTTGCAGCGGCTCGCCACCTTACACAAGAAGGTGTTGATGATGAGAGGAGTTGGGACCACCGATAATACTGAGGGCGTCAGACTCTAACGTGTCTTGGAGTGAGAGTGGTACGCCTTGTTGAACTTATTATTGAATCCTTGAGCGGCGTTCCCTTGCTTAACACGTTGAATTGCTTCGCGCACGACAGAATTATCCACTGCGGCTACTGCATCCGCGCGCAACTCATCTAGCGTGTAACCAAAAGCCTCAGCCACTTGAGCATTCACATGTTGATCAGTTTCAGGCATCGTTGCAGTTTTCCTTTCAGATATTATAAATATAATAAACTAAATAATAACACGTCAAGAAACGCGATATACGGTCGCAAGAGTTTTGTCCTTCCGATTTATCGAGGCAGCTATGAAAGCATCTGATTATCGTAATCCAGAGAGGCTTGCGGATGTAATGGCGCTTATTCAGGTATTGGCACTTGCAGAAGATACCAGACGAAGCGAGAAGGGCTTGGGTGATGACTTACAAAGATATCCTCGGTCAGCGAAGAGCTGGACTGAACTGGCCGAAGACCATTCTGAGTTTTTTCGCGTCCGCGCTCGCGAGGCGAGAGGAAACAAGGACGATTACCGAGTGTCACTCATTGCTCGAGCTGTTCTCCCAAAAGGAGAAAACGATTACCGTGAGCCGCTATCGAGTGATCTTCTTGGCAAGTTGCTCGATATCGCAATAAATCTCCATGATCGTGATAAGGCGAGAAGAGATCGATGGTGGGCTTTATTACCGATTGCGGCCGCAATAATAGCTGGATTGTTTGCAATTGCCGCCGCTGTATTAAAACGTTAACCGTATCATGCCGGGATGGCGCACGTTTCTACCATCCTTACAACAACTCTCCTTACTTGAGAATAGAGATAGCAAGAGCAGTAAGGAAAGCTACTGTGTCATAGGCCGAGTGAGTTACAGCCTTATATTCACTCTGCTAATGGCCTGTTTAATCCGAAGGAACGGCGCATTGTCATGCGCCTCAAAAATGGCGTGACAGTTGAGAAATAGGACGGACCAGGAGGTCGGCGACAGCTCGGGAACTCCAAGCCCAGATAGTCCACTCTATAGATAATCAGATCACCCTAGCAGCTTCTGCGCTTGAGAGAACGCATTGGGCTTGGCCGGCCCTGATGAGCACTCCCCTGAGATACGCCAGACAAGTGCATAGCACTTGGCTGGCGAAAAATTTTATATGTTGAGAAGCTAATCACTGAGAGCGATTGTGGGTAGTGTCTAATTTGAAATCTGAGGTCATGCGGAATTTAGTTATGACTCGGTGTTTGTCCCTAGCGATGTTTGCTCCCTCGGTTTTTCCTCGGTGATCGGCGGCGAACGGGCGTGCGTAATGGAATTAAGTCGGGGTGCTTCTTCTCGATCATGTGGCCCAACCCCTGATAGGTTCGGCCCAACAATTTTGCCGCGTGAGTTATTTTCCCGTCCGACTGTATGAGCGCCTGTTTTATTAGATCATGCTCATACTCCAAGAGCTTTTGGTCTAGGTCATGCGGCTTCGTTAAAAGAATGTCAACTGCTTCGTCCCTACTCAATTCCCGCCGCACACTGGCAGCAAGTTTTCCCGCCGCTGCGTTCAATCGTGATAGCACGTCCCGGCTCTGCGAATCTGCCAGCCACTCACGCGCTTGCTGATATGCTGCCTGCAAGGTATCCGGTGATAAGCGATCTACTTCCTCAATCATCGTGAGGGCCGCGAGTCCTGCTCTATTGAGCGCGTCCGCTTCGTGCGCGACTTCTATCGCTCGCTGCAAGATGGATTGAGCGCGAATCTGCTTTTGCAAACGGGCCAACGCGGTCGCTTGTAAGATCAGTGCATCTGTCAGCCAACATCTGTGTCCGGCTTTTTCTAATTGTGTTGCTGCTCTGCGGGCCACAGCTTCAGCGTCTTTGAATCTTCCCTCTGCGATCAGTAGCTCCGCGCGAGTGCCATCAAACTGTGCTGTTAGAGTTCGATGCTTGAAACGAACGACTATCTCCCGCGCTTGATCAAGATGCTTGTGGGCTTCTTTGAATCTACCTAACTTCAAAAGCACAACGGCTTCATTGTTTTTGACGCTGGCACGATAAATGTGATTCTTTGCTAATTTGAATTGATGCTCTGCGGTTTTGTATTCAGCAAGCGCACGTTGAAAATACTCCGGCTGGTTTTCCGCAGTTCCGATTGTTCTCCACGTTATCGCAAGCTCATTGTGATATGAGCCTTTAACCACCGCAGGTAGATGCCGTGTGCTCGCAAACACAGGACTGTTTTCAAAGAGAAGTTTTAGCGCGTCGTAGTATCTCGCCGCCGAGTGTTCTACGTCTGCCATTTTGAGAAGTGCTCGCGCTCTCTTTTCGCCTGTATGCGGCAGTCGTTCCAGCGACTCAAGCAGCATGATCCGTGCTTCGTTGACCCGACCTTCTCTCCAATAGCAATACGCAATTTCCGACGATGCTTCGGCGGCTTCCCTTTTGAGGTTGTGCGTCTCGTAATAAGTGATGCCCTCAGTGATGAGATTCCGAGCGGTTTCTTGTGCGTCTTTGATTTGCTGGCGACTGCCGATCCATCCGGTGAGAGTGCCGGTGCAAAAGAAGACATAGGCAGCCGTCTCGGGTTGCAGTCCTTCCGTGTTGGGCCGTGTGCCGACTCCACGCCATAACGGACGCATGATTTCAAGAGCGCCCTGCGGAGTTTCATTGTCTCTTTGTTCTAGGGCGATCTCGCATCGGGACAGAGCTTCCTCATCACGAGACAGATGCGCCGTGTCTAGCTTCGGTGAGGCTAACCTCAAGAGATAGACCTTCCTTTTAGGGTTTTAGTGGGAGGAAAGACTATACGGGCCGGATATTAAACCTCGCCGGCTCAACTCCGCAACATTTACCGCCGCAAGCTCTACTTCCGCTTTTCCGATTTCTGATACAAGTTAGCTTGCATCCTCAATCGCAAAGGAGACTCAAGACATGAAACGCTTTGTATTGGCTATCGCACTCACAGGGTTATTGTCTGTGACAGTTCTGGCGGGCGAAGTACCGACAAACGGTGCGCCAGTGACGCAGCCGCCAACGCCACAGTCTGCACCTGCGAGCACAGTGCTTGCTAACGTGGCACTCATGATCATTACGCTGATAGGTCGCTAAACCAGGATCACTCTCACGTGAGTCTTGCTGTCATTTAGGCGGTGCGGCTGAAGTGTGCGTGTTGGTCTATATGCAGAATGGCTTGCACTGAATGTAAATCAAGCTAATTTCCATCATGGTTGCGACGTCCGGTCAGCGCCGATATAAAGCCGCTGAGTTTGCGGCAGAGCCTCACTTCATCGGCCCAGAGGGTGGGGCGCGCGAGGGCGCTACTTTGAATAGGTGGGTGTTCAGTAGCGCCCTTCGTTCTTACTACGCATGGGTCACGCACGTAGATGAAAACGATTACGCTGTTCCCTAAATCCCAACCGTTAGACCACGTCCGCTCGCAATTCAATCTCGAACTCGGTCCTACCCACATGAGAGCCTTCCGGCAAAAGAACCTCAAATCGGACGGTCATCTGATAACAGAAGATTCCGTTCTCCCAACTACAGCGCCTGGCGGCGCTCCCGAACGGAATCGCTGTTATCAAACGCCCGCTTACTTTATTCGTTCTCCCCCTTGCGCCCGCTTCGCTCGCGCGCTCGGCGCACCTCGCACCGCTCACTTACTACGCCCCCGCTGGGGGCTGGCGCGCTTGTTATTGCGCTGGAGTTGCAAACCCAAACTTGCTCGTATTTTCTCTTGATGACACGCGCAAGCACCAGCTTGTTCGAAGGAACCAAATTTCTAGTGAGACCGCCGGTACATAGCCTTCGCTGCGGCGGCCGTAGGGGTCTTCGCTGCGCTCCGATGAACTTCGCAAACCAAACCACAGTTCGCTTCGCCCTTGACTGCCTTCGTCGCTACAGGCTGGCAGGTATATAAGAGCCGCTGACGCAGCTCAGTCCTTTCTTAATTTTGAGGCAACCCAGCGTCCGTTGGAATACCAAAGATATCCACTGATGGAACTGTTAGACGCGGTGATCCCCGTCTCGCATACTGATTTTGAATTGGACCAGTTTGCTTTGGCACGACCCTCACTCGTTTAGCCCATGTGTAGACGCGCGCGTGTTGCTCCCCCAAGCCAAGCTCCCGCAAATGCCTGATGCCTTCATGCCCGCCGAACTCTGCATAGAGAAGCCGAGAGCACTTACCTAATATGCTAATCGTACAGATCCTTCCGGTAATGCGAGCCGTTGCCCTCTCGACTAAGCGATTGAAATACTGATCGCTTACGGGACCACCGCGCGGGCTCAGTTTCGTGCCTATGAAGAGATAAGGGTTTTGTGAAGTTCTCAGTTTCTGTTTACGTTCTTTCACAAATCGACGAATCAAGTCTCGCAGCCAAGGCTCATCCCGAGGCTCTAACTGAAGCCGTTGTCCACTGCGACCCAAAGACTGGATCCCTCTTGAAAGTTGCCGGGGCTCCCACTCGAGGTACAGGACATCTTCCAAAGATTCACGGGGTTCCACACCCAGGGCTGGGGGCCGACACTGGGAAGGGATTCGTACAGTCTGTAATTCTTTCTTGTAGAAGGCGTGGTAAAGAAGAAGATAGAGCATCATCGCCTCTTCGGCAGGCATCGTCGGATCTTCAATGGCTTTCAAAAGGACAGCGATTATCTGCCACTCGTAATACTGAATGGTCGCTGGGTATTTTCTAGTTCGCCTCCCTCGTTTCCTCTTCCGCTTCCTCCGCCGATCTACCGGTGCGGGATTCTTTTCTATGCCCTCTTCAACTTCTTTGAGCCAACCAAAGAAGACCCGAAACCTGGCGCGATGCGCATCCACCGAACGCTCGACACAACGAATAACTTTTTCAAATGAGTTAAGGGCGCGACACTTCGAGTTTTCGCACACCGTCGGTGGAGTTTCCCCCCTGGTGGTCAAGTTTTGCGTGTACAGGCAGTAGCGGCACTTCCACTTCAGACCTAACAGATGAAGATATTCCTGAAGGTGAACGGCCTCAACGTCCGCAAAGGAAGTTAGTCCACGGCGGGCGCACCACTTCCAGAAATCACCCAAGGTAATAAAGTGATTGCGCCTTGCAGCGGGAGTATTCATTCGCTCGGTGCGGAGCCATAGATCGTATTTCTCAAAAAGTGCAATGATGTTCGGTGACAACGAAGAAATCCGCGCGAGCGGTCTGATCCTTCTCAGATCCTGATCCAGATCCCCCTCTTTACAGACACCTAAAAGCAGTTCGCCGACTTGCTCAAGACAAGAGCGCACGTGTTTATGTTTGTTGCCCGTCAACGTTCTTTTTAATTTAATTATAGCGTCCCATGTTAGCGGACTTTCGAAATGATGCCTTTGAAGAAATTTGCCGAAACTTCTTATGCGGAAGTAAACGTTCTGGTTGACCGTCTCCCAGTTGATTGTTGCAACCAGGCATTGCAACAACCTGAGGCTGTACTCGCGTGGTATTACTACGGTGTCAATGAACCTCTTCAATCTCTTCCCAGAATGCCGGTTCAAGTTGCAAAGGCTACAGAGCTTGCCTTCCTTGTGAACATATGGCTTTTCCTTTCCGCAACAAGAACACATGCCCACGCCACGATTTACACGTTTTTGGCATTGCGCGCAGTACTCTCCGTTGACCTTGGCTGGCGGTTTGCGCTTCCCACACCTTGTGCATTCTATGGTAGCGGGCAATGTCGCCCTTCTCACGCAATCGGGACAACTGCCAGACCCATCTGTCAGGAACCGCCTGACTCTGCCACAGACACTACAGTTCGCTTTGGGCTCCTTGCTGAGGCACTTTTCACAAATCATCACGCAGAGCACCGCCGTTCTTCGCATCTGGTGACAACGCGTACACACTGCCATTGGTCGATTTCTCATATTTGTTTGACTGCGATTGCTACTCTTTGGGTCTTACTTTGTCTTTGAAAAGCGTTCTGGGATCGGTAAAAGTCATACGCAAGGACCTAGGCTTTCCTACGGCTTCAATATCAACAGTTTCATCTCGAGCCATAACAAATTCGTCCTTATGCTCGGCGGATTTGGATCCATATAACGGCGACGGTTTCTTCCCTTCTAATTTGGCATTCGCCCACTGCCGTCTTCGCGCTGGATTCGGATCGCAAACATAGAAGGCATCAGAGCGGCAGTCGAAGACGTCGCACAGGAGTTGAATCATTTCTGTGCGTGGTGCCGCCGGCGCCCGTCGCATCAGCGCTCTTACGGTCTGCACCGTCAGAATCACGCCCACTTCTTCCTCTATGAAGGCCTGGAGCTCAATGGCAGTAGTAATTTGATAAGTCCTCTTTGCAAGGCCTTTAAGATCCCACACAACTATATGTGCCCCTCCTGCGTGTTGTAGACCATCGTGCTGAAACCCGACTTCCCAAGCCGAGGGCCTCGCGCCTCCTTCATCGACAACCACCTGTTCTTGCCTCTTGATCTGATATAGAGGCGCGTGGATGATGGACTCACGTGCCCTAACAACTCCATCAATTCCCAGAACTGGTCGGGGTTCGCCTCAATGTAATTGGTGGCGAAACTTGCACGGAGGTCGTGAAGTGTTAGCCGAGGTGGCAGATCCACGCCAAATTTCCGTGCGGCCTCTATTAGTCGTGTAAAGCTTCCCTGCATTGTGATGTAAGGCAGTCGTCTGCCCCTCGAACTCAGGAACAGAGATGGCTCAACCAAGTGATTGCGGAATTGAGGTCGGACTTCTTGTTCATATTGCCTGAGCGTGGTCATTGCCGCAGCCGTAAGAGGTATTAACCGCGTCTGAGGGCCTGACGAGTTGTAAGCCTTGCCATGACGTGTCTGTATGATTTTCTTGTTATAGAAGATGTCCCTATCGGCGCCAAGGGCATCGAGGTTTCGGATTTCGTTTGCCCTCATACCAGTCTCGGTAATCAGCATTACTATTGCGTACAGGCGACCGGCCGTCGAAATCCTCTTTGTTAGAGCAGGATAAATTTCTCGCAGGAAGACCAGAAGTTCCAAAATCTGCTCCGGGGTCAGAAAGAATCTTTCGGAGCGCAAAATATCTCGGCTATGGAGGGGATACTCAACGCCGGTAAATGGGTTTTCGATCGCTCCATATTTAGATGAGATTGTTTGGAGCCCTTGGATATAGGGAAACTCGAGGGTGATCAGGAACAGGCGCTCTAGTTGTCCGGCATAAGTTCTTGCCGTCGCGGGCCGAACACAAGCCAAGTTATCGTCTTCGACGGTGCTCAGCGCCAGCAAGAAGTCCTTGATAAGCTGCCGCCCTAGGCCCAGGTTCATGACTTCCCAAATGAAAATCTGACGTTCACCAATCACGTCGGAAACCCGGATCTTTTCAAACCAGCGTTCACTAAGCCAACGGTATCTTTCTATTGTCTTCGGACTTAGTCCCCTGGCGATTAGGGTGTCAATGGAGTTTTGTAGGATTCGCTTATGATCATTCAGCATCTCCTGATGAGATCGCTGTGGAGTGGCGACTGTGACGTGATGTAGATGCGACATTGATATCCCCTTCCGCAATCATTTGACATTGATCCAAAACGTAGCTCGTCCGTACCTAAGTACCTTCTTTAGAGCCGCGTCAGATGTAACGAAATAACTTCTTTCGCGGGAAAGAATTCTTTTCGGCAAGAACTCTCAAATAGCAGGATGGATTGGGTTACCCGGAATTGTGTTGGCCCGTCCATCATAACCAACACCAATTGTT
>DATFHH010000007.1:0-4843 GCA_035248565.1 Pyrinomonadaceae bacterium | reverse complement strand
CAATGCACTTGCGTGGTCCATTCAACCTGCCTGCGATGCATCGCGCCATCAAGAAGTTGATCGCCCGTCATGAAGCTTTGAGGATCACGGTAACTAACGATGGAGAGCATCAACTGATCGCGCCCGATGTCGCCCCGGATCTTCCGGTAACAGATTTCACAAACGAAGACCCAACTGCACGGGAATCCACGGTAGCTGACTGGCTGGCAACGCAAGCGCAGCGTGTTTTTGATCTGGAGCACGGACCGCTGGTCCATTTCGGTCTTGCGCAACTCGGAGACGAGTACCACCTGCTCGTTCTTACCTTGCATCACATCATCACTGACGGCTGGTCCAATGGCGTGTTGCTTCACGATATCGGCGTTCTCTACACGGCTGAATGTCAGGGCAAGGACGACCCGCTGCCACCTGTCATGGGTTTTAGCAACTACGTCGAGCTGCAAAGACGCGAACAGCAGAGTCCGGAAATGCAGGCCGCGCAGCAATATTGGTTGGATCAATTCGCCGAGGCAGTCCCACCACTCGAATTGCCTGCCGATCGTCGACGATCGACATTGCAGACCTACGCCGGGGCGCGTCAACGAGCCGTAATAGACAGTTCCCTGCTGAAACAACTCCGCGCTGCGAGCGCGAAGCAAGGGAGCACCTTATTCGTAACTTTGCTGGCTGCATTCCAACTGCTCTTGCACCGTTTATCCGGTCAGGACGATCTAGTTGTCGGAATTTCCGCGGCCGGCCAACCACACGCCGGTGACAATAGCCTGGTCGGTTACTGCACGAACCTTCTGTCTTTGCGCAGCAGGCTAAACGGCAATCCGTCGTTCAAAACTTATGTGGCAGGTGTAAAAAAGACAGTCTTTGACGCCTACGAACATCAAATCTACCCATTTGGAAAGCTGATCCGGGAACTGAAGCTTCAGCGCGATCCGAGCCGGCCGCCGCTTGTCTCGGTGATCTTCAACATGGACACGAAGGTCGACGAAGCTGCGCCCATCCCCGGTCTCGACGTTGATGTCACTTCAAACCTGCCACCAGTCGCCAAGTTTGACATCAATCTCAACATCTCGCAGACAACCAATGAGTTGCTGCTCGATTGGGAATACAACACAGATCTCTTCGACGCGCAGACCATCGAGCGTTGGCAGCAGCATTTTCGCACGCTGCTCGAAGGCATCGTCGCGAATGCCGAGCAGTCTGTCTTCATGCTGCCGCTGCTGAAAGCGAGCGAGCTTCGGCAGCTGGTGGAACAATCGACTGAACGCGGACTCATTCATCAGTTCTTCGAGACTCAGGCGGCTCGCACGCCTGATGCCTTGGCCCTCGTCTACGAAGATCAAACGCTGACTTATGCACAACTCAACGAACGAGCCAATCAATTGGCCCATCACCTGCGCACGCTGGGAGTAGGACCTGAGACGCTGGTCGGCATCTGCATGGATCGTTCCATTGAAATGATCGTAGCGCTCTTCGGCGTGCTGAAGGCCGGTGGCGCTTACGTGCCGCTCGATCCTGAATATCCCGAGCAGCGTCTGTCGTTCATGATGGCTGACGCGGCGATGCCGATTCTGCTCACTCAGTCGCACCTGCTCGCGTCGCTGCCAGAAGAGCGGCCCGCAGTCGTTATCTCGCTTGACAAGAAAGATCTTAACTCCGAGCAGACTGACAATCCTCCTTCAGTCACGACCGAACAGAACCTCGCGTACTGCATCTACACCTCCGGTTCCACTGGTCAACCGAAGGGTGCGATGAACACCCACGCCGGCATCTGCAATCGTCTGCAATGGATGCAAGCGGCTTATCAACTGACCGATGAAGATCGTGTGCTGCAAAAGACGACATTCAGCTTCGACGTTTCGGTGTGGGAATTCTTCTGGCCGTTGATTTCTGGCGCGCGGCTGGTAGTGGCGCGACCTGGTGGACATCGCGACAGCTCGTACCTGGTGCGTGTGATTCGTGAGCAAGGGATCACGACGATACATTTTGTGCCTTCGATGTTGCGCGTGTTTCTCGAAGAAGAAGAAGCCGCGACTTGCACCAGCTTGAAGCGCGTGATTTGCAGCGGCGAAGCGCTGTCATTTGACTTGCAGCAACGGTTCTTTGAGAAATTCCCGGAAGTCGAGCTGCACAATCTGTATGGTCCAACAGAGGCAGCGGTGGACGTTACTGCCTGGGCCTGCGACAGAGCAAGCAACTCTGGCGTCGTGCCAATTGGCAAAGCGATCACTAACACTGAGATTTACATTCTTGACCGCCAGATGAATCCGGCGCCCGTGGGCGTGACCGGTGAGTTGTACATCGGCGGCATACAGTTGGCGCGCGGCTACGTGAATCAGTCCGAACTCACAGCGAAGCGATTCGTGCCGCATCCTTTCAGTCGCGAAGGCGAAAGAGTTTATCGCACCGGGGACCTCGCGACATTACAGGCTGATGGAAATGTCCGGTATCTCGGTCGCTTGGACCATCAGGTGAAGCTACATGGCTATCGCATCGAGTTAGGCGAAATCGAATCGACATTGAAGCGTCATCCGCAAGTCAAAAACGCAGTGGTGTCGATGCATGAAGACGACGCGGGTGAGAAGCGGCTTGTCGCCTATCTAATCGGCGCGGACGAAGGTGCGCGCGATTCATTGCGCGACTACCTCAAGGAAAGCTTACCCGAGTACATGATTCCGTCGGCGACTGTCTGGCTGGAAACCCTCCCTTTGACCGCCAACGGAAAGATTGATCGCAAAGCTCTGCCAGCTCCCGGAACCTCGCGACCCGACATGCACGAGTTGTATGTTCCGCCGCGAACGCCGACTGAAGAGGTAATGGCCGCGATCTGGAGCAACGTGCTCAGTGTTTATCCGGTTGGCATCCACGACAATTTCTTCGCCCTGGGTGGTGATTCAATCCGTGGCATTCAAGTATTGGGCGGCGCTAAAGAACGCGGGCTACAGCACTTCCAATTACCCGACCTGTTCCGTCACCCAACCATCAGCGAGTTATCTCGAATACTGGCTCACAAAGAAACTGATCGTCCCGTGTTTCATACAGAGCCGTTCAGTCTGATTTCCGCGGCAGATCGCGACAAGCTCCCGCCTGAGATCGAAGATGCCTATCCACTGACCATGCTGCAAAGCGGCATGTTCTATCACATGACGCTGACACCGGAGGCGTCTGTTTACCACAACGTCAACAGCTTACGAATCAGAGGGCCTTTGAATATTGAGGCAATGCGGGAAGCGACGCAGCACATAGCGACGCGCCACGCTGTTCTCCGCACGTCCTTCGATTTCGGCACTTACAGCGAACCGCTTCAGTTGGTCCACAAGTCGGCGCACTTGCATGTCGAAGTGGAAGACCTGCGCGGCTTATCTGAAGAACGGCAAACCGCGGTGATTAACGAGTATGTGCAATCGGAGTTGAAGAACTTCTTCGATCCCGCGAAGCCACCGCTAATCCGCATCAAGCTCCATCGTTTCAAGGAGGACGAGTTTCAATGGACCCTCACTGACTTTCATCTGATCATCGATGGCTGGGGAGTCGCCGCCATGATCAGTGAGATCAGCGCCAACTACGTCACTCTGCTGAACGGCGGCAGGCTTAGCGACCATGAATCTCCATTGCCAGTGGCGTTCAGAGATTACGTAAACCTCGAGCGTAGCATTCTTCGGGATGAAGAGGTCAGGAAGTATTTAATGCAAATGTTGGAGGGCAACACTGTTGCGCATTTGCCGCGCTGGCCCATTCAGTCGCAACTGAAACCTGAGCTGGAGATACAGTCGCTGAGCTTCGATGTGCCGGATGAAATATTTACGGGATTGCAGCAACTGGTTCGCTCAGAAGCTATTCCCCTTCATTACCTGCTTCTGGCCGCTCACCTGAAGGTCATCAGCTTACTTACCGGACAGAACGACGTCACCGCTGGTCTTGTAGTTGATGGGCGCCTGGAAGAACCGGGTGGAGAGAAAGTGCTTGGTCTATACCTGAATACAATGCCGCTCCGCTTGCAGTTGTCGCCCGGAACCTGGCTCGAGCTGGCGCACAGAGTGTTTGCCGCGGTGCAGTCGTTGTTGCCGCACCGGCGTTTTCCGCTTGCTGCGCTACAGCACGAATTCGGCGGCGCGCCGCTGTTCGAGAACATGTTTTACTTCATCGATTTCCACAACATGTACGCGATATCACGCGTCAGTCCGCTAAAGGTTGTGGAAGGCACTCACGCCTTCAACAATACGCATTTTCCATTTCAAGCGATGTTTTCACTCGATCGAGGGGCCGCATCGAACGAGAGTGCTCTTAAACTTCAACTTGAATTTGATGCCAGCCAGTTTCACCCGCAACAGATGGAAGCGATTAACGCTTACTATCACGAGGCACTGCGACGCCTCGTCGCCGATCCGCACGCTCAACATCAACGCGAATCGTTACTCTCTGCAACTGAACAACGCACGATGCTGATCGAGTGGAATGGAACCAGTGACATCCAAAAAGAATTTGCAACAGTCCAGCAGCTCTTCGATGAACAAGCTGACCGCACGCCCGATGCTGTCGCGCTTGTCTTTGAAGACCGGCAGATGACTTACGCTCAACTGAAGACACGCGCCAATCAGTTGGCCCACTACTTACGGGCACTCGGCGTTGGACCAGAAACGCCGGTGGGAATTTGTCTGGAGCGATCGCTGGAAATGGTGATCGGGCTATTGGGAATACTCAAGGCCGGGGCGGCCTATGTGCCTTTGGAACCGTCGTATCCGCAAGAACGACTGAGGTTAATGATCGAGGAAGCAGGGATACGAGTGGTCCTGACCACGCAACGCTTCCACGAAATTCTTTCGCTGGATGCGATCTGTCTTGACGTGGA
>DATFHH010000006.1:0-15653 GCA_035248565.1 Pyrinomonadaceae bacterium | reverse complement strand
ATGGGCCTGATCATGAAAGTCGATCGCGCGCGGAACGAAGCCGCCGTGCGCTTCGGCAACTTCACCGCGACGTTGACCGCAGCCGACATGGGTTGGGGTAAACGGCAACCGAAAGACGAGTTCAAGAACGGACAGCTCGCCGAGTTTGAGATTAAAGAAGTCGACGAGAAGAATCGTCGTTTGAAAGTCGAGCTGTCGCAGGTTCCCGCAGTGCAGGGTGCGATGATGACGCTCAACGCCAAGAACGGCGAGATCGTCACGATGGTCGGCGGCTACGATTTCTACACCAACAAATTCAACAACGCGACGCAGGCTTATCGACAGACCGGCTCGGCGTTCAAACCTTTCATCTACAGCGCAGCAATCGAATGGGGCATGACGCCGGATACTATTGTGAGCGGAGCGCCGATAAAGATCGGAGACTGGCAACCGCACAACTACGATGGTTCGTTGGGCAGCGGGGATATGCCGATGAAGACGGCACTGGCGAAGTCGATGAACATTCCCGCCGTGCATCTGTTACAAACTGTCGGTATTCAAACGGGAGCGCAGATGGTCCGTCGGTTCGGCATCAAGGTGCCGATGGCGCCGTATCTTCCTTCGGCGTTGGGCGCGACCGAAGTGCCACTCGATCAAATGGTCTCGGCTTATTCATCTTTTCCAAACAAAGGAATCCGCGTCGAACCGCATTTGATTCGCCGTGTTCTCGATCGTGATGGCGCAACACTCGAGGAATGGGAGAAGACCACTTACAAAGTCATGGATCCTTACGTCGCGTTGACCATGGTCTCGATGATGCGTGGCGTGGTGCAGGGCGGAACTGCAAGTGCGGCACAGGTGCTGGGTGTGCCGCTGGCAGGCAAAACAGGCACTGTCAACGATCACACTGACGTTTGGTTCCTGGGCTACACGCCGACTTACGTTACGGGCGTTTGGATGGGCTATCCCGGAAAGAAAAGACCGCTAGGCGAAGACATGACCGGCGCCCATGGCGCGCTGCCGATGTTCGTGGAGTTTATGAGAGACTTTCTGAAGGACAAGCCGAAGGAAGACTTTCCGAAGGCGCCTGAGATGCCGGAAGACATGCGTGAGCTTTACCGGCAGCGTCAACGTGAGCTCGCGGCCGAACGCGCTGAAATGGCCGCTGACGCTGCGAAGACGGAAGACGAGAACGCCTTGCCTCCCAGCACCACGAACGAGCCAAAGATGGAGCAGATGACTTTGCCGCCTCCGCCAAAGGCAGACGAGACGCCGGCGCATACACAGCCGAAAGCGGAGCCCCCAACACCGAAACTCGAAACGCCGCCTCCGGCAGCGACAAGGCCACGGGAAGCTGAGCCAGCCAAGAAGAAAGGCAAGAAAGGCGACGGCGAACCGTAGCCATAAAGAAACACAAAAAGATATAGCCACAAAGAGGCACAAGAAGCACAAGAGCATCTGATAGAATCGCGCATCGTCCACTGAAGATCTCTTTGTGCTTTTTGTGCCTTTTTGTGGCCTATGAAGATTGTTTCGTTTCTTCCTTCAGCAACTGAGGTGGCTTGCGCGCTTGGGCTTGCCGACTCAATCGTGGGTATCACTCACGAATGCGACTACCCTCCTGAAATAAAAGCCAAGCCCGTCGTTGTCCGTGCGGTGTTGCCGCTGGAAAGAATGAGTCAAGGCGAGATCGATCGCGCCGTCGCAGAGCGAATTCGCAGTGGTCAAAGTCTTTACGAGATCGACGAACAACTCTTACGCGAACTGTCGCCCGATCTCATCCTGACGCAGAATCTCTGCCAGGTTTGTGCGCCATCCGGAAACGAGGTCTCACAAGTAATCAAATCTCTATTAAAGACACCTGAGATCCTCTGGCTTACACCACAATCGCTCGGCGAGATCTTCGACAACGTGCGCGAGCTTGGCGCCGCAACTGGTCGCTCGGCTGAGGCTGAGGCTTTGGTAAACGACTGCCACCGCCGTCTCGAGACACTCGCCGAGCGAACTGCGCGGATCTCTCACCGACCGCGCGTGTTCTGCATGGAGTGGCTCGATCCGGTTTATGCGAGCGGTCACTGGGTGCCGGAACTGGTGAAGATCGCTGGCGGCGTTGACGAACTCGGGCGTGAGCGCGGTGAGTCGGTGCGAATCTCCTGGGAGCAGATCGTAGCCTGGGTGCCTGAAGTTCTCGTCATCATGCCCTGCGGCTTCAACCTTCAACAGACGATGAAGCAAATCTGGAGCGTCTTCGGCTATCGCAATTCACCATTCTACGATCTGCCTGCGGTGCGAAATGGTCGCGTCTATGCTGTCGATGCGAATTCTTACTTCGCCCGACCTGGCCCACGCGTCGTCGAAGGCGCGGAATTGTTAGCGCAACTAATTCATCCCGAGCTGTTCGAATCTGCCACTTCAAATTTGTTTCAAGTCGTCGACGTCGCTCTGCTCAAAGGCTCGCTCACAGAAGGCAAAGACTACTACAACGAAAACGGCGTAATGGTCTTTACAGCCAGCTACCTCCAACGCCGTGGCTACTGCTGCGGCAGCGGCTGTCGTCACTGCCCTTATTAGCCACAAAAAGGCACAACAGCTATACTACTCACTCTGCGTCTCTCTCAATTCTACACAGATTGGAAATACCAACTTATGCGCGACTTGATCCTTTGCAGTATTGTGCTGCTCGTTGCCGCCACCATGAGTGCTGACACCACTATCAACTCCAACGCGATGACCGAAGACAATCCTTTGCTGGCGAAATGGGAAGGTCCGTATGGTGGCGTCCCGCCGTTTGATCGCGTTCAGATATCACTCTTCAAACCGGCACTCGAAGCCGCGATGGCGGAACAACTCAACGAGATCCAGCGCATCGCCAATGATCCCGCGCCGCCTGATTTCGAAAACACCATCGCCGCTCTCGAACGTAGCGGCAACACGCTCGATCGCGTATCAACGCTTTACGGAGTCTGGAGCGCGACGATGAGCAGCCCTGACTTCCAGGTGGTCCAACGAGAGATGGCGCCACGTCTCGCCGCCTTCAGCGATCAAATCACGCAGAATGAACCACTCTTCAAACGAATCGAAGCCGTTTACAACTCGCCCGCCAAAGCGCGGCTCACGCCCGAACAACAACGCGTAACCTGGCTCTATCACACAAATTTCGTCCGCGCCGGCGCGCGCCTGAATCCGGAAGCAAAGAAGCGTCTCTCCGACATCAATCAACAACTCGCGGGTCTGTTCACGAAGTTCAGTCAAAACGTGCTCGCCGAAGAGAACGATCAATTCCTGGTGCTCAAGAGTGAAGACGAACTTGCCGGACTGCCGCAGTCGTTCCGCGATTCCGCTGCCGCGGCCGCGGAGACGAAGAAACAACCTGGCGCGTGGGTAATCATGAACACGCGTTCTTCAATCGATCCATTTTTGACTTACTCGGATCGGCGCGACTTGCGGGAAAAGGCGTGGCGCATGTTCGTCAATCGCGGCGACAACGGCGACGAGCACGACAACAACGCGATTATCACACAGATCCTGCAACTACGTGCGGAACGCGCGAAACTGCTGGGCTATCCGACACACGCCCACTGGCGTTTGGAAAACTCGATGGCCAAAACGCCTGAACGCGCGATGGAATTGATGGAAGCCGTCTGGAAGCCCGCTGTCGCTCGCGTGCACGAGGAAGTCGCGGACATGCAGGCACTCGCCGATAAAGAAGGCGCGAAGATCAAGATCGAGCCGTGGGACTACCGCTACTACATGGAGAAGGTGCGCAAGGCAAAATACGATCTGGACCAAAACGAAGTGAAGCCGTATCTCCAACTCGAAAAGTTGCGCGAAGGCATTTTCTGGGTCGCAGGCGAGCTCTTCAATTTCAACTTCACTCCCGTGTCGAATGTTCCGGTTGCGCATCCCGACATTCGCGTCTGGGAAGTGACGGACAAGACAACGAAGAAACACATCGGACTCTGGTACTTCGATCCCTACGCGCGCGCGGGTAAACGCTCAGGTGCGTGGATGAACGCTTATCGCACTCAGGAACGAGTCAATGGCGAGATCACAACGATCGTTTCCAACAACGCGAACTTCGTGAAAGGCAAGCTCGGCGAGCCGGTGCTGATCTCCTGGGACGACGCGACGACGATGTTCCATGAGTTCGGCCATGCGTTACACGGCTTGAACTCAAACGTCACGTATCCTTCAGTTGCAGGCACTTCCGTTCCGCGCGACTACGTCGAGTTTCCATCGCAACTGATGGAGCACTGGCTCTCGACGCCTGAAGTACTTCAACGCTTCGCGCTTCACTACCAAACCGGCAAACCGATTCCGCAAGAGTTGGTTGAGAAGATCAAACGTTCCGCGACGTTCAATCAGGGTTTTGCGACAGTGGAATATTTGTCAGCCGCGTTGGTTGACATGAAGTTACATCTTGCCGGCGATCGCAAGATCGATCCGGACGCATTCGAGCGCGAGACTCTCGCACAACTCGGTATGCCGAAGGAGATCGTCATGCGACATCGCCTGCCGCACTTCCTTCACATCTTCTCGAGCGATGCGTATTCGGCAGGTTATTACAGTTATCTATGGTCAGATGTGTTGACCGCAGATGCGTTCGGCGCATTTCTTGAAGGTAAAGGACCGTACGATCGTGCAGTCGCAGAACGATTGCGGAAGTACGTCTTCTCCGTCGGCAACACGGTCGATCCAGCAGACGCGTATCGGTCATTCCGCGGCCGCGATCCGAAGATCGACGCGTTGATGAAGAAGCGCGGCTTCGCCGGAAAGACTTAAATCCGCGTCATCCGCGTTATCCGCGGCTACGGCTTGATGGCGCCCTTGAACGCCGGCAGATCTTTATTGAGAACGTCATCAAGCCGCTGACGCAATCCACTTAGTTGTTGCTTCAACAAAGCATGCACCTCACGCTGCTGCTTTGTTGGTCCAAAGTCTCCACTTGCAAGGCCACCGGCGAGATAGTTGATCTTAGCAAGCAACTTCGATGGAAAGCGTACCGTGTCTTGTCCCTGCCCGGTCAACTTCCGCTGGATTAGCTCATCTTCGATCTCGATCAGCTTCTTGTCGAGATCCTCGGCGGCTGATTTCAACGCCCCGGAATCCAACTTAAGCAGTTGCGCGCGAATGGACTCGATTTGGTTCACCATCCGCGAACCAATCTCCATGTCCTCTCGCAGCTCGAGCATCATCGACGTTTGCGCCGCGATATCAGCTTCAGTACCGCCGGAATTCGGATCCTTTTTCACTATCAGCGGCTGACTCAGTTCCTGTCCGCCTGCCGAAAGCTTAACTGTGTAAGTACCGGGCGGCATCAGAATTGAAATTCGTCCAGCGCCGGGAGCGTTTCGCGTTCCATCTGGTCCAACCTTGATTTCCGGCGCGTAAGCTGGACTCGTCCTCATCCTAACCTCAGTCGTCGGCTCTCCCTCGAGATTCCACGTGACGCGATTTAGTCCGACGTTCTTTGTTCCGTTGAGCGTTCTGACAAGTTGCCCTTTCGCGTCTTCAATCTTGATGCGTACATCACCCGCGGGAACTGACTTGAGGTAGTAACTGATCGCTGCTCCATAAGGCGGATTCTGCCCGGACGATGGATCGTCTGACATTGTCACAGGCGAGACACTCGGTCTGAACCGGTACGTAGCACGCGGCGGAAACAGATGTGCATTCGAGTCACGCACTGTTTGATTCATCTGCTGAATCGGCGTGAGATCGTCGAGAATCCAGAAGCCGCGCCCGTAAGTCGCAATCACCAGATCGTTGAAGTGCTCCTGGACCACCATCCAGTAGACCGGCGCATGCGGCATGTTGCTTTGCAACGGTTCCCAGTTCTCACCATCGTTAAAAGAGACATACAGACCATTTTCAGTTCCGACGTACAGCAACCCGGGACGCACCGGATCTTCCCGAATGCAATGTGCATAACTCAACATGCTGTGCGGAATGCCATTCGTGATCGCTTTCCACGTCTTGCCGTAGTCTTTCGTCTTGTAGATAAACGGATCGCGGTTGTTCACCTGGTGAAAATCGACGGTGATATAAGCCGCACCGGGTTCGTAGCGCGAAAGCTCGATGTTGCTAACTGTGCCCCACGGCGGCAGGTCGGGAATGTTCTTCGTTACGTTGGTCCAGTTCTTGCCACCATCGCGTGTTAGTTGGACCAGGCCGTCATTCGTTCCGACCCAGATCAGTCCTTTTTCTTTCGGCGACTCAGCAATCGCGAAGATTACGGAGAAGTACTCAACGCCGATGTTGTCGCCTGTAAGACCACCGGAGAATCCCTGTTTGCTCTTGTCGTTAGTGGTCAGATCAGGACTGATGATTTGCCAACTCTGACCATCATCAGTGGTTTGATGAACGTATTGACTGCCAACATAAAGCTTCTTGTGATCGTGCGGCGAGATTGTCAGTGGAAATGTCCAGACAAACCTGTATTTCAAATCGGCGGCAGGTGAACCGCCGGTTAGATCCGGCCAAACTTCGACGCGCCGCATCTGCCCATTGCGCAGATCGAAACGTTCGACGATGCCACCGACACTGCCCGAACCTGAGGCGCTCGACCAGATGATGTTCGGATCGACCGGATCCGGTGTGGCCCAACCACTCTCGCCACCACCAACTGACTGCCACGCACTACGCGGAATCGATCCGGAAACACCGCCACCGCCCGAGCGACTTGGCCCGCGATACGACGGATCGTCCTGTTCATTGCCATACACGTAATAGGGAATGCGATTGTCGACCGTGACGTGATAGATCTGCGCGATCGGAAGTTGAATTCGATTCCACGTCTGCCCGCGCGTGAGTGAGATCGAGACTCCGCCATCGTTGGCTACCGCCATGCGATTCGCGTTCGTCGGATCGATCCAGATGTCGTGATTGTCACCGCCGGGACTGCCACTGCCTACCATCAAGCGAGCAGTTTCACCGCCATCGGTCGAGTGTGCGAAGCTGGCAGTGAGGTAGTAAGTCTCGTTTTCATTGTCAGGAGCGACAGCCACGCGGAAGTAGTAGTGTGTGCGGCCGCCGAGATTTCGATCGTAACTAACCAAACGCCAGGTGTCACCGCCGTCATCCGAACGCCAGAGCTTGCCGCGATCAGTTTCCTTACCGTTCAGCGGCACGCCGTCGCCCGTTTCGATCAGCGCGTAAATGCGTTTCGAGTTACTGGGCGCGATTGCGAAGACGATCTTGCCCGTTTCGCGGGTTGGCAAGCCGTTGCCGGAAAGACGTTTCCAAGTGACGCCACCGTCAGTCGATTTGAAAAGACCGCTGCCTGGACCACCACTATCGCGGCCCCAGGTATGAATCTCGAGAGGCCACATACCGGCAAACACCACCTGGGGATTGTTTGGATCCATCTCGAGATGCGCACAACCACTTTTTTCGTCAGTGAAGAGCACGCGTTCCCAGGTCTTTCCGCCATCGGTCGTGCGAAAGACGCCGCGCTCTTGTTGTGGTCCATAAGCATGGCCCAGCGCGCCTACGAGCACCACGTCAGGATTCTTCGGATCGATGACGATGCGACTAATGCGGCCCGTTTTTTCCAGGCCCATCAACGTCCATGTCTTGCCCGCGTCGGTTGATTTGTAGACTCCCTGCCCAACTGAGATATGGCTGCGGATCCATGGCTCTCCCGTGCCCGCCCACACGACATTTGGATTTGACGGCGCGATGGCGAGAGCGCCGATCGATGAGACGGGTTGCGAGTCGAACAGGGGTTCCCAATGAACACCGCCATCAGTCGTCTTCCAAATTCCACCCGATGCGGCGCCGACGTAATAGATGTTTGGCTGGCCGGGAATACCGACGACTGAAGTGACGCGATTACCAACAGGACCGATGTATCGAAAGCGAAGCGCTCCGAGTACGTCTTTGTTGGCCTCTTGCGCCTGTACAGAAACGATTGAAAAGCAGAGTGCGAAGAGTAAAAGGATAGCGTGCTTACGCATCAGCATGAGTAAGTCTCCTATTTCCTTTTGTATTTGTGCCTTGTGGCTAGTTGCGCCTGCCGCCCAACAAACGTAGCAGGAAGAAGAAAAGATTGATGAAGTCGAGATAAAGAGCCAACGCTCCCACTACCGCAAAAGCTCCTACACGACCATCAGGCAATGCGACTGCCATGTGTTTGAGACGTTGCGCGTCCCAGGCTGTTAGACCAGTAAACACCACAACGCCGACAACTGAGATCACAAACTGAAGCGCGTCGCTCTGCCAGAAGAAACCGACGACCATCGCAATGATCAAACCGATCAGGCCCATGAACATGAATTGGCCCACACCGGCAAGACTGCGCTTCGTCAGAGTGCCGTAGGCTGCCAGCGCGCCAAACATTCCCGCAGTAATGACAAAGGTCGAGACAATCGAAGCTCCTGTGTAGAGCAGTAATATCACCGAGGTCGTAACTCCGACCATCGCCGAGTACAACAGGAACAATCCGGCGGCAGTGGCGGGAGCTAACTTCGCCACCCGTGCAGACAAATAGAACACGAGCCCGAGCTGACCGAAAAGCAAAATCCAGAACAGAATTCGATTGAGAATCAGGGTTTCTATTAATAGGGGCGAAGAGGCAACGGCCAACGCCGTTCCCGAGGTAATCAGCAGGCCGAGAAACATCCAGCCATAGACCTTGCTCAGGAACGCGGTGACTCTAACGTCGCGAGCATCCGCCGAAACATACGAAGATTCATTCCAGCTCATTCGTTAACTCCTTTGCGGTTGGATTATATCAAACCCGCGCCTTGGAACCCCTCCTTGGAGTGCGGCGGCCTGGCGCCGCTTTGTTATCGATCGGGCGTGATCGAGGCCAAAGCGGCGCCAGGCCGCCGCACTCCAAGGAGAGTTAATAATCATCAGCGATTTTGAGCTTGTCAGTCTTAAAACTGTAGATCGTCCTAACGGCCGCGGACGACGCTGTTCTCTCGAACCACGCAGCCGAACACCATTGATACCGACTTGCGACTTTCACAAGACCGTGTTTCACCGCGTTTTGATGAACATAGTTAAGTCGCGCAAGATATGAACGTTCATAGGTTAGCCGTGTTTCCCAGAAATTGTACCAAACTGGTCTACCGCTGCATCGATCCAGAGAATTCAGGTCTCTTGCTGTATTGGAGTGCAGATGATTCAGATAAGCATCTAGTCTTTCCGCATCGGCTTTGCCTCGTGCAATCAGATGGTAATGGTTCATGAAAACTGACCACGCTTCAAGTTGCCAGTTATACAAGTTTGCGAGCGCCAATACTTCGTTCTCAAGCAATGTCAGTTTTTGAGACGTTGAAAAGAGGTGCCTTTTGTGAAGTGTGGCACCGGTAATCATATAAACGCCGCCAGAGCCGAGACGATGAACAGGGGCGTGAGGCCAATCTTTCTTCGGAGTCATGAGGTGCTCCTTTCACGTGAGGTTATCTCTTGTCGCGCAATTTTACGATTACATCAGGTGACTGCGTCAAGTGGCGCACCTCCTTGGAGTGCGGCGGCCTGACGCCACTTTGTTATCGATCGGGCGTGATCGAGGCTAAAGCGGCGCCAGGCCGCCGCACTCCAAGGAGGGATTAAATTCTTGTTGACACGCAAGGCGGCCGGAAGGAATTATCATCTGCGTCCGAATGAAAACTTCAGGAGGATCTATGATTAGAACTCTTTTAATCTCAGTAACGATCTTGTTGCTCGCCAATCCGGCTTTCACGCAGTTTGGCCAATCGAACAGGTTGACAGACCTCGCGGCGCGGCTCTCGCAGGACGCTGGTAGTTTCGCGGATTCCACTTACAGCAGCTATTCAAACTCGTCGCGAAATAACAGGGGCGACATCGAGGCCGTGATGCTCGCCCATCAGTTTGGCGCAGCGGCGCAGATCTTCTATCGCATGACCGTTGATCGCCGGCGCAATCAGGAGCTACGCGATGCGTTCGATTTACTTTCCAATCTCGCGCGTTCCGTCGAGCGAAACAATTTGCAGCGAAGCACATGGTTCAACATTCAACGCTCGATGTCTGATATTTCACGCGAGCTTAACTACGACTCGTCTGACGGCAATCAGTATCCTCCTGATTCAGGCCGCGGTGGACGCATGACGTGGAAAGGCCGGGTCGATGATGACGTGCGCATCAGAATTCGCGGCGGCACTGCCGACGTGGAAACAATTGGCGGCACACCCTATAACAACGGTCAACCAAACTTTTTCAATTCACTACCAAATCGGCGCGTGACTGTCAGGTTAAGCGTAAAGCGCGGACGCGGAGAGATCTTTATCGAACAACAACCGTCGCGCGAAAACGACTTCACCGCCATCGTGCGGATCAAAGATTCACGCAGCGGCGCATCGGATTACGAATTCGAATTGACGTGGTAAATCCGCGTTATCCGCGGCTAATTCTCAATGATGATCTCATCCACGAAGATCCACTCTTTGAAGTTCACCGCTCGGATCCGAACGTAGCGCGCGTACTGAGGTGAAATCGTTTTAACGAAGTCTCTGATCACGACGCCTTCCTTCTTATCAGAGACTTCGTTCGCGATCGTGGCGGCAGGACTAAACGTCTTTCCGTCAACCGACAACTCAATCTCGACGCGCCGTGGCATCCAGATCCACGACCCAATGTCCTGCAAGAATCCTGCGCCAACTTTCGAAACCCCTTGCACCCTTCCCAAATCGACAACAGCGATGACGTCTTTACTTCGATATCCCTGCCATCCTCCGCCGCTCCAATTAGTCGTTCCGCGAACGCCATCGATGAGCGCGAAATCTCCACCGCCCGTGTACTGCGAGCTGTACTCTGATTGCAAACTGATCTTCCAGTCGTGCGGAATACGATGAAACTTGGCGGTTGCCACATGGCTGCGCCGGCCATCCGCAGCAATCGCCAAAGCTTTCACAGTCGTGTCTGTGTTGATGACGAATGGTTGCGTAAACTTGGTCGAGTTCGAGTCAGGTTCCGAACTATCAGTTGTGTAACGCAGCGTCGTCGGGTTCTCCAGTCCGATCAAACTCACTTCGAGTCGATCCCTAAATGTTTGTCCCGCAGCTTTGATCACTGGCACTGAAACTATCTTTGGCCCAACGATGCGCGACACCGGCTCGTTACCTGCGCCAGTTCCCCAGCGCGGATTCGGCCGCGGACCCATTTGAAAGATCAGTTCACCACCAGCCATCAAGTCATCATGCAGAAGAAACGACTTGTTGTAAGGCTCACCGTTGAGCGTCGCGGATTGAATGTAAACATCACGATCCGAGACGCCGCGCGCCTTAACCAAAAACGATCGTCCATTCTCGAGATTGAATCGCACTTCCGGAAACAACGGCGAGCCAATCGCATAAACCTTCGAACCCGGCGTTACCGGATAGAAACCAGCCGCACTCAACACATACCACGCCGACATCTGCCCACAATCTTCGTTGCCAATCAGACCATCAGGTTCGGCCTTGTAAAACTGAGCCATGATCTGATGCACTCGCGACTGCGTCTTCCACGGCTGGCCCACGTAGTTGTAGAGATAAACCATGTGATGGCTCGGCTCGTTGCCATGGGCGTACTGACCGATTAAGCCAGTGATATCAAGCTGTTCGAGTCCGGTGGTCCTGCCCTCCGTCGTAAACAACTGATCGAGCTTTTTGGCGAACGCGCGTCGCCCGCCCATCAACTCGATGAGACCATCGATGTCCTGCGGCGCAAAGAACGTGTATTGCCACGCGTTTGCTTCGGTAAAGGCGAATGTTACTTCACGCGGATCGAACGGCTCGAGCCAGTTGCCGTTGCTGCGTGGCCGCATGAAACCTGAAACCGGATCGAAGAGGTTCTTGTACGACTGAGCACGCGCGCTGTAGCGTTCATAATCGGCTGTCTTGCCAACCAGGCGAGCGACTTGCGCAATGCACCAATCGTCGTAGGCATACTCGAGCACTTTCGAAACCGACTCCCTCTCTTCCTCCATCGCGAGGAAACCGTGATCGATGTAAGCGCCCAGTCCACGATAGTCTCGCAGCTCGGCGCTATGCTTCATCGCCACAAACGCTTTTTGCAGGTCGAAACCATCGATGCCTTTTACAGCAGCGTCGGCAATTACTGACACAGCGTGATAACCGATCATCGTGTCAGTCTCGTTGGCAGCTAACTCCCAGACAGGCAGCCGTCCGCCTTGCTCGTACTGGACCAGAAACGTCTTGATGAAATCGCGTGTACGTTTTTGATCGATGATGGTGTAAAGCGGATGGGCAGCGCGAAACGTGTCCCACAGCGAGAAGACTGTGTAGTTGGTGAAATCGTCAGCCTTGTGCGTTTTGAAATCGCGGCCGCGATAGCGACCATCGACGTCCATGAAGAGGTTGGGCACAGTCATCGCGTGATACAGCGCGGTGTAGAAGTTTGTCAGTTGCGCAGCGGTGCCGCCCGTGACTGTGATCTTATTGAGTTCGGTATTCCATGCAGCGCGTGCATCGGATCTAACCTTCTCGAAATCCCAATGGTTCAGCTCGGTGCGAAGATTCGTGAGCGCACCCTCAACATCTACAGCCGAGATTCCCACTTTGACGAGGATCGGCGCACCGCTGCGTGTGTCAAAACGAAAATACGATTTCAAGTTTGAAGTGTTTGCTTCGAACGGTTGCGAAAACTCAATCGCGAAATAGAGCACCTGATCTTTGGCCCAGGCTTGTGAACGTCTCCACCCAACGACTGTGGTGTTGTCGACGACGCGTATACCTGAATCAAGCACTTTATCGCGGTGCGCGAGGTCGAGAATGATGTTCGCCTCATCGGTGCGCGGAAACGTGTAGCGATGCATACCTACGCGCGCGGTGGTTGTGAGTTCGGCGAGAATATTGTCGTCGTCGAATTTGACGGAATAGTAACCGGGGGTTGCTGTTTCGTTTTGATGTTGAAAACGCGCGGGCTCGCCTTTATCAGCACCGACAGTGGGCAGCAACAGAATGTCGCCATAATCGGAGATGCCGGTGCCGCTGAGATGTGTGTGACTAAAGCCATAGATCGTGGAATCCGAATAGTGATAGCCCGAACAACCGTCCCAGCCTGTGAGTCGTGTGTCAGGACTGAGTTGGACCATACCGAAGGGAACGATCGCGCCGGGAAATGTATGGCCGTGTCCGGCGGTGCCGATGAACGGATTGACGTAGCGGGCGAGGTCTTTCTGAGCGCAAACCGGCACCGCAAGGAAAAGAAAAAAGCCGCACGCAAAGGCGCAAAGACGCAAAGGTTTGAGCTGAATTCCCTTTGCGCCTTTGCGCCTTTGCGTGAGAATTTCTGCCAACCTATGGCGCTGTTGCAAGTGCATAAACGAGTCTTTCTAAGACCTGTAGATCTCTGAGATCGAGCACTTCAACCGGCGAGTGGCTGTAACGTCCAGGCCATGACAGACTGACGTGCAACGCGCCGTAACGCACGAAATCGGAACCATCAGTGCCACCATTTGTGGCTCCCACCTGAATCGAAATTGCCTCTGCTCGCGCGATCTTCAGGATGCGGCCCAACTCCGCGGGCGGCGCGACGGCGGAGTTGTCGAGACCACGTATCACAGCGCCACGTCCGAGCGGCGCATATGCAAAACGAGTTGTCTCAACAGGTGAATCGGAAGAGACAAACGTATCAACGCTGTAGACTCGTTTAACTGAAGATCCATACTGCCGCGCGAGTGCTCTTGCTCCTTCAAGCCCGATCTCCTCACGCACCGACCACGCAAAGACGACTCTGCGTTTCAAAGTCGCAGGCGTGATGCTTCGTACTGCAAGCACGAGTGCTGTCGAGCCTGCGCGATCGTCCAGTGCACGCGCGGTGAAACGAGTGCTTCCCAGTCTGATCGCGTGCTTGTCGGCGGTTACAGACAAGCCGGTCGTGACGCCGAGTTGTTTCAACACCGCGCCGTCAACTCCGAACCACGCAGTCAGCGCCTCAGGTTGTTTGTTGGTTGCGGTTCCCCTCGGAACGAAAACGCCACGCAATGGTGGTTTGTTGGTATCGAAGTGCAAAAGCGCCGGCTGTCCTTCCCAAAGCGAAGTAAAAAGTCCGCCGCGTGTGCGAAGTGAAACTGTTCCGTCAGTCGCGATATTTGTGACTTCAAAACCGACTTCGTCCTGATGGGCTATGAACATGACCGGATCGCGGTCCGGTCCGAGTTCGAGGATGAGATTTCCCTCGTTGTCGGTGCGTGCGAGCGACCTGGCCCATGAAGGCAGCGCGAATTTAATTGCTTCACGAACTTCGCGCTCGTGGCCAGAGACGGCGGGAATGTCAGCGAGTGTCTCGAGAAGGTCCGCGCTCTCGTCGTATTGCCGGAGGTTTGTTGAATCCGGCGACGAGCGACCACGGACGGCGGCGCCTACAACTATCCACCGACCTGCTGAACTCTGGACGCCTGCGGCTTTTTCAACCGCGGCCAGCAACTTCTCGGCATCACTAACGTGAACACTTTCAACCAGCGAACCTGGAAAGCGCACGCGTGGCGCAAGCACAGTCAACGAAGTAAGTCCCGTCGATTCCGGTAAGTAAGGCGGTTTCTCTACCTTTCGTTGGACCACAGCCTCAGACGCATCCGCAACTTGATCGACAAGCATTACTTCATCAACTCGACCAAGTGATCGCAGCGCAGCTTCCAATCCATCATTACCAAAGCTGCGTAGCGTCGTTAACAAAAAGATCGTCTCGCCCGAGGTGACCTGACCCATTGCAGCAGCGGCGACAGCAGCGCAACCAACGCGCACGCCGGCAAGCGGACCCGAAATATAATCGAAGTAAGACCACGCCGCGAAATCACGCACGACCGGATTCAACATCTCGATCCCAAGACGTTGCACGTCCACTCTCGAAGTAGCACCAACATCAACCCAGAGATCGTCAAGCGTTGTTACCGGCGCATTCGCAACGCGACCGCGTTGAAGGTGTGTACTCTTGACGGTGACGACGCCAGGCACCGCAGCACCGGCGCGCGTCAACACTTTAATTCGCTGTCCTTCGTGAAACTGGACCCACAGCGGATGTAGCCGTCCAGCGCCCATCTCGCGCAGACGCAAGTAACCATCGTCAGTGATCTCTGTCACTGCAAAAGCCGGACGGTCGAGCGCGCAGGCAACTACGCGTCGCGGACTGCCACTGCCTTTGCGCAAGATGAGATTGCCCAAAGCATCGCGGTTCCAACCCGGCGCCGCTTTGAGGATTTTGTCAGTAGCCAGATGTTCCCAACCTGGTGGCGCATCGAGTGCGATCCAACTGCGCAGCACCGCCGGAATCTCGCTGCCATCCTGTGCGGCGAGATTTGACGAGAACGCTAGCAACAGTATCGTCGCCACGGCCAGAGCGGTTTGTTTGACAGGATTCATATCCACAGATTACACAGATTTCAGCTTGCGCAGAACAAAATTGATGCTATACTGCGCGCCTCCGTCCCAGACACTCGTTCAATAAAGCATTTAATTTTTCTCCGCAGTTCCAGGTCAGACATTCCTCCCGTTTGTCATTAACTATGTACGTCGCATTTTTCGCAGTCATGAGATCTGTCGATGTTGTCATACCCGCTCGATTTCTCGCCGTTGCGGGCGGCTCAACACCCCCACCAACCTTACTAACAATCTGGAGGAGAAGAATATGAAAAAAGTTTGCGCGTTTCTTATCCTGGCCGGCCTGAGCGCTGCCGTCTTGTTGTCGTCACCAGCACACAGCCA
>DATFHH010000005.1:0-12638 GCA_035248565.1 Pyrinomonadaceae bacterium | reverse complement strand
ACGGGTTTGCCAAGCTGCATCGAAATCCATCCGAGCAGCGCCTCTTCCGCGTAAACATTCAACTTCGATCCAAAGCCGCCGCCGACTTCAGGCGTAATCACGCGCAACTTGTTTTCGGGAATTCCGATCATGAGCGCGACTTGCGTTCGCATCAGGTGCGGTATTTGAGTTGACGACCAGAGCGTCAACTCTTCTTCGCCAGGAAAATAACGAGCCAGCACGCCACGCGGCTCCATTGCGATCGGCGCAAGACGGTTGTGAAGCACGCGCTGCTTGACCGTGCGATCGGCCGCAGCAAATGCGGCATCGATATCACCTTCTCCGGAAGTGAGTTTGTAGGCGATGTTGCTGCCAAACGCCTCATGGATCACTGGACCACCAGCCGCCGCCTGCTCAACCTCAGTCACGACCGGCAGTTCTTCATAATCGACCATTACCAGATCTACTGCGTCTCGCGCAGCATAACGATCAGTTGCCACGATCGCTGCGATTGGATGACCGACAAAGTAGACCTTATCGGTTGCCAATACGCGATGATCCGGAACTTTCAATTCCGGCAACGCACTGGCGCATGGAACTGGTCCAACCTTTTGAGCGACATCCTTGCCGGTGTAAACGGCCACGACGCCAGGTGCAGAACGCGCCGCGTCAATATCGATGCCATTGATCTTCGCGTGCGCGTAGATCGAACGAACAAAAGCAACATGCAACGTGCTCGGCAGCGCGATGTCGTCGACGTAATGTGCCAAACCGCGGATCAGTCGTGGATCCTCAGTGCGCTTTACTCGTTGGCCAATGTAGTTGTTTGTCATGAGTGCCCCACCTTTTTCGCTGCGTATTCAACCGCTTCGATGATGTGTTGATAGCCGGTGCAGCGGCACAGATTGCCGTCGAGACCATGACAGATCTCTTCTCGTGTCGGCGCGGCATTGCGGTCTAGCAACTGCGCCGCTGCGACGATCATGCCCGGCGTGCAATAACCGCATTGCAATCCGTGTTTTTCCCAAAACCCTTCCTGCACCGGATGCAGCTCTCCGTTTTGGGCCAATCCTTCAATCGTCGTGACCTGTGAGCCATCAGCTTGGACGGCGAACATCGTGCACGACTTCACTGCCTGACCGTCCAGCATGACGGTGCACGCGCCGCACAGCGATGTCTCGCAACCGACGTGTGTGCCGGTTAGTCCTAACACGTCACGCAAGTAGTGAACGAGGAGCATGCGTGGTTCGACCTCATCGGCATGAGAGACACCATTCACGCTGAGATTGATAGCCTTTTTCATGAGCTACCTCCGTTTGTTTATGCCTTTTTGTGATCCCTAGACCGTTGCTTTATGAATGCGCCGTTTGAGCCGGTGAATTGTCCGTCTGACTACTTTCAACTGTGCACGATCGTGAGCCGCAAGCGCATCGGCTCGCTGCGCCTTCAACTGTCGAATCCGCACCTTGATCGATGACTTGTCAATCCCCACTGCGGTGTGATGCTCGTGTTGAATACCTAACGCCTTCGCCAGCGCGCCGACCAGATGCTCTTTGTTCATCTGCGTATAGCCCTGGACGGCCTCGTGCTCGATGCCTTTGGCCATCTCGCGCAATTCGGCCAGCGTTTTATGTCTTAGTTGTTCGTATGTCAACTCCATCGGAAAGCTCCTCTTCAGTGCTGTGTATCTGCAAAGATTTGATCGAGATGATGACGTAAGTGATCGACGTAGTCGCGTATTAAGTATTCGAGTGTCGCCGGTCTGTCTTTGTCGACGAGGTTGAATGCAATCTGATCCAGGCTGTGTTTTTCTCTCGGTTTAGTGAGGATTTCGCCCGGAATCAATGAGACGACGTGCAGCAAATGGAGGTTGTAAGAACTCCAGAGTTGGATCAGATCGGTCCACGAAGCGTCGTTATACTTTTGCGCGCTGACCCATTGGTTTTGTTCGTAAACCGGAAACACGAGATCTTCCGTGAACTGCGCGCGCACAAAACGCTGATGATTGTTAGCAGCCGAGTCGATCAAGTGACCGAGAGTCTCTTTGCGACTCCATCCATCCTCAGTCTTCTCACTTGTTCGTTCGGCTGAGAGCGTACTGAGCCGCGCCGTCGCATCTCGGATGGTCTGCTCGAAGTCAGTAAGAAACTGGCGATAGGGAACAGGTTCTGGGGCGATGGAAACCATTTCAGCCATGGTCCGCGTATTTTGTCGGAACTTTGAGATCGATTGATGTGATAATAACGCACGCCGCTCGTTCGAGGAAACTCCGCACGAACATGGAACTGATTTCTGTGCCTTTTCGTGGCTAAACTGGAACTCACCTTGTAAGATCGTCGTTTAGGTGAACATGCGGCGAATAAGACGACTGTCGAGAATCTTTGCTGTATTGGCAGTAACGCTGCTAGTGCTGGTCGTAACTGGTTTTGGAAATAGTCTGCTCTTCTACGCGCGGGTCGCAAGACTCTACGCGCAAGCTCCTGATTCCAAAATCGCAATGCCTTTGGAGAACGTGTCGAAGCGAGCTGTTGCCGACACGTGGCATGCGCCGCGCGGCACCGGACGGCTGCATGAAGGTCAGGACATCTTCGCGCCGCGAGGCACTCCCATTCTTTCCGCCACGAACGGCTATGTCTACAACATCGGCGAAAACAACCTCGGCGGACAAACAGTCTCAGTGATCGGTTCCGGCGGCCGCATTTACTACTATGCGCACCTCGATCGTTATGCTCCCGGACTGGAGGTCGGCAACCGAGTTACACCTCGAACTGTGTTGGGTTATGTCGGCACAACTGGTAACGCGCAAGGCACGCCACCTCATCTTCATTTCGGCATTTACACTTTGAACGGCGCGATCAATCCGTTACCACTGTTATCCGATCGCACCGCACCCCAAACCGTCCACAGATTACGCAGAAATCAATCTGTGTAATATGTGGATTGACTGACCTCGCAGCTTCGGCTTATTGTTTCGCGACAATCAATCCCCTTCGGAAGGAGCTTACGAATGCGTGTGCGACCCCGGTATCTCCCTGTCTCAATCCTTGTTCTTTCCTTAATCATCTCGGTATTTCTCTTGGCCCCGTCTTCGCAGGCAAACAATTCGTCTCAGGATCCGCCGGCGCCAACACCAGGACCGCAGGAGCGACCTGGCCGTCCCGATCAAACAGCCGAGCCTAAACCGTACGAGAAAGTTATCACGAAAGACGCGAAGTCTGACGGAGGTGTCTTCACGATTCACACAGTCAAAGAGAAGGTCTACTACGAAATTCCTAAAAGCGAACTGATGAAAGAGTTTCTGTGGGTGAGTCAGATCGCGAAGACGACGCTGGGCGTCGGCTATGGCGGTCAGGCCGCGGGGAATCGCGTGGTCAGATGGGAACGCAAGGGGAATCACATTCTCTTGCGAAACGTCGCCTACGATGTTGTCGCCGATCCGAAACTTCCGGTATCGCGTGCGGTCCAGGCTGCGAATAACGACACGATCATCATGGCGTTCAATATCGAGGCCATCGGCAAAGATGACTCAGCCGTGATCGACGTCACGCGGCTCTTCACCACGGAAGTGACAGAGTTCAGCGCGCGCACACGTTTGCGTGCCCGCGGTTTCGACGCATCACGCTCCTTTATTGAGAAGACCAAATCGTTTCCAACAAACATCGAAGTTGAAGTTTCACAGACTTACACGTCTCCACCGGACATGACACCCGCGGGCGGTGGTGGACCACAACCACAACCTGCGCCAAATCCGTTTGCACAGAGCATGCGTCCGGGGACAAACGCTACTGTGGTTATGCACTACAGCATGGTGAAGCTGCCTGACAAGCCGATGATGCCGCGTTTGTTTGACGAGCGCGTCGGTTATTTCACTGTCCGCAACTACGATTACGGCATCGACGAGCAGCGCGCCCCGCGGCGGACATTCATCACGCGCTGGCGGTTAGAGAAAAAGGATCCGAATGCGGAAATCTCGGAGCCGATTAAGCCGATTGTCTATTACGTAGATCCGGCGACGCCGACGAAGTGGGTGCCGTGGATCAAGAAGGGAATTGAAGACTGGCAGCCCGCGTTTGAAGCCGCAGGCTTCAAGAACGCAATCATCGCGAAGGAAGCGCCTTCAAAAGCGGAAGATCCCTACTGGGATCCGGAAGACGCGCGGTATTCAGTTATTCGCTATCTGCCCTCAACTATTGAGAATGCTTCCGGACCGCACGTTAGCGATCCGCGTACTGGTGAGATTCTCGAGTCGGACATTCAGTACTACCACAACGTGATGAACTTGCAGCGCGACTGGTATTTCCTGCAGGTTGGTCCACTAGATGCGCGCGCTAAGAAACTTCCACTGCCAGACGATCTTATGGGTCGTTTGATCGAATACGTAATTGCTCATGAGGTTGGCCATACGCTCGGTTTTCAACACAACATGAAGGCGAGTGCGACCTATCCGGCGGACAAGATTCGTGACCCGCAATGGCTCAAGACCATGAGTCACACGCCAACACTCATGGACTATTCGCGGTTTAATTACGTGGCCCAGCCGGAAGACAACATTCCGCTGGAGTATCTGATTCCGCAGATTGGACCATACGACAAATGGGCCACGATGTGGGGTTACAAACCGATTCCGGGCGCAAAGACTCCGGATGATGAGAAGAAGACTCTGGACGAGTGGGCCAGAGAACAAGACACGAAGCCATGGCTGCGTTTCTCCACGGCCGATTCGCGCGGTTCTGATCCGGGTGAGAACACAGAAGCCGTTGGCGATGCTGACGCGATCATGTCAACGGGCCTTGGTATCAAGAACCTGAAGCGAGTCGCTGACATGTTGTTGCCGGCAACTTCCAAGCCTGGTGAGCCGTACGACGATCTCGAAGAGCTCTATGGCCGCATGTTGGGTCAGTGGGCAATCGAGCTCAATCACGTCACAGGGATTGTTGGTGGTTTCAATTCGCAGCAGAAACATGCAGGGCAGGAGGGCGTGCGCTTCACGATCGTTCCTAAAGAACGACAGGCAGCGGCCGTGCGCTTCCTTAATGAAAATGCTTTTGCGACGCCGAGCTGGGCGTTGAAGCCCGAGATACTCAGACGTATTGAGCCGTCGGGCGCACTGGCGCGCGTGAATCTTGCGCAGGAGCGGATCTTAAACTCGCTGCTGAGTAACGCGCGTTTCGATCGTCTGGTTGAGCAGGAGGCGATTGATGGCGCGGCGGCGTACCGGCCCGCTGATTTCATGGCCGATGTGCGTCGTGGCATCTGGAGAGAGCTCGAAGGACCTGGTCCAATCCGTATCGACGTCTATCGCCGCAATTTGCAGAACTCGTACATCGATCTGCTGGCGATGAAATTGAATGGACGACCGGCGGCTACGGACGACTATCGCGCACTCATCAAACTGGAGTTGCGAGATTTGAGTGCGACTGTCGGTACGGCTATGGCGCGAGCGACTGATCGAGAAACTCGCGCACACCTTGCCGATGCACGCGACCAGATTGCGAAGGCGCTGGATCCAAAGTTCGCCTCGCCTGCTCCGACGACACCGACGTTGTTTCCATTTGGGTTTGACGATGAGGTTAAGTCGACAAACTCGACAGCGTACGAGGATTTCGATTCGAGTAGTTGCTGGCCTGATTATGCGATTCGGATTCGCCCACGAAACCAGTAACTACTTTTAGCCACAAAAGGCACAAACTCATTTTTGTGCCTTTTGTGGATCGAGCAGGTTGGTAGTGTGTTCCGTGATGCTGATTGGCGTTGTATGTGGGAGCTGATGTTGTTCTGGTTGTGGACGAATCAAAAGTCCGGCGATGATGTGTCCAATACCCGACGTTAACGGCAAGAGTCCCAGCAGCCAGATGACCTTTACCACTGGACCAATCTCGAATGGTATCTTTGCGATGATCTCGGGCGGGAGCTTCAGCACCAGCGCTGTGGAAAGAAAGTACAGGAAGATCGTGAGTCCAACTCCTGAAAACAGCGAGATGACACCTTTGGAAATGTGATCCTCACGTTTTTCTGCAGGCGTTTTCCTCTTGCCGAAACTTACCCACCACGGATGACCTTTCTCGTGTCTAGACTCGGGCGAGATACGCGTAATCTCCTGATTCATCTGTTCCAGCGCGCCTGAAACCTCGTCAGAGACGTGATCGACCTTGAGGCCATTGATCATCTCTTTGATCTTCGGCAAAGGACCGCGATCGCTCCTCGCCACTGCTTCGCTAAGCGCAACCGCTTTACCGATCACCTTGAGATTGGCGCCACAGACACGGCAATACTGCATTGACTGTGACTCTGTACCGCATTGAGGGCAAAACATTTTGTGCCTTCTTGTGGCTAAGATTACTCGTAGCTCAGCGCCTCGACGGCATCTTGTCGCGCCGCGCGCAAGGCCGGATAAAGCGCGCCGATACTGCCTCCCAACAATCCTACCGCCAGCGCGATCAACACCCAACGCGGTTCGACTTCGATTGTTAGGCTCGTCGTGCGCATTACCGCCAGCCGTGCGAGCAGCGTTAACAACACACCGACAGCCACGCCGAGAATACTAACGAGAATCGCTTCCTGCTCGATGACCCACGCAATCGCTGTCTTCGACATACCGAGCGACTTGAGAATTCCGATCTGGCGCGTGCGCTCAGTCACCGTCGTATACATCGCTAACAGAATCACCAGCACACTGATCGCCGCCGCAACACCTACGACGACGTTGATGAATATGTTCAGCGCCGGAACACCACTGGCATAAATCTCAGGAAGATCGCGCGTGAAGATCAACTGATCATCAGGAAAACGCCCGAGGATACGCGCGGCCACCGTGTCCTGGTCCGCGGGATTCACGCACGAAACCAATATCGCAGACGCACGGTCTTCAGCGCCTTCCTGCTCCTGCATCGTCTTCAACGGAATCTTGATGCGGCCGCCTCCAGGCGGTTCATAAACACCCACAATCTTAAACGGACGTTCGAAGAGTTCGACCGTATCACCAACATTCACGTGGCGACGGTCCTTCCATTCCGGATCGACGATCGCCTCGTCGCCTGATTCGAGTTTTCTTCCTTCATGAATCGTGACGTGAGCGAGGTTCGCATATTGGTCGTATTCAATGCCGTCGATCAAACGTTGTCCGAAACCAGAGTCGCTCTTGTCAAACGTTTGACCGAGCGGAGTTGCCGCCCTGACGCCCGAAATCGACGCTAGTTCCGCTGCGTGCGAAGCCGGCAGTCTGAATTGCGATCCACCTCCCAGACTGATCGAACCTGACGCGCGAAGCATGATCTCCGCGCCGATATTCGACTCGCGCCGCCCACGCTCATGCAGTACGCCGTGTGCGAGGCCAACGGTGAAGACGATCAGCAAGACTCCCACACCCGTACCGAGAATGCTGACGGCTGTACGCGCGGGTCGATGAGCAATATTTGAAAGTACGAGGCTATCCATAAGACGTTGTAACCGCGGGCTCCGATCCAGAATGCGACGCCACGCGTTGGGAAGCGTGCGCCAGGTAAGCACGAGAAGGCCAATCGAGGTCCAGCAAACAATCGCTGCCTTGCGCACAAGCGCCAACGCAAGACCGGCAGCGGGCGTAAAGCCGAGTCCCTTTTGCAGAATAACTTCGGTGCCGCCTTCATAAACACCGATTGTTCCGGGAACAAATGCAAATGCAAAGTTAATTACTTTTGTGAGCGACTCGATAATGTATGCCTGGGCCCATTGCGGCTGAAAACCGAGCATCGTCAGCGCCAGGTAAACTTCGAGAACACTCGACGCGTGCGCCAGTAGATTGCACGCAATCATCAGAAAGAACACGCCCGGATGATGTTTGTAGAAGTCGTAGACCTTCGACTCGAGATGATAAATGTGATGGCGGCGTTTGAGTATTACTTTGGGGCTGAGTCTCAGTTGGGCCATACGATCGATAGCCCACGTCAGCAGCATCACGCGGCGCTTTGCGGCAATGATCGCGATCAATATTCCTAACGCCGCAATTACAGCGATTCCGACCAGGACCAGATACACTGATTGCGGCAGCGGATATCTCAGCAGCATCACACAAGCGCCGCTCAAGACAAAAAAGACAACCGACAGGTTGTACAGCAGGTTATCGACGACCAAGGCAGGCACGCCGTAAGTCAATGGCACTCGCTTGCGTAACAGTGCGACTTTGGTGGCTTCGCCGAGTAATGGACCAGTAAACGTTAAGAAACTGATTGCTTCACCGCCGAGACGTGCGGCAAAAGCATGGCGAAAGGTGATGCGACGGTGTTCCGCGGGCACTGCGGCACGCATCGAGATTGTGCGAAGGAAATGGCGGAGCCCGCTCAAGCCAAGAATCACGAAAAAGCCGAAGCCGATGCGTAACAGCGCGTCGAAGAGCGGCTGCACACCGACGCGGTTGATTACGTAAATGAGCAGGCCAAGACCGAGCAGGAAGGCAAGTGCTTGAAGCCAGACGAAGGACCGTCGTGAGTTACTGGTGGTTGATTCGGGTTCTTCTGAGAGTTCTTCTGTTTCGCCAGCTTGCCAGGTGTCAGTGAACTCTTCTCTCGATTCGATCATCCGCGTTATCCGCGTCATCTGCGGCTAAAAACGAGACCGATCAACGCTCGGTTTCTCAGGCGCTACTAGCAACAGCTCCTTAACCACACGACCAGGGAACGGTCTAAACCCTCTCTGCCACAACTCCGGAACAGGACTGTTATCATCGCGTAAATTCCTCGTCAATGCCAACAGCGTAGGGATAAAACTGAGGCTGTCGTAAGGCGCATCGATATCGAGCGCGCGCGGAATGTTTGTTTTCTGTCCCCCGGCAATCATAAAAGTCGAGTGCGTCGAGATGCGGAAGAACGAACCGTGATTGCCGCCGGGATTAAAGCCGCGCACGTCGAAATTCCAGTGGTTTTGCGCCACGATCAGCATGTCAGCCTCGATCAACTCACGCTTGCGCCGGGCATAATCTCTCATCAACCGCTCATCCTCGCTCAGACTCGGATCGACTGCTGAAAGACTCTCAACCGGATGTCGCGCCAGTTCCTCGTGAAGCCCAATCAGCCCATTCGAATAGTGAGTTCGGTGCAGCGCTTCGAGCCATTCCACATCTGTGTGCCATTGACTGAGCCATGCAGCACGATCCCCTGGCACGTTCAGATTCGGGTCTTCAAACATTTGCAGCGGCAAACCAGCTTGCCAACCGATCTTCGTGAACTGCAAACGCCCATTCGCATCCTGCCGCAGATCGCTGATCGGCAGATAACGAAAACTCAACTCACCATTCGCGCCATGACGAGCAAGCAACAGCGCCTGGCGATTCGCGCCCGTAGTTACCCAGACGACGTCTTCATCAATGTCGCGATCGTCAATTAACGGCAGGACCAACTCGCGCGAGATCCTGGTTGCGATTAAGTCGATCGGCCGATTGCTTACGCCGCGCTGGACATTGTTCCTGACCGCGATTCCCTGAAGCAGTGAGAAGTAGTCGATATGCACAAAACTGCGTTCGACGTCCAATGAGCCATCACTATTCAACACCAGACCATTCGGCCCAACACCCGCGACGTAATTCTGTAACTCGTAGATCGTGTTGCGATCGCCCATCGCTGTTTTCGGAATCACGTCGGAAATTCTTACTTTTGATGGCGCGAACGCCTCGGACGACAACGAAAGGAGATTATGAAGTGTACGCGCGTACTCGCCGTATTGGCGTTGCTCGTTTTGCCAACGATCGAGTTGAACGTAGATGCGCTTGGAAGCATCGTCCAGACCAGCATCCTGCTGCTCTTTGGTGAACTTCTTCGGCTGCGACTCCCACAACTTACGTTGTTTGACAATTGCACGGTCTACTGCGCCCAGCTCGCTCTGTAGCTGTTTGAGATCTTCCGTCCATTCAGCACGTCTTCTGTCGATAATCGCGAAGAACTCATTGGTTGCGGCTTTGTCGACGCTCTCTGAAAGACCGCCGTCCTGTAGCTGCTTCAAAAGAATGTGTAGCTGGTTCAGATCGCTGTCGCGAAGATGGACCGACGCGCGCTCGTTGCCGTCGAAGTCGAGCATCGCCGTCGGATAATCCGTGCTTTCGCCTTTGAGATAATAAGAATCAGGCGTGGTTGTTGTAATTAACGGTACGAGCGGATCGATTCCTTTAATCGAATAGTCGAGCATCAGTCGTCGCTTCGTAACAACATGATGACCACCGCCCGCGCGGCTGCCGAGCAATTTAACGAGATTGTAGCCCTGACTGTAGATTCGCTCGTCAGTGTTGAAACCGTGATCTGAAATGACGACCATCGCTGTCTCATCAGCGAGTGGACTCTTTTGTATTGCGGTCCAGATCTGTCCCATCACCGCATCCATCTGTTTCAAGACTAAGAGTTGCGATTGCAGATCGTTATTGTGATGCGCGATATGATCGTAGTCAGCCATCATCAGATCGAGATAACGGATCTTTGGATCGTTCAATTTGGTTATCAACTCTCGCACAAGTTGGTCGGTGACGGCTCCTCTCAGCTCAAAACCCATCGTCCACTCGTCAAACAGTTCTTTCGGCGACTTTAAGAAACGATTCTGCAAACTGTTTTGCAGTGTCGAATAGCGTGGCCCACGCAGAAAGAGTGAATAAGTAATGTAACGCTCGTTGTGTGGATAGGCGTCGGAGAGCAGTGGCAGGCCCAGCGAGTCCATCACTTCGACGGCGCGCATATCGACGCGCGAACCGGTTATGCCGCTAACATAGAACGGAATGAAGTTTAAATAGTCGTAAGGGTAAAGCGTGTAGCGATCAAACTCGACGTTGCCCTTGATTTGAAGATGTTGGCCGGTTTGCAGCAACGACCACGACGGCGCGGACAGGCTCATGCCTCTAACGTAAAAGTTGGAGAGCCTCGAGCCTCGTTGGTAAAAGATGTAATCGATCCAGGGTAGTAGACTCTTACCTGACTGTGGATCGCGTTGCTTCACGAAACGATCGACGATGTCGTAAGGCAGCCCGTCACATTGAATGACGACGAGACGTTTCGTCTGCGCGAAGGATGCGCCCGCGACGCACAGCAGCAAAAGAATTACGCGCGCAAAGACGCAAAGGCGCAAAGAAAGCCGCAAAGAAGTTTGAAAACCCTCTTTGCGTTCTCCTTTGCTCCTTTGCGCCTTTGCGCGAGTCAGACTACTGACCATGTTACGGCTGACCCACTCTTACCGCCGATCCACCGGCAGTTGCGGCGACTGGTTGGACCTTCGGCCGGTTATCCCGAAGATATTCACCCGCAAGATCTCTCAATGCCTTATCGACGTCATGATTCTGCGAGATTCGCAACAACTCGTTTCTTGCTTTTGTGCTGTTGATTCGCGACAGACTATCAAGACATGCACGACGCGTTTCATCATCTTTGGTGCGCGAGAAGATTTTTGCTGTCGCGACTGCCGTCTTCGCGCTCGCTTCAGAGGCGTGCTCGGAGATGAAGTGTAACGATTGTCTGACGTCGTCGAGGTTACAGGTTATGTCAACGTCGGCACTCGACTTCGCGATCTGCTGCAAAAAGTTTGTGTGATATTCGAGACGACGCGCAATATCCAGCCGGTCTTCCATGTCGCTCGAATGTTCTTCGCGATGCACGTATTTTCCAAACGTCAGCACATTCATGAAACGAAAAGCAAACTGCGCTTTGGCTCCGTGCTCCAGCGGCATCAGCTCGGCGCGGCGGTCACGCTCAATCTTTTCTGCCAGGCCTTGCGGATCTGTTGCAAATGCAACCAGGGCTTCGTACTGCGCCAACGCGACGTTGGCTTCCGCATTGAGATCGTTTTCAAACGGATTCAGCGAAACTTGTTCGAGTCGTCCACTGATCTCTGATCGAAACTCCGGATCCAACGACTCGTCGAGCGCCAACAGAAGTTTCAATTGCGAATAGGTGTGTAGTCGCGAAGGTTGATTGACGTCCATTCCACGACGGCCTGTGACGAAATCGAAAACCGTGCGGCCGAGAAAGAATGGCAAGTTACCAAACTTCGAAAGCGACAACATGTTTCGCGTGATATCGTTCAAGACACGTCGCGACATCTCACGCTTCTTCGGGTTGTAACTATCGCGAAAATCGACGAGCAGCATCGGGATCTTTGGATTGTCGAGACCGTAGAGCCCGAGCGGAATCATCTCGACTGCTTCAGCTCCCGGCGTTTGACTGTCGACCAACTGATGTTCTGAATCGAAGTAACGCGTCTCGGTGTAACCGTGCCAGTCGAGCAGTCGCTTGTCGTTCCATGGATTAGCAATGTTCAGAAAACGTCCGTTGTATCGGCCACCTTGTCTTGCGATCAGATCGCGTTTGGCGACCCAGAGCAGCGCGTGTGTTGCGCTTCCGTCCGGCATCATGAGTGGCTCGAAGTAGAGCGACTCCGCTTCAGCTCTTTGTCGCAGTAATTCCCAATTGTGGCCGCGTTCGTCTCGCGTCTGTGTTGTCTTCTTCGCGTAATAACTCTGTAAGTTCGAGTCGTCGACGAGCCCGCCAAACGTTTTATCACTCAGCAGCAGTCGCGCCTGTATCGTTGCCATCTCCGCGGGCGTGAAGACCTGTTCACCTTTCACGGATTGATACAGAGCGAGCACTGAAAGCGCACGGATGATATGCGACCTGCGATAATCGCTGCTATTGCGTCGGTAAGAACTTGTCGACGCT
>DATFHH010000004.1:0-24458 GCA_035248565.1 Pyrinomonadaceae bacterium | reverse complement strand
CGTGGATTCGAGTGCTATCGCTCAGGAGAGCAAAGAGAATCCCACTGTTAATACCGTCCCCGGCAATCTGGCCTACGTGATCTACACCTCGGGTTCGACGGGCAAACCAAAGGGCTCGATGATCACGCACGAAGGCATCTGCAACCGCTTGCTGTGGATGCAACAGGCGTATCAGTTAACCGGGGCAGATCGTGTTTTGCAGAAGACGCCGTACACGTTTGACGTTTCGCTCTGGGAGTTCTTCTGGCCGTTGATTACAGGCGCGCGACTGGTAATGGCTCGGCCTGGAGGACAGGGCGACAGTCGCTATCTGGTGGAAACGATCAAGCAGGAACAGATCACGACGATGCACTTCGTGCCGTCGATGTTGGCGGTGTTTTTGGAGGAAAGAGGAGTTGGCGAGTGCCGCAGTCTTAAACGAGTGATTTGCAGCGGTGAAGCGCTGCCGTATGAGCTGAAAGAAAAGTTTGTGAAGCTGCTGCCGGCGGAGTTGCACAACTTGTATGGACCAACGGAAGCATCAGTGGACGTGACGTATTGGGACTGCCGCAGCACGGTGGAGCGGGGGATCGTGCCCATCGGGCGGCCGATAGCGAACACGCAAATGTACGTACTGGATAAGAACCTGCAAGCAGTGCCGGTAGCTGTGCCTGGTGAGTTGTACATCGGCGGCATCGGGTTGGCGCGCGGTTATCTGAATCAGGCGGATCTGACAGCGGAGCGCTTCTTACCAAATCCGTTTAGTGTTGCGGGCGCAAGGATGTATCACAGCGGAGATCTGGCGCGCTATCTTCCTGACGGCACGCTCGAATATCTAGGCCGCACCGATCATCAGATCAAACTGCGCGGCTTTCGCATCGAGCTCGGCGAGATCGAATCGGTGCTCAGAGACCATGAGGCTGTCAAAGAAGCTGTCGTCGCTCTGCGCGAGGATACGCCCGGCGACAAGCGACTGGTTGCTTACGTGATCACAACCGATCCAAACGCAGATGGAATCAACGACTTGCGCAGCTACATGAAGGCGAAGGTGCCGGAATACATGGTGCCCACAATCTTCATACAACTCGACGCACTGCCGTTGACTGCGAATGGCAAGCTGGACAGGCGAGCATTGCCCGCTCCTGATGGTACTCGCCACGGACTCGCTCAGAGGTTTGTGCCGCCGCGAACAGAGATAGAGCAGTTGTTAGCAGGAATCTGGTCGCAGGTGCTGGGCGTGGACCAGGTGGGCATTGACGACGACTTCTTCGCGCTCGGTGGAGACTCGATTCGCAGCGTTCAAATCGTAGCCAAAGTGCAGGAACGCGGCCTGGCTTTATCGCTACAGGATCTTCTTAAGTATCAAACGATTCGCGAGTTGGCCCGGGTTGCTATCACCGCACGTGATCATCTCGAGCGCCACGAGGCAACACGGCCGTTTGAGCTGATTAATGAAGCTGATCGCCTGAAACTGCCGCCTGATCTTGAAGACGCTTATCCGCTCACAATGCTTCAGGCCGGCATGATCTACCACAGCGAACTCAATCCCGGAAGTGGCGTTTTTCACAACATCTTCAGTTACCACGTGCGTGTGCCTTACAACCCTGAGGCGATGCGTACCGCACTCGAAGCGATCGTGCAACGTCATGCAGCGTTGCGCACCCGGTTTGTGCTTCATACTTTCAGCGAGCCTCTGCAACTGGTGGTTCCGAGAGTCGAAGTTCCGCTACACGTTTCTGATCTACGCCACCTCTCACCTGAGGACCAGGAGAAGTTTCTCCGCGAGCATCTCAAGAATGAAAGAAATCGCGGTTTCGACTGGACACGCGCCCCGTTGCTGAAGATCGAGCTGCATCGCCGCAGTGGCGACAGTTTCCAATTCACGGTCGGTTTTCATCACGCGATCCTCGATGGCTGGAGTGTAGCCTCGATGCTTGCCGAATTATTCCAAAGTTATGTCTCGCTGCTGGAACAAGATGGTCCACCTGCCGCAGTCAAACCGCTCGCTAGTGCTTATCGCGATTACGTAGCAGTAGAGCGCAGAGCGCTGCAGTCAGCGGAATTCCGGCGTTACTGGGACGAAAAACTTGACGACAGCAACGATAGTGGATTGAAACAATGGCTGTCTCTCGACGGCGAGGATGAGACCGACGCGTCCGTCCACAAAGTTCCAATCGAGCTTGCACCGGAGTTGGCAACACGGTTGAAAGAGCTGGCCCGTTCACTGTCTGTACCGATCAAGAGCGTATTGCTGGCGGCACACCTCAAAGTCATGAGTGTGCTGAGCGGTGATTCAGACGTTATCACTGGTCTGGTCTCTCATGGCCGTCCTGAAACAGGTGATGGTGAACAACTGATCGGGATGTTTCTGAACACCATTCCCTTCCGCCAACAATTGCATCCTGGGAGTTGGAAAGATCTGGTCAAACAAACATTCCAGAATGAATGGGAAGCTCTGCCTTATCGCTGGTATCCACTCGCGCAGATGCAACGCGAGCAAGGCGGGCGGGAGTTGTTTGCAACAGCATTCAATTTCACACATTTTCACGTTGCTCGGGCGCTTCACGACAATAGCAGAGTCGAAGTGCTGGACAGCATCAGTTTCGAACGAACCAATCTCCCTCTGCTTGTAAACTTCAGTTTAGGTGTGAATTCCTCCGAAATTTTCTTTTCGTTCGAGGTGGACGCAAAGCGCCTCAATAAAGAACGAGTCACGGTGATCGCCGACTACTATCTGCGCGCGCTAACGGCCATGGCCGCTGAACCGGAAAGTAATCACGCGAGCACGTTGTTGCTGCCTGATGAAGAGCGACAGAAAGTCCTGGTCGAGTGGAATCAGACTGCTGCGGAATATTCGTTCGAGATGACCTTGGCGCAGTTGTTTGAGGCGCAGGTCGAGCGCACGCCCGAGGCCGTGGCGCTTATCTTCGATGACGAACGGATCACTTATGAGGAACTAAATCGCCGGGCCAACCAACTGGCAAATCACCTGGTAAACCTGGGCATTGGGCCAGAGCAGTCGGTGGGCGTCTGTATGGAGCGGTCGATTGAGATGGTGGTGGCTGTGCTGGGAGTGCTCAAATCAGGCGCGGCTTTCTTACCATTAGATCCGTCGTATCCGCGTGAGCGCCTGTTGTTCATGATTTCTGACGCGCAGCCTGCGGTGGTGCTCACACAACAGCAACGGCGCGAGCTGTTGGCCGGAATTGACGTCGATGTGATTTGTGTGGACGCAGAGTGGGATCGCATTGCTGCGTGTAGCGAGGGGTCGCCTGCTGTGGATGTTTCGCAAGCGAGTCTGTGCTACATGATCTACACCTCCGGTTCAACGGGCCAACCAAAAGGCGTGCTCAATCTCCATGGCGGTGCAATCAATCGTTTCCGCTGGATGTGGGAAAGCTATCCCTTCGCGGCTGGCGAAGTTTCCTGTCAAAAGACGTCATTGAACTTCGGCGACTCTGTTTGGGAGATTTTTGGACCATTACTGCGAGGTGTTCCATCGGTAATCATTCCGAATGAACTTGTAAAGGATCCGGTCAAGCTGATCGAGGTCTTATCGCAGCAGAAAGTCACGAGAATCATTGTCGTTCCATCTTTGCTGCGAATGATCCTCGATACCGATGTGGATCTTCAAACAAAGCTTCCACAACTGAAATATTGGACCACGAGTGGCGAGGCTTTGAGCAGCGAACTGGTCGAGGCCTTTCGACAGCGTTTGCCGAATGCCGTGTTGCTCAATCTCTACGGCTCGTCTGAAGTCGCAGCCGACGTGACGTATTGCGAAGTGCTTCGCGAGAACAACACAACCGCCGTTCCGATTGGCCGGCCCATTGCGAACACTCAGATTTACCTGCTCAATTCCGATTTGCAACCGGTTCCTCTCGGCGTCGTGGGCGAGTTGTACGTAGGCGGCGCGGGCTTGTCGCGCGGGTATCACAACCGGCCCGAACTAACTGCGGAGCGGTTTGTACCTTCTCCATTTGGAACAGTCGCAGGAACGCGGCTGTATCGAACTGGCGACCTCGCGCGATATCGTCCGGACGGCGCGATAGAGTATCTCGGCCGAACCGATCACCAGGTGCAGTTGCGTGGCTTCCGCATTGAACTGGGTGAAGTCGAAGCTGTGCTCAACGATCATGAAGCAGTCAAGGAGTCTGTAGCTCTCGTCAGAGAAGATTCGCCTGGCGATCCGCGGCTGGTGGCTTACGTGGTGACGAGTGAGCGCGACGGAGAAGTCATCAATCGATTGCGCCGTTACATGAAAGACAGAGTGCCGGACTACATGGTGCCGGCAGTCTTTGTGCAGCTTCAGAAGTTTCCGTTAACCGCGAGCGGCAAGATTGATCGCCAGGCGCTGCCGGTTCCGGATCAGAGCCGGCCGATGCTGGACGAAGAGTTCGTCGCACCACGCAATGAGATCGAAGAAACTATCGCGCAAATCTGGCGCGAAGTACTGAATGTGGAGCGGATCGGAGTCCACGACAACTTCTTCGACGTCGGCGGAAACTCTCTTGTCGCAATGCAGATTCTTGCCAACGTGCGCAATAGCTGCGACGTGCACCTGCCGCTTCACAGCCTGTTTGAGACACCGACGATTGCCGGTCTTGCACAACACATCGAGCTGGCCGGTCAAGACGCTCAAGAGCTTGCCTCAGAAGTTCAGAATTTTGATCCGCTCAGCGCCAAAGGCGCGGAATATGACAGCCAGGGGCAAGCGCTGAGCCGAGCGAAGCGCGTCGCCCCTGGTCAGAAGGGATAATTGAAGAGAGCACTGAAAGTGCGAAATATCAAACGTAGTTATTCCGCTCTTTCAGAGCTTGCGGTCATTAGGATTGTTATCCAGGGGCGACGCTCCTCGCTCTGCTCGGCGCTTGCCCCTGGCTGTCATATTTCGCGCCTTTGGCGCTGTGCAGCCTGGATCCGACTTTGAGCCAAAGCAAACCTCCAGGACTCCAAGAGTAAGAGGACTCATGAAAGTACTGAGTTACTCCAATAAAATTGGGACACTCGAAGTCTCGGATCCCATGGAGATCGAGCACGGGTTGAAGCGGCTCTTTGTCGAAGCGGGCAACGGGAATGCTGGTGACGCCGCTGAAATGGCAAGGGTTTCCACTATCGCTCAGTCGTTTGTCAAAGCGGTGGAGATCACGACTGACACTAACCTGGAAACGTTGATGCCCAGGTTCAATAACAGCGAGATTCCTGAAGGCACGATGGACTTCGCGAGTTACATCGAGTACGTGAATGAGCACGTGGTTCCTCACTCGATTCACACATCATCGCCGCGTTTCATCGGCCACATGACTTCTGCGCTGCCCAAGTTTGTCAGCTCTTTGGAGATGCTCACCACCGCGATGAATCAGAACCTGGTGAAGGTCGAAACCTCCAAGGCGATGACGCTCTACGAGCGACAGGCCTTAGCGATGATGCACCGGCTTGTTTATGACTTCTCTGATGCGTTCTACGCCGAGCATGTTCAGCGTGGCGACAGCACACTCGGCATTGTAGTGTCTGGCGGAACGCTGGCGAATATCACTGCCCTCTGGTGTGCGCGCAATTCGTCGCTAGGACCGCGCGATGGGTTTGCCGGAATCGAAAAAGAAGGGCTCGTGGCCGGGTTGAGGTTTTATGGTTACGAAAAGTCGGTGATCATCGGCTCTCGGCTGATGCATTACTCTTTCAAGAAGGCGGCCGATTTGTTGGGCATCGGCGTAGAAAGTTTGATTGAAGTTCCTGTCGATAGAAATAATCGCATTGACTTGGCGGCGTTGCGTCAGGCTGTTAAGAATTGCAAGACGCGGAATCAGCACATTTGTGCGATTGTCGGCGTCGCCGGCGCCACCGATTGCGGCAGCATTGACTCGCTTTTGCAAGCGGCGGAGATCGCGCGTGAAGCACAGGTACATTTTCATGTCGATGCTGCCTGGGGTGGACCATTGCTCTTCTCCAAACAACATCGACATAAACTCGCAGGCATCGAGTTGGCTGATTCAGTGACTATCGACGGACACAAACAGCTCTATCTGCCGATGGGCATGGGAATGTTGATGCTGCGCAATCCGTTATCGGCCAGAAGCATTGAAAAGCACGCGCGCTACATCATCCGCCCAAATTCATTTGACTTGGGAAAACGAGCGATGGAAGGCTCGCGCCCAAATACGAGTCTTCTCTACCACGCTGCGCTGAATGTTATCGGCCGCCGGGGTTATGAATTTCTGATTGACGAAGGAATACGTAAGGCTCGTTACATGGCCGCTGCCGTTCGCGCTCTTCCGGAGTTTGAGTTGTTAGTTGAGCCGGAAATCAACATTCTTAATTATCGGTTTGTGCCTGTTCACTTGAGAGAACGGGCGGCCTTGGAGCAATTAACTGAGTCCGACGATCTTCTGATAGACAGTCTCAACAAACGTCTGCAAAAAACGCAGCGTCAGGCTGGCCACAGCTTTGTGTCACGTACGACGCTTAATATCATGCGACGCGGAGAAGACAGACCGGTTACCGCTTTGCGCGCCGTGCTTGCGAATCCGCTAACGACAGAATCTGATATTGACGCGGTCTTGAAAGATCAAATCGAGATCGCCAACCACCTCTCCATCATCTCCAGCCAACCCGCCTAACTTCCACCCACCTCATCACTCTCCACCGTCATCACACTGCCACTCCTATCTTTCAACTCCGCCAGGGATTGAAAACTGCGACGCCCATCGACGGAATCTGTCCAGTATCTCTGGTAACTAATGTTAGGTTGTGCTCCAAGGCAGTAGCTGCCAAGAGACCATCAATGACAGGCAACACTATTCCAGTGTTGCGAGCGGCGGCAGTTAACAAGCCCCAGCGATCGGCCACCTCCTGGTCGATGACCAGGATTCGACTCTCGAATCGCGTACGAAGATTCTTATCGAGCCAAGCCTCCAAAGTCACTCGACGTCGCGATTGAGGAAGCGCTGCAATCCCACGCCGAATCTCTCCCAGTGTCAAAACACTCAGATACAGCAGCGATTCATCAGTGCCTTCGATCCATTCTGTAACGTTTACTTGAGGTTTAGGTTTGATGAGTTCGGAAATAATGTTCGTATCCAGGAGAAAGCCGCTCACAGTTTGATCTCCCGACCTGAATCAAGGTCGCGACTAAGATCGAGCGTGACGCGCGCGAGCGGCGATTCGGCGAAGAATCTCACCAGGCTTTTCGGCTGCCGAACTCGTTTGGTTAATTGAGCAAACTGCTCCGCCGGCAAAACTACAACCTGCTCTTTGCCCTGGCGCGTTACCACTTGAGGTCCTTCCGTGCGAGCGCGACGAAACAGCTCGCTAAATCGGGCCTTGGCAGTTTGCAACTGCCACGGTTGACTTTGCCGTTTTGTACTTGGTTCAGTGCTCTTCTTTGAATGCGGCATCGTTTTTTTCTCCTAGCTGACCAGTCTGACTAGATTCACTATACGAACACAAACCCACTGGGTCAACTTGGAAACGACAAACGCTGGTCCTCCCAAAACCGACTATGAAACCTGCTGGTAGTCACCTGGTTTTTGACTTTCTTATCGGAAATAGGGCACTACCAACCGCCCACCAACCGCCTCCGAATATTGACTCAAACTACACCTTCGCATACTCTACCCGACGCCTCAGCTCCCGCGTAACAACTAAGGCTGACTGAAGCCCGGCAACACCTCCCAGTGTAGAGACTCACGTTTGCCACGATATGAATAGCCTCATCCGAATCGGAGTCCCCTTACTCTGTGTAATGATCGGCGCCGCTGAGCGATCATTCGCTGCGAGTCCGGGTGTCCACCAATTACTGGGTGCCGTCGTCACGGGAACAATCACGGATCAAACTGGTGCTGTAGTCGTTAGCGCAGACGTACTAATGTTGAATCTCGCCAGTGGGAAGCAGGCAAAGACAAAGACAGATTCATCAGGCAAGTATGAACTAACCGGTTTGCCGTTCGGTCCTTATCGGCTTTCTATAAAGAGCCAGGGTTTCGCTGTTGCCGCGCGAGTTATTACCTTGCATCGCAATGGCCGCTATCGAGAAGATTTTTCGCTTGTACCCGGCGTTATTGAAAGCAGCATCACCGTTACTGCGGGAAAGGGCAATGCGCGAGTTACCGGTGACATTCCTCAGATGGTTGCCGTGACCGATGCATCGAAGATCGAAGAGCGTCGCCCATTATCAGCCTCGCGGGCCATTGAACGTACACCAAACCTCATCCCCGTTATTGCGAATCCCGCGCTGGAGCGACCACGCTTGCGCGGGCTCGCCTCAAATAGAGTCCTGATCGTTCTTGATGGCGAACGGCTCAACAACATGCGCAGCGATCCGACCTCTGGTGTTTCCCCGGCAGTCGTGGCGGTAACCCAGTTAGAATCGACGGAAGTTCTAAGCGGCGCCGGCTCGAGTTTGTATGGATCAGACGCCATGGCCGGAGTCGTTAACCTCATAACCGCGGCGCCCGCAACCGACGTTGATGCCAATCATTTGGGTCTGCGTTTCAATGGCGACTTCCACAGCAACAGTCTTTTGCGTCGCGGCGCAACCACAATCAATTGGAGCCGTCCCGGGTTTGCGTTGCGGCTGGGCGGTTCTATCTTCCGTCAAGCGAACTATCATTCCGGCAATCAGTCGATCTCAATTGATCAAGTTGTCAAGCTGGGCCGGCTGGTTACGGACATGGGGAACGCGGTGGGAAACAGCGTTGCACGCACTTACGCGGTTTGGAGTCTGCCCACCGGCGCGGAGGTTGCGAATAGTCAGGCTCACGGATTCAACGACCAGATCGACCTGTCATTTTTTCCGCGCGAGAATCAAAGCATTCGCTATCGTCAATTGAACAGCCAACATAAGGACCTGGGGTTCTCGTTCATTGCCACTCCATTCGATCCGCGTACGCAGACCAACAGCTTCCGGCGTTTGGACAAGTATGGGCTGCGTTATGAAGGTCGGGAAATGAGCGGCTGGCTGCCTCGAATCGCCGCAGGCTTCTATCGTCAGAAATACTCTTTCCCTGACGATACATTGACCTCGCCAATTCTCTTTGGAAGCAGTTGGACGCTAGCGCCCGATTCAAATAACCCAACAAACCTTTTGGCTGTGCTTAATGGGAATCGCTCCGCATTCACGGCTGGGAATCTCTCCGAAAACAAGAATTCCATTACGACGTACGCGCTGGACGTGCAGGCCACGTTCGCACCGGCAGTCCGAACGTTGCTAACTACTGGAATGGGATACTTGCGTGATTCGTCAGCCGATCAATTCTCGCGCAGTGATTTCGTTCCGCCGTTTCAAGTTGTTAGCGGCCGGGCCAGCAATCCCGATTCTATTTATAGAAACTGGGGCTGGTTCAGCTTGCTCGAGCACGAGGCCAATCGGTGGCTGCGTTTTACCGGCGGACTGCGCGTTGACAACTGGCGCACCGAAGCCCGTGTAACACGGGGCTTCCCGCTTGGCGTTGAGTCAACGTTGCTCGATTTAACCTTCGCGAGGCTGATTGCCAACCCTGGTCCAATTAACACGCAGGGAGCTGGCGGGATCGTGGATCTGGTTAAAGGAGTCAAAGGTATAACGACCGCTCGCACAGTCGTGACTGGCAACGCGGGAATCGTTGTGCGTCTTCCTCATGGCATTAATCCATACTTTCGCTGGGGAAACAGTTACCGCGAACCGGGAATTACAGAGCGTTACCTCCTGCGCGATTTCGGCGATCCAACTTTCAGCGTGCTGGTGATTCCGAATACTGGCCTGAAGCCGGAGCGGGGCAGGGAGTATGACGCCGGCGTGAAAGTTCAACGCGCGAAGTGGAGTGTTTCGCTCGGTCTCTTTAAGAATGATCTCAAAGATTTCATCGGTTCCGCCTTTGGCCCGCCATTGTTTGTGCCGCCCGATCCAGGTAAAGGTCTGGCGGCAATCTCGCCTTTCTTTCCGTTTCACGGCGTACTTTACGTGCAGCGGACTAACACCGCGCGTGCTCGCATCCAGGGTTTTGAAAGCGCCTATGAAATGAGTTTACCATTGGGCCATCTGGGGACCATTACGCCATTCGGCACGTTAGGCGTGCTCAAAGGGTCAAACCTTACGCCGGATCAGAATACTCTGAAGCTTCTGACCCAATTCTATAATCGCGCCGACACGCCAATACCACTGCGCGGCTCAGCAAGTGATGCGCCTCTGTCGAACATTACGCCCTTGCGAACGATAAATGGTATCCGGTTCGATAACGCCAGGCGTTCCTGGTTTGCTGAATATGAGAATCGCTATCAAGCGCGCGTTAAGCGGGCCGATCCTTTGGATCTCTCCGCGGCCATTGCGACCGAGTATGGCACAGCGGCGAGTCTCAATTCTTTTGCGGTGCAATCGGTGCGCGGTGGTTATACGGTGCGTCGTGAAAGTTATCGCATGTTATTTACCATCGGCATCCAGAATCTGACGAATCGTCTTTACTTCGAACACTTTCAAACGGCACCGGCGCCGGGACGTGCAGTCGTATTCGGTACGACCCTCGAGGCTTTCAATCTTCTACACAAATAAGGTTGAAAGGGGTCGCGCACGTTTTTGACTTAATTCTCAAGTTCGGATGACTTGAAAAGTTATGAAAGAGACAGGGACATACAACACAAATCAGATTCAGCAACAGTGGCTGGAATCAGTAATCAAAGAGTTGGATGCAATTGCCGGCACGGTGCATGTGCAACGAGGCGACGATCTATACCTGACGGCTGCGCATAACATCCCGCCACATGTAGTCGCGATCGTGGCCCATGTGCCGCACGGTAAGGGAATGGCGGGTGTGGCCCAAGTGAAGAAGCAGCCAGTCCAAACCTGCAACTTGCAAACAGACGAAACGGGTAACATCAAGCCGGGCGCCAAAGCTGTTGACGCGCAGGCGGCGATTGCGCTGCCGGTGATGGACCAAGCGGGTGCAGTGCGCGCCGTAGTCGGAATCGCATGGAGCAAGGAGGGTGAAATCGGACAAGACGAAGAGAAGGCCCTGATGAAACTGGCAGCGGCATTGCCGCAATAGCCAGGACTTAGGGTAACGAACTCACAGACCAACTCACAAGAAGGAGTTTCCCATGAGCGTACTATCTTTCCCTCGCATCTATTTTAAGGGTTTCATGGAATGGGACCCATGCACTTTCAACAACAACGACTGGGCGGAATTTCCAACATACGATCCTACACACGCAGCTCTGAACTGGAACTTCCTGGCTACCCAGGGAACGCAGGTGCCTCCAGGCATCACACCTGGCAATTTCACCACGACGTTTCGTCCATGGGCGATCAAGTTGCAGCAGGACAACGTTGATTCGCCACCGGGGCCGCGAGTGCCAGCCGAGTGGAACATGTTCGGCACGCACGGCGTCTCATTCGTCCAATACCAGAACCTGATTACCACCATCATCGGGGGCGATCTAGGATACGGTCAGCCCGTGACAAGCGATCCCCTGATCGGCACGCCGGTTGGGATTGGCGGAGACGGTGGTAGTGGTCCGGGACGCCTTGTCGATACAAATCCAGCTTCACCTTGGTCCAGCCAGATCTATTTCGGCCAGTTCCGATTTGGCAGCGGGAATTACACGACCACTGGCTCACGCGTTTACCGGATGCACTCTCGCTGGTTGAATCCGAATCGCATCTACAGCACTGATCAGTTTCTTACGTCGCCGGCCTCCAGTATTGGCGTCTGCTTTCAGACATGTATTCCCTACAATCTGGTTTCGTGGCCGACTACTAGTGGTTCGCAGCTTATCACCAACCTCCAAAAGGCGGCCGGTCAGCCGGGCGCGCTGGGTATCATGATTCGATTTACCGGCTACGTTAATCTTTATTTCATGAACGGCATCTTGAACGGCACAACTACGCAGCCGCGAAATTACGAGGCACTGGCGAATGCTTTGGCGTCGGCATGGAACACATGGAACACGAGCGGCAGCACTTCTCAATTCTTTTCCAATCCGTGCTACAGCCATATCGTCGGCGTCATCGGTGTCTGGAACAACGGTGAGCTTGCCAGTGTGCCCGGCGGACGTTGCCTGGAAGCGTCCACGCCGGTTGCGCCGCTGGGCTTGTCGGCCACGACGAGCAACGCAGTACCGAAACCAGTCCTGGTTACCGGTCACGAATTAAAGAGGAGTGCGATCGCGTCGGCAGGCGATCCGGTTCCGCTGGGACCAGGCGCGGTTAACGTTGACTATAGCGCGAGCTTGATTTCCCTCGACTTCAGCGGCGTGATCCCCGAGCTGGGTGTGCCCGGATCGTGGCCGTCTGTTCTCACGAAAGCCGACTTTGGTCCACTCACTCTCGGTGTGGTGGCGAATGGTCAATTCACCGCGATTGCCGCGATCAACTACAACCAATACCAGCAGTCGGCGTACGAGGCGAAGGCCGGTATCATCGACATTCCTTTCCCAAACTCTGGTACGGGTAAGCTTTTGCAAAGTGGCACGATCGCGATAAAGGTGCAAGGTCAGACGGCGTTGCTGGAACAGCCTTACACTGCGGAGACAGACACCCGCGGCATATACCTTGACGAGAATGAACAGGCGAAATTCGACGTCACCGTCTGTCAGATGGGCACACCGACTCCCGGCATCAACCTGATGATTGCGAAATATGACTCTAGCCTGAATCTGATCCCGACAAATCAGACGCAATTCGTGAACTTCACAAATGGTGAGCAGACGACTGTTCCGATACCAGGTTCGAATCCGCAAGCTTGGACCAATGTCACGATTTTCGCCACTGGTGCGAACGGTATTGCAACTGTTGGTATCGCAGCGCAAAGCCCCGGCTTTCCTGTGCTTGCCTTCATTCCGTTTTCCGGCAACACGCTGCCTCAGCCGCCTGCTTCCTTCAGCTTCACTGACGATGCGTTTTACACAACTGTCCGGGTGTTACCTTTTGATGATGAGGTACCGCAGGAGTTTATTGATCTATGGAACAGCACGAAGGATCCAGCACAGGCGTGGCAGTTCGTCTACAACGAAATCCTGTATGTCTACGACATGCTTTTCAATGTGATGTTGGAGTTTGTCAACCTTGGCAGTCAGCAGGCAGTAGAGAGCAACCTCTCGGGAATTTGGTCCGCAATCGAAAAAGACGCGGCCTTGGAGAGCACCTACGCAATGCCGATTACGCGCGATCTGTCCGAAGGTAAGCGACTCACGCTACAACTTTGGATTTATCTGGTTTCCAACAACTACAACCTGAGCGGAGCCGAGCTCAGTATGGATTCGATTCCAGCGGGATGGACTCCACACAGTTGAAGAGGTGAGCGATGAGTCTTTTTCATTTTCCTCGTATCAATTTTAAAGGAACGATCCAGATGAACCCCGGTACGGCGAATAACGACGACTATGCCGGCGGCGTCACCTTACCGAGTTCGTGGGGACCGTTCGCCGGCCAGACCCTCGCGTTGATCGATTCCAAACTTGTTCGGCCACGGACGTTTGGAATGTCTGATGATGCCTTTATGGGCTGGGTGCAAAAACAACAAACATTCGACGTTGTTGGCAAGCCGGGTGTGACGCAGCAGATTATTCCTGCGGAATGGAATTATTACGGCGGAATGGAAATGACTCTGAACACGACGCAGGTCATCGGCGTTCAAACAGGCCCCGGCGAGATTTACTCCGAAGCAAATAGCAACGTGCCACTGACGAACTTGTTGGGCGCCGATCTTGGTTTTTCCGGCGGGCATATCACCGACGTCAATTCCGAAGGCTCGCCACCGGCAACTCAGTTTTTTATCGACGGGGTTACATTAGTCAAAGATCAAACGACTTTCTTAAGTGGAAGTGCATCCAAGGGCGCCTGCCAATGGTTGAACTTTTACCGGAACGTGAACCTAACTGCGGATGGTGGTGCAGGGGGTTACGTCTATCACGTCATCAGGAAGAGCCAGGGAACCATCATAGACATTCCTGGATTCGAAAACCCGAATGTTGTCGGCGCCATTCTCCGCTACTATCTTTTCCGCTTCATAGCCGGTGTCAATACGAACGAGCAAATCGAAGCTCTTTATCAACGGCAGCAAACCAATCCGGCCACTCTGGAAATTGTCGGCACCTTCGCGCCGTTGTATGAAGAGGAGCACATTCTAACGACGCCAACCGGAAGGCTAATGGTCTGTAATCAAGCTCAGATCCCAACGCCGGCCGGCTCGCAGAATAATGGACCCAATGGCTTGATCGCCTTGGCGCCGGCTGTGCTGCAAGTGGACCAAAACATCGTGTCGGCCGATTTCGTGGGCACGTTCCCAGATAACTATCAAACCAAACCGCAGCCCTCGAATTCTAAATATGATTTTGGCGACGTGTCGCTGGTCGTTTACAGCGGGCTTAACAGCGCGGTCATTGGCAAAGTCGAATACGCCAAGACCGCGGTGGGAGACCAGCGGGGTTGGATTCTTGGCTTCGACATCTCTTCGAACGCCGCCGCTCAGCAGGTGTTACGGGATCCTGGAGCGAAGTTCAAACTTGTTCATGCAACTCTGGGAGTTATTCTGGACGAGACCGACTACTACTTTGCTTCTAACCAACAGGGAATATACGCCGAGCAACTTGAGACGGGCTCACTTTTTCTAAATCAGGGCACCCTCGAACCGGCGACGTTTTCGGTTTTTCATCGCGGCCAGGAGCTTTCTGCGAATGTTTGTCCTGCAGTCACGGTTTGGCAGTATCGCTCAATTCCGCTGCAGGATCCCGGTAATGCCATGGCCATCTCCACAAATCACAAGCCGGGCCAACCCATCGTCGTTGACACAAGCCAGCCAGGCAATTTCCTGCTGACATTCTCTATTAATGACGAGGCCAATCCGGCGCCTGCCAATTATCCGCCGAAGGGTTACAGCACCTTCATGTTTCCGCCATTCATTACGAATGCGCCGTCCATCAGCCTCCGCATTCTGCCTAATGATGAGGACCTCAGCCAGTATTACGTAGACCCAAATGCCGAAGAGTCCGTGGGAAACGACCTTCTGACTTTCGAAGTGCTCTACGAGAAAGTTTTGCGAACGTACTACTTGCTCTATCCCGTCATGATTCCGTATGTCCGGCTCAATTCAGAGCAAGATGTGCGCAGGAACGCAAACGCCATCCTACAGACAACGGAACGATCGATATGGATGTCGATTGGCTACATGCCACGCACTCGCGATATGTCTTCCAGCCGCCTCAGGCTTTTGCGAGCCTGGTGCCGCAAGGTGCTTTAGCTTAGATCAAACAACAAATGAGCTGGTGTTCCACTTCCACAACCCCTCTCTCGCGTGTACATAGAATGTGGTATTATGTACACGCACGGAGGAGTCCTTAATGAAGTCGTCAACTACTAAGCGGATGCCCAGACATAAACACCTGCTACTAGATCAAGGAAAAATCGAGAAAGCACAAAAAGCTCTCGGTGCTCGCACTGAGACTGAGACCATTGAACGCGCTCTGGAAATTGTGATTGGGGAAAACGAAAAGAATCGCCACGCCTGGGCCGCCACGGAGAAATTGATTAAGGACGGCATTCAGATCAAAGACGTGTTTGGGCACTTGGAAGAGAAGTAGGCCGATGGCTGGCATTGTATTTGATACCTCAGTCTATATCTCGGCAATTAGACGTGGTGATTCAGCTATCTTGGATTTGCGTCGCGCTAGCCGAATGGGAACAGAAAACTCGCCGCCACTTTGGTTAAGCGCCGTCGTATTGTCTGAACTGCTGATCGGCGCAGTTGATAGAACTGCACGGCGGCGTTTGCTAGAAATGGAGAAAGAGTTTGTTCGCGTCAATCGTCTGCTCGTGCCACAGCAAAGCGACTGGCGACTATCGGGAGAGGTCCTATCATTAATCGGGCAGCAATCCGGATATGAGCAAGTCAGACGAGCGCGGATGACAAACGACGCATTGATTGCAATGAGTGTTGCGCGTAATGGTTTTGTGGTGCTTACTAAGAACCCGCAAGACTTCGAGCAGATTGCGAAATTTCGACCATTTAAGTGGGAGCAAGTCTGACGTCTCGTCGCAAGCGGCTGCCAGAGGTTTGTGGTTTGCGGGCGGACACTGCTTGACACTTATGCCACTGAGTCGGCGGCTTTAACCAGCGGTTCTTTCAACTCGAGGCTTGGTCTTTCCGTTCGAATCAGCTTCCCTTCTTCCATGAACAACACCTGATCGGCCACGTGAAAATATCGGTCGTCGTGAGTGATGACCACCACGGCCTTATTTCGTGCTTTCAACTCCGGCACGATGTTGTAATAGAACACCTCTTTGAACACAGGATCCTGATCGGCTGCCCACTCATCGAAAAGATAAATATCGCGATCCTCAAGAAAGGCAACAACCAACGCCAGCCGTTTCTTCTGTCCATCGGATAGAGCGAGAGTCGAAAACTTACCATCCGTAACAGTGACCTTTCGTTGGATCTCAAGCTTCGTCAGGTAGCGGTTTACCAGTTTCTCATCGACCTCAGTCAGGCTGCCCAGCAGCCGATCGAACAAGTAATAATCACTCAAGATGGCCGAAATGTATTGCCTCCCGCTATTCAACCACTCGTGATCAATCTTCAGGTTGCCGAAATAAATTTCACCGGTCATCGGAGTGTAGTGAAGCGCCATGAGCTTACACAAAGTCGATTTTCCAGAACCGTTGCCTCCAACAATGAAAGTGATCTGACCCTTTGGCACTTCCAAATCAATTGGGCCCAGCTCGAAACTATTCTCTGAATCGTCGTAGCGGTAATGGACCTGGGAGAACTTCACGGAGTCCCATTCAGGTAAAGGCTTGATCTCCTCGTTGGCATTCTCTTTCGACAACTCGTCAAGCACTCGATTCATATTTCGAAATGAGACCTTCGCATTCGACATGTTAGGCAGTGCAAAGAGGATGCCCGCGACTGGCCCAGTGATGTAAAGCAACGACATGATGGCGCCCACGAGCGCCTCAGTACTGATCGCGTGATAGCTGACAAATATGTACGCGACCACGCCAACCACGAAAAAGCTCAACAGGTCGCCGTAGTTCGCCGCGGCAGAAACGACTGTATTCCCCGTCTTGGAGTTGTGCAGGACCTCATACTCACTGGCGAGGAGTACTTCGCTGAAATACCGATCGCGTTTAACCTTACTTAATTTGAGCTCCTTGGTTCCATGTATTAGACCGCGAATAGCTTCTTGTAGAGCATCCCATTTGGTCCTGCCTTTTTGGAAGTATCGTCTACCGATGAACATCGGGATCTGGTAGGTAATCACACCGAACACAATCGCGCCGGCAGTAAACCAGAAAATATCAGGGCTGAGCAGGAACAGATAACCCAGCATCCCAGTGATAGTAACTACATTGACCACTGTGTTCGGCACGAGAGTCGCGCCTACAACGATTCGCGCAACATCTCCGGTTATAGCAACGAGGAGCTTTGAAGGGCCCGTTTTCTCGAGCTCGGCAATCGGCGCGTTCATAATGCGACGATAGGTCTTGATCCGGAGCTCAGTAGTCGCATCCAGCGCAACTCTTGTCAGGAGTACGTGCGATATGCTTCGGCAGATGAGAATGAAAATGCAGATCGATACGAACAGAAGCGCAAATTTATAATTCGAGACTTCGAACCCGAGAAACGTCCGCGTCATCTCGCTTGCCGACGCGTTTTGATCAATTCTCGAACCGATACTGATAAGCACTACTGGAATCAATAGGGCATAGCTAATGCCTGCCACGATACCCAGTAGCATTGAAAGAAAGACCTTGGTCGGAGCCTTGTTCGTAAATAACGCGAACAGTTTCATTATGTGTCCTTCACTCCGGAATGATCGTTAAGTCGATCCGGTTCGCGGCCTTTGAATCGTCCAAAACAAAATATTGAACATCTCGAAATGGTTTGATCATGTCGTCGTAGTGATTACCCAGGACATTACCGGACTGTCCGGTCGAGTTCATGTACAGGTGGTAAACCGAACTATCTTTGATCTGTATGATCTGTCTAAACGCCGCACTGAAGTTTTGCTCGTAGCCGGTTGATTCACTATAGACCGCGTTGGCTGCATTTATCGTGTTAGGCGAACCGCCGCTTGAAATTCTGCGTTCGAAAATATGGGCAACGAACTTTTGATTACTGAACGGCGTGTGGGCATAAAGCGTTTCGTGTACATCTCCCCAACGCCACGAATCCATGTTGGAGCCACGCAATTTCTTGAGTTCCCTCATGGCTCTGTTTAATGAGTCACTTAGCAGAGTGCTACAAGGTCCGGGAGTAGCAGCAACTTCATTGCCGCACCAGTTTGAGGCGCTCCTGGTAAGCGCATTCAGAATTTGATCGTACGACGTGCTTGATGCAATCTTCTTTATCTCATCAGCCTCGCGCGGCTTGTCCCAGTAATTCTTTGCTGCCGTCGAAAACAATTCCTCACGCAAGTAACGCATCCACACGAAGAAAATTGCGGCGGCCTGACTGTCTCGAGCCATGTCTCCGTTCCAGGTGGAGAGATACTTGAGCGCCTTCTGCTGTTCCGGTCCATTTGCTGGAACCTGCTTGAGAAACTCAAGCAAGTTTCGAACGCTCAGATCGACCGTGTCTCCTTGCATTCGCTCGATGTAGTCAATCGAAATCAACTCGCTCCTGGAGATTTTGTCTTGGAGTAGCTGCTGTATTCGTTGCGCCCTGCTTGGCGGCGCCCAATCGGCAGAAATGAAGTAGCGATAGTTGGCATCAACGGGATTGTCGTTTGCGGAAATGATGTATCCCTGATCAGGATTGAAGCGCTGTGGCCATGCTTCGAACGGAATGTATCCAGTCCATGTGTATTCGTTTGTCGAACCTGAAACGGGAACACGTCCCTTCCCTTTTGATCTAATCGGAATGCGGCCCACTCCGAGCGATCCGATATTGTTGGACTTGTCGGCATATAGCATATTCAGCGCAGGCGCTACGTAGGTCTTGAATGCATCTTTGAATGAAGACCAGTCGTGAGCATAGTTAACACGCAGGAATGATTCATAAGATAAGTCGTCACCATCGAGCGCGGTCCATCTCAGAGCTACAGGTTGGTCGAACGCGCCGATGACGTCACTGATAACAGGGCCGTCAAGCGTTTTTCTGATTCCAAGCTTTACTGATTCAACGGGAGCCCTGAACGAAGCAGGAAAATCAGCTCGTATGTTGATTGTTTGCGAAGTGGTTTGAAACGGAACCCACGCGCCATTGTGTTTGTACTGCGTTGGATCTTCAGGATTAGGCTGTTCAATGTAGAGATCCTGGACGTCTGCCATCATGCTCGTTCCGCCCCACGCGATCTCTCCGTTCTGTCCGAAGATCACCACGGGAAGGCCGACGAGGGTCATGCCTGAGACATTCAGTTTTTCACCTTTGAGGTGGGCCACGTACCACGGCGACGGAATCTGAAGTCTTAAGTGAGGATCGTTTGCTAGTATGGCCCGTCCATCCTGTGTGAACCTGCCTGATACAACCCAGGCATTGCTTCCCACGTATGGTCCACCGATCTTAATGTCTTCCATCTTCCTCTGAAACTGGAGCAACTCCGCAAGCGTCTCACCCTTTGCTGCGTTTGTTACTTTGTCGTTCGACAAGAGATCGGCCTGGCTATAACCCAGCAGATCAACCATCTGTTCTTTGCGGAGAGACTGGCTGGCAATCAGATTGGATATCTCTGTCCACATGTTGTTGCCGAGGTTCAGCGCAAACACCTTGGCCCAGGCTAATGAATCAACTTCGCGCCACGGGTCAGGTTTCACACCGAGCGCAAGAAATTCGGGAGGAAGCACCGGGTTCTGCCTAATCCAGGCATTAACGCCGGCGGCGTACGCACTCAACGAAGCCTGAGCTTCGGGACTTAACCTGGACCACGATGCTTCTGCTGCACCGTAAAGATCCAAGGCCCTCATCAACGCATCCTGCGAAACGGTTGTGTGTCCGAAGATCTCACTTAGCCGTCCTTCAGCGATCCGGCGGTTTAACTCCAATTGCCACAACCGGTCTTGCGCCTGCGCGTAGCCGATGGCGAAGAAGGCATCCCGATCCGTCTTGGCGTTGATAATGACTACACCATGCTCATCTCTGGTGATCGTTACTGGCTGTACAACCGACGCTTTGATCGATCTGCCGTCCGCGACGGGTAGACTGCGACGCAAATAGATGTATGCACCAGTAGTGATCGCCAATAACGGAATGAAGACGAACACGAGGAAGCGTGAAAGTATGGGATAAGATTTGAACATGCTGCTTAACCGTTTAGGTTTGAAAAACAAAGCCTGTCTACGCCGATATCAATCTACTGATCACTTCCGCCACTCCAAGAACATGTGGTTGACGCATTAGCGAAAAGTGGTTGCCCGGCAGTTCTCTCACCGTTACTCTCTTCGCAAGCGAACCCCACCCCAGTGACCAATCTGGATGTTCGTTCTCCTGTGCTCGGATTAACTGAATCTCGATCTCCGCAGGTAAAGCGCGGTACGAGCGCACTGCCCTGCTGTTCTTCAACACCGTCTCGAATCTCCTTTCGAGATCGAACTCTGCCGGCAAAAGTTTCTGTTCTCTACCCAATCGAACAAATATGGTCATCAATGTTTCGACTGACATTTCGTCGAGCGTGGCGCGTTCTGCCGCACTCATACCTGCATCAGTAATTCCCAATTCGGCAGCCAGGGTCTGCAACAGAACCTTCTCATCGGCTGGAGTCATACGTTCGGCAAACTCCGGAATGCTATTGGGGCAATATGAATCGATCATCAATAATGGATCGACATTACAGTTCGCTGCTTTCAGTTGCCTGGCCATTTCATAGGCCACCACACCACCCATGGACCAACCACCAAGCAGGTAAGATCCGTCTGGGTGAATACCCTTGATAACTTCAACATACTCCTCGGCCATTCCTTCGACCGTGCCGGGCACTGTCTCATCCATCTGCAAACCAAACACAGCTCCTTGATAATCCAGACTGCGGGCAAGTTCGTAATAACAATCTGAATCGCCGCCTACCGCGTGAACCAGAAACAGGGGTTTTACTGTCGCGTGCGGACGTTTGACCTCCACGAGGTTTGATTTCTCTTTCGACTCTTCACGACTGTCAACATAAGCTGCCACTCCTGCCTGTGCCGCCCGTTTAAGGAGTTTGGAAGCAGCTACTTGTAATTCCCACTCCATCGCCACCCTTTCACAGTCTTCTCTCTAGCGCCAACCTTCAGGTTGACACCAATGCGATGAGGATTTCGATTTAAGACTGGGCTAAGTTAGGGAGTTTCGATCAATGTCTAGACGTACTTACAATTCTCACATCGGGTGGGTTTGGGTGAAATAAAGATTGAGCTTTGCATTCTTTATTGCCCCTGGGGGAGGAGACAAGACAACGAGTCGTGAGCTGGCTTGCTTGAGTTTTTGCGAAATCAACAAGCGCCAAAACTGAAACAATTACGAGCTTCTCTTGCCGACACGCCGGGCTGGGTTGTGACGAATTAGTCGAGGGGAGTGGTTGACTAATCTCGGTCAGATACGGCTTGTTTACTGTTTCGTCGGGCAATCTAACCCAGATTGAAGTGCAAGTCAAATTAGTTTGAGACGTGAGGTATTTCGACTTTCTTGTCCGCAGATTACACAGATTGTTAATAGAAATCCGTTTAATCTGTGGATGAAGAAGCTCGCGCTCGCCGGCGTGAAGGCGAGTTAAACCGGCACTATTGATTAGAGTCGCAGGCGATAACTCAATCCACTCAGGTGGATTACTTGCCCAGTTGCGAAGGCGTTGCGGTTCGAACTCCGTTAGCGAAGGACGAAACTGCCTTTGCGTTTCTTGAATCTACCACTGCGCCTTACCTCTAACCGACCTTCTTCACCTCGTGACAGCGGCGCGCGCTTTTTGCGAAGCACATCTTCAACGGACTGAAAACGATACTCGGCGTCTCCGATACTTTGTATGAGTGCGGCATCACCGAATATATGTAAGGCACGAGCGCGGATTTCGGGACAACGGTGCCTTGTTAACTGGGATATAGCGCTAACGTACTGCTCGAACAGTTCCCAATCATTCCGACAAGGGCATAACGATCCTAGCGCCCTGGTGCGGACAAGTTCATCCGGCGATTGCAAATCCGAAAGAAGACGCTCGCGGTCAACGTCGGCTATTTTCTTTTTTCTTCTCATAACACTCTGACAGCTCTTGGGGTCCGAGGATGATTATTCACAGCGTTCACTTCGCCGACACGTGAGGGCGTGGGGATTGCGAAACTGTAGCTGGACAAAACCTAAATCGCAGCCGAAACCCATCAAACTTCTTCTACTCGTCTGAACCCGGATCGATCTGAATCGAGTCTCCAACCTGCAAGATCGTCAGAGGCGATGCCGCATCATGGCAGTCGGTAAATGGGCTAATAAACAGCGGCGTGATCGTGTCAGAACTGAAGATGGGCGCCAACTGCGCATCCGTCGCATCAAAAATAACGTTTGCCCGTTTTGGAAAATCCGGATCGTTGCTGTGAAGCACTGTTCCCGTCATGAGCGCCTCAGAACCGATGACGTTCAGGCAATCGATTTTCGCAATTACCTCCGTGTCATTCGTAAGATTATTAAACTGCGCCCGTCCTCTCGCGTTTCCGTGCTTGTTCGCCTGAACGTCGAAAGCAAAGTGAAAGTGCACGGTTTGGAGACCATTGAAGAAACTAAAGTCGCCCTCGCCGCGGGCAGAAGCGCCCTGCTCCAGCGCAATGGCGGATGACGACGGCTGAGTTGAAACGATGACCAATAGAAAAACGATCAGCAATGGTGAGATGGTGCGACTGACTTTCATGGTGTTACTCCTGGTTGAAGGTGGAGGAGGTGGCAGGCCATACGGGACAATCTTCGCAACTTTTTCCTGTCGCCACCGGCAGATATGCTCAGTTTCTTGCAACAGTTGCGAGAAGCGGTTTAGATACTTACCCTCTCGCGCAACCACTTGTGGCAAGCGCTCTAATCCGCCATTCACTCCAAGTCGCAAGCATTGGCGCGTAAGCGCCTGCGAGTGCAGCGTGTGGCCCGTGACCCCTGTTAGACCAAACTTCCGGCAGGATGCTCAGCTCAACATGGACTGACTTTTTCATAGACCGAAAGTCAGTCAGACCTTGACGCCAAGCTGACGGAGTTTTTGTTCCTGCTCCGGCTTGATATTTCCCTGTAATTTCCGCAGGTAAAACCTGTGGCTCACCTTGTAGAAATCAGTATGCGGAAAAAGCGCGTCGATCGCCAAATCTAATCCGGCGATAGCATCCGGAATACCTTTTCGTCCGAGTTGGAGAGATTGCTTTATCGCCATGAGTTGATGGGCTAGAAGCAAAGCGGGAATCGGACGTCCGCCATAAAGCTTCAACGCGAGCTTCCAGTTCTCAGCCTCTAGCATGGCATCATCAAAGACTCTGAATTTCCTCTCAGGACAAGTACAAGATTTCTTTCAAGAGCTCGCCCGCAGCCTTGTCAACTGCGGGCGAGCTCTTCTGACCGTTACTGCTGATCCAAGTTTATAGTGTAGTCATGAACACCTCATACGCCCAACGTCCAAGTTCAACACCTTTGCTATCCGTGATCTTGGCTCTGTAGCGAAACTGATTTCTGTACCAACCAGTGCGCCTTGACTCTCTGAAACGAGAGTTGTTAAGAGCACTTGCACACAACGGCAATTTTTATCGAACCGCCTAGACGTAATAGGCAAGAACCACAGCACACACGGAGACGACCAGCGCCGCGGCAACGTATAGGCCAACATGGACCTTTTTGTTGAACGGCAACCGACGCAGGAAGTACCACCAACTGATCAGCATTAACCACATGGCGACTCCGCGTGATTGAGGCTCGTTGTACCAATGTCTAAGAACCCAAAACGTAAGGATCTCGACAATGCTCCCGCTCAAAAGCATTAATAAAACGTCTTTGATGCTCATGGTTAGATACGGCACATGATTGGTCCTATTAGCCCGCAGCCCGACAAAACGCAAAGGGGCCAGTATGGCCCGCTCCATGCACAGCCAAAAGCGATGCCAATGCACGAACTCAATTCGCATCTTGCCACGCGATCCATCGGGCCAGCAGGCACAGATGGTCCTGGTGTCGGACGGGGCGGCGGCAAGATCGGGCCGGGTGTTGGCGATGGCACAGGAGTCTTCGGTACAGGCGTTGGTCTAGGGTTTGGACTCGGCTGCTGGAACAGCAAATGTGGCCCACACCCAACCACACACTTACCAATACTCACCAATGAATCATAATAACCGGCTGGCTGCGAGTCAAAGCCCCACGGAGTCAAATCATAGTAGTCTGCGTTGTAGTATCTCGCAGAAACATTGCCGGCGTCGTCGTAGACGATATACGACAAAATCTCTTGCATCTGATCAGTAATCAGTAATTCCGGCGCCTCAACCAACGTAGTGCTATTGAGTGTGCTGTAGACCACACCGACATACTTCTCTGGCGGACTATCGAACGAGAAGTACGAAACCTCCTCGGTGTTTGGCGGCACATCGCCCCTGCCGT
>DATFHH010000003.1:0-17477 GCA_035248565.1 Pyrinomonadaceae bacterium | reverse complement strand
TTACGTCTGAAAGATTCGCTGCGTCGAGTGACTCCATTCCGATAAAAATCCATTTGCCGCCTGACGCCGCGATCAAATCAACGAGTTCTTCATCACGCAAAAGATTCGCGCTGATCTGCGCCACCCACGGTAGTTGAGCTTTGGCAGCGATAATGTCACGGAGTAACGACTTTGTTCTCTTGACGTTGATCGCAAAGTTATCGTCGATAAAGAAAATGGCGACCTGCCCGCGCTCTGTTTGCCCGCGCTGTTTCAGCATTAGCAGTTCATTGACGACGCTCTCATTAGTTCGAAAGCGGATGGAATCTCCAAAGAATCCCGTTACCGTGCAAAACTCACAACCATATGGACAGCCGCGGCCGGATTCAATAGGCACCAGGTTGAAAGACTTCCATCCCGAACCATGTCGCTTAGTTAAGTGGCGAAACACATTGGGAACGAGGTTAAACTGCTCGAGATCGACCGTATCCCAGGGGATTATCGGATAGGGTTTTAGGCTTGGCTTTCTTTCTTTTCCGGTCTCGTCGACAGGTTCATAGATCTCTTTCAACTGGCCCTGAGCCGCGTCGGCAACGATTTTGGGCCAAGTCTCGTCAGCTTCACCAAGCGCTACCGCATCAGCGTGCCTGGGTCCGCCGTCATGGCCCAGCGCCTCGGCAGGTAATTCCGTAACGTGTGGACCACCCATAACTACCGTGATGCCGGCCGCGCGTAGGGCGTCGGCAAAGCGATAAGCGCGGGCAATCATCCGAGTCATTGCGCCGATACCTACTAAATCAATTCCTTCGCTTCGGGCGAATTGAACGAGTTGCTTCTCGTTCATGGGCTTCGCGTTCCCATCGATCAGCAATACTTCATGTTCGGGTGGAGTTAGCGATTTCAGAAGAAACATCCAGAGGTGCGGCATGAAATTGCGCGTCACTCCGTTGTCTGGGTTGTAGAGTAAAATTCTCATGCTTCGTGATTCCTGAGCTAATGTGGTTCCGAATTGTATAATTATGCGGTTAAGGTACGCACTTAACCGAATAAGAGCCTGTATCTTGCTTCAGCTCAGGACGACTTCCGGCCTGTCTTCGAAGATTGACGAATTGGAGAAGTTTTACCGTTTGTAAGGAACAAAATATCGCCGGGCTGACATCTCAGGGCGCGGCAGATTTTCTCCAGCGTGTCAAAATTAATTCCCACTGCCTTGCCTTTTTTTAGCCGCCATAGAGTTGTATGACTGACACCGGTCTCCTTCGCCAACCAGTAGAAGGTGCGCTTTTCGTTAGCCAGCAGTTTATCGAGCCTCGGCACAATCATAATCGGGACTCTTGTTTACCACATCCAAGATATATTGTCGATCCAAAATATATTCTGCACTCGGTGCATATATAAAGCAATTGCGTGCTTGCAACTACCCTTACCATTAAGGCATCATAGCCGCGGTTAATCCTTCTCTCGCGCATCTACGGTGATGCGCCCCGCGCATAAATCGATTAGCGCTGGCGTTTGGAAGTTCGAGAGCGGGCTTGTTTCACACTTCGAAGCCGCTCTTCCAAGAGCATCCGAACCTGGTCCTTCGACCGCTACCGTTTCGCCGAAGCCCATCCGATTCGCAGCTTCTTTTCGTTCCCGGAAGGGGAAAGGTATATCTTTATGTCAACAAAACTTTATGTTGGAAACCTCGCTTTCCAAACCACTAGTCAGGACTTGGAGCAGTTGTTTGGTCAAGCTGGCACGGTTCAGTCTGCTAGTGTTGTGGAAGACCGCGACACTGGACGCTCGAGAGGTTTTGCCTTCGTCGAAATGTCCAGCCAGGCAGAAGCCACTTCAGCGATTGAACAATTCAATGGCAAGGAACTCAGTGGTCGCTCCCTGAAAGTTAATGAAGCCAAACCCCGCGAGAATCGCGGCGGAGGCGGACGTGGCTTTAGCGATAATCGCGGTGGGTACAGCGGCAATGGTGGACGCCGTTCTGAACCTCGCTGGTAACAAGCAACAGTGCACGCATTGTTTGGTCTCCGGGATGATCTGATTCATCCCGGAGGTCCGCACTGCTCATTTCGATCACCACCCGGATTAGAAGACACCTGTCAAGAGACTGGTATGAAATCAAACGAACGTGGAGATGCCGCACCGGCGACGCAGAGGCCGGACGTCAATTGGGCCAGAGGCAATTGGGGCACCGGGATTTTCCTTATTACCGCCCATCTTGGGTCCATCGCAGCGCTTTTCTTTTGGAGCTGGCCGGCTGTAATCACCGGAGTAGTTCTTTACTGGGTGGGCGGGAGTCTTGGCATCGGCATGGGCTACCACAGGCTAATAACGCATCGCGGTTACAAAGTACCGAAACTGGTTGAATACTTTCTCATTACCTGCGGCACGCTGACCCTCGAAGGTGGTCCCATTCAATGGCTGGTCACTCATCGCATACATCATGCGCACGCTGATCGCGCGGGCGATCCGCATACGCCACGCGATGGTGGCTGGTGGGCACATATTGGTTGGATCTTGTGGGGCACCGCACAGAATCATGACGAGGCGACCGTCGCACATTATGCACCTGATTTAATAAAGAATAGCTATTATCGTTGGCTGAGCCGCTTCTACTACATTCCGCTAATTATAGTCGGGCTGATGCTCCTTGCGTTTGGAGGTTTTGGTGTAATGCTCTGGGGAGTATTCCTCCGCGTTACGCTGTGCCTGCATGCGACGTGGCTCGTCAATTCGGCTACACACCTGTGGGGAAAAACAAGATTCGAAACCGGTGATGACTCGCGCAATAGCTGGTGGGTGGCGCTGCTGACATTCGGTGAAGGATGGCACAACAACCATCACGCTCATCCAACCTCAGCGCGTCATGGTCTGCGTTGGTACGAACTCGATTTGAACTGGTTCGGTATTAGGACTTTGCAAATTCTCGGGTTGGCCCATGGCGTCAAACGAATACGTTTCAATCGCGTCTCATCCGTCTGGCAACCGGTCTCCGGTCGAGTAAAGTCTGGACGTGTTAAGCAACTGCGGAGTATCGATGCCTAAAATCATCTGGAGTTGCTCCAACTGTGGAATAATCCCTGCAGCAACCAGATCTTCAAACTCCTCCGTTCGTGCATCGTCCGGGTTTTAGTGTTCCTTCTGGTTGGGCTGCAAGACGAACAGGAACGAAACCAGATAATCCTTTAACCGCTGAAATTCAAATGGTTTTAGAAGGAAATCATTACAACCAGCGTCCAAAGCAGCAGTGGCATAGCTTGTACTGCCCCAGCCAGTGACGGCGACGATTCTAACGTCGTCCAAAAGCCTGTTTTCACGAATCCGGCGAGTAGCACCCAAACCATCGAGGAAGGGCAGGTTACCGTCCATAAGAATAAGCGCAGGGTGTTCCCTCGATGCAGCGTCCACGGCTTCCAGCCCGTTGCAAGCTTCCACGACTCGACAGCCCCACATCTCGTAAAGCGTGCGGAGCAATTCGCGCGTGTCGTCGTGATCTTCGACTATGAGTATAGTGGGCTTGCCGGGGGGTTGCGTGCGACTGGAGAAGTCGCGCTTTGCAACTGTTGTGGTTTCACCAGGACTAACGGACATCGTAGTTGTCCTTTCAAAAACATCGTTGACATCGGAATCGAGTGTGGTGCGATTATCAATTCACTTTGTTTGCTGTCCAGAGCGATTGTTGTTGGACGATCAGTATGGACATGCGCTTACATTCCGTCCGTGCGCTTACACACATAGCCGAGTCCGGCGCTCTTAACTGGCGTTTGATTTTATCAATTGATCGTGAGTGGGCTAAAAAATTGAGGAGTTCTTCTGTGTGTTCCCGCACAGATGTCCTATCCCTTCGATGTTACTCATACTGGGTCATAGTCATACAGTTCAGGAGCCCAGTAGATGCACGCACAAAGCATTCCTTCGGTACGCGTCAACCGGCTAATGGCCTCGCTCCCAAAAAATGAGTACGAGCGTTTGCGCCCAGGGCTGAAGACTATCGCTCTAGCTTTTGGCGAGGTGCTGTACGAACCCGGTGAAATTATCAAGTATGTATATTTTCCGAATGACTCTATAGTGTCGTTGCTTTCGCCAATGTCAGAGAGGTCCACTCTCGAGATAGGAATGGTGGGAAATGAGGGAATGGCGGGACTCCCGGTGTTTCTGGGTGTCAACGTTTCGCGGACGCGTGCTCTTGTGCAGGGCTCGGGCTCAGCAATGAGAATGACGTCGCTGGCCATACGCCGCGAGATAAACCAACTTACGCCGCTGCATCGCCTTCTACTTCGATATTCGCATTCATTGCTAACCCAAGTTTCTCAGTCGTCTGCCTGCAACCGCTTTCATCCGCTGGAGGCCCAGCTTGCACGATGGCTATTAATGACCAGTGACCGACTTGGTACATCGCAGTTTCGATTGACTCAGGACTTTATGTCCAACATGCTTGGGGTGCGGCGTGAAGGGGTCAGCAAAGCAGCGGGCGCGCTGCAAATCGCGAGGTTAATTCGTTACAGCCGGGGGACGATCACCATTCTTGACCGGCGGCGCCTCGAAGCGAATTCGTGTGCGTGCTACAAGATCATTAAGGCCGAGAGTGATGAATACCTTAATTAATCCTGTCCCTTAACATCTCGCCGTCGAGTGCTAAAAATGACTTAAATGTGTGGTAGCGCACACACGAAAAACATGTACGTACGTTACTCCGGAGATGTACCTGAAGACGGCTGTTATACTGTCCACGTTTGTTTGTATTTAACCAACTTAACTTTAACTTAGAGGTCGCTAATGAAAATCTTGCTAGTCAATCCAGAATTCCCGGACACTTATTGGAGTTTTCGCCACGCGTTGCCCTTTGAAGGAAAGCGATCGGCATTTCCCCCGCTGGGCCTGCTGACAGTCTCGGCATTGTTGCCGTCGTCCTGGGAACGAAGACTTGTTGATTTGAATGTGCAATCGCTCAAGACTTCCGACATTGATTGGGCCGACATGATATTTGCCACGGCGATGCTGGTGCAGAAAGATTCGCTCAAGCAAGTGGTGCAACGGTGTAAGGCGCGAGGCAAACGCGTCGTTCTCGGAGGCCCGTACGTTACGACTACAATTGAGGACCTCCCGGAGGCCGATCATATCTTTCTAGGCGAGGCGGAAACTACATTGCCATGCTTCATCAAGGATCTGGCTCGTGGCGAAGCAAAACGCTCGTATCAAGCTGCTGAACGGCCACCACTTTCGGAAACTCCTCTGGCCCATTTTCATTTGGCGAACCTGAAACGCTACAGCGCGATGTCCGTGCAATACTCGCGCGGTTGCCCTTTTTCTTGTGAGTTTTGCGACATCATCGAAATCTACGGGCGGGTGCCGAGAACAAAAAGCAATCAGCAGATGCTGGCTGAATTCGATGCGCTGCGTGATCTTAATTGGCGCGGAACGGTCTTTATTGTTGATGACAATTTCATTGGTAATAAAAGGAATGTCAGGCAACTGCTGCCCGAGCTGGCTCAATGGCAGAAACGAAATGGCTATCCTTTTTCTCTGATCACTGAATCAAGTGTGAACCTCGCCGATGATGAGCCGCTGCTCGACAGCATGCGAGAAGCCGGTTTCCGACGCGTGTTCCTCGGAATTGAAACTCCAGTTGACGAGAGTCTGAAAGAAGCCCAGAAGTCACAAAACCGCGGCAACCTGCTCGATTCGGTGAAGAAGATTCAGAGCTACGGAATGGAAGTGATGGCAGGCTTCATCGTCGGTTTCGACAACGATCCCGACGATATTTTTGAGCGACAGATCGATTTCATTCGCAAGAGCGCAATTCCGCTGGCGATGGTCGGGCTGCTCAACGCGCTGCCGGATACGCAACTGTGGAAGCGACTGGAGCGTGAAGGGCGACTGCTTGGTGAAGCGTCAGGAAACAATACTTCCTGCACATTCAACTTCAAGACGCGAATGGACCCTACAGCCCTAATCCAGGGTTATCAGTACATCATGAGAACCATCTACAGTCCTCGTGAATACTATCAGCGGGCACTCGACTCAATGAAGAGAACTGCACAGGAGTTTTCCGAGCCTCAATACTACAACCTTATTAACAATTTCACATCGCTTGCGAGGGTGTTGCTGAAGTTAGGAGTGGTTGATAACGAGCGCAAGGAATTTTGGCGGTTCTTGAGTCAAACACTTGTACACCATCACGACAAGCTTGCTGAATCGCTACGCCTCGCAGCGATGGGGTATCACTTCCGCAAGTTGAATGAAGCATATGGCGACGTTTAGTCGTGCATTCATAAACGGCAAGGGCAATGCGAACGCCCGGCATGATCAATGGCCGACCGGTATTCGCTGAAAACACATCTTACCCTCTGTGTTTTCCCATGAGATATCCAGTACATAAGGACTCGCTTTGCCTGGTACGACTTTGAGTCGTGACAGTTGATCATGTTCCGTATCAGCCGGCCTTCCATTAATCCAAGTCCGGTGAGACAGGACGGCTGTCGCTCTTGGTTGGATGAATTTTATGACGTCGAATCTAATGTGAACTTGCGATGGGCCTCCGCCTGGAGTTTCTTCATCTTTTAGAAAGACTGTCAAAATTTCGACGGACTTGAGCAATTCTTCCGTTGCATTCGTCAACTCCAAGAGATGTTTTGGTGTTGCATCTATGATTCTAAAGATAAAGGGCTTCGTTCTTTTGATGTTCGTGCTCATGAATCTCTCTTTTGATAATTCTTACCTCGCGTCAGTGGCCTTTTGACCGACATATCTCCTCAGTTCGAGTGTTTAGAATCCTTTTGTTTGAGACTGGACTGTGCGAGTAGAACCGTCTGTGCGCTAGACCACAGACGTGCTATCCTTTCCGCAATGTAGTCAGCGTTGCTTACTCCCGTTTAGGGTGCCGCATCGAGATTATTCATGCCTGTTTTTGTAGGACCTGCCCAGCCGCGCGAGAATCGGCTTCTCGCCGCGCTTTCAAACGACGATTACGAACGTCTTCTGCCACAGCTTGCCCCTGTCTCCTTTGCTCTTGGTGAAGTCGTCTACGAATTCGGCGGCCAGTTGGATTATGTCTACTTCCCAACGACGGCCATCGTGTCGTTGCTTTACACCATGGAAAACGGCTCCAGCGCCGAGATGGGATTGACGGGTAATGATGGTGTGGTGGGAATCGCTCTCTTTATGGGAGGCGGCACCATGCCCAATCGTGCTGTAGTACAGAGCGCCGGCGCAGCCGTGAAGCTGAAGGCCAGTGTGCTTCAGGATGAGTTCGCGAAGGGTGGCAAGTTTCAATACCTGTTGCTGCGTTATACGCAGGCACTGATCACTCAGATCTCACAGACAGCTGTTTGTAACCGTCTGCACTCGGTGGAACAACAACTTTGCCGATGGCTTTTGTTAAGCCACGACCGGCTGAATACTGATGAGCTGATCATGACACAGGAACTAATTGCCGGCATGTTGGGCGTGCGTCGCGAAGGCGTGACGGTGGCTGCGGGCCGGTTGCAGGATGCTGGGGCAATCAGTTACGTCCGCGGTCATATCAAAATCCTCGATCGTCAGCGAATGGAAGAGACCGTCTGCGAGTGTTACCGGGTGGTGAAAGACGAGTTCGACCGCTTACTGGGGGCTTTGCCTCAAAAATAGTTTTCGCCACAAAGAAGCACAAGAAGCTCAAATGATTTGCTGAGTTTTTGTGCGTTTTGTCTCACTCAAGCGGCTGCCGGAATTCTCTGCAGCAGGCGGGAGAGAAGACTTCGCAACTGATTGAAATTGTCAGGCTGGGCAATGTGTACATTTTTGCCAATAGCGACCTCAGCCCCCTCGGGGATATCATCAAAGCAGAAGATGACAATCGGCACATCATTTCCCGCCGCTGCACTTTCGCGGATGCGACGGCCGGACATGAGAACCTCGCTCGGTAACCCAGCCAGACTCACCAGAATCAGATCAGGACGTTGACGCTTGGCGCTCTCTATTCCGTCTAATTCATCTCGGGCTAACACTACGCGATATCCGTCGACCTTCAGCAGCTTTTCAATGCCGTCGCGCGTCTCGTGTACATCCTCGACTACTAGAATGATCGGGTTTATACCAATGTCATTGTCCATTCAACCGTCTCCCGTGAACCCCTTGACGCTGCAATACGGATACAACTGCCAACTTTCACCGTCCGTGCGCCAACGCACACATAGAAAGCTGAAAGAGATAAAACAACTCGCCTATAAGCGGTCTAGCGCACAGACGCCGCCTCCTGACACTGTAAGAATACAGCCACAAAGAGGCACAGCAAGCACAAAAACTAGAGATGATTTGTGCTTCTTTGTGCCTTTTTGTGGCGAGACACGATTGAAAGTGTGATTCCGGGAGTATTGTACATCCGGAATATATCTCACATTTGACATATACATGTAGCTGGCATAAGGTCGGTAGGAACCGAGTGTTGCTTACTCCCTTCTCAGCTCCTCTGGAATGACCCAGATCATCTGACTCAACAGCTATCAATCGAGGGCAGGAAAAATGCCTGAGACCAATGTTTTTTCGAAGTCACGCGCAAGGAGACTCAAGTGGTTAATCTTTATATTCATGAACGCCGCGAGGGAGATGTAGCTGTTCTTGACTTAAAAGGCCGCATCAGAATTAATGGTGGTACTCTTGCCCTGCACAGATCGATTCGAACTCTGGTCGAAGAAGGAAAGACCAAGATCCTTTTGAACCTGGCGGGCGTTACGCACATAGATTCGACCGGCCTCGGTGAGCTTATTTCAAGTTACGTAACTCTGAGCAACAAGGGTGGACAGATTAAGCTGGTCCATCTTACGGAACGCCTTCAGGACATAATGACTATCACGAAACTTCTAACTGTGTTCGAGGTCTATGATAACGAACCAGACGCACTCGCAAGTTTTACGGGCCACGTTTTAAGCGTTGTCGAATCACAATCCGCTTTTATGTGATGGAAGTTAGTTGGCCAGGGTTCGGCACACTACGAGTTTTTAAGGTACCAGGAGAAATCATGGAAGAGAAGCCAGTGTTCAAAATCGGGGATCGTGTTGACCAGATGTGTATCACTTGTAACGAGGAGCGCGGTCACATAGTGGTTTCTGTGAACAAGACAGGGAAGATCACGCGTGTCAGTTGCCCGATGTGTGCATCACGCGTCACGTATCGGGGGGGCACAACGCGTCGTGCGTCCGATAAGCTCGGCGCGCCATATGATCGGACGCGAGCGTATCGCAAAGGACAGACGTTGATACACCCCACGTTTGGGGAAGGCGAGGTAACTGCGATCATAGAACCACAGAAAATGGATGTTTTATTTGCGGATCGCATACGGCGAATGATTCATGCTCATTCGTAACTAATGGATTGCGGGCTGTCATCTCCGAACGTGAAACCAAAGCTCCGGCAGCGGTCTCGGCTTTCCTTACGCTTAAGAAAGGATACCTATGCCAAACGAAAATGACGCAAACGCACCAAGCGAGAATCGCGAAAAACAACTCATTGAAGCGTTGAATCGAATAGGCGAGCAGCTCGCCAGGTTGAATAACAATCTCACATCGGTAAGTGATGATGTCAGAAGTATTCTTTACATACTTGAGCAACGGTAGTGCGTCCGACACCTTAAGCACTTTTCGGGCAGACGTTCAATTGCTTGAATCACGACCGATAAATCGGTGGTACTCGTATGCTGAATCTCAAACATCACCGATGTGAAAGCCGATCGTACTGAAAATCAAAAGATCCGCAATCTCCTCATTCCTGTGCTATAACGCCAAGAACAAAAAAGAAGGAGCCCGTGAAAATATGTCGTCGAATCGACTCCGGGAAGTTTCCGCGCTCGCACTCGTACTCTGGCTTGTAGTAAGCGGCTCAACCCCGACTCGGTCCACCACTCCCAAGTATCTGAATCCGTCTCTCCCCTTGGACCAACGCGTGGACGATCTCATCTCGCGTATGACACTCGAAGAGAAAGTCTCGCAGATGATGAATGCTGCCCCAGCTATCCCGCGACTTGGGATTCCAGAGTACGACTGGTGGAACGAAGCGCTGCACGGCGTTGCGATCTCAGGTATCGCGACAGTCTTTCCACAGGCAATCGGTCTCGGAGCGACATTCGATCCGCAATTGATGAGTCGCGTTGCAACTGTAATTTCAACTGAAGCACGGGCCAAGTATCATGAGGCTCAGCGGCGTGGAAATCGAAACCGCTTCTACGGGCTCACGTTCTGGTCACCTAACATAAATATCTTTCGTGACCCGCGTTGGGGTCGCGGCCAGGAAACGTATGGCGAAGACCCGTACCTCACTGCTCGCCTGGGTGTCGAATTCGTGAAGGGTCTTCAGGGTAACGATCCGAAATACCTGAAGACCGTATCTACGCCAAAGCATTACGCAGTTCACTCTGGACCAGAGCCTGAACGACATCGGTTCAACGCCGCGGCGGCAGAACGCGAGCTGCGCGAAACGTACCTTCCTGCATTTCGCGCCACAGTGATGGAAGGTCATGCTGGTTCGGTGATGTGCGCATATAACCGGACCAATGGTGAGCCGTGTTGCGCAAACACAAAGCTTCTCTCAGATATTTTGCGTGGCGAGTGGGGCTTCGATGGATACGTTGTCTCCGATTGTGGAGCGATTGACGATATCTATCAGCGTCACCACTTTGTGAAGACTGCTGAAGAAGCATCAGCCTTGGCCGTTAAGCGCGGGACCGATCTTGAATGTGGCGACAGTTACAAATCGCTCGTCAACGCTGTAAAGCAAGGATTGATTTCAGAAGCAGAGATCGATCGCGCACTCAAACGACTTTTCGAAGCGCGCTTTCGTCTGGGAATGTTCGACCCTCCGAGCATGGTGCCTTACGCCAGCATTCCATTTTCAGAGAACGATTCCGAGGAACATCGTCAACTCGCGCTCGAGGCGGCACGCGAGTCTATCGTGTTGCTTAAGAATGAGAACAACATGTTGCCTCTGCGGAAGGATCTCAAATCAATCGCAGTGATTGGTCCAAACGCCGATGAGATACAGGTGCTCCTGGGAAACTACAATGGCCAACCCTCGCGCGCGACTACGCCACTTGCAGGCATTCGCCAACGAGTATCGCCGCAGACAAAGGTGACTTATTCAATCGGCACAACACTCACAGAAATCTCCGTGGTGCCGGTACCGGCTTCCTCACTACGCGGACCGGACGGCGAGCGAGGCCTTCGGGCTGAGTACTTTGCCAACAAGAATCTCGAAGGCGCACCGGCGTTGAAGCGAGTAGACGAAGTAGTGAACTTCGACTGGGGAATGTCGAATCCTGCACCCGGTCTTCCCGCCGACGACTTTTCCGCGCGCTGGACCGGCAAAGTTATTCCTACGATGTCAGGCAAGTATCGCTTCGGTGCAATCGCCGACGACGGAGTGCGCATCTACCTCGACGGAAAGTTAATTGCAGAAGATTGGACGCAACACGCTCCGACAACTGTCACTAGTGAAGTCGAATTGCAAGCCGGCAAGAGTTACGACCTGAAGATGGAATACTACGAGAGCAAGATCGGCGCCGTTGCGAAACTGGTCTGGCAACCTCCTGTCACCAAAGTGGGATCTCCCTATGCCGAGGCTATAAAAGTCGCGAAGGACGCGGATGCAGTCATCCTTGTTCTGGGTCTGTCGACGCAACTCGAGGGAGAAGAGATGACTGTACGTGAGCCAGGCTTTCTCGGTGGCGATCGAACCGACATCCAGCTTCCTGCGCGTCAACAGCGATTACTGGAAGCAGTTGCTGCGACTGGGAAACCGATCGTGCTGGTTTTGATGTCAGGCAGCGCGCTTGCTGTGCCCTGGGCCGACGCTCATGTAGGGGCGATTGTTCAGGCTTGGTACCCTGGCGAGGAAGGTGGGGCAGCGATCGCCGACGTACTCTTTGGCGATTACAATCCTGCTGGTCGACTTCCCGTCACTTTCTACAAATCCGTAGAACAGTTGCCACCATTCGAAGCTTACGCGATGGACGGTCGCACGTATCGATTCTTTAAAGGTCAGCCGCTGTATCCGTTCGGGCACGGTCTTAGCTACACAAGGTTCAAGTACTCGAGCATCAACATTTCCCCGCAGACTGTGAAGCCGACTGAGAAAGTCACAATAAGCGCGACCGTGGAAAATGCGGGCGCCCGCGAAGGTGACGAAGTGGTGCAGCTCTATGTCACCGATGTTGAGGCGTCGGTACGCGTACCGATTCGTTCACTTGCGGGCGTCGAACGTGTGCATTTGAAACCTGGAGAACGAAGGGTTGTAAGTTTCATACTGGAGCCGCGGCAATTGTCAGTGATCACAGACGATGGTCGTAGGGTTGTTGAGCCGGGCGAGTTCAAGGTGAGTGTTGGTGGCAAGCAACCAGGGTTTACTGGTGCTGCTGACGCTGCAACGACAAGTTTCATTGAAGGTCGCTTTACGGTAATTGGCCCACCAACTGAACTGAAGCCGTGACCTGTATACCACCGACTTCCTTCATGTTTGTTCTTGGTTGCCACGTGTGCCTGCAACGTCCTGACTTTGTGACGGGTCAATAGAAGTCGTGCAACCTCTGTGTCTCTGTGCCTCTGTGGTTGTTTTTTTCTGAGCATTCGTTAACCACAGAGGCACAGAGACACAGAGGTTGCACAAAGAAGAGCAGGTATACCCCACTTTTCGTGCAAGGCCGGTTTGAGTGTCGTTTAAAAGAGTCGCACTTTGCTTAAGCGGAGGTCAGTAGAAGGAGCAATAGCGTAACCTTAAGCAAGGATTTTGCGTAGGAGCTTTTTATTTGGACGATCTATCGTTTCCTGCGTATCTCGCGACCTCGGCCGCCAACTTAGTAAGTTCTACGGGTTTCACCAAATGAGTTTGATATCCGGCAGCGAGCGCCTTAGTTTCTTCACCGACACCGGCATATCCGGTCAGGGCGATCGCGGGAATTTTTCCGCCTCGTTTCGCGGGCAGCGCGCGGATCTTCTGAATCAACTGATAGCCATCTTCGTTCGGCATCCCGATATCTGAGACGATGATGTCCGGTTTCCATTGCTTGACGGCCTCGAGAGCGATGTGGGCGTCGCTGCAGGCTTTTACTTCGGCGCCGTATTTCTTCAGGGCCACGATAATCAGTTCTAGCGTATCCGGCTGATCGTCAACTGCAAGCACCCGCACGCCATTAAGAAGGTCGGAGGGAAGGTCGATGGCATGCGCTGCGCCATGCTCAGTTTGTTCGCTCGGCGTTCTTTTTTCATTCTCATCCGGCAGAGCGACACTGCCACGCGGACTCTCGGCGGATGCAGCGCGGCCGCGCGGCTTTTCAGTGATTGCCATAATCGGCAACGTGACCGTGAAAGTCGCTCCTTGACCGAGGCCTTTGCTTTTCGCCCGAATACTGCCGCCGTGCATCTGGACCAGCTGACGTCCAATCGAAAGGCCGAGCCCCAGCCCTCCGTGTTGGCGACTTGCTGTCGTATCCGCCTGTTGAAAGCGTTCGAAGATGCGCGGAAGCACATCGGGCGCGATTCCTTCACCGTTATCGGTGACAACTATGACCATGTCAGTCCCCACTCGTTCGAGTCGCACTTCAATCCGTCCCCGTTTGGAAGTGAACCTCACAGCGTTTGCGAGCAGGTTCCAAACCACTTGCTGCAAACGAATCGCATCCCCCACAACTGGCACTGAGTTTGGATCAAATGAAGCGCTAATCTCAATAGCTTTGGCTTCGGCCGTAGGTCGCACCACGTCTAGCGCAGCATTGATGACATTCGTGAGATCGAGTTGTTGATTATCGAGCTTGAGCTTACCTGTTATGATCCTGGAGGTATCGAGCAACTCATCGATGATCGTGGCCTGGGCTCTCGCATTTCGAGCAATCGTGTCGATGGCGCGCTCAGCACTCGCTTGATCCAGTTTCCCGGATTTCAGCATTTCCGCCCAACCACCAATTGCATTCAATGGCGTGCGCAATTCATGCGATACGATGGCCAGAAATTCGTCCTTAAAGCGATTAGCAGCATCGGCTTCAGCGCGCGCCTTTCGCTCGCGATCCATCAGCCTCTCCTTTTCGGACTCTGCCTGCTTGCGCGCCGAGATATCATGCAGGATGTCGGAAGCGCCGATGATTCTGCCGGCATTGTCTTTCATCGGCGAGATCGTCACCGATACCGGCACCGCATTTCCATTCTTCTTAATGCGTACAGTCTCGCGATTGAGCGTCGGTTTACCGGCGCCGATTCCTGCAAGGATTTCCTCTTCTTCTTTCAGGCAGTCAGCTGGAAAAAGTTTCGCCATTTGCCGGCCAATCATTTCCTCGGCCGTGTAGCCGAACAGGTCTTGAGCCGCCCAGTTCCAACTGGTGATTGTGCCGTCCATCGTTTTGCTGATGACGGCGTCGGTAGAGGAATCGACGATTGCCGCCAGTTGCGCCCGTGCTTCTTCGGCACGTTTGACTTCGTCGATGTCGGTCAGCACCAACACCGCGCCGTCAATCTTTTTGTCAACCGTCATGTAGGGCCGCACTCGCAGGAGATACCAGCGGTCGTCACGGTCCTGCACTTCAAGCTCGCGCATGCTGACCGTATCTATGACTTCGCTGAGTAACTTTTCCAATTCAGGGAAACTGAGGTTGTGGCGGATGGCGCTTAAAGGCCGACCCACATCACTAGCGAGCAGGTTGAAAACTTTTTCGGCCGCGGGCGTGAACGAGCGAACGGTCAGATCAGGTCCCAGAAGTAGGACGGCGGTCTTGATGCTGACGCTAAGATTGTTCAGGTCGCTATTGAGGCGTAGCAGTTCCGCATTGCGATTGACCATCTCTTCATTGACGGTCATCAACTCTTCGTTCGCCGACTCCAGCTCTTCTTTAGAAGTTTCTAGTTCTTCATTGACGCTCTGAAGCTCTTCGTTGGCAGACTCCACTTCTTCACTTTGGGCCTGCAGCTCTTCGTTCGCCGCCTCGTACTGCTCGTGAATGGATTGCAGGTAATCGCGCGTATCGTCCAGTTCGCGTTGAAGTTCGGCGACGCGGCTTGCCTGTTCTGTTTTAGAGATTCGTTTGCCCGTCGCACGCGGTTGCTTTGGCAGAGTGGACGCGCGACTCTTTGGCGCTTCCTTAAACCAGACCAAAAACACTCCCTCTCTCACATTTCTGAGCGGAATGACTTCGAGGTTGACCGGTCGCGTCTGTCCCTTGTGCTTCAAGTGCACGTTCTCTCTGCTCGCTGGTCGGTTTTCTTTCTTCGCCTTGTTAATGGTCGCGCGCAGCGGCAGCATTAATCCTTCGCGGGCCATCTTCAGGAGGTCAAAGCTGGCCTTGCCGGAAGGAGGCCTCAAATACGCACTCGTGTCTCCGCGAAACTGCAGGATTTGGGACTCGCTATCGATTAGTACGCCGGGTGGCGCGAATTGGCTGATGCTGAGGCGGTCCGCTTCGCGTTGCGCGTTGATTTCGGTGCGAAACACTTCGGGCATGTGCTCACGCCGTTGCGGCAGTTTGGTTTTCTTTTGCGCCCGCTGTTCGCGCTGCATGGGCAAGTGGACGCCCGGCAAATGCGCTGGCTTCTTCGCGAACAGTTTGTACTTCTTGTCAACCGTAGCGAAAAGCGCGCTAAAGCCGCCGATAGATTCGCTCGCACCCAAGAAGAGAAATCCATTCGGGTTGAGTGTGTAGTGAAACATCGGCACCAACCTCTTCTGCAGCTCCGGGTCGAGATAGATCAGCAGATTGCGACAGCTCACGAGGTCCATGTGCGAAAAAGGTGGATCGCTCAAAACGTTCTGCCGCGCGAAGACCACTATCTGACGGAGTTCCTTGCTAACTCGAAAGCCGCCCTCCTCTTCGACAAAGAAGCGCCGCAGTCGGTCGGGGGAGACATCGTTTACCAGAGTTTTGGTGTAGAGACCGTTGCGTGCTTTGTCGAGCAACGCGTCATTTAGATCCGTTGCGAACACCTGCAACTTGCGCTCGTGTGGGACGCGATCGGCCGCTTCGATATAAGTCATGGCGATCGAATAAGCTTCCTGGCCCGTCGAACAGCCCAACACCCAAACGCGCACCGGGTTGGCAGAGCGCTCGCCGATCAGTTCCGGAAACACTTTATCCTTGAGAATCTCGAACGCCTCCGGATTGCGGAAGAAACTGGTGACCGCAATGAGCATGTCCGAGTAAAGCTCGTCGAGTTCTTTGCCGTTACCCCGTAGGAAATCGGCGTACTCGGCGATTGTTGTGTGCTTGTTCAGGACCATGCGCCGCGTGATGCGCCGCTGAATAGTGCTGGATTTGTAGAGCGAAAAATCCACGCCCGCGTGCCGGCGCACCAACAGGAGAATTTTCTTGAATCCGTCTTCACTGGCCAGCGGACTGCCCTTTGGCGCTACATCGGCTTCCGTGCGCGCTTGTTTTGCGCCGGTGCGCGGACGGCCGCGACCGCCAGAAGCCAGAGGAGCTTCTTTTCCGCCGCCTTGATCGAACTCGCGTTCTGCCTCGGCGGGCAACAATTCACCGGCGACGTACGGATGCCTGGCAATGCGCGCCAACTCATCCGCGATCTTTTCCGGCGACAATACAAAATCGACGCAGCCGGCAGCGATGGCGCTGCGCGGCATTGAATCGTATGCGGCCGATTCATCCTGTGCGAAAGTGATGCCGCCTTCGCCCTTTATAGCTTCCAGCCCGAGCGTCCCGTCGTTGGCCGTGCCCGAAAGGATCACGCCGATGGCCCGTTCGCGCTGATCCTCCGCAAGTGACTCGAGGAAATAATCTATCGAACGGTACTGGCCTCGGGTCCGCTTGCGAGCAGAAAGTTTTAGCACTCCGTCGGCGATGGTCATCTTTCGGTTTGGTGGGATCACGTAAACATGATTGGGTGCCACGCGCGTATTGTCCGTGACTTCGGTCACCGGCATTGAGGTCGCTTTCGAAAGCAACCTCGTCAGCGCACTTTCGTGATCAGGATCGAGATGCTGCACCAGCACGAAAGCCATGTCGGTGTCCGGCGGCAGCCGCTGAAGCAATTGTTTGAACGCGTCGAGACCGCCGGCGGAAGCACCGATGCCGGCGATCGGAAAAGCTGCCCTGCGTCGTTGCCCTGACTGTTTCTTACGCTGATTGCGATCACTCATGGTCGTATTAGACCGGGGGCATTGAGGGTCTTTTAGAAGCGCTCGATTTCCAGACGCGCCTCGCATGTTTAGTTCCTGCTGTCATAACCTTATGGCGTGGGGATCCCGGATCAATCCGGCCTGACGCAGGTCGATAGGTCCTGCCTTATTGAGTCGCCTTCAATTGTCTTTGACCAGTCTTGCGCATTGTATCTCAACAATGCGAAGCGTTGTAAGTTCGAGTAGTGGTACGGTTTGACAGGACAACTACGCCGAAGGCGTTCGCTAATTCCAGCCCAGGGATTGGAGCGCAGCGACAATCCTGGGGATAGAATCGAAAATTAGTCAAACGCTGAAAGCGTTCGGCAATTGGCGAACTCTTTCAGAGTTTCATCGCTTGGGGTTATGTTACCCAGGGTTTTCGC
>DATFHH010000002.1:0-132806 GCA_035248565.1 Pyrinomonadaceae bacterium | reverse complement strand
CAACACCAGCGCAGTCGTGAACCGCGTCACCTTCACGAACGACACCATCGGAGCGAACAGCACCACCAACGGCGAAGATGGGATTCAACTGCAGTCGGAGAATACGGGCAGGGTCCTGGCGACGATTCAAAATACGACGTTTACCTCGGCGCGTGGCGACCTCTTCAACTTCCTTGACAACGCCAGCAGCGGCAGTGCTGACGATCTGATCTTCAACAACAACACGCTGTCGAATAACCACCCGGCGATTGCCACGGGCGGTGGCGGCGTGACGATCAGCAGCAACGGCACGAAGGATTTCACCTTCCACATGGAAAGCAACACGATGCGCGACGCGGTGGGTCACGCTGTGCTGCTGGTGAAATCTACCGGAACAGCCTCTTACCAGGGCACTTTCACGGGCAACACCATTGGCGTTGCGGCGGTGGCGAACTCCGGCTCGAAAGAAGGTGATGGAATTAAAGTTCAGAGCGCGGGCCAGGGAACGGTTACGGTCGCAATCACAAACAACCAAATTCATCAGTACAACAATAATGGAATAGAGTTACTGACTGGCGGCGGAGCTTCTGCCCAGAGCGGCAATTTCAACGCCACCATCACCGGAAACACGATCGATACGCCGGGCAATGACGCCGGTACGGCCGCCATACCGAAGAACGGCATTCACCTGAATGGTGGAACCGTCGTGGGCGACACGTATTCCATTTGCGCACAGATTGGTGGCGCCGGGGCGCTGGCGAACTCGATAGCCACGAGCGGCAAGGACGCCGTGCCTGCGACCCTCGGAGACATCGATTTCCGGCTCCGTCAGCGGCAATCGACGACTGTGCGCCTACCAGGTTACGGTGGCGCAAATAACGATAATACCGCCGTACAGAACTTCATCATTGCCAACAACAGCGGCAACGGGGCGCCTGTCGGACTGGCTTCTAATACAGTTGGTAGCGGAGGCGGCGGATTCGTTGGCGGCGCAGCTTGTACCTCGCCTTCCGCGATGGTCCTGCCACTCAAATCCAGCTGGCGCGATACGCTGGCGCTGAAGCGGTCAACCCCAGAGTCGCCCGCGTCTACCCCAGCCTCTGCGACTGCTGCGAAACCGGGGAATGCAAAACGGACCACCGAACCAAATCGTCCTGTGCAGCAAATCTTGTCGCATCACGCGACCATCACGAAGCCTCCCGTGATCACAGCGGCAGTTTCTAAGGTTCGCAACAGTAACGTCGCAAGCGCAACGTCAATTAAGCCTGTAGTCAGCAAGCGCTTGGGCCAACAGCGAGAGGCCAACCCCATGCAGCAGCAGGGCAAGACTCCTCGCCGCATCGTAAGCGTGAAGCCGAAAGTTGCCGCGCTGTCCGGTGAAACGGTCTCGCATTCGATCGGCACTCTGCCGGGCGGCAAGACTGTTCACATTACCTTCCAGGTGACCGTGAACAGCCCCTATGCCGGTGGCGCGTTCGTTTCGAATCAAGGCACGGTTTCCGGTTCGAACTTCACGACTGTCGTGACTGACGATCCGGCAGTGGGCGGAGCGAACGATCCAACTGATACTCCGATCCTGCTGAATCCAAACGTCTCGGTGGCTGACGCGCAAGCAAACGAACCAGCCTCGGGTTCCGCGCCCATGCTGTTCGCAATTTCGTTGTCAGCGCCAGCGCCGGCAGCGGGAGCGTCGGTCCATTACTCGACAGCCGATCAGGCGCCTGGAGTGGGCCATGCAGTAGCGGGAGTCGATTACACGGCCATACCAGACACGCTTCTGAATTTCGCCGCTGGTGAGCAGGTCAAGATCGTTACGGTCAACATCCTTGCTGACGCAGATGCACCTGAGCCTGACGAGACCTTCGTGCTCAACCTGACGAATCCGACTAACGCGGTAATTACAGACGCGCAGGCTGTCGGAACAATCAAACAAGGTAACGCAGCCGGTACGTTCCTGATTTCCGAATTCCGTACTTCAGGACCAGGCGGAGCAGGCGACGACTTCGTCGAGCTTTACAACAACAGCGACGCGCCACTGACCATTGCCGCCTCTGATGCGTCGGGAGGTTACGGGTTATTCAAGAAGGGCGCTGACTGTAGTGCAACGCCAGTTCTCATCGGCACGATTCCAAACGGCACGGTCATTCCCGCGCGCGGGCATTACCTGTTCGTCGGATCTGCTTACAGTCTTGCTAACTATGGTGGAACAGGAGCAGCGGCCGGCGATCAAACGCTGTTGTCGGATATCGATAGTGATACAAACATTGCGATATTCAATACCTCGTCGGTCACGAATCTATCGTCCGTAACGCGTCTGGATGCGGTTGGCTTTGGCAGCAACACCACCGGCAACTGTGTCCTGTTAAGTGAAGGGACAACTGTGACGCCACCCGCCGCCAGCGTGCTTGAATACAGTTTCCATCGCGACGAGTGCGGCAAGAAAGGAAATCCGGCGATGTTTGGTCCATGTCCAAGCGGTGGTTTACCAGTGGACACGAACGACAACGCCAATGACTTCATCTATGCCGATACAACGGGTGCGGCAACTCCTCAGGGCCAACGTCTCGGAGCGCCTGGTCCGCAGAACTTAGGAAATCCGATACTGCGCAACTCCACGATCACAGCGGTGTTGCTCGACTCCAACATAGGAGCACCGGCGTCACCAAATCGGGTACGCGATACGATGGCAACAGGCCCGAACGCAGCGGCCGGCACGCTTACGGTCAGACGGCGCTTCGTGAACAACACTGGCGCGCCCGTCACTCGACTGCGCTTCCGCATCGTCGATATCAGTTCGATCGCGGTGCCGGGAGGAATTGCAGATGTGAGGGCGTTGACATCAACAAACGTGGTTGTCAGTGGAATCACCGACTCGGCCACGTGTCTGGCATCGAATGGCGTTGCCACGACACCGTGTTCGATCACTGTGCTGGGAACGACATTGGAGCAGCCGCCTACTCAAGCGATGGGAGGCGCGCTCAACAGCAGTATGAACGCGGGCACGATCACGCTGGCAACGCCGTTGGCTCCAGGAGCGAGTATCAACCTGCAATTCCTGTTAGGAGTACAGCAGACCGGCTCGTTCAAGTTCTTCTTCAATATCGAAGCGCTGCCGTAAAGAAAAAAGCCATCCACAGATTACGCAGATTCTGTGTAATCTGTGGATGGATTTAACCTTTAACAGTGAGTGGCTCGGGTTCGGGATTGCGTCCGCCGCGCGCGGCGTCGGTAATTATCGGCGGTGGATTGGCGACAAGAACTTCGAGCGCGGCATCGAGCACTTCCGCGATTCTCGAGACAAAAATTAACTGAAGCTCTTTCCGAACGTCCTCGGGAATGTCGTCAACATCCGCTTCGTTTCGGCTCGGCAAGATGATGCGCGTGATGCCGGCGCGATGCGCGGCAAGTACTTTCTCTTTCACGCCTCCAATCGGAAACACCAAACCCGAAAGCGTGATCTCACCGGTCATCGCAGTATCTGATCTCACTCGCCGGCCCGTGTACAACGACGCCAAGGCCGAAGTGATCGTCACTCCAGCGCTCGGCCCATCTTTCGGAATCGCACCGGCAGGCACGTGCAAGTGAACTCCGAAATCTTTGAAGATCGACGAATCGATACCAAACTCAGCGGCATGCGACCACAAATAAGATTGTGCAGCTCGCGCTGACTCCTGCATGACCTCGCCGAGCTGTCCCGTGATCGTCAAGCCACGGCCGCCTGGAAGCAGTGTGGCCTCGATGAATAAAACCTCGCCGCCCATCTCGGTCCAGGCCATGCCGGTCGCAACGCCGGCGGGCAGCTCTTTTCGAGCCTGCTCGGGATAAAAGCGCGGTGGTCCAAGATACTCACGAAGATCGTCACCCGTGACAGTGACAGTCTCAGCCTGCGCTTGCGCGATCTTCAGCGCCACTTTACGCGCGACACTGCCGATGGTTCTTTCCAACTGCCGCACGCCGGCTTCACGTGTGTAGAGCGCCGCAATCGTTTCAATTGCACTGTCAGCGATCTTCAATTGCGCAGTGTTCAGTCCGTTCTCGATGGTTTGTCGCGGTACTAGATACCGGCGCGCGATCTCGAGTTTCTCGCGATCGCTGTAACCCGCAAGTCTGATCGTCTCCATCCGGTCGCGCAGTGGCGGAGGAATTGGACCAAGCTGGTTGGCCGTCGCAATGAAAAAGATCCTCGATAAGTCAAACGGCAGATCGAGATAATGATCGCGGAACGTGTTGTTCTGTTGCGGATCGAGAATCTCGAGCAGCGCCGCAGCCGGATCGCCGCGATAGTCGTTGCCGAGTTTGTCGATCTCGTCCAGCATCAGCACGGGATTGTTTACTCCCGCACGCCGAATCGACTGGATGATGCGTCCCGGCATCGCGCCGATGTACGTGCGGCGATGACCGCGCAATTCGGCTTCATCGCGCACGCCGCCGAGCGACATTCTTTCAAACTTCCGTCCCAACGCGCGCGCGATCGATCTTCCCAGCGACGTTTTGCCGACGCCCGGTGGACCGACAAACAGCAGTATCGGACTCTTGGTGTTGGGCCGAAGTTTAATGACTGCGAGAAACTCGAGAATTCGTTCTTTGACATCTTCGAGTCCGTAATGGTCCTCGTCGAGAATGCGCCGCGCTTCCGCGAGGTCCAACTTGTCTTCTGACGACTTCAGCCACGGTAATTCCAAAATAAACTCGAGATACGTGCGAATGACGTGGTAGTCAGGGGCAGCCGACGGCAGACGTTGCAGCCGTTTCAACTCACGGTCAGCTTCCGTGCGTACTTCGTCAGGAAGCTCTGCCTTCTCCAGCCGTTCGCGCAACAACTCTGTTTCGGCTGCCTCGCCGGTTTCGTCTTCGCCGAGCTCTTTCTGGATCGCGCGCATCTGCTGGCGCAGAACGTAGTCACGTTGCGCTTTGTCCATTTCAGTCTGCGCTTCCGAAGCGATCTTCGAACGCAATTGCAGGATCTCGAGCTCGCGAGCGAGATTCGCGTGCGCGAGGCGCAACAGCTCGTCAGCAGTGTTTGCTTCGAGCATCTTCTGCTCTTCTTCAACGCCGAGATTGAGAATTGAGCCAAGAAAATACGAGAGGCGGACCGCATCAACCGACCCAAGCACGGCGATGCGCACTTCAGGCGGTACATTCGGCAATAACTGCAACGCCTCCTGAATCATCTGCTGCAGGTTGCGTTTAGTCGCCTCGACCTGTTCGGAGTCAACCGTGCGCGGCTCAGGTAGGATTTCGACAACGGCACGAAGATGCGGATCTTGTTGTTTCCACTCGACCACGCGAATGCGCTCGGTTCCCTGCGCGATGATCCGCATGCCTTCGGGTGTTCGCTCCATCCGCTTGATCATTACGAGCGTGCCTACTTCGTACAGATCGGCAGACGCTGCGTCAGCGTCGTCTGCATGATCGGGCCGCACAGTAATGCATCCGAGCAGTTTTTCCGGAGTGCCAAGCGCCGCTTCAACCGCAGCCAGCGATCGTGGGCGGCCGATTCCCAAAGGAACAACAGTCTCTGGAAACAGCGTGAGGTTTTGCAGAGCCAGCACTGCAACTTCGAAAGGCTGGCCTTTCGGTTGAGTCGAGAACCTCAAATCTTCGGGGGCTGGTGTTTGTTGTCCGGCAGCAGGTGTTTCTGTTGCTGGCGGCGCGTTTTCAATAGATTCCGGCATCAGTCTTGACCCTGTTCACTGCGCAAGTTAATTATCAAAAAACCATCGCGGTAATCCTGTCGTATCGACGCGCCCTCGATTGGACTTGGGAACTGGATGGATTTCTCGAAACGGCTGTAAGTAATTTCCATCTGGTGATAAACAAAACCTTCGCGATAATGCGTATCGCGTCGACATCCGCGAATGCTCAGAACTGAATTGTGTAATTCGATCTCCAGCTCATCTGAACAAACGCCGGCAAGATCCACCTTGACGACCCATCCGTCCGACACACGATAAACATCAGCGGCGGGATTCCAGAGCCTGCCAGACGGTATCACTCGCCGATCCGTTCGGATCAGCGAGAACTCTCGATCGGTGTTTCGCATGACCTAGAGGATAAGGTAAAACAAGCCACAGATCTACACGGATAGCACAAATCAGATCTGTGTTATCCGTGTCATCTGCGGCTAAAAACGATTACCCAAAGATTCGGTTCCAGAACGACGATCCCTTCGAGATGTCTTCTATCGCATCTGCAAGTTCGCGGTCCTGGCGGGTTTCAACCGCGACGTCAGCCATTGAGATCATGCCGACGAGGTAACCATTTTCATTGGTCACCGGAATACGTCGCACCTGCTTGTCGCCCATCTTTCGAATCACTTCGACAACGCGATCGTTGGGCCGGGCTGTGTGAATGTCCACCGACATGACGTCTTCGGCACGAACGCTCGCGCAGTCTTTGTTATCGGCAACAGCTCGCACGACGATGTCGCGATCGGTGATTAAGCCTTTGAGTATCCCACGTGTGTAATTGCGACCTTCGTATTTTCTTTCTGAGCCCTCCGTTTTGCCGTTACCACCCTGTACGTCGTACTCCACAACTGGAATTACGCCCGTGTCTTCCTGCTTCATCATCAACGCGACCTCGGGCAACGTCGTGTCACGCGTGGCGACTGCAAGATCACGGGTCATGATGTCGCGGCAGCGTAGCCGTGAACGTTCCGGCTCGTAGTATTCTCGATTTCGCCCCGTTGAAAGATCGCCTCGGACGTCATAAAGCGAACTGCGTCTGCTGTCCTCGCGAAGACCTCCGCGATAATCGCCGTAGCGTGGCTCGTCGCGCTCATACTCGGCGCGTTCGCCATACCTGCCGCGGTTGTAATCAGCCCGCCGTTCGTTCTCATATTGACGCCGGTTGCGATAGGGTTCGTCGTTAGCGGCGAAGTTCTCGCGTCGCTGGCGATCTTCGCGTTGATAATAGTCCCTCTCCTCATCCAGGTCGTTTCTGTATCTGGCCATTGCTTCCCTCCTTAAGTGTTGGGCCACAGAGCTAATTCTGTGGCCGGTTTCATAAATTACCCTCCACTTCAGCAATCAACTGCACGCGCGAAGTGATATCAAGCGATCCAACCTCGATCGGCGTGGCGACTGCCTCACGCTTTGCCATGAACGTGTCGGCGGTTTGATAAACGGGCTGCGGTCTTTGAAATCCTTCCTCCTGGACCTCGACGATCCGCACCACTCGACCACCCAGGGCCTGGGCAATCACTCGCGCTTTGCTCATTGCTTCGCGAGTTGCTTCGCTCAACGCTCGATCGCGTGCTGGTCGATCCTGCCGCAGCGTAAACGCGATACCTGACACGTCATTTGAACCGGCTTGCGCGGCAGCATCAATGATCGTGCCCAGCTTGTTAAGATCGCTCGTTGTGACTGTCACGCTGTTGCGCGCTTCGTAACCGGTAATTGTTGGCGGCTGACCTTCTTTGTAAATGCGCTGCGGTTGCAGACTGTAGCCACTCGTTTTTATCTCGGCGCCTGCGCCGGCGGCCGCTTTCAACGCGCGCACGACCGCGTCAGTTCTCGTCGCATTTTGTTGTTGCGCGTCAAGCGCCTGTTTTGCTTGTGTGACGACGGCAATGGTCACGATCGCAGTGTCAGGCTGCGCTTGCACGATCGAATCGCCGCCGACCATTACGCGTGTGATCCGTTTGGAATCGTCGCGTCCGGGTGTAGCGACGTTTTGATCTACCGGCTGGATCGACTTCGCTTCGAACGGGGTGCCTTCCATGTAGGTAGTCATCACGTCTTTCGTTTCACCGACCGCCTCGACGTTAGTCGCTTCTTTGAACCACGCGTTGTTCTGAAAACTTCGTGCGTTGATAATCAAGTACTTTGCATCGTTGTTGACGATTAACCAGCCACCGGCTTCAACGGTCTTTTGCAGTTTTCCACGAATGGTGATCTCTTTTGCGTGCAGGACGGTCGCAGCTCCCAGCACCAGCGCCATTACGCCAGTCATTAATAGTAGTCGCTTCATCGCGTGTTTTGTTACCATCCATTCAATGCAATCATTCGATACTAAGGCAGACGACGCACCAACGTCATCCGGCCCCAACGAAACGATAATCGTGGGCCGAATTGACGACTTGCGCCCCGGCGCCTGCGTTAGACTTGAGCTACCCGATGGCAACGAGTTAGCTGTGTGGAATGTAGGTGGCGAATACTATGCCATCGAAAACTTCTGTCCACACAAAGGCGCGCCGTTATCCGAAGGCTCACTCTGTGGTCACATTGTTGAATGTGGTTGGCACGGATGGCAGTTCGATGTGAGGAATGGTCAATGCCTGACTGTTAGAGAAACGATCAAGACTTATCGAGTTAAAATCGACGAAGGATTCGTGAAGATCGATCTATGAATTAGCCGCGGATTACGCGGATAAAATCCGGATTTAATCCGCGTCATCCGCGGCTCGTTTTATCCGTCATTCCCGATCGCCTCAACCGGGCAACAGCTCATCGCCTCATCACATAACGCCTTCTCATCATCACTCTCCGGTTGCTTATAAACAAACGAGTAGTTGTTCTCATCACACCGCATGAAATTATCCGGCGCCGTGTCGCGGCAGACATCGCAATCAATGCACGAAGAGTCCACGTAATATGCACCGCAGACGTTCTCTTTTACTTTTTCGTTCTTGTCAGGCACGCGGAATCTGGAGATTAGGGATGCGTCATCTCTTCCGGCTTCACCAGGCGATCGAATTCTTCGCCAGTCAGAAACCCGAGTTCGATAGCTGAATCACGCAAACTGATCTTCTTTTTGTGAGCGTTTTTTGCAACCTGGGCGGCTTTGTCGTAACCGATGTGAGGATTCAAGGCGGTAACAAGCATAAGGGAGCGTTTGACATGCTCGTCAATCTGTTCCCGATTGATCTCAATCCCCGAAATACAAAACTCAACGAAACTGTGCGTCGCATCGTGCAGCAGTCTGCAAGAGTGAAGAAAGTTGTGAATCATCACCGGCTTGAAGACGTTCAACTCGAAATTACCCTGCGATCCACCAAAACTCGTCGCCAGATCATTGGCAAACACCTGCACCGCGACCATTGTCAGCGCTTCACTCTGCGTTGGGTTCACTTTGCCGGGCATGATCGACGAACCCGGTTCATTTTCCGGCAGGATCAACTCGCCCAAGCCACAGCGCGGTCCGGAAGCGAGCCAGCGCACGTCGTTCGCGATCTTCATCAACGAACCGGCGAGAGTCTTCAGCGCGCCGCTGGCGAAGACGAGTTCATCGTGGGCTGACAACGCGGCAAACTTGTTCGGATGTGAAGCGAACGGAAGTCCGGTTAGTTCGGCGATCTTCTTTGCCGCGCGTTGGCCAAATTCCGGATGTGAATTCAGGCCGGTGCCGACCGCCGTTCCACCGATAGCGAGATCAAGCAAGCCAGGCAACGCAGCGGTCAGACGTTCGATGTCACGCTGGATCAAACTCCCCCAGCCACTCATCTCTTGCTCGACGGTGAGCGGCGTGGCGTCCTGTAGGTGAGTTCTGCCGATCTTCACCACGCCGGTGAATTCTTTGGCTTTTGCGTCGATTGCGTCGTGAAGTTCCTGAATGCGCGGGATCAGTTTGTTCAACTGCTCGGCGGCGGCGATGTACATCGCAGTCGGAAAGGTGTCGTTTGACGACTGCGACATGTTGACGTCGTCGTTTGGATGAATCGGCTTCTTGCTGCCCATGACGCCGCCGGCGAGTTCAATCGCGCGGTTCGAGATCACCTCGTTGGCGTTCATGTTGGTCTGCGTGCCACTGCCAGTCTGCCAAACGCGCAGCGGAAAGTGCTCGTCGAGACGTCCTTCGATGACCTCGTCGCAGGCCTGCACAATCAACTGTGCTTTATCGTGCGGCAGTTTACCAAGTTTTTCATTAACGAGCGCGGAGGCTTTTTTGAGAATGCCGAGTGCGCGAATCATCTCGCGCGGCATGCGGTCGTCGCCGATATTGAAGTGATGCAGCGACCGCTGGGTCTGCGCTCCCCAATAGCGATCGGCTGGAACCTCAATCGGCCCCATCGTGTCGGTTTCTATTCTGGTTTTGGTGGGTTGTTCGGGGGATTGTTGCGCCATCGTCGAGACCGATCTTGCCACAAAGAGGCGCAAACATCCACAGATTACACAGAAATCTGCGTAATCTGTGGATGGATTGTTTTAGTGACCAACGGCGTCGCCGACGTCTTCGATAGCTTCGCCTACTTTCCTGCGCGCCTTGCCGAAGCCTTCCTCTACCTCTCCACCCGCACGATCGGCACGACCTTCATCCGCGAGTTCTCTGTCATCGATGGCTCGGCCGATAGTTTCTTTAGTTGTGCCTTTAGCCTGATCCAGTTTGCCTTCAACTTCGTCTCTGTTCGGTAAACCCATGTCTTAACCTCCTATTGTTCGTAACGTTTTACTCAGTGCGAACGTGTTCGCCGCCCAGTTCGGTCAGCAACTCTTCGACTCTATCCACTTCCTCGTCACTGCGCGCTTCGACGCCGATCAGGATTCCGCCACCCTTGATTCCCGCTTCGTACACCTTCGCGCGATACTCCGGAATTCCCGCACCAATCAAAGCGCCGATCAATCCGCCGGTTGCTCCGCCCGCACCTGCGCCAGCGAGCGCCGCTGCGATTGGGCCAGCGATCACCAAATTGATGCCTGGCAGGAACAATGTCGTGCCAACTGCAGCGATTGCCGCAAGCACAGCGCCAACAGCGCCGCCGAGTGCGCCGCCGATTCCCGCACCATCCGCGGCGTGCGAACGAGTTTGGAGAGCAAATTCTTTGGAGCGAGTAGCGTCTGACATGAGCACGCTGATGTCGTCGCGCGAGAAGCCATGCTTCAAGAGCGCGTCGACTGCCGATTCAGCGGCTATCTTGCTCTTAAAAAGTCCTGTAACTAATCTTGACTTGGCCATACAATCCTCCCAACAAACAGTCCTGTTTGCTACACATTTGGCAACACTTGTGCCATCCACAGATTGCACAGTTTATGGGGATTTGACGGGCTCGCTCTGTTTCGCTTTCGTACGGACTCAATAGTTTGAACATTCTTCAAATCAGTTCGGCTTCGTCTTTTGCCGGCGGCGAGCGCTACGTTGCTGATCTCACGAACTCACTCACGGCACGCGGTCACAATCTTTACGTCGCCGTGCGACCGCGGTCGCCACTGATCCGGCACTTGCGCTTACCGCCGGAAAGAATCGTCGTGCTTCCATTACGAAATGCGCTCGACGTACAAAGCGCACACGAGTTGGATCGTTTCGTTCGGCGACAGCGGATCGAGGTTGTTCACGCACACATGGCGCGCGACTATTCGCTTGCTTCGTATGCCGCGCGTCGTAATCGTCAAACCAAATTCATTGCTACCCGGCACGTTCTTTTTCAACTGAATCGATTTCATCGTCATACGTTGGCGCGAGCCACCCGGGTGATTGCGGTCTCGCGCGCGGTTGCGAACGAGCTGCGATCGCAAGGAATCGTGAGTGACAGTCAGATTGCCGTGATTCCCAACGGTATTGCTGTGGAGCGATTCAGCCGGGCGCGCGCGGGTTTCGATCGAGAACAGTTCCTGCGAAGTATGGGCTTGCCGGCTGATTGTCTGCTGGTTGGGAGTATTGGCGAGTTGCGAACGCTCAAACGGCACGACGACTTCATTCGCGCGGCGGCGCTGATTGTGAAGAAGTTTCCGGAGACTCAGTTTGTGTTGGCAGGAGTGGATACTGCCGCGTCGGGTGAGGTTCGCCGGGGGCTCGAGAAGTTGGTCGTGCAGTTGGGATTGAAGGACTGTTTCTATTTTTTAGGTTGGTTGGAGGAAGCGGAGAGACTGTTGTGCGCGCTCGACGTGTTTGTCTCGGCGTCGGAAACGGAGTCGTTTGGGTTGGTGATTGCGGAAGCGATGGCTGCAGGAACGGCAGTTGTCGCGACTGAGACGGAGGGCGCGAAGGAGGTCATTGAGGATCAGAAGACGGGCGTGTTGGTGCCCATCGGGAATGTGGGACGAATTGCGGAAGCTGTGACGACGTTATTGGAAGACGATGAGAAACGTCGCGAGATAGGCGCACGTGCACAAGAACAGGCGAATGCGAGATTCAGCTTGAAACGAATGGTTGATGAGATCGAGAAGATCTATTTAGCCGCGGATGAACGCGGATAACGCGGATCAGAGCTGATCGATCTTCGCGGCGAGGATGAAGTCGCTCTCAGTCAACCCGTCGATCTTGTGCGTCCAGATCGTGATCTCCGCCTGTCCCCAACCAAAACAGATATCCGGATGATGGCCCTGCTCTTCCGCCAACTCTCCGATCCGATTCACGAACGTCAACGCCTCACGAAAGTCTCCGAACTTATAGCGCTTCTTCAGATGATGCTCGTTTACGACTTCCCAGCCATCCAACTCCTTCAACAGTTTCTGGATCTCTTCTCCCTGCATCGGCGGCACACCGCCGCGACACGGCACACACTCTTTCAACGATAGTCCACTCATAAGTTCACCAACGCTTTCTTCAACATCGCTATTTGGCCCGCGTGATACAGATTGTGCTGCACACCACCATGAAGCGTTACATACACACTCGAGAAAGGAGTGTTTAAGTCTTTAATGATCGGTTCATTCAGTCGCGACTCATCGACCCGTGCGATCGCCTCCAGCAGTTCACGATGAGTATCGATCAACTGTTGCTTGGTTTTCTCCCATGCCGCTTCGCTGGTATCGTTCACCGGTTCCCAGTCTTCCTCGTCGGTAAGTCGAGCGGGATCGCCTTCGAGTCGTCGTTTGCAAGCGCGTTCCCAGGCAGCGATGTGCTGCGTCAACTCCCAGATTGAGTGCGCGCCGGGAATCGGATGTGCGGCGGCTTGTTGCGCGGTGATGCCGTCCAACAGCACGAGCACTGATGGTCCATGCCACGCCTCGCCGTCAAACGCGCGGCGGAATTGATCGCGAATTCGTTCCACTTCGGAAGCGGATAGTTGTTCCTGCGGCGTCATTGTTTTCCTCCGGTGCCCAGATTCTACATTTTCCTGCGATAGCGTGATAGGCTACGTCTCACCGTTTCAAATCTCAACTGTGGCAAACGAAGAGAAACAAAATTCTGCGCTCAAGCTCGTGGCGATCTTTTGCGACGGCTCGAGCCTCGGGAATGGCCAGGTTGCGAGCCGCGCCGCGGCTGTGGCCTTGTTGGGATACAAAGGACTCTGGCGCGCGGTTGGCGAATATCTCGGCGTTGCGACCAACCAGCAGGCCGAGATTGCCGCTGCGGCAGTTGGGCTCGAATCGTTACGGCAACCATGCCGGGTCAGTTTGTTCACCGATTCGCGATATGTAGTTGAGACAATGAGCGGGCGGTTTCGACGGAAGGCAAATCTTTCGTGGTGGGAGCGACTCGACCGCGCCGCCGCCCCGCACAAAATTCAATGGGAATGGACGCGTGGACACGCCGGGCACGTGCTTCAGGAAGCAGCGGATTCCGCTGCCCGACGCATCGCAGCAGCCGGGCGCGTGGATCCGGAGATTCTGCACGACGTTGAAGAAAAGGTTGGAACGATCGAGGTGTAATCCGCGATCCGTGGGCCCATGATCTATAATCCCACAGTGCGTCAATTTCGTGTTTGGCTCCTCGCCTGCCTTTTTTGTGTCCCGGTCGTAGCCCACGCCCAGGATCCATTTCGCGGCTGGCAATGGCAAAACCCGCTGCCGCAGGGAAACTCCATCAATGCCATAAGATTTGCCCCTGACAAAAAGCACGGTTGGGCCATCGGCTCAAACGGCGTCGTGCTCACGACCAACAACGGCGGTTTTGACTGGGAAGAACAAACAAGTCCTGCCAACACCACTCTGTACGGGATGTACGTTAAAGATCGCGCGCGCCTGGTGGTTACCGGCGCACGAGGCGTTGTCCTCACCACGTCAAATGGCGGCGAGAAATGGATGTTGCGACAGAGCGGTGTGCGCGATCATCTCTTCGCGGTCACCTTCGCACCTAAAAATCCATTGCTTGGTTGGGCCGTCGGTACCTTTGGCTCGATCATCGTCACGCTCGACGGCGGCAAGACATGGAAACAGCAGAACAGTCAAACTTCTGCGCACCTCTTTTCAATCGCTTTCTCAGATTCGAAAAACGGCATCGCAGTCGGCGCGCACGGAACGCTGCTCATAACCTCGAACGGCGGCGCCGAATGGAGACAACTAAAGAAGCTGACCAACTTTGCGCTCACCGGCGTCACATTCACCGGTGACAAGAAAGCGACCGCCGTTGGTTACCACGGCACGATTCTGCAAAGTGAAGACAGCGGCGAGTCATGGACCATCAAAGATGCCCTCGTCACCACGGATCTTTACTCAGTGTTTTTTACTGACGACCTGCACGGCTGGGCGGCTGGAGATAGTGGCGTCGTGCTGACAACGGGTGATGGCGGCAATATCTGGCTGCCGGTGAACGTTCGTACCGCGCCAAAGCTGACGACGCTGTTTTTCTCTGATGAGTCGATCGGCTGGGCTGCGGGCGCTGACGGATTAGTCGTGCGCACTGAAGATGGTGGTTTGTCGTGGCATCGTTTGACCGAGGGTGGTCGCGACGACATCGCCAACATTTTCTTTATCGACAACTCGCACGGTTGGGCCGTTGGCGAACGTGGCAAGATTCTGTTCACCAATTCGGGCGGCAAGAGTTGGACCATCAGACCTTCCGGATCGACTGCGACACTAAACGCGATCACTTTCGCAACTGAACGGTCCGGGTGGGTCGTCGGCGACAAGGGAACGATCCTTCATTCCACGAGTGGCGGAGTAACGTGGAGTTCGATTACGAGTCCGGTGACGGAGGATCTGTTTGGTGTTTCGTTTGTCTCGCCGGTTGAGGGATGGGTTGTTGGTGCGCGCGGGGCTGTCTGGCACACGAAGGACGAAGGCGTCAGCTGGCAGTTTCAGAAGACAAACTCGCTCAACTGGCTCGAAGACGTAAAGTTTATCGACGCGTTGCACGGTGTCGCGGTTGGTTCAGGCGGCACGATACTGCTCACCGGCGATGGCGGTGAGAACTGGCGGCGCGTCGATCGCAACCTCAAAGAGTGGTTGTATGCCGTCGCTTTTGCTGATGCGCAGCGCGGATTCATCGTCGGTGCGCGCGGGCTCGTTTTGCGGACTGACGATGGTGGCGAGACGTGGAAGGATCTCGAAACCGGAGTGAACGGCAATCTGTTTGGCGTGGCGCTGGCGAGCCGCAATGATGTGCTGGTAGTTGGCGAACAGGGAAGCATCATCCACAGTGACGATGCTGGACAGACTTGGGAGATACAACCGACGATCACGAACGCGTCGTTGTTCTCGATTGCTTATCGTGGTGGTACTAACGTTTGGGTTGCAGGGCGCGGCGGTGCGATTCTGCGAAGAGTGGATCCGATAGCAACCGTGCGTATTCCGGTGACGAAGTTGCCGCCGATTTTGAGAGGTGGATCAGCGAAGTTGGAAGGCGAGACTGATGATGCTGATGATATCCCGAGAGCCGTCCCTCCCAAGAAGCCTGTAAGACCTTAGAAAACATTTTAGCCGTTCATCCGCGGCTAAAAATACTTCAAATGCGGACGGGATGCTCTTTCGCGTACGAGTAAGCGCAGTAAGCAGAAATGACGTGACAGATCCAGCCGAGCGTCCCACCAGTTCCAAGCCAGAATCCCGGCGTGATAATCAACCACAATATCCCCGCCAGAATGCGGCCGTTGTAAATCTGCCCCACTCCCGGAATAATCAAACTCAGAAACCCTGCCAAAACCGGATCGCGCATCGTATCAAGCTACCTCCAGAATGGAACCTCATACGAAAGCACGTGCGATTTAGTTCTCGCCATCGGTGCGCCTCACGTCAACAATCTCCCCGCGAAACGTCTTCAACATCTGCTGCACGATCGGACTGTTTTCCGCCATTTCGCGCAGCCGTTGCTTCTCGAGCCGCTCTTCGTCCTCGCGGCTCAATGGCTCGCCTTCGGCCTTCGGATCTTTAACCAGGATTCGAATCTCGATCTCTTTACCTGTGATGTGCCGGCAGGCGTCCTGAATGATCTTGATATTTTCGAGCTTTAAGAGCATATCCCGATGCAAGCGGGCGTCGGGAGCAAACTCGATCATCAGCTCGGTTTCGTCAAACACCGCAGTCTGCGCCGCATCGAGCGCCGTGACCAACAACATCTTTCGTTGATTTTCGAGAGTTGCTTTCAAGCGATCTATTGGCGACGTCTCGAGCGTGGGGGCGACAGCCGTTGCGGCAAACGACGAACTGGCAGGCTTCGAACTCACCGGATTGCTTTTGGCAGAAGTACTTGAACTGCCGCTCGAACCCGATGGCGTTCTGCTCGAAGAAGTCGTCGCTTCTCCGCCGAGGTTTGTTTCCAGCGCCGAGAGTCGTTGAATGATCTCGCTGATACTCTCAACGCCGCGCAGTTCCATTAGTTTTACGATTCCGATTTCCAACTGGTAACGCGGTTGGGTTGCGGCGCGCAGCTTCGTTTCAGTCTCCGCCAGCGAATGAAAGAAGCGGACCAAGTCTGATTCGGTAAACAGTTCGGCTTGCCGTTTCAGTTCCTGCGGTTCGCAAACAGCAGACTCCAGCAACTCTTCGTTGCCGGAAACTTTCGTGACGAGCAGATCGCGAAAGTGCGCGAGCAGATCGCGGCAGAAGTTTCGCAGATCGTGGCCGCGCATGACGATGTCGTCGACTGCTGCCAGCGCCTCTGCGGGTTTGTTGGTAGCAATGCTGTCGATGATGCGTTTGAGAACGTCAGCGCCCGCGACACCGAGCGCCATCTCAACGTCTTCTTTCGCGATCTTCTCGCCAGCAAAACTGATCACCTGGTCCAGCGCCGATTGCGCGTCGCGCATCGAGCCCTCGCCGGTACGAGCGATCTCGCGCAGTGCGTCGTCGGGAATCGAAATCTTCTCGGCTTTTGCAATTAGTTTGAGACGTTCGACGATCTTCGCAGTCGCAATCGTGCGAAACTCAAACTGCTGACAGCGCGACAGGATTGTTTCCGGAACTTTGTGACGTTCAGTCGTGGCCATGATGAAGACCACGCGTGGCGGCGGCTCTTCCAGCGTCTTCAACAGCGCGTTGAAAGCTGCGCCGGAAAGCATGTGCACTTCGTCGATGATGAAGATCTTGTAACGGTCGCGCGCCGGAGCGATCCCGACGCTGGCGATGATCGCTTCGCGCACGTTGTCGACGCCTGTGTTCGATGCGGCGTCGATCTCCTGCACGTCGATTGAGCGACTCTCGGTGATTTCGCGGCACGAAGCACACTGATCCGGATCGTCAGAGCGGCAAGGCGTCGGTGTTGGTTGTTTCGCTTTGTGGCAATTCAATGCCTTCGCGAGCAGGCGTGCGGTGGTGGTTTTACCGACGCCGCGTGCACCTGAAAACAAGTAAGCATGATGAAGACGCTGATGCTCGATAGCGTTGCGAAGTGTGCGAGTGATTGGTTCCTGGCCTGTTACTTCGTCGAAGGTCTGCGGGCGCCACTTGCGGGCGATAACTTGATAGGCCATTGGAGTCTTAGTTGAATTGCCGATTGCCAATTGCCAATTGCCAATTTTTATAACGGCTTAAATATCTCACAATCGGCAATCAGCAATCGGAAATCGGCAATGATGTAAGTGGCCAGACCCCGGACTTTCCCGCAACACACGCTGCCGTTGCTACCGTTGCTCCGTTCCCGGCCTGGCGGGGTTCACAAGGCTAGCGTTGTGCGGAGCCCGGGATCTGATAAAACCTAAATTGCTGTTTTTCGATGTGCGAACATCCGCAACAAACCGTTAATCGCGAGATGAAGCAGCACGTAAGCGATTATCGCTACTACAATTGGAAGCAGCAAGGTGTGCCCACCATCTGTACTCGGACTCGCGACAATTCCCCGAAACGGTTCATAGAACGGATTGCTGATGGCGATGATGAACCGTACAAATCCCGCGCTGCTGCGCGCCGCCAACAGAGCCAGCAGGAATCGCATTCCGAGTAACGCATAGATTACGTAGAAAATGTAATCAACAACTTGCGAAACTCGCGCGAGACCTCTCGCTCTTTCCACTTCACGCTCGCTGTCAATGACTTCGTCGACGGCTTTTGCCCGAAACTCACCAGCAACTTGATCGACTCGCTGGCCTTCACCGGGGACTGTTTTTGTGGCCGCACGTTCTCCGATTTCGGCCTGCACCTCGCCGTCAACCTGACTCTTTACCGACTCGTGCTGTGCAGCGCGTCTTGCTTCTTCAATCGCTAACTTGTCGTCGCTCATCGATCTCCAAACATTTCCAATTGCCGATTTCCAATTGCCAATTTTAATCAATCGGCAATCGGCAATTGGAAATCGGCAATAGCATGGCGGAGAGGGTGGGATTCGAACCCACGGAACGGTTTCCCGTTCACAGCATTTCCAGTGCTGCCAGTTCAACCACTCCTGCACCTCTCCGAAACATTGCCAATTGCTGATTTCCAATTGCCAATCTTATTCAATCGACAATAGGCAATTGGAAATCGACAATGATATGGCGGAGAGGGTGGGATTCGAACCCACGGTGGGCGTTAACCCACTCCGGTTTTCGAGACCGGTGCACTAATCCACTATGCGACCTCTCCGCGTTCTATTCCGCTCTCCTGCTCCGGAAAAAATCCTGCATGAGCGCCCGGCATTCCGCTTCCAAAACGCCCGAGCTGACTTGGATGCGGTGATTCAAAAAATCTGTATCGCAGATCCGAAAGCGACTCACAACCGCCCCAGCCCGCTCGTCCGCTGCACCGTAAATCAAACGTCTGATCCGCGCTTGGATCATCGCTCCGGCGCACATCGCACACGGCTCGATCGTCGAATAAACATCCGCGTCCGTCAGCCGGTAATTCCCGAGCTTGTTGGCGGCTTCGCGGAGAGCAACGATTTCAGCGTGGGCTGTGGGATCGCAGTCGGTACGTGTTCGATTCCCGGAAACGGCAATGAGTTTGTTTTCACTGACAATGCAAGTGCCGACCGGCACTTCACCGCTTGCCTGCGCCTCGCGAGCGGCGGCCAGCGCCTGCCGCATCCAATGCTCGTCAAAATCTGTTGCAGCGGCAGTCATCAACCGGAACGGCCACTATAGGGTGCGGGTGGAAACAGTGTCAAGACCAGCTTCTTTTGTGCCTCTTTGTGGCCGCGCATGCTATTATCGGTTTCTGGCTGGCGCGCTCCGCGGATTCAATTCCCATGTCCACCGAAGCAAGTCAAAGAGGAAGCGGATTAACATCGACAGATAGGATGACCGGACGGCTCAGAACGCCGCAGCCGGTTGAACTACTGCCCGACACCACTCCCCAGTCGGCTGCCGCACTCATGCGCCGCATGACGCCTGCCGAATTCAACACCGCAATGATCCACTTCTATCGCGGTGAAGTGCAGCGCTCGAACACCTGGCGAAATCGACTCGATACAACCACCAACTGGGCCGTCATCACTGCCGGCGCTACGCTCTCGTTTGTTTTCAGCTCCCCCAACAACCCGCACTTCGTGATTCCAATCAACTCGATCCTCGTAGCGATCTTTTTGTTGATGGAAGCGCGGCGTTATCGCTATTACGAGATCTGGTCCAGTCGCGTCCGCATTATCGAAACCGGCTACTTCGCCAACATATTGATGCCGGAAAACAGACAGACCGACGAATCATGGGCCGAACATCTTGCGGCCGATCTGACCACGCCACATTTCACGATCACTGAATGGGAAGCAGTGGGCCGCCGCTTGCGCCGCAATTATCTCTGGATCTTCGTGTTGCTTGCTTTGAGCTGGAACTTGAAAGTTTATCTGTCGCCTCTGCCGGCGCGCGACTTCAACGCTTTCATCGATCGCGCCACGGTTGGCGTGGTCCCCGGATGGATCGTCTTTGTGGTTGGAATAGTTTTCAACGCCGCGGTGTTTATCTTCGCGATCATGACGGTGCGACTGCGCGAAGCCACTGGCGAGGTGCTGCCGAAGCACGAGTTCTCATTTCAACCGCTGAAGCGCATGACGAATTGGACGGCGACGACGACGCGGCGCACAACGGTGCGTGCGAAACGCGCCCGTCAGCGTGTGCGCAGTGGCAGCACGACATCCGAGTTTAAGAAAATCGACATTTCCGAAACACCAGATAAGAGACCAGCTTAGCTGCATTAACCACCGATTACACAGATAACGCAGATCAGTGTAATCTGTGGATTATCTATTCGTATGCTTCAACTAAACGGGCAGCAGCTCAGTCTTCGTCAAATCGTAGACGTGGCGCAAGGCCGAGAGCAGGTCGCTCTTGCCGCCGAATCCCGCGCGCGCGTTGAACAATCACGTCAGGTGGTTCAGGACATCGTGACGCAGGGACGCACTGTCTACGGTGTCAATACCGGATTTGGCAAATTGTCAGACGTGAGCATCGATCGGTCTGACTTGATCCAGTTGCAGCTAAACCTGGTTCGCAGTCACTCGTGTGGTTTGGGTGAACCACTATCAGAGGCTGAGGCTCGTGCGATGCTTTTGTTGCGCGCTAACGTGCTCGCGTCGGGATTTAGCGGTGCGCGACCGCTGGTGATCGAGACGTTGATCGCGATGCTAGAAAAAGGCGTCACGCCGGTTATTCCCGAAAAAGGCAGTGTGGGTGCGAGCGGCGATTTGGCGCCACTTGCTCACCTGGCGCTGGCAGCAATCGGCGAAGGAGAAGTCTTTTACGACGGAGAACGATTGCCAGCGGCTGTGGCTCTGCAACGAGCGCAGATCTCGCCGCTGCAATTGGAGGTTAAAGAAGGTCTGGCGCTGCTCAACGGCACGCAAGCGATGGGCGCCGTCGGTGCACTTGCACTGTACCGCGCAGAACAACTCGTCAGACTCGCGGATGTTGCCGGCGCAATGACGCTCGAAGCACTCAAGGGCACGCCCGTAGCTTTCGACGAGCGCATTCATGCAGTGCGGCCTCATGCGGGACAGTTGGCAGTCGCTGCGCACCTGCGAGAGCTACTGCGAGAAAGCGAGATTCGCCAGTCGCATCTCAATAACGATCCGCGAGTGCAGGACGCATACAGTTTACGCTGCATGCCGCAGGTGCATGGCGCAGTACGAACAGCGTTGGACCATGCGCGACAGGTCGTCGAGATCGAGAGTGGCAGTGCGACTGACAATCCGCTTGTGTTTTCAGACACAGGTGAAGTGTTGTCCGGTGGAAACTTTCACGGCGCCCCGCTCGCACTCGTTTTTGACTACGCTGCGATGGCTTTGACAGACTTGATGAGTATCACTGAACGGCGCATCGACCGGTTGGTGAATCCTGACACGAATGAAGGACTGCCTCCATTTCTGACAGCGCATCCGGGTATTTCTTCGGGATTTATGATGCTGCAAGTTACTGCGGTTGCGCTTTTGAATGAGGCGAAGGTGTTGGCCCACCCGGCGAGTATCGACAACGTGCCTACCGATGGCGGAAAGGAAGATCACGTCTCGATGGGCATGACTGCGGCGACGAAGCTCCGCTCGGTTGTGAAACTCGCCGAGATGGCGACGGCGATCGAATTGCTTACGGCAGCGCAGGGGCTTGAATTTCACGCGCCGCTCGCACCCGGACGTGGCGTGAAGCAAGCGTACGACATCGTCCGAAAACACGTAGCGCCGTTGACGATGGACCGTTCGATGTCGGGCGATATTGAGACAATAGTGAAGGTGATCAGAGCCGGTGAGTTCGTTGAATTATTGGATTAGGATTTTAGCCGCAGATGACGCGGATGACGCAGATCAGAAATTTAATCTCTGCGTCATCCGCGTCATCTGCGGCTGAAAAACGTAAGCGATGGAGCATCGAGTGATCAAAGCGCCGCGTGGGGCGCAGTTGAATTGCAAAGGATGGCATCAGGAAGCGGCCCTTCGCTGCCTGATGAATAATCTCGATCCCGACGTCGCCGAGCGGCCGGACGATCTGATTGTCTACGGTGGCGCAGGCAAGGCGGCACGCAACTGGGCTGCTTTCGACGCAATCGTTCGCGAGTTGCGAGAGCTCGAGAATGACGAAACACTGCTGGTCCAATCGGGCAAACCGGTTGCAGTCTTCCGCACGCACGAACACGCGCCTCGTGTTTTAATAGCCAATTCAAATCTCGTCGGCGCATGGGCCAACTGGGAACACTTTCACGAACTCGAGCGCCGCGGTTTGATGATGTACGGCCAGATGACCGCGGGCAGTTGGATCTACATCGGCACGCAAGGCATCGTACAAGGCACGTTTGAGACGTTTGCCGCGATGGCTGACAAACACTTCGGCGGCGATCTTTCGGGCAAGCTGATCGTCTCTGGCGGAATGGGTGGAATGGGCGGTGCACAGCCACTCGCCGCCACGTTGAATGGCGCTGTGTTTCTCGGAATCGAAGTTGATCCGGCGCGCATCGAGCGGCGCGTGCGAACAGGCTATTGCGATCGACTCGTGATGTCGCTCGACGAGGCACTCGACATTTGTGAAGACGCACGCGAGCAAAAGCGAGCTGTCTCGGTTGGTTTGGTTGGTAATTGTGCGGAGGTCCTGCCGGAGTTAGTGAAGCGCGGGGTTAAGATCGACGTGATTACTGATCAAACGAGCGCTCACGATCCGCTGAATGGATATGTGCCCGCAGGACTGACTTTGGAGGAAGCGGCAAAGCTGCGTGAAAACGATCCGGCTGCGTATGTGGCGCGGTCGATGGAATCGATGGCCCAACACGTTGAGGCGATGCTGGCGTTGAAGCGCGCCGGAGCAGTTGCGTTTGATTACGGCAACAACATTCGCAAGCAGGCGTTTGATGCGGGTTGCAAAGACGCATTCGAGATTCCCGGCTTCGTTCCCGAATACATTCGTCCGCTGTTTTGCGAGGGCAAGGGTCCATTTCGCTGGGTTGCGCTTTCCGGCGACGCGGAAGATATTCGCAAAACAGACGACCTCGCGCTCGAGATGTTTCCTGACGATCGGACCTTGAATCGTTGGCTGCGACTCGCACGCGACCGCATTCAGTTTCAAGGACTGCCAGCGCGTATCTGCTGGCTCGGTTACGGCGAGCGCGCTGAGATGGGCGAGGCGATCAATGATCTGGTGAAGCGCGGTGATCTGAAGTCGCCGATCGCGATCGGTCGCGATCATCTCGATACGGGATCCGTGGCATCGCCGTATCGCGAGACTGAAGGGATGAAAGACGGATCTGATGCCGTCGCCGATTGGCCCATACTGAACGCGTTGCTAAACACTGCTAGCGGCGCGAGCTGGGTTTCATTTCATCATGGCGGTGGTGTCGGTATCGGATATTCATTACATGCCGGCCAGGTATCCGTGGCCGATGGAACTGACGAAGCGGCGAAGCGATTGAATCGCGTCTTAACAAACGATCCCGGACTCGGCGTCGCGCGGCACGTCGATGCGGGCTACGAAGAAGCCGAACGCACCGCCCGCGATAAAGGCATCAAGATTCCCATGTAAATCCGCGTCATCCGCGTTTATCCGCGGCTAAATATTTATGAAAATCACACTCCCCAAAATCCTTTTGATATTCCTCGTCTTGTGCGGGCCGGTGTACGCCCGCGTCGAAACGGTTCCCTTCAAAAGCAAACTGATCAACGCAGCGCTTCCTTACAACGTCGTCCTTCCAACGGATTACGATTCTTCAATAACCACGCGCTATCCCGTTCTCTATCTCCTCCACGGTCTGACCGGCCACTACTCCGATTGGATCGCGCGCACAAACGTCGCCGACTACGCCGCGGAGTATCGCCTAATCATCGTCATGCCCGAAGGTAACGACAGTTGGTACACCGACAGCGCAAGCGTCGTCACCGACAAGTACGAAAGCTACATACTCAAAGAGTTGCTACCTGATGTCGAACAACGTTATCGCACGATCGAAGCACGCTACGGCCGCTCGATCGCCGGACTCTCGATGGGCGGCTATGGCGCGCTCAAATTTGGTTTGAAATCTCCCTCGACGTTCGTCTTCGCCGCTTCACTGAGCGGCGCATTTGGCGTGACGCGCTTCACTGAAAAGGACGTCGGCGATCGTTTTCTGGAGTCAATTAAATTGTTTGGGCCAGTTGGCAGCGAAACACGGACCGCGAACGATCTCTTTACCATCATCGAAAAGCTGACACCCGCGCGCATCCCCTCGTTGCCTTACTTTTACTTCGACTGTGGCACTGAAGATTCGCCGTTAATCTTTCCCTACAATCGCCAGCTTGCGGCACTCATGTTTGAAAAGAAAATACCGCACGAGTTTCGAGAACTGCCCGGCGATCATTCGTGGGGTTACTGGGACCAGCAGATCCAGGAAGTGTTGAAAATCGCCGCAGACAAGATGCGCATGCCACCAGCCAAAAGGACCTCACGTGCTTAACTTCGCCACTCAGATCGCCCGCGAGGCCGGCAATTTACTCGTGCAACGTCTCGGCACTGCGAAGATCACAATTAAAGGCGATATCAACCTCGTCACCGAAGCCGACATTGCCGCGGAAAATCTAATCATCGAGCGCATCCGATCCCATTACCCGCAGCACGGAATTCTCGCCGAAGAGTCGGGTGAGGCAGTTTTGGTCAGCGGCAAGCGCAGCGAGTGGAAGTGGATCATCGACCCACTCGACGGCACTACGAACTACGCGCATGGTTATCCGTGTTTCGCTGTCTCGATCGGGCTCGAACACGCTGGAGAACTGGTGATCGGCGTTGTTTACGATCCGATGCGTGACGAGATGTTTGCCGCTGAACGTGGACAGGGCGCAACGTTGAACGATCGACGCATTCGCGTGTCGTCGGTGGAAGAGTTGAATGCGTCCATGTTGTGTACAGGCTTTCCGTACAATGTGCGTGAGCGTCCTAATTTCGCGAAGGAGTTCGTGAAGTTCACGATGGAAGCGCAGGGGGTTAGAAGAGACGGTTCGGCGGCGCTGGATCTGGCGTATGTTGCGTGCGGACGGTTTGATGGATTTTGGGAGGATGGGTTAAGTCCGTGGGACATCGCTGCGGGCGCGATCTTGATCTTCGAAGCTGGCGGAAGGGTCACGAACTTTAAAGATCAACCGTTGGACATCTACAACGAGCAAGTTTTGGCCACCAATGGCCTCATACACGACATGATGTTAACGGTTATTGGCCGCGGATAACGCGGATAAAGACGGATTTAATCCGCGTTTTCCGCGTCATCCGCGGCTAAAATAGTCTATAAAGCGGACGCGATCACCCGCGCGAGTTCTTCGCTCTCACGTCGCGCACAGGCTCGCGTTTCTTCGTCGGGTGATTGTTGTGCGTGGTAGAGCGGGTGGTAAGTCACAACTACCTTCCCGAATCGCGGGAAACGCCAACCTTTGGGCCAAACGCGATTCCCACCCTTGATCGTCACTGGCAATATCGGCACCTGCGCTTCCAATGCTAATCGCACCGCGCCCGCTTTGAATCTTTCCAGCGAACCAGTCGACGTACTGCGCCCGCCCTCAGGAAAGATCACGACCGCACCTCCATCACGCAGCCATTGCAACGAACGACGGATCGCAGCCGGATCACTGCCCTCGAGCGCTAGCGGCCAGGCACCAAACCAAGTCAAACATCTGCCGACGACGGGCCAACGAAACGCCGCACTCCATGCGAGATAACGTATTGGCCGTTTGATTTGCACTGAGAGCCAAAAAGGATCGATGTAGGTCTGATGGTTGGCCGCGATGATCACACCACCGCACTTGGGGACGTTCTCGACGCCGTAGAATTCGATCTTCCAAAACACGCGACTGAAAAATCCAACCACCGGCCTCAGTAATTCAAGCGACCATTGCGGAAGGATTACACCAGCCCTACGTGGCCGTGTCTCTACTTTCTTCCCCGGAAATGTGCCGTTGTTACTCAAGCGAATCTCTGTTTGCGTCGTATTTTACAACGGCCATTCCCTGTCAATGAATTCGACATGAATACGAGCTATGCCATGTGCGCCAGTGCTACGCGACCGAACGGCTGCATGTGCGGTCACGTTTTGCTGCTCGCTCGTCAGACGAATAAACCGGCCGACGGGTATGTCGAGCGTGGTGAAGAGAGTGGCGCCTCGACTATTGATGTCTTCGGTCACAGTGTGCTCGCTGGCAACCAGTTTACCCTCCACATCTAACAACTCGACTCTCATATCAACCGCAATGTTGTGTCGCGTGAGGATTCGCTGATCCTCTGATGGCGCGAGTTTCACAATGTCCTCGGTAGCAGTGACAGCTTCAAATGGCGTCGTGATCTCATATCGCTTCCACGGCTGTTGTTCGTAGCTAGCCGGCGCGCGTTTTCCGATAAAGGCGACGCCGACGTCGAACACGATAGCTGTGTCGGAACTCTTAGCTTTCGTATATCTCACCACAGCCCAAATCCGATACTGATCTTCAACGTGATCGAACACGCGCAACTGCCGGGGCATGGGAATCGTCATGTACAAGAGACGACCCTTTTCAGTCGGACGTTTCAGCGTAAAGCCCGCGCCGAAAGGCGTCACGTTAGTGAGTCTGGTCATTTCAGTCCACTGAAAATCGGTGGTTTCGCGACCTTGAACACGCACTGGTAAATGCAGTGCCAGCCGTTCGCGAATTCGCTTCCAATTTCGTTGTTCACTCATGGGAGCCGACGAGGGTTGTGGAGTTCGAAAAACGCCGGGAGTGCTTACACGAAGCTATTGATTTTATTAGAGTTCTCGCCTATTTCACGTTTGCCAATCGGGCCTCAAAAAGGGTAAAATACAGACCACTTGATGTCGTATTTCACCCTGTTTTCTTTCCCCGAAAAAAAGCGCCAAACACAAGCTCGGTATCTCTGAAACAGGGGCAGACTGCGTGGCGGATTGTACTGGAAAGGTTGGTAGATGGAAACAGCTTCTGAACGCAACCACATAAACATCGAAGACGAGATGCGGCGCTCGTACCTCGACTACGCGATGTCGGTAATCATCGGTCGAGCATTGCCTGACGTGCGCGATGGTCTAAAGCCCGTTCATCGGCGCGTCTTGTGGGCCATGCATGAGCTGGGCAATACCTACAACAAGGCTTACAAGAAGAGCGCACGCATCGTCGGCGACGTGATTGGTAAATATCACCCCCACGGCGACATGCCCGTCTACGACACGATCGTGCGTTTGGCCCAGGACTTCTCGATGCGCTATCCGTTGATCGATGGCCAGGGAAACTTCGGATCGGTCGATGGTGATGCAGCCGCTGCGATGCGTTACACCGAGATCCGCATGGCGCGTCTCGCAAATGAAGTGCTCGCTGATATAGAGAAGGAGACAGTTGTATTTCAACCGAACTACGACGAGTCGCTGAGTGAACCAACAGTTCTGCCGGCGCGCGTTCCCAATCTACTGATCAATGGCTCTGACGGAATCGCGGTTGGAATGGCCACGAAGATTCCACCGCACAATCTTACTGAAATCGTCGACGCAACTTTGGCGTTGCTGAAAGATCCGGAGATGAATGTCGAGGACCTGACAAAGATCGTTACTGGTCCAGACTTTCCTACCGGCGGATTTATCTACGGCCGCGACGAGATCAGAAAATCCTACATCGACGGGCGCGGCGTTTTGCAGTTGCGTGCGCGTGCCGGCATCGATCGTATCGGACGTGGCGCGCAGGAGCGCGACGCGATCGTCATCACCGAAATACCGTTTCAGGTTAACAAGGCACGTTTGCTGGAGCGCATCGCCGAGTTGATCAATGAAAAGAAGGTCGACGGCGTTAGTGACTTGCGCGACGAGTCAGACCGCACGGGCATGCGCATCGTCGTCGAATTGAAGCGTGACGCCGTGCCGCAAGTCGTGCTCAACAAGCTCTACAAATTGACGCCGATGCAGTCGTCGTTCGGCGTTATTAATCTCGCGATTGTCAATGGTCAGCCTCGCATCATGAATCTCAAACAGATGCTCGAGGCGTTTGTTGAGTTTCGCCGCGAAGTCGTACGCAAGCGAACTGAATATGAGCTTCGCAAAGCGCGCGCGCGGGCACACATTCTCGAAGGACTCACCAAAGCGATCGATGCGCTCGATTACATCGTTACGTTGATTCGCAACTCGCGCTCCGTCGATGAAGCGCGAAACTGGCTGACTGGACAGTTGGCGACCACGAGTGAAGTGAAGACCTGGAAAGGCGTTCCTTCCGACGTTCAACTGAAGACTTATCTGAACAGATTGTTCAAAGCGATCGAGACTCTTGCTTTTTCCGAGATACAAGCGCAAGCGATCCTCGATTTGCAACTGCGGCGTCTGTCGGCTCTCGAGCGTCAGAAGATTACTGATGAATACGAGAGCGTCATCAAGCTCATAGCAGAGCTCGAAGAGATCCTTTCGAATGAGCGATCTTTGCGTCGCGTGATCGCGAAGGAGTTGGAAGAGGTCAAGAAAGAGTTTGGCGATGAACGCCGGACGGAGATTGTCGACGAAGGCGTCGAGCTTTCCATCGAAGATTTAATCGCCGATGAAGAAGTTGCGATCACTGTCACGAATAGTGGTTACATTAAGCGCACACCGATCAGTACCTACTCGCGGCAAGGTCGTGGCGGTAAAGGCCGCTTCGGTGCTGCTGCGAAGAACGGTGATTTCGTCGAACACCTGTTCATCGCTTCGACACATGCCTACCTGATGATCTTTACCGACGATGGCATGGTCTATAAGTTAAAAGTTCACGAAGTGCCTGACGCCGCGGCCTCGGCTCGTGGCAAAGCTGTCGTGAATCTCATCAACATTCCTTCGGATCGCAGGCTTGCGGGTGTTGTTCCGGTGCGTGAGTTTGCGGAAGGACGTCACGTCGTAATGGTCACGCGCAAAGGCGTGATCAAAAAAACGTCGCTGGCTGATTTCCAGAACATTCGCACCAACGGCATCATCGCGATCAACGTCGACGAAGGCGATCAGTTGCTTGACGTTGTTTTAACTGACGGAACGAAACGTATTTTTATCGCCACACATAACGGACTCGCGATTCGCTTTGACGAGAAGAACGTGCGTCCGATGGGGCGTGCGACGCGTGGCATGCGCGGGATCGATCTTCGCCAGGACGATTACGTCGTGTCCGTCTGTCCCGTGTCGGCGGAAGATAAAGAAAGAATGCTGTCGGTTTCCGAGCAGGGTTATGGCAAGCAGACTCCGATTACGACTTACAGACTGCAGTCGCGCGGTGGTAAGGGCGTCATCAATATGAAGACGACCGAGAAGACCGGCAAAGTAGTCGCAGTGTTCCCGGTTGAAGACGAGTCAGAGATCATGATCATCACGCAGCAAGGAAAACTGATCCGGCTCGAGGCTGCTGATATTCGCAAGACAGGCCGCAGCGCGCAAGGCGTGCGTCTGATCAAGACCGAGCAGGGCGATAAGGTCACCAGCGCCTCGCTCGTCGAAGCCGCTGCTGCTGATGAGGAAACTGAGCCACAGATGAACACGGATTGAGGACGGATTATCCGTAATCAATCCGCGTCATCCGCGGCTCCAAGCCACTCTTCCCCATCTTCATACACTTCCTTTTTCCATATCGGCACCGTGCGTTTGAGCTCTTTGATGGCCCATTCGCACGCCTGAAACGCGGCCTGCCGATGTGGCGCACTCACCGCAATCACCACGCTCGTCTCGCCAATCTCCAGCCGCCCAGTTCGATGCACAATGCCAATGTGCGCAATCTCAAAACGTTTATGAGCTTCAGCGCCGAGTCGCTGCATCTCCGTCAATGCCATCGAATTGTACGCCTCGTAAACCAGGTACAACGTTCGACGCCCCTTGGTCCATTCGCGCGCGTAGCCGTCGAGCGTCACCGTCGCGCCACACTCGGGCAGCACCACGCGACGCGCAATCTGGCCCACGTCGATCGGCTCAGTCGTTACCTCAAAGAAGTCGTGCGAGCCACCGCTCACCGGCGGAAACACCGCCAGTTCGTCATTCTCATGCAACTGCGTATCGGGCGTGGCGTATTCCTGATTCACTGCAAACAAGAGCGATCGTCCAAATCGTTCAAGCTGTGAAGATTTCTCCACCAGCTTCTTGAAAGCACTCGAAACTGTCGCGGGAGCATCGAGCGAAAGCTCAAGCGAACTGGCATTAACCGCATCTCGCGCCGCGCCGAAGAGGAGCACACGGATCGTCACCTGATTATTCATTCAAGCTCGATCTTTCTACCACCGTGACCATTACTCTTGGCCAACTCGTGTATGCGTGCTCGTTCCTCGTAAGACGTGACCGCGACGCTCAACATGCCGCGCAGTCGTTCCAGACGTTCAGAAGTCGAGCGGAGTTCGAGCAGTTCCTGTTTCACTTCAGCCTCAATCTCCATCGCGGCTGCAACCAGGAACGATAGCCGTTGCGGCTCAGTGTCTGAGATATCAGGCAAGGTGGCGCGCTCGTCGTTGATGGTACGCACTGCCTGCGCGATGCGCGTAAATGTTTCTGCAACTTCTTTCGCGGTGAGCGCCAGTGCGGTTTCGTTTTCTTCCTCGTCCTCAAAATAACTGATTTGGGCCACCAGATACGGGTCGCCGCGCTCGATGTACGAGTCAATGCGGTATCGAACCAAGCCGATCGTCAGTATGTTTGAACGGCCATCTGGGAATGTGTGTGCCTCAGTGACTTCCGCAACACAGCCGACGAAGCCTACAGGTGGAACTTCATTCGATGACGTTGTTGGATCGAGGTAAGCAAGACCGAAGAGGTTGTTGCTCACCCGAATGTCTGAAAGCATCTGCCGATAGCGCGGCTCAAAAATATGCAGCGGTAGAGGCACGCCCGGAAATAGGACCACGGGCAGCGGGAACAACGGAAGCTCGTGCACTCCACGCACTTTGTCTTCTGCTTCGCTCATTTTGTTAGGGCAGTACGCGGGGGATTATCGCAGAGAGTTGAGCAGAGCCGCAAAGAGGCGTGAAAAAGGCGACCCCCGCATTCGCGTTGGGCAACGTCGCGGGGGTCCCTCGAGCACACCGGTCGATGAAGAGGGTTTCATCTACGGTGCTAGACGGACGCCAAAAGGGAGTGGGCGTCCGGATGTCAAAGAATGTGAGCGAACAATTCCAACCTATGAATCGGCGTCAACTTGCAAATACTTGCGAGCATGTCAGCAGGTTCAAAAGGTTTGGCGAAAAAACCGTCAGCGCCGGCCGCGTAACATGCCTTCTTCACTTCGGGCGCGCTGTTTGAACTCATGATCAAGACTCTCGAATGTGACAAATGACCCTTGATAAATTCGAGCAATCGCAAACCAATTGACGGCGAATCTCTGTCGGGAGGCATCTGCAAATCAAGTATCGAGATGTCGGGCTTATAAAAAGTCGCTCGCCGAATCGCGGTCTGCAGGTCGTTTGCGGTGACCACGTCGTATTCGTCGCAGAACATCCAATAGAGTTGCTGCGTGATGGTGGAGTCATCATCGACGATCAAAATCCTGGGCTTCATTGTGGGGCGTAATGGTGCAAAGCCCGTACCGTAAGGAATAAAGGTGATTTGCTGGATGCGAGGCTTTTAGCTGTCGCCGAATGGCTACAGGCGTGAACAATCGTAGACTCTTTAGCCGCGGATGACGCGGATTAGATCCGGATTTTATCCGCGTCATCCGCGGCCAAATTATTGTGGTGGTTTAATGGGCGGCTTGGAAGGAGGTGCGTCGTCGTCTTCCCCGACTTCGTCGACCACCTTCAACTCAGCTCCGAACTTCTGATAATTCCGAAACCGAACATCATTTCGACTCTGAAGCACAAACTTCGGCTGCACCGTCGTCAGCATTATCTCGGAATGACTCGGCAACAGATACTTGTGTTCGTTGATGGTGACCCAGTCGTAGTCGATCAAGCTGCTGGCTGCGGTGATCGGAAAATCAGATGGAATCTCGGTTGCTATCTGTTCGAACCGCAGCACGCGATCCAACTCGCGATCGACCCACATGCGACCGCGCGAGCCAACCACCGCGCGTGCGCCTGTATCGGCCAGGGTCAACGTGAGCTGCGAGAAGTCTTTCTTGATCGCGTACTCGTAAACAACCGTTCGCCTGCCCTGGATAACGTCGGTATCAACCATCCGAAACTCTGTTTTTGATTCCGGTTTGAAAACGTCCGCCACCGCTGAGACGTACTCGACGCCACTCGACGATGCGCCTTTGGGCACATACTTGCTGTAATCACTGCTTGCCTTCACGTCTTCGCCGGCCGGCATTCCATTCACTGTAAGGACTTTGTACTCCTCGCCCTGATTCGCGCGATAACCGACAGCGAGCGTCAAATTATCCTGTGGGATCCAATTAGTTGTACTTCCGTAAGCGACCGATCGTTTGATGATCTGCTTGACCAGAAAATCCGGCATTGCGTTCGCGGCGGCGAGCGTCACATTGCGCGTGCGCTCGAGCAGTTCACTTCCTTCGGTTTCGGAAGGAAGTGTCGAAGCCGCGGGATTGACGCGGCGCCGTTCAGCTTCTTCGAGAGTGCGGCGCAGCAGCGAATCGTTTCCGCTCTTTGTAGCGACCAGCGACCGCATGCCGTCAGTCAATGGAAACCCGATCCCGCGTTTGCGGATCTGGTCGATCAGATCGTCGCGCATGGAGGGATTGCGCGGCAGTTGGTAAAGAAGACCAACGAACTCCTGACTGGTAAGTGGCTTTGTTTCCTGTGCTGCTGCCGGCAAGAACAAAAACGTCAGAATTGCTAGTACGAGTACGAACTTATTAATGCAATACATGCGTTAAGAATAACTCTTCTCCGCAAATTCCGCGAAATCCGCAGCTATCACTTCCTTCAGAATCTCCGCGCAGCGCTCAAGTTCATTTACAGGGACGAATTCGCCGGTGCGATGCGCTTCGCGAATATCGCCGGGACCGATCACGACCGACTCGCTGCCGAGCGCCATCATTTGCGCGGCTTCCGTGCCAAACGCCACCGTGGCGGAATCATTACCGGTCGCTTTTTCGAGGAACTTGATCAAAGGCGAGTCCGGCGAAGTCTCGAATCCTGCGTCCGCGCGCGTAGCTTCGACTTCGCATTGAAACTCAGGATCGGCTTGTATCTCTTCCTGAATCGCGGCCTTGAAAAGTTCGAGAACATGTTCGGAAGGTTGCGAGGGTATCGGCCGCCACTCGAGCGTGAAACGACATTCTCCTGCGAGCACGTTCTTCGCGGAACCGCCGTGAATCAAACCGATGTTCAGTGTCGTGTATGGTGGATCAAATGCGGCGTGCTGATCTTTCTGAAGTTCTTCCGCGATTGTTTCGAGACGATTGATCAGCCGTGCTGCACGAAACACAGCGGAGGCGCCGAGCGCCGGATAAGCGCTGTGTGCTTCGCGGCCTTTCACGATCACTTCTGCGAGCGAATAACCCTTGCCAGCACGAATTGGTTTGAGCGAGGTCGGCTCCCCGACGATGCTGTAGCGCACGCGCAGCGGCTTTGTTTCGGCCAACTGCTTCGCGCCGCGCAATCCAATCTCTTCATCGGCAGTAAAGATGAGTGCGAGTGATTTGTTCAATCGCGACAGATCGGTCATCTCAATGGCTGTTAATGCAGCAGCGATGAAACCTTTGGTATCGCATGAACCGCGCCCGTAGAGTCTTCCATCGCGTTCGGTGAGATTAGTCGCGTCAGTCCAGTTAGGATCGTAAGGAACGGTATCAGTGTGACCCACCAACGCAAGCTCAACCTCTCCAACATCCCTCGTGAGCGCAATGAGATTGATCTTCTCGATCCCGTGCTCGTCGAAGTACGGGAACCGTCTTGTATTCAATCCCATCGCTGCACAACGCCGCTCGAGGTACTCAACAATATCCGCGTTCGATCCCGACGAGACCGAATTGATCCTCACGAGCTGAGCCAGCGTTTCTTTAATCCGCGTCATCTGTGGCTAAAATGTCTCCCATCCTCCACAATCCTTTTTCCGCCAACTACAACATCCCGCACCGTCGCTCGTGATCCGGAAAACACGATATTCGCTAGGAGATCATCGACTTGTGCTCCTGCAATCGATGGATCATCCAGATCGACTGTGAAGAAATCCGCCGGTGCACCAGCTTCCAGCTTCCCACCGTCATAACCGATACTCTTCGCACCATTCACCGTCGCGCAATCAAACAATCGACGCGCGAGTGCTGAGCTGCTCGTATCGTCGGCCGGAGCGAGCACATTCCGCGCAGTCTTCTGCAAGCGCAGGTGATACTCGAGTTCGCGCGCATCTTCCAGCAGATCGATCTGAATGTGACTATCGCTGCCGAGCGCGACCCTCACGCCCGCATCGAAATACGCATCAACCGGCACGACACCATCGCCGAGATTTCGCTCCGTGGTAGGACAGGCACACACCACTGCGCCGGCACGTGCGATTGCGCCGATCGCCTTCGGCGTCACATGAATCGCATGAACGGCAGTGAACCGCTTGCTCAGCAAACCTTCGGTTTCGAGTAGCGCCACCGGCGAACGCCCATACTCCTCGATACAAGCCTTGACCTCCGCGGGCTGTTCAGCGATGTGCATGTGAACCGGCAGATGGTGCTCGTTTGCGAACCTCACGATCGTTTTCAAGTAATCGAGCGGCACCGCACGAACGCTATGCGGCGCGACGCCCACCCAACTCATTCCATCATCTGAACCACGCAGGTCTTCGAGATTTTTCAAATACGTTTCAGGCGAGTCTTCAATAAAACGCACCTGAAGCGGGTTTGCTTCAGTTTGATAACCAGCCCGTGCGTACGCAACGCGCAACAGCGCGATGCGAATGCCGACATCGCGTGCGGCGCGAATCACTTCTCGCGCGAGTAAATTTGGATCGGAATAAGCAGAGCCGTCAGGCGCCCGATGTATGTAGTGAAACTCGCCAACCGCCGTAATTCCCGTCAGCGCCATCTCGAGAAAAGCCAGTCGCGAAGCCGCATAAATCTCTTCAGGGCTGAGCCGGTTAGCCGCCGCATACATCTGCTCGCGCCACGTCCAGAAAGTATCCGTCGAGTGTTGTGAACGATGTTCAGTTCGCCCGCGAATAACACGCTGAAACGCATGCGAGTGAGCATTCACCATTCCCGGCAACAACACCCGCCCGGCTAACCTAATCGTCTCAGGAACTTCTGCGCTGTCAACGATCTCCACAATCCTACCGCCATCACACACCAACGCATGCCCGGACACAAAATGCCCCTCGGTATACATCAGATCCGGCACCCACGCCTGTCTCATATCTAAATCCGTCATCAATCCGTGTAATCCGCGGCTAAAGTTTTATCGCCAACACTTCACGCGCCGACGTCCGATCACCAGTACAACTGATCCGCCTTGGCCCGTCGAGATACGTCAACTCAAACCCCAGACCCTCATATAACTCAACAATCCTATCCGTGGCCTGATTCGAAATCACCACCGGCCCCGCATGATTCGCCAGAAACCTCGCGGTCCTTACCTGATCCTCCCATGAAAAACCACCCGCACTGTAAGTCGTGAACTCTACATCATACGGCGGATCGGCATAGACGAAATCATCCGGCCTGAGCTCGAGCGCCTCAACATCTCGATTGCTAAACTTCCAGCGCCGGAAGATCTCCGCATACTCAGAAAAATCGCGCGCGTAATTGATCGCTTTGTAAGTGCCGAAAGGGACGTTGAAATCGCCGGCGCGATTGAATCGGCAAAGACCATTAAAGCAAGTTCGATTGAGATAGTAGAACAACTGCGCGCTTTGTTCGGATTGTGCTTCGCCGTTGCCGATCAATTGATTAAATCGTTCGCGGTGACGATAGAACAGCTTCTCGTCATTGCGCGTAGTGATTTGCATCTCGAGCCCGTTTTGCACGTGACGATAGAAATTTATAAGGTGTGGATTGATGTCGTTTAGCAGTGCGCGCTTTGGTTGTAGACCGAGCACAACGGCAAGACCGCCGCAAAACGGCTCGACGTAGCGACACTTCGCATTCGCCTCCCAAATCGGCTTCAGGTGAGCGACCAGCCAACGTTTCCCGCCGGCCCACTTCAGCGGGGGTTTAAGCATTGTGCTTCTTTGGACCAAGACGCGTGGCTCGTTGCAAGAGTGATGTGCTGTAGACCTTCGACAGTCTCAGCGGACGGAATGCATAGTACAACGAATGTAGTGGCGCGGGGAGTGCGAGCGCCTGCCAGTCGGGTAGTGTGGGGACGAAGAGCGCGCGCAACGCGGAGACTAGCGCGTCGCGTTTGCGATCCATGATGCGTAGATTATAGAGGTTAGTCTCGGCCGAATCGGCTGGACCATAAGTCGTGAAGATCTGCTTGCGAATTCGCGTTGCCATTCGCTGCATCGAGTTGTCGGAATCGACGGTGGTGAACACGTGAGATGGAACACTCACGCCGGAAAACAGTTCGACGAGTCGCAGGCCGAGCGCGAGCATGCGCGTCGCACATGCGTTCGCGGCGCGCCCCATAATTATGTCCCAACTGATTTCAGGCGCGGCACGCAGCGATTCCGCGAGCGCCGTGATCCACTCCAAACGCCGCCACAGGTGTTTTGCGCCGTGCATCGCCTGGTAAAGCACAAGATCTTCGTTGCTGAAGGTTTCCACTGAAGTCCCCGCCAACCAGACCGTTTGCAGACGCGACATTACCTCCTCCGCTTTAAGTCCGAACACAAAACTGCGTGGCGCAAGTTGCCAATGAAGATCGACGACGGTAAACCAGTCGTCACGCATGAATGGCAGCTCGCAGTGAAACGCAAGATGTGAGTCCAACTGAGGGCGCGTCAGCTTCGGGTGCATTTGATAATCGAGCGACTCCAGCAACGTGCTGGCGCGATCGAAGTCGTGGCGATGAATCAAGAGATCGATGTCGCCCGCTTGTCGTAGCGAGAGTTCGCCATAAGCCATCTGTGCGAGCAGTGGACCTTTAAAAAGCGCGACCGGAATGTTGTTTTCTTTGAAGAGTTTGTAAACGCGCAATTGCTTGCTGATGAGGTGCAAGACCGTTTGTGAATTCGCGACCGCGGCCTGTTTCAGACGTGACAAGAATTCGATCGGAACAAGATGAGGAACGGCTGTTAGATCTTTGTGGAGGAGCGGGAGGAGGCCGTGTGCTTGCGCGGTTGTAAAGAGATAGTCCCAGTTGAGATCACGACGCAGCAGACGCGCATTGAGTTGGCGTCGGGCTATGCAGAGGATTACCTCGTTCTCAAGCCTCATACTAATCTTAAAAGCAATCCACAGATTTCACAGATTCTGCGTAATCTGTGGATGGATTTTGTCGTGACCACGATTCGGCGTAGAGACCATTATGAGCGAGTAGACGTTGATGGCTGCCCGACTCAACAATTCTGCCGCGATCCATCACGTGTATTACGTCAGCATGCATCGCGGTGGTGAACCGATGCGTGATAATGATCGAGGTGCGGCCAACCGCGAGAGTGCGGAACCGCTCGAGCCAATCTGCTTCGGCCCACGGATCGAGCGCACTCGTCGGCTCGTCCAGAATGATAATTGGCGCTCGCCGCAGGAACGCACGCGCGAGCGCGATGCGTTGCCATTCGCCAACGCTCAGCTCTGTGCCACCGGCAAACCAACGGCCGAGCAGTGTCTGCTCGTGCTCCGGTAGACGCGCAACGATCTCGTCGGCGCCCGCCGCGCGAAGTGCGGCGTGGATCTCGGCGTCTGACACGTCGCGCTTCAGATCGCCGTACAAAACGTTCTCGCGCACGGTTGCGTTGTAGTGAAATGGTTGCTGAAACAAGACCGTGATCAGTTGCCGCAGATCCTCATTGCCGATGTCTCTTAAGTCGTGGCCATCGATCTCGATCGAACCGCTTTCAGGATCGTAAAAACGACAAAGCAATTTGAGCAGCGTGCTCTTTCCGGCGCCGTTCGGACCGACAATCGCCACGATCTTTCCTCGCGGAATTGTCATCGTAAAATCATCAAGTGCCCTGGCTGCGGAACCGGGATAACTGAATGACACCCGGTTGAAAGTGATGCCAATTTTAATGGCAGGAAGTGGCGACGAAGGACCACCCTCGCAAACCGGTTGCAGGGCGAGGAATTCGAACAGGTTGCCAAGGAAGAGGCTGTTGCCGTAAAGCTGGCCTGCGTTTTCCAGCAACGTGCGCATCAGACCCTGACCTTGATTGAAGGCCGCGTAGATCAGCGCGAGCTCTCCGAGAGTTACAAGACCATGCAACGCTTTCCACACCATCCATCCGAGCGCCGCGCCAACGATCGCCAGCGCGATCATGCTTGCTGCGAGTTCTGCAAGACTTTGTTTGCGTATCAACTCCAACCGTTCGCCGCGTAGTCGCCGGCGCAGATCGCGATAGTTTGATTGAAAATACTTGCCGAGTCCGAAAAGCCTGAGTTCTGCGGCTGCTTCGGCTGTCGTCATGATCCAGTCGTAGTACCACGCGCGTCGGTCGTCCGCTGTAGTGCGTTGCCGCCATTGATATTCAGCGAGCGCGTAATGAACCACGACATAGAACGCCGGCAGCGTGCTGAGTATGAGCGCCACAGCTAACCATGGACCAAGCGGAATCAGAATCGCGCCCATCGCGAGTAGCGTGATGCTGCTTTGCAATAGCGCACCAAGGTTTCCGAGCAGAGCTACCGGACGATAGCGTGCTTCCGCGCGCGCGCGATGCAGGTGATCGTAGTAATCAGAGAGTTCGTAAAAGGCGAGATCGGCGGTTACTGATTTCTCGTGAATGAGATTAGTGATGTGGTCCTGCAACAACTCGGTTTGCACCGTGCGCACCCAATTGATGCCGCCACGAACCATTTCCATCAATAGCAGAATGCCGGCTAGCGAAATCAAGAGCAGTAAGACGTGTCTCACATTGGGCCACGAACTGCCGCTGTTTACCGCGGCAACAACACCATCGACGACGAGCTTGGTGAGATAAACGGTTGCCGCGGGAAGAAGGCCTTGAACGACGAGCAAAACGATCCAAGCGATCGTCCATGGTCGCGCCACTTCCCAAACGAGTTTGAGAGCACGCGGCAGGTAAGGCAGTTGCGCCAGCGCCTTGCGAAGTTTCGAGCTAAGAATTTTGACGGAATTGAACATTCTTACTGTCTGAGCTTCCGCAACCCCTCGGCTGAAAGAGGCACGCCAAAGAAAGTTGACTGCTTGAAACTACGTTTCGTATGCGTGTCGTCGTCGCGCGCAAGGAAATCTGTCTCCCAGCGCCAGAGGTAATCGTCGTGAACCATCCGTGCTGATAATCGCAAATCAATCCTTTCACCTGCTGCGATCTCGACCGGTTCTGCGAAAGGAAACAGACCGTTGCCGTAGATCGTCTGCGGCGCCTGCGGATGGTTTGAAAAGCCGACACCATCCGCAAGATCTGCGTCAAACCAAACAGCGACGCCATGCGCGATGCCGCTTCGTGAGGCACGCCACGAAATCTCAGCGCAAATGTCAGGACTATCGACATCGTAGTAATTGAGCGTGGTCCAACAGACGGGCTCAGACAACAACTGCTGCTGTTTTATGTGTGCTTTGCGCCAGGTGTTGGTAATCATTCGCGCCCCGGCAGACAAATCCAAGTCGATCTTGTTGTGTTCCCAAGGACCTACGAGCTCTTCATACTGTTCCGGCGCTTCGACAACCGCGGCCCAGAGAATATCGCGACGCGGGATCAGCACGCCGCCACGCGCCAACAGTCTTTCACGAGCGTCGATGATCGATGGAATATGTTGCTGATACCACGGCAGCACACCACGCAGGTCGGACACAATAATGTCGGCGCGCTCGGGCACCGTGATCTCAGTAGACAGGTTTTCAAAAAACTCGATGCGATCCGCGAAACCATTAGCCACCGCGGCTTCACGCGCGAGACCGATCACATTATCCGGTTCAACCGCGTAGACACGCCGCGCGCCCAGCTTGCACGCAAGCAGCGCAAACACTCCTGGACCACACCCGAGATCCATCACCACTGAATCAGTTCTAACAAAACGACCCAACGCCGCGACATAAGCATCCATGCGCGAAGCATCAGCAATCATCCGGCCATAAAAATGGAGGCTATACATGAACCTCATCCGCCTCGATCCGCGCACATCCGCGGCCAAAATCGTTCAGAATCGCGTCGCACAATTCCGGAATGCGCGACGGATCCGCATGCGGAGTAACGCGCCGCACGGGAACGGTATTCAACACGCGTCCCAACAGTTCAAACTCCCTCGCGCGCATCGTCTTGTCCATTAACTTCGACGAATACGTATTCGCCACCAGCAAGATCAGACCTTCAGCGCGATCGACTGACTCGACAAAAGGTGCTGCACGATCGTCACGACGTTCACCGAGGCAATAGATCGCCGCGAGTGGCAACGGCTTTCGTTGAAACTGCTCGGGCCGCAAAGTCAGATCGAGATAGCACTTGTCCCAGTTTGGCGTGAGCTTCGGCAAATGATTTTCTGTTCCGTAAAGCGCTCTGACCGACGCGGGCCACAAGCGAATGCAAGGATAAGCCGGTCGCACAAGAAAACGATCGTGACGGTCGTCAAGCGTCATCACGTCCTCGGCGAGTACGCTGTAACCTCTCTTCGAAAACGCAGCCGCTGTCGTCGACTTACCTGCTCCTGCCGGACCTAAAAACGCGATTGCTTCGTCATTGACGACAACGGCGCTCGCGTGTAAACACACCACACCACGCAGGAGCATGACGAACCCCATGATTGGACCAAGCAAATAAGTAGCAGTGTCTTCGAGAGTCAGCGGCTCAACCCACCTGGCCCAGATCTCAGTGCCGCCTCGATTGATTACAAACTCGGTCTGGTCCGCGTAGCAGAATCGATAATAGTCGCCATCGAGCACACTGAAGACGCGCAACAGGGGATTCCCGCATTCATCGTTGTAATCTGCGACGTAAGTTTCGATTTGAGTCGCACTCACTTCGTGCAGCCACGACGGAAGCAAGCCGAAACATATCTGAAGGTCATCTGATGCGGTTGAAGTGGCAGGAACGCCGGGGACTATTCTATTGGCTACAACTCCAAGGCCATAGATCGAGCAGCGGTAAGGCATGTATTGAGGCGTGGTTGATCACATATTACTGTCGTGCGCCGGGTGCGTCATGTACCCGTCTTAGGTCCAGCCGCGGAGCCGCCGCCGCCATCTAAATTACCTTTTGGACCAACGTTCCTCGTGATCTCGCGAATGTTTCCGTAAATAATCAGTTCGGGCTTGTGATAGGGCTTCTTGGTTTCCTGCTCTTGGACCTGGGCGTCGGTTGCTGGTTTACGTTCCATGCATCTTCTCCATTAGGGCAGTCTAGGCGACTGAGGTCATGCACGCGCGATTGTTAACCTGAGTTGTCGTTGCTCGTCGAACAATCGGCTGGGAGTTCGTAAGCCAATAGTTCAACGCGTATATCCGAAGGTTGGCCCAGAGGCCGTCGGAGGTCTGTTCGTCGGCTACGCATCGCCGAAGCTTCAGGTTAACAAAATCCCTGAGCCGTGGATTGACCTCAAAACTGTCGAGCCATCTTACACTAGCGTGCCTCACCAATTGAAGAGCAGGATTACCGGCGAGCGGCGTCTTGGGACGATTGATTACAACGGGCGGTAGTTTATCTTTCATCGCTAACCGCAGGATCTGTTTTTTGACACGCCACGGATGCACGGGTATCGCTGACAGAAACTCGACCAGCCGTACATCGATGAACGGATGACGGACGTCCAGGTCGAGCTTCGTGGCGCTGCGATCGTAGGCTTCGAAGAGTGCTGTCCAAACAGGATTGGCAGGACTGGCAAGACTAACAGGCCTGCCCCACGACTGTTTCAAGCGATCGAGGAGCTGGGTTCGCGCGGCGAATGACTCATCGATCCATTGAGGAAGCGCAACCTCAGGACGGGGTTTGCCGAACAGTCGCTTGAGTTTTGATCGAACTCCGAAACGCCAGCGTCCGGGTTCGTTCATGAATGCGTCGCCGTCATAACCGGTCAGTGCAACTCGGCCGTGAGCGGCGCATAACCTCAGGAGATTGTTGAATTGCGCGGTCTGCGCGGATATGAGGAAAGGTTCTGCCTGGTCCATGTCGCCTGGAACTTGCTCGTCGAAGAGAGAATATCCATCGGCAGCGAGGTGAGTGATTGGAATTCCGAGATGTGTAGCTGCGACAGTTGAATAGTAACGCTCCTCGTCAGGGATTAACTTGTCGTAAACAACCGTGAACGCCTGCACGGCAGAATCGTTCGGGAGTTTAGTGCGCGCGATTGCCGCGATGCTGGTTGAGTCAAGACCGCCGCTCATCGAGATTGCGACGCGTTCAGTACGCAGACGATCTTCAATGGCGGTTGATAACAGTTCTGAGAACCGTTCGACGTAAGATGCTGGGTCGCGAAAGCGCACTTCGTTCGGAGCCGGCGATGTCCAATAAGGATGAATTTTAATTGAGCCTTCGGTGACGGTGAGACTGTGACCCGGCGGCAGTCGTTGAATATCTTTGAATGTAGTAGTGGAAAGATCCTGGTTGACGCCAAACAGTAGATAGTCGCCGATTGCCATCTCGTTCAGTGTGTCTGACACGCGCGGATCTTGTCGCAGTTCGTTCAGGTTGGTGCTGTAAATGAAATCGTCTCCGAGACGCGCGTAAAAGAACGGTTTGACACCGAAGTGGTCGCGCGCGCAGAACAGGCGTTGCGAGTTGCTGTCGTGGATTGCGAAGGCGAAGTCGCCGATGAGATGTTTGACGCAGTCTTCGCCCCAGGCTTCGTACGCATAGAGGATCAAATCTGTGTCGCTCGGAGATCCCGCGGGTTTGAGCTTGGCGATTAACTCTTCGCGACCATCCAGGCGCGCGTCTGCTGAGATCGTTAGGGCCACGGATTTTACGGATTGGAGCGGATTAGTACGCCTTGATCTACCAGGTTCTCGACTAGCGCGAGCAGATCTTGACGCAGCGCGGTACCATCGACGTTGTATTCGGTAATCAATGTGTTATAGGCGGCTTCGATGGAGTCAGAACTAGTAAGGACTGCCAAAAAACGTGTGCCGACGTCGTCGAGCCCGAAATATCGCTCGCTGTCGAGGTTGAGAATCACCGATTCATCTTGCAAATTCGAGATCAATACGTCGTCCGGGACTTTAACTCGATCCGAGAATGAAATTATCATGGCCGCGCATTTTAACACGTCCTTGAGGAGCCTACTCGCATGCGAGCTTTAACCAAGCCTCTTGCTGTTTTACTCGCAATTGTTTTCGCCGTCTCCACCAGTGCCCAAACGACGCAGCCGGATCTCACGAAACAACCAACGCTTTACGTCATCGCTTATGCGCATCTCGACACGCAATGGCGTTGGGAGTATCCGCGCGTCATCAACGAATACATTCCGAAGACGATGCACGACAACTTCGCGCTCTTCGAAAAGTATCCGAACTACACCTTCAACTTCAGCGGCGCGAATCGCTATCGCATGATGAAGGAGTACTGGCCGGCCGATTATGCGCGCGTGAAGCAGTACGTCGCTACCGGACGTTGGTTTCCAGCAGGCTCGTCGATGGAAGAGAGCGACGTCAACGTTCCGTCCGCGGAGTCGATCTTTCGTCAGATCCTCTACGGCAATCGATTCTTTCAACGTGAGTTTGGCAAGACGAGCGCCGAATACATGTTGCCGGACTGTTTTGGTTTTCCCGCATCGCTGCCGAGCATCCTTGCGCATGCCGGTATAAAGGGTTTCTCGACGCAAAAACTCACCTGGAATTCCGCGGCGCCCGGCGGTGGTCCAGGTTCGATCGAAGAAACGCCGCGAGGCATTCCTTGGAATGTTGGTTTCTGGCAAGGACCGGATGGGCGCGGAGTCATGGCCGCGCTGAACCCCGGCAGTTACGGCGGCCAGGTACGTGAAGACATCAGCAAGAGTCCTGTCATCGTAGATCCGAACGCGCGAAACAATCCTGTCGATTGGCCGCGCAGAGTCGAGCGCAACGGCAAAGTCAGCGGACTCTTTACTGACTATCACTATTACGGTACTGGCGACACCGGCGGCGCACCACGCGAAGACTCCGTGCGAATGGTCGAAGCGATCGTGACAAAAAATCCCGCGCTGATGCCGTCGCCCGTGCCCGCGGTTGGCGATGGACCACTGAAGGTTGTATCAGCGACCGCGGAACAGATGTTTCTCAACATTCGTCCCGAACAGATCAAGAGTCTGCCGCGTTACGAGGGCGATCTGTTGTTGACCGATCACTCCGCTGGATCGATTACTTCCGAGGCTTATCAGAAGCGCTGGAACCGCATGAACGAGTTGCTCGCCGATGCGGCGGAGAAGGCTTCCATCGGAGCTGCCTGGTTGGGCAGTCGCGGTTATCCGCAGGAACGTTTGAATCGTGCGTGGACGCTCGTGATGGGTGGTCAGTTTCACGACATTCTGCCTGGAACCGCGACGCCCAGGGCATTTAACTTTTCGTGGAACGACGATGTGATCGCGATGAATCAGTTCGCTGGTGTGCTGACCAGTGCGACTGAAGGCATCGCCGCGGATTTGAACACGCAAACCACCGGTGAGGCGATCGTTGTTTACAATCCGCTGAATATCGCGCGCGAAGACGTTGTTGAGGCTGGTGTTTCGTTGCCGGGCGGACCAGCAAAGAACGTGCGCGTTGTTGGCCCAGAGGGTCGCGAAGTTCCGGCGCAAGTTGTTGGCGAGCAAGACGGAGCGACAAAAGTGTTGTTTGTCGCGAAAGTGCCGTCGGTGGGTTATGCGGTTTACGACGTCCAACCGAGTCAGAGTGCGACAGCGTCTTCAGATCTGAAAGTCACGCAATCGTCGCTCGAGAATCATCGCTATCGAATCAATCTCAACGCTGATGGTGATATTGCGAATATCTTCGATAAGCAACTCAATCGCGAACTGCTGAACGCGCCGATACGACTCGCGATTAAGAACGACACGCCCGCGCAGTGGCCTGCGTGGAACATGGATTGGGCCGATCAGCAGAAGCCGCCGCGCGCGTATGTTGGTGGCGCCGCGCAGATTCGTATTGTCGAGAATGGTCCGGTGCGCGTCGCTGTTGAAATAGCGCGTGAGACGGAAGGTTCGAAGTTTCAACAGACGGTGCGCCTATCTACGGGCGACGCAGGCAATCGGATCGAGTTTGGCAACGTCATCGATTGGAAGACGCGCAACGCAAATCTAAAAGCGACGTTTCCGCTGACGGCTTCGAATTCAAAAGCCACTTACAACTGGGATGTGGGGACGATTGAGCGCAGTAACAACGACGAGCGCAAGTTTGAAGTGCCTTCGCACCAATGGTTCGATCTCACGGACCAAAGCGGAACGTTTGGAGTGACGGTCCTTTCGGATTGCAAGTACGGTTCTGACAAGCCTGACGACAAAACGCTGCGGCTGACCTTAATGCGGACTCCCGGTGTCTCACCACGCGCCGGCTACGCCGATCAGTCAACGCAGGATCTAGGCCATCATGAATTTGTTTATGGCCTCGCCGCGCACGCGGGCGACTGGCGCAGCGCGCAGACTGATTGGCAGGCGCAGCGGCTCAATCAACCGCTGATTCCGTTTTCAAGTTCAAAGCATCCGGGAAGACTAGGAAAGACGTTTTCGATCTTGCGACTGAACAACAGTCGTGTTCGTGTGCTGGCGCTGAAAAAAGCGGAAGACACGGATGAAGTAATCATGCGAATTGTCGAGCTGGATGGGCGCGCCGCTCCGGATGTGCGTATCGCGTTTGCCGCGCCCGTCATTGCAGCGCGTGAAGTGAATGGACAGGAGTTGCCGGTTGGAACTGCGACCATTAATAGAGGCGAGTTGGTGACGAACTTGGGACGTTTTCAGCCGCGCACATTTGCAGTGAAGTTGGCTCAGCCGATGGTGAAAGTGGCGCCCCCGCAATCGCAGGCGATTAATTTGCCCTACGATCTTGCTGTTTCCGATCGCGATGGCGAGAGAATGAAATTCGGTTTTGATGGTCAAGGATTCGCAGTGCCTGCGGAGATGCTGCCGCAGGAGTTGCCATACGCAGGCATCGTTTTTCACCTGGCGCCGAGCGATAAAGCGAATGCGCTCGTGCCGCGAGGTCAGGAGATCGCAGTGCCTCCGGGCGTGCGCAGGTTGTATGTGCTGGCTTCATCTGCCGATGGCGACCAGGATGTGAGTTTTGGCATTGGCGGTGAAACGTTGAAGCTGACGATACAAAACTGGAGTGGGTTTATCGGTCAGTGGGACAATCGACAGTGGAAGGAAACACAGGTGACAGTTCCGCCGCGCACGCCGCCGCCGGATGTTCCGCCTGACATCGCGGCGCAGTTGCAGCGACCGAGAACGCGAATCGATCCTTACGGAGAGATGGTTGGTATCACTCCAGGATTCATCAAACGCGCGCCGCTGGCGTGGTTCGCTTCGCATCGACACACGGCTGCCGGCACGAACGAGGCTTACGCGTATTCCTATCTGTTTGTATACACGATCGATGTTCCTGCGAATGTGAGTAAGGTGACGCTGCCGATCAATGATAGTGTGAGGATTCTGGCAATAACGGGCTCGAATGAACGATCCGAGGTAAAACCGGCGCGTCCACTTTATGACAGTTTTTAGCCGCGGATGACGCAGATGACACGGATGATTGCACTCAGGCTTTCGAAGATTCGCAAGTCTTTTGGACCGACTATCGCGCTTGATGGCGTGGATCTCGAGCTGCGCGAGGGTGAAGTGCACGCGCTGATCGGCGAAAACGGGGCGGGCAAAAGCACGTTGATGAACGTGATCGCTGGATCGCTGCGGCCCGACGAAGGCACGATGGAGATCCGACGCGAGCCTTATTCTCCTTCAAATCCGCTCGAGGCACGCACTCACGGAATCGCTTTGATTCACCAGGAACTCTCGTTGTGCCCGCATCTCAGCGTCGCAGAGAACGTGCTCATGGGAATTGAGTCGTCGTATTTCGGGTGGCTCGATCGCGATCAACTCATCGCGCGCACCAACGAAGTGCTCAAGACTTTTCATCACACGGATATTCGTCCCGAAAAGCGTGTCGGTGATCTTTCAGTTGCGGCACGACAGATCGTCGAGATCTCACGTGCAATCGCAGCACGCGCTCGCATCATTTTGATGGACGAGCCAACCAGCAGTCTGCAACGCGACGACGTCGAGCACTTGTTCACGTTAATCCGAAAGTTGAGCGCGGAAGGAATCTCGGTGATCTACATCAGTCACTTTCTTGAAGAAGTGCGCCAGATTTCGGATCGATTCACGGTGTTGCGCGATGGACGCAGCGTCGCTTCAGGTGACATCGCGACGACCAGCGATGACGAGTTGATCGCAAAGATGGTTGGTCGCGCACAGCAACACCTGTTTCCGGACCGCACTTCATCCCCGGGCGAAACGATTCTCGACGTTCGGAATCTGGCGTCACCGCCGCTGTTGAAGAACGCGAGTTTTGAATTACGTCGCGGAGAGATTCTCGGCATCGCTGGATTGATGGGTTCGGGACGAACGCCGCTGCTGCGTGCAATTTTTGGTCTCGAAAACCCCACAAGCGGAACGATCTCAGTGAATAAAAAGGCGCTGTCGAGCGGACGCAGCACGCCCGCGATGCGTCTAATCGAAGGTCTTGGCTATCTCAGCGAAGATCGCAAAGGCGATGGTCTAACATTGAACCAATCGATCGCCGACAACGTCACAGTGACAAAGTTTGATTCATGTTCGCGCTGGGGCTGGCTCGATCTCAGCGCTCAACGCAAACAGACCGAAAAGTTGGTTAACGCGCTAAAGATTCGAGCGCGCGGCGTGCTACAGGAAGTTGGTGCACTGTCGGGCGGGAATCAACAAAAGATCATCGTCGCGCGATTGCTTCATCAGGATGCGGACGTGCTTTTACTCGACGAGCCAACGCGCGGTATCGACATCGGCAGCAAAGCGCAGGTTTACGAAACGATCGCGGCTTGTGCAGCGCAGAACAAGGCTGTGCTGATGGTGAGTTCTTATTTGCCGGAGTTGTTTGGGATGTGCGATCGATTGGCGGTCATGAGCCGCGGGCACTTGTCGGAGGTGCGGCCGATTCAGGAATGGACGCCGGAGTTAGTACTACAGACAGCAATTGGGGCCGCGGATTTACACGGATGAAGACACGGATATGAGAGTGATCTTATTTGTGACTATTTGCCTAGCGGCGGTGGTAGCAGTAAACCAACATTAGCCACAAAAAGGCACAAAAAATACAAAAGCTCATTTGTGCTTTTTTGTGCCTTTTCGTGGCTAAACTTGAGGCTTAACATTGCGACTTTTTCGGGCACCTGGGCGCGTCAACCTCATCGGCGAACATACGGATTACAACGACGGCTTCGTGATGCCCGCCGCCATCGATTTCTTTACGTGGGTTAAAGTCTCACCACTCGAACAACGTAACCTACAAATATACTCAGAAAATTTTGGCGATGAGATCGAAGTTGATCTCGATGATCCGAACCTAGCTCCGCGTGGTCATTGGAGTGACTACCCGATCGGCGTGACGGTGATGCTCGAAAGAGCTGGTCATCGGTTGCACGGCGCCAGACTGCGAATTCGTGGCGAAGTGCCGATTGGATCCGGGCTGAGCTCGTCGGCCGCGATAGAAGTCGCAACTGCCTGTGCGCTGGTCGCAAATTCGAACTTGAAGATCGACGCGCGTGAGCTCGCGCTTCTTTGTCAGCGTGCGGAAAACGAGTTTGTCGGCGCGCGAGTCGGCATTATGGACCAGTTTGTATCGCTGTTTGGTCAGGCACAAAAGGCGCTTTTATTGGACTGCCGCTCGCTCGATTTCAGGTTGTTGCCTCTGCCCGACAATGTTCGTTTGCTAATTTGCAACACGATGGTGAAACACGAGTTGGCTTCGAGTGCTTACAATGAGCGGCGCGCTCAATGTGAAGCCGGCGTGAAGCATCTGGCACAATTTTTACCGAATGTAACCGCGCTGCGCGACGTAACGTTCGCACAGCTCGAGCAGTTTGGAAAAGATCTGCCAGACGTGATTTATCGTCGCTGTCGTCACGTAGTGACGGAAAATGCGCGTGTGTTAGCGGCAGCTAACGCGCTCGAGCACAGCGATCTGCATGAGTTTGGCAGGCTGATGGCTGAGTCGCATCAGAGTCTGCGCGATGATTACGAGGTTAGCTGCGAGGAACTCGATCTGATGGTCGAACTTGCGCGCAAGATAGAAGGCGTTTACGGCGCGCGGATGACCGGTGGCGGATTTGGTGGTTGCACGGTTAATCTGGTGCGCGAAGAAAATGTCGAGGAATTTCGCGCGGAAGTCGGCCGGCAATATGAGCAGATCACGAGATTGAAACCCGAGATTTATATTTGCAGCGCCTCGAATGGAGCAGAGGAAATGTATGAGCCGCGGATGAACGCGGATGAACGCTGATATGAAACTAATTATCTTAGCCGCTGGTTATGCAACTCGCCTTTATCCACTAACGCTGAACCAGCCAAAACCGTTGTTGCCCGTGGCCGGCAAGCCGATGCTGGAACATGTGATCGACAACATCGCATCAATTCGCGGAATCGATCATGCTTACATCGTGACCAACGCAAAGTTCGCAGGTCATTTCCAACGATGGGCCGAGAGTTATCGTCATCCAAATCTCACGTCCAGTTTCACGATCGTCAACGACGGCACCAGCAACGAAGCCACGAGACTCGGCGCCATCGGCGATCTACATCTCGTGATCACGAAGCACGAAATCGTCGACGACATCATCATCGTTGGCGGCGACAATCTGTTCAGCCACGATCTGGCGGAGTTTGGTGAGTTCTGCCGCGAAAAGAACGCAGCAGTGACAGCGGTCTACGATGTTGGCGATCTCGAAGATATCAAGAAGTACAACTCTATCGAGATTGATGAAAACGGTCGCATTACATATTTCGAAGAGAAACCCAAAGTTCCGAAAAGCACGCTCACGGGCATCGCGCTCTATTACTATCCTAAGTCGACACTGCCTTTGATTCACGAATACATTGCCGAAGGCAACAATCCGGACCAGCCCGGTCGTCTGGTCCAATGGATGTACCAGCGCGTGCCGTTCTACACTTGGAAAGTGCCCGGGCTTTGGTACGATGTTGGTTCGGCGGAAACCCTGGAAGAAGCGAATCGCGTTTTCAGCCGCGGATTACACGGATGAAACATGGATACACGCTCAAGAACGATCTTGGCTTCGAAGTTACAATCATCACCTACGGCGGTGCGATCACCTCTTTAAAAATACCCGACCGGGCGGGAAACTTCGGTGATATCGTGCTTGGCTTCGAAACGCTGGAAGAATACGTGAACAATCCGCGTTACTTCGGCGCGCTCATCGGACGTCATGCGAATCGCATCGCGCGCGGGAGGTTTTCGCTGAATGGCGTTGAGTATCAACTGCCATGCAACAACGGCATCAATCACTTGCACGGCGGGTTCAAAGGGTTCGACAAACGCGTGTGGAACGCGAGCGAAGAGGGCAAGATTCTACATCTGTCGTATTTCAGCAAAGACGGTGAAGAGGGTTATCCAGGCAATCTGACGGCGTTCGTCGATTACACTTTGCACGATAACGAACTACGTATTGATTATCACGCAACGACCGATCGCGAAACGATCGTGAATCTGACAAACCATTCCTATTTCAATCTGAAGAGCGCAGGCACGATCCTGGACCACGAGTTAATGCTGAAGGCCGACAGTTTTACTCCAGTCGATGAAGATCTGATACCAACCGGCGAGATCCGTTCTGTTGAAAGCACGATGATGGACTTTCGCAAGAGCAGACCTATCGATTCAGGCGGTTACGATCACAACTTTGTTCTCAACGATTGGGACGGTTCGCTGAGATCAGTGGCTCATCTTTACGAACCAACAACCGGCCGCGTGATGGAAATTTTGACCACGCAACCGGGCATTCAGTTCTACTCGGGTAACTTTCTTGACGGCAGTTACGGCGGGAAGTATGGATTTGTTTACGAGAAGTATGCCGGCCTGTGCTTAGAGCCGCAGCACTTCCCCGATGCGCCAAATCACTCAAATTTCCCCTCGACCATTCTTCGTCCCGGGGAGGAATATCACGAAACAACCGTACTTCGCTTCAGCACATCTGCCTAAAATCCGTGTCATCCGTGGCTAAAATACTTCTTTTGCTTCTACTCCTCGATCCCCGCGTGGTGATCGATCACAATTCAAACAGCACCGCCAATCCGGAATTCAAATTCAAAAACATCGCCTCACCAATTAAAGACGACGCGGCCGCAAGCGCGAAGCTGACGCTGATCGACGGCGAGTTGGACCAGGGAAGCGCCGAACTTTCTGCGCTGACGGATGGCCGCCTGCCACAGGATGAAGACGAACCCGGCGCAAACGTCTTCTTTCGCGCTGGTAGTTCTGGTGGCCGTTTCCGCATGGATTTCGGCACGCCAATCGAGATCGCGCGAGTCAACAGCTATTCGTGGCATCCAAACACACGCGGTCCGCAGTTGTACAAGCTCTACGCGGCTGATGGCTCAGAGCCAAACTTGAATCTCGATCCGAAACGCGGAGTCGATCCGGCAAGTTGTGGTTGGAAATTGATCGCGTTGGTGAGTACGCTGTCGAGGGAAGGCGACGAAGGTGGTCAATACGCCGCAAGCGTGAGCGATATTGGCAAATACCGTTATTTGTTATTCGACTGCTACATCACCGAATACCAGGACAACTGGGGCAACACCTTCTACAGCGAAATCGATGTTCTTATCCGTTAAATCCGTGGCTCAATTCATACTCGCGGATCGCGCCCTCATACCGTAATGTAAGCCCAATATCATCCAATCCTTCCAGCAAACAATAACGCTGGAATTCTGGAATCATGAATGAGATCGACAGCCCGTTCGCACCCTCAATCGTCTGCTGCTCGAGATCGACCGTCAACTCATTACGCTGCATCAACTCTCTAACCTGCTCGGCGGGTAAGGTAATCGGCAGCATGCCATTCTTGAAACAGTTATTCGCGAAGATGTCGGCAAACGATGGCGCGATGATCACGCGAAAACCAAACTCACCGAGAGCCCATGGCGCATGCTCGCGCGACGATCCACAACCGAAATTCTTGTCCGCAACGAGTATCGACGCGCCCTGGTAACGAGGCTGATTCAAAACAAACGACGGATTAAGTTGGCCATCTGGCAGATACCGCCAGTCGTAGAACAGAAACTCTCCAAAGCCAGTGCGCTCGATGCGCTTGAGAAACTGTTTCGGAATGATCTGATCCGTATCGACGTTCGCGCGATCGAGTGGGACCACCATTCCGGTGTGTTTGTGAAAAGGCTTCATCTCTTAACCACAGATTACACAGATTATTTAAACTCCCACTTTCTCACATCCGTGAAGTGCCCTTTGATCGCCGCTGCCGCAGCCATCATCGGACTGACAAGATGCGTGCGTCCCCCACGACCTTGCCGCCCTTCGAAGTTTCTATTACTCGTCGACGCGCAGCGTTCGCCTGGCTGCAGAACGTCGGCATTCATCCCCAAGCACATCGAACATCCTGCTTCGCGCCACTCAAATCCTGCGTCGTGAAAAATGCGATCGAGTCCTTCACGTTCCGCTGCCTTTTTCACCGCTTGCGATCCGGGCACGACCATCGCGCTCACCGACGATTTGATCCGATAACCCTTAACCACTCGTGCCGCCGCGCGCAAATCTTCGAGACGCGCATTTGTACACGACCCAATAAATGCACGATCGATCGCGATCTCCTGAATACTCGTGCGCGGCGTCAACGCCATGTACTCGAGCGCGCGCTCAGCCGCCGTGTCCACCGGATCCGGAACATAACTCGTGACCGGCACAACCATGCCGGGGCTCGTTCCCCACGTCACAAACGGTTCGAGTTGCGCAGCGTCAATCTCAACAACTCGATCGAATGTTGCGCCGTCATCGCTCTTCAGTGTTCGCCAGTAACTCACTGCCTTGTCCCAAGCCTCGCCAGCCGGAGCGAAGCGGCGGCCTTTGAGATATGCGAACGTAGTCTCATCCGGAGCGATCATCCCGGCACGGGCGCCAGCTTCGATGCTCATGTTGCACAGCGTCATTCGCCCTTCCATCGAAAGCGCGCGCACCGCATCGCCGGTGTACTCGATCGCGCAGCCCGTCGCACCATCAGTTCCGATCTTTCCAATGATGCCGAGCGCAAGATCCTTAGCCGTGACGCCTTCCGGCAGCGAACCGCTCACTTCAACTTTCATGGTGCGCGGTTTGTTCTGCGGCAGACACTGCGTGGCCAGCACGTGCTCGACTTCACTCGTGCCGATGCCAAACGCCAGCGCGCCAAATGCGCCGTGAGTGCTCGTGTGACTATCGCCGCACACGATCGTCATGCCGGGTTGTGTGAGACCGAGCTCTGGTCCAATAACGTGAACGATGCCTTGTTCAGGCGAGTGAATATCAAACAGTTGAATGCCAAACTCGTTGCAGTTTCGGCAAAGGGTCTCGACTTGAGTGGCGGCGATCGCGTCGGCGATAGGCAGGTTGCGATCCGTAGTGGGTACATTGTGGTCGACAGTGGCAAAGGTTCGAGCCGGCCGTCGCACCTTTCGACCTGCTTGCCGCAATCCGTCGAACGCCTGTGGCGACGTTACTTCATGAATGAGATGAAGATCGATGTAGAGTAGTGTTGGTTCACCCTGCGCTTCACGAACAACATGGGCTTGCCAGAGTTTGTCGAATAACGTTGTCATAACACCTGGAAAGATCCATCCACAGATTTCGCAGATTATTTCTGTGTAATCTGCGGATGGATTTAAACAGCGTGGTAAGCGTGTCGCATGTCAGCGATCTCCGCCACTGCTTCGCAGATCAACTCACCAAACTCGCTTGTGGTTATGACATAGCCGCGCGTCCCTTCGGCGATGTCGGGCGTGCGGTAGCCGGCTTCGAGCACGCTCGCGATCGCCTGTTCGATATCACACGCCTCCTGCTCGAGCTCGAATGAGTGGCGCAGCATCATCGCGACCGACGCAATCGCGCCACACGGATTCGCTGTGCCCTGTCCCGCGATATCTGGCGCCGAACCATGTACTGGCTCGTAAAGTCCGACTTCGCCGCCGATTGTCGCCGACGCGAGCATGCCGAGCGAGCCGGTGATCACCGCAGCCTCGTCGGAAAGAATGTCGCCAAAGAGGTTCTCAGTCAACAACACGTCGAAACGTCGCGGGTTCGCGATCAAGTGCATCGCGCACGCATCGACGTAAAGATGTTCCAGCGTAACATCAGGATAATCCTGAGAGACTCGAATTACTGTCTGCCGCCAGAGCTGAGAAGTCTCCAAGACGTTAGCTTTATCGACCGAAGTCACTTTACCGCGTCGTTTGCGCGCGGCCTGGAATGCAACTTTGGCGACGCGCTCGATCTCTGCCACCGAATAACGCATCGTGTTGCTCGCGACTGTAATTCCGTTCGTAGATGAAAGACCTCTCGGTTCACCAAAATAAAGACCGCCGAGCAACTCGCGCACGATCAAGATGTCACTGCCGGAAGCGATTTCAGTACGCAACGGAGAACATGCTGCAATTGAAGAATAAGAGATTGCCGGACGCAGGTTCGCATAACCGCCGAGCGCGCTGCGTAACAACAACAAGCCTGCTTCAGGCCGTTGATTCGGCGACACACGATCGTATTCGGGCGAGCCCACTGCACCCAGCAACACCGCGTCAGACGCCAAACACGCATCGAGCGTCGTTCTTGGCAAAGGCGAACCGAACTTCTTGATCGCAACACCGCCGATAGCGTGTTCTTCAAATTCAAATCGGTAACTATGAATGCCCGCAACTGTTTGCAGCACACGCACAGCCTCAGCCGTTACTTCCGGCCCAATCCCATCTCCTGGCAAGGTTACAACTTTAATCCGTGTCATCCGTTTAATCCGTGGCTAATATTCTAAGCTGCCGCGCGTGCACTGTTGCTCAGCAGCGAGATCAAATCCTGATCGTAAATCCGCTTCTTGCGATCAGCGAGATTAGTAAAGCTCTTGTACGCCGCATCAAGCTCAGCCGGCGTGACGTCATAACCAAGCTCCATGTAACGAAGCGAAAGCGCGTGTCGTCCGGAGTGTTTGCCGAGCACCAACGAATTCGCCGACACGCCAACTGATTCCGGCGTCATGATCTCATAACAAAGCGGATTGTTAATCACACCATGCTGATGAATACCTGCCTCATGTGCGAACGCGTTGCGCCCGACAATCGCCTTGTTAGGTTGTACTTCGAAACCAACGATGCTCGAAAGCAGTTGGCTGGTCGGGTAAAGCTCTTTTGTGTTAATGCCGGTTTCAAACGGCAGACGATCGGCTCGCACGTGCAGCGCCATCACGATCTCCTCGAGCGACGCATTACCGGCGCGCTCGCCGATGCCGTTGATCGTGCATTCCACCTGTCGTGCGCCCGCCTCGATCGCACCCAGACTATTTGCGACTGCGAGTCCGAGATCGTTATGACAGTGCACGCTGATAGTCACGTCGCGATCCCTCACAACTCGCTGGCGCACCTGTTGGACCAGATCCGCAAACTCGATCGGCGTCGTGTAACCCACTGTGTCTGGAACGTTGAGCACAGAAGCACCGGCTTCGACTGCGACGTCGAGCACTTCACACAAGTAGTCAACATCACTGCGCGTCGCATCTTCGGCTGAAAACTCGACTTCCGCGGCGTAGTCGCGTGCTTGTCGCACGGACGCTCGCGTCATCTCGATCACCTCGGCACGGGATTTCTTCAACTTGTGTTCGAGATGAATGTCAGACGTCGCGCAGAAAGTGTGAATCCGCGGATGAGCAGCGTACTTCAATGCCTTTGCTGCGCGAGCAACGTCCTGTTCCGACGTCCGGCAGAGTGCAGCTACCGTAATCTTTCGGCACTCAGCCGCGACAGCCCTGACGGCCGCGAAATCGCCTTCCGAGGCAATCGGAAATCCGGCTTCGATGATATCGACGCCGAGATCCTGAAGCTTCTTGGCCATCCGGACCTTTTCGCTGAGATTCATCGAGCAGCCGGGCGACTGTTCGCCGTCGCGCAAGGTGGTGTCGAAGATGCTTACTCGCGGTTGTGACATGGGAGTTCCTCCTGTAGGCAAGTGAGGAATGCTACGGGCGGATGGGCCAAGAGTCAAAGCTATAATCTTTATGGGAAGATAAATACTTCTAATCCGCGTCTCAACCCCTGCGTCATCCGCGGCTTACTTCGCCGGGACTTCAGCAATGCGGCGGGAATATTCTTCAAACTGTCCTGTGTAATACAAGCGCGTCAACTCTTTTTCGAGCCGCGGATTTTCTCGGATCCGAGCACGGATTTCGCGGAAGATCTTCTCTTTCAACCAATAACCATGGTCATATCGCTCACCAATCGTCGCCGCCGCCGCCAGCTTGTCGATCTCAGGCGTGGTCAACCCGCGTCGCCAGGCCGCGCGATAAACCATCAAACCTTCCTGGAATGATTGGTTCGCAATCTCTGTGAACAGGGCATTCAATCCTTTCCAACCCTCCTTGCGCGTGTCGATCAGCGGCACAACGTCCGGGTGCGGATTAGCCGTCGTGCGGTAATCGAGGAGCGACACACGCAGATCAATTTGGCGGTCGCCGTTGTAGTCGTATTCGATCGTATCCAGGAAGCCGTTGTTATCGGTATCGGTGTACTTCACCACCTCTTCGACGTGCGTTGCCAGCGGCTTTGGTGACGGCGTCTTTACTCCACCATGAAACTCAGCGTTCTTATCGACGGTCCACGCGCCCCATTCCGCGCCCGCGAGGTGAAGCTTTCGATCGAAGATTCCGACGTAAAGCTTTCCGCCGCCTGAGTTGTCCTCGTCAAACTCGCCGCGATCGCCGAGCGAATCCGACTGCGGATGACCATCAAGCCCCGGTTTTTCGTCAGGCCCGGCCATGTTCTGTTCCGCGAAGTTGCTTCGCCTCCAGCGCTTCGTCGAATAGATATCGATATCTTTTGGACCACCAAAGCCATGCATCGGGTAGTACATCTCAATGCGTTCCCAGCGATGATCGTCGTCGTCTTCGTCAAACACGAAATAGAGACTGGTCCAACCGGCGGTGAAGAACGCGTCGTAACTCTTCTCATGCGGCATGTACATCAGCTCATCGATCTTTCTCCAGTTGTTCCACTGAAAGCAGCCGTCGAATTTCGGATTGCCTTTCAGCGCGGGATACTTGTGAACAAACGTGCGGTACGGAACTCCAGGACCGCCTGCGCCACGCAGCGACATGTCGTAATCAGTCTCGTTGCCTTTGGTTGAATCGTTGTCGAGATCGAAGGTGACGAATGCTTCGCTGAGTACCCCTGAGAGCTTGGTTACGTCTTTATCGAGTGGCGGCACCGGATCAAGCCAGCGCATCGCCATCTCACTCGCGCCATCGCCATCGAAATCGTAGAAGGCGAACGGGTTTTCCCAGTTAAGACGTGGATCGGGCAGAGACTGCGGTGGCCGGTGCACTTTCAAAAAGACCGCATTGCCGTTGTAATCCGGCAGCCAATCGGTGGTTCCGGTGTAGTCCCAGTTAGCATCGCCGAAGTCAAATTTTTCCCAATCGAGCCAGCCGAGCACACCATCTTTTTCGACGTCGATGAAGACCATCCAATGCGCGTCGGCAGGGTCCCAATGGCCGTTGGACCACTCGCGGCCTTGTGTGACGAACGCTTCGAGATCGGCGCGACCATCGCCATCATTGTCAGCCCACTTGATGTTGATATCGAGTGGACCATCGTAAAGTCCGTCCCCGTTTTTATCGATCTGCATCACGTCGCCGACCTGATCGCCGCGTGTGTCGGTTGGCAGCATGTCGCCGTTCTCGTCGAGCCAGCGAACGCGTTTGCCATTCCACCAGCGCTCGAGAATGTCAGGCTTGCCGTCGTGATCGATGTCGAGACGGACGATCTCGTCTGACGGTGTGGGTGATTTTAGTGCAGTCTTGCGTAGATCAGTTTGCGGCAGAAAAAACAGTAACGCGGCGATTATCAGCAAGTTCATAAGCCACAGATTACACTGATAAAAACGGATCCGTCTTCATCCGTGAAATCTGTGGCTAATATTTTTACAGAGAGAAGCTTCCGTAGAACGCGCTGTTCTCACCCGATCGAGACCAGGGTTCACCAACAACTTTACCGGAATACGAAGCGTTCGAGGTGTATCCGACTTTCCGGTTTTCCAGTCCGACCAGCGGCGTGTACCAAACCAGGTTCGGCATCTTGCAGCACAAGTCATTCGGCATCGCTTCGACATTGATCGCGGCCTCGTTCGTGACGACAGCATACGTGCGACCCTTGCGTTCAAAACTAATCGGCGCGCTACGAACCGCGACAACGTTGCCGAGTGAGGCTGCGTATTTTTCCCGAAGAGCGTTAACCATCGCTAGCGCCTGTGTACGCGAAGCGTTGGAATCGACGATGATTTCAGATTGACGAGCAGCATTGTTCTCCGAGAGATTTGCGTCGGAGCTGATGATCGCCATTACACGAACACCGGTGAGATCCACGCCCTGCCATTTTCCAGAGGTCACATTCCACGCCATCATCGCATCGCGTCCGGTGGTGACGACCTCGCCGTTGTAGTGACACGCGCCCGCAAAAACGCTCGCCGTGCGCACTTCAACGTAATCACCGCGCAAACTGACATTCTCCGCCTGTGAACTGAAGATTAGACCGGCGATCGTAAGTATCATCGTCGCTGCTATAAATAAACCTCTTCGCATGCTCCTGTTCCTCCAAAAACCATCCACAGATTACACAGATTATACGCCCTTGATGGCCGATCGGTAGCATGCCCGGCCGGGGACGCACCGGTCGGTGTCAACGCGCCGATTGTCGGGACCAATCACTTCCTGCGTTTCACAACACCAAACGTGATTGGCCGCGTCGAGATACTCGTCGGCGCTGCTTGCGAGTCGATCGAGCATGAAAAACTTTTTCGAACGCAGCGATCCACAGAATGGAGACTGCACTGGTTCTATCGTTTTTTCAGCCATTTAAAAACCTCCGGCTTTTGCCAGCGCACGTCGCACGAGCGTCTGCGCCAGCGGAACTTTGTAAGCATTTTTCTCGAGAGGCTTCGCGTCGGCGAGCGCGATCTTCGCGGCCTCCGCCAGCACCTCCGCACTCAAATTCTTTCTGAGGAGAAACTTTTCTGCAGCCGGCACGCGCCACGGTATCGGCGCGACGCCGCCCAGCACGATGCGCGCATCTTTCACGGTTTTATTGCTCGCGAGTTGCACCGCAGCCGCCACGGACGCGAGCGCGAAATCGAGTGACTCGCGCTCTTTGAATTTCAGATAAGTTGAGCGTGCTGCAAGTGGTGACGCGGGAACAAAGATCTCAGTAATGATCTCATCGTTCTGTAAAACATTCTCACGCCGAATGTTTCCTTCCGAAGGCAAGCTGAAAAACTTGTCGAGCGGAATCACGCGTTTGCCTCCGGCGCCAGTGACCGTCACGCGCGCACCAAGCGCCAACAGCATCGGCGCCAAGTCCGACGGGTGAACGATGTGCGATGGACCACCGCCGATGATCGCGTTGTACTTGTTCTCGCCTTTCGCTGCGTAACACTCCGATCCACCTTTCTTCAGGCAGACGACTTCTTCGAGACGGAAATACCAACAGCGTGGACGTTGACAGAGATTTCCACCAACGGTGCCGAGATTGCGAATCTGCGGAGTGGCGATCGAGTGCGCCGCTTCTGACAAACCGGGAAAACTCTTGCCCACACCTGCGTGCTCTTCGAGTTCACTCAAAGTGACGAGCGCGCCGATAGTCAGCCCTTTCCCATTCAGCGTAATGCGATCCAACCCCCGGATGTTTTTCAAGTTGACCAGCCGCGTCGGTCGAGACGTGTAGTCTTTCATCGTGGTCAGCAAATCCTGACCACCCGCGATCGGCCGCGGTGCTTCATCAATATCTCCCGGCGACGAGACAGCCAACAGCTTGACCGCTTCATTGATCGTCGCTGGATTGCTCCACTCAAAAGCTTTCATCTGTTTTTCCTCTTATCCGCGTTTATCCGCGGCTCAAACCCATCAGAATCTTGTCAGGCGTGATCGGCAACTCGCGCACGCGCACGCCGCAGGCATTGAACACCGCATTCACCAACGCGCCGACCGCCGGAATGATGCATCCTTCCGCCATCCCGATCACTGCCTCTCGCTTGTCACCGTCGTCAATGATCGGAATCATCTCAGGCATCTCTAAACTGCCCGGCAACTTGTAATCACCAAAACCGGGATTGAGCTGCATGCCCAACTGCGCATCCATCACTCGACCTTCATACAACGCCATGCCGAGCGACTGGATCATGCCGCCGTTGATCTGGCTCTCCATCGTCAGCCGGTTCAACGGCAGTCCACCATCCTGAATATGGACCATCTTTATCGGCCTGATATGACCAGTCTCAACATCAACCTCAACTTCCGCGAAGCAGGCGCCGTGAACACCACGCGCCTGCAAGTCTGCTCGCCATTCACCATGAGCAGTAATACCGGCGGCAGGCAGCGCAGCAGCAGCCTGTTTCCACGTCAGCGACTGTCCTTTCGCTGAAACATTTCCGCCGGAAAAAACGATCTCCTCCGGTTTTGCATTGCTCAGCAAAGGCGCGACGCGCTCCGCCATCAGCATTCGGGCTTTGATCGCAGCGTCTTTGACAGACGGCGACAACGAAGGCGCAGTCGTCGAGCCACCGGAAGGATTCGCGGAGCCGAGCGTCGAATTCCCGATCCGCTCTTTCACGTCGTTTATTCCGAGGCCGAGCTCTTCGGCGACGATGGCTCGCGTGTAAGTACGCGTGCCGGTGCCGAGGTCCTGCGTGCCAACTGCTACGAGCACTGAACCATCACGCGAGATCGTCACATCAACTTTGCACTGATTGTTTCCACCGCCGCCCCACGTGCCGACACCGCAACCCATTCCTCTTTTCAGCGGGCCTGGATTTCCACCGGCAATCGGATTTCTTCTGGACCAACCAATCTCTTTCGCGCCGCGTTCCAACTGCCGATGATAAGCTTCATCGCGCAAGTTTTTCTTGCGAAACTCGACCGGGTCCATCTTAATCTTGTAAGCGAGTTCATCCATCAGCGACTCCATCGCGAATGACGCTTGCGGATGACCGGGCGCGCGCATCGCGATCGACGAGTCTTCGTTGGTGTGCAAAGCGTAGATCTCGCGATAGGTATCGCCGGCTCGATAGATGTACGGCTGGCCTGCTTGCGATCCTGGACCAAGCCCACCGAGACGATACTGGCGCGCGGTCAGCGCGACGATCGTTCCGTCGTTCTTCACGCCGGCTTTCAACTTCTGCCACGAACCCGAGCGATTGCCCGCCATCACAAACTCGTCGTAACGCGTAAGCATCAGTTTCACCGGCGATTTGGTCTCTTTGGAAAGCCGGCAGGCAAACATTCCTTCCGTGCCGATGCCAAACTTCGAACCGAAACCGCCGCCCATGTGCTCGACGCTTGATACCACCTTGCTTTGCTCGAGGCCCAACTCTTTTGCTGCGTCCGCTGGAATCGTGAACGTTCCCTGCGTCGACGCGTAGACAGTGGCCGAATCACCGCCGCGGTAATCGACGACCAGGCCGTGCGTTTCGAGACACGTGTGATGCACGCGCTGTGAGATGTATTCGGCTTCGACGATCGCGTCGGCATTGGCGAAAGCAGCTTCGGCTTTTTGCAGATCGCCGTTCTTTGCCTTCTCCTGAAGATTATTTTCCTCGGCGACGACCTTCGGCGCGTCTGGTTGGATCGCAGCCTGGGCATGGACCACGTGAGGTAGCACTTCATAAGTCACTTTGATCGCGCGCAATGCGTCGCCGGCGATTTCCGGCGTGGTTGCTGCAACTGCCGCCACAGGAGCACCGGCGAAACGAAGTTCACTCAGTGGACCCTGGACGATCGCCTTCACACCCGGAATCTTCGACGCGGCTTCAGTGTCGAGGTTAGTGACGCGCGCGTGCGCGTGTGGGCAGCGGAGAACGCGGCCATAAAGCATGCGCGGCAAACGCTGGTCGTAAGTGTAACGAGCGACACCCGTAACTTTCAGTGGACCATCAACGCGCGTGATCTTGTGGTTGAGTAGCGTGTGCTTGTCGTTCGCGCCCCATCCTGGTCCAGCATCCTCGTCGACTTCGATTTCGACCATCTGCTCGACGCCGTTGACGACTCGCGGCACGCGAATCTTCTTCTTCGGTTTTGGTGACGGCGACGGTTGTGGCTGTGATTGCTGTTGCTGCTGCATAAGCTCCTCTTTTAGGCCTGCGATTCTTTTGCAGATCCTTTGGCCGCGGCCAGTGCCGCTTCGAAAACTCTCGGATAGGTTCCGCAACGGCAGAAGTTTCCTTTGCATGCTTCGCGAACTTCAGCCAGCGTCGGGTTCGGATTCTTTTTCAAGTAGGCGGAGATCGTGGTGACGAACCCGGGCGTGCAGAAGCCGCACATCAAAGCGTCGCGCTCGACGAATGCTGCCTGCACCGCGTTGGGATTGTCAGGCGAACCCAATCCTTCAACCGTCGTGATCTTCTTGTTAGTCGCATCGACTGCGAGTACCAGACACGAGTAAACAGGCTTGTCGTCGAGTAGGACGGTGCACGCGCCGCACGTTCCCACGTCGCACACGAGCTTCGGACCGGTGACCGCGGGTTCGAGATGATTGCGGAGTGCGTTCAGCAGCGTCGTGCGAGGTTCGACCTGAACGGATCGCCGTTGTCCATTAACATCGAGAACGATTTTTACTATTCCCGAGAGTGTTTCAGGGACGACAGGTTTCTCTGCCGCTTCGGCTTCGCTCCATAAGTGATCGGCGATTGCGGCGCCTGCTCCGGCGATGCCGACGCCTTTGAGAAAGTTGCGGCGGCTAGGATCATGAACAGTTGGCTTTTGCTGCTCACTGTCATCACGAGACTTGGTCATCACTGCTCTCCCACGTTGTGAATTGTTCGATTATTTCCTTGACAAGAAGATAAGTGCTCACTATTGTTCGCCCGCTACACAGCTATTGGTCAAACCATTTCACAGCATCTTGATTGTCATGGGACAACATAAATTAGCACCACCAAAGCAGCAGAACAAGAAGGAGAAATCTCCTTGGAGTGCGGCGACCTGGCGCCGCTTTGACCTCGATCATGCGCGATCGATTACAAAGCGGCGCCAGGCCGCCGCACTCCAAGGAGGCGCTCATCCAACAAGGACGCACAATGATTACAAAACAAAAAGTCGCCGTAGTTGTCGTTCTGTTGATATCAATCGCGCAGTTCTCTATCGCCGCGCCTGCGCGTGCGAATGGAAAAACTGATTGGTCCGTGGGCATGGTTGAGTCGACGATGAAGCGTTTCCCGACTGCGCAAACTCTCGGCTCGTGGGGTTACGCGAAATCGCTTTACTTGTATGGCCAGTATCTCGTCTACAAACGAACCCGCGATCCGCGTTATCTCCAGTACATCAAAGATTGGGTTGACTCGCACGTCGATGCAAACGGTGTGGTCACCAGCGCGAACGCGCAAGGCGAAGTGCGCGAGGTCCAGTTCGATAATCTCGACAGCATGTTGCCCGGAAATCTTTTGCTGATCCTTTACCAGGAGAGACGAGATCCGAAATACAAACTCGCCGCAGATCGCATTCGCAAGAGATTTGACACTTATCCTCGCACGAAAGACGGCGGGTTCTGGCACGCGACCGGTAAGACTCGTGAATGGCAGCTCTGGGGCGACGGTGTGTTTATGTCGCTGCCTTTTCTCGTCAGGTATGGAAACATGTTTGGCGACAGCAAATACACCAACGATGAAGCGGTCCATCAATTACTCACTTATGCCAGCCATTTGAACGATCCGCGCACCGGCCTAATGTTCCATGCTTACGACGAGAGCGGACAATCGACCTGGGCCGACAAAGAAACCAAGCATTCGCCTGAGATCTGGTGCCGCGCAATGGGATGGTTCGGCATGACCTTGATCGAAGTGCTGGAACTCTTGCCGCGCAATCATCCGAAGCGACCGCAATTGATTGCGCAGGTGGCGCAGCTTGTAAAAGCATGGGCCAAGTATCAAGACAAAGCGACTGGTCTCTGGTATCAAATCGTCGACAAAGGCGACAACCCAAGCAACTGGCTCGAGACGTCGAGCTCGAGCATGTACACGTATGTGATTTCAATGGCGGTCGATCGAGGTTACGTGAACAAGAGTTACAGCAAGGTAGCTCGCAAGGGATACGCCGGCGTGTTGACGAAGCTCTCGTTGGATCAAGAAGGTCAGACGAACATCACGGACATCTGCGAAGGCACGAACGTCGGCGATCTCGCTTACTATTTCGCACGCAAGCGAAACACGAACGACTTTCATGGGCTCGGCGCCTTTCTAATTATGAACGAGAAGTTTAGCCGCGGATAACGCAGATGACGCGGATAAAAAACTTGACGCCAATCTGAATTGGTATTATAAGTTTCGCGCTTAGCTCCAGATTGTTATGACCAATTCTGCTGTAACCAGATTGAAGGTTGTTCAGCCTGCGCGTTCCGGGCAGACGACTGAACAAGTGGTGGCTCGTGTCTACGAGCTCATCAAACTTGAAGATCTGAAGCCCGGTGACCGCTTACCGCCCGAGCGTGAGTTGTCAAAACAGCTTGGAATTAGCCGGCCGTCGTTGAGGGCCGCGTTGGGTTCTTTGATCTCAATGGGCGTGCTCCAGTCACGGCAAGGCGCCGGCACGTTCATAGTCGATGGTCCGCCGGCGCTGGACAGCGAACCATTACGATTGTTGGCTCAACTTCATGGTTTCAGTTTCGAGCACATGTTTGAAACGCGGTCCATATTGGAGGTGGGCGCAGCCGGTCTGGCCGCGGAGCGCGCGACTGGCGAGCAGTTGGCCACGATGGCGGAGCAGATCGCCGACATGTTTGCTTCGTTGAAGGATCCGCAGCAGTTTTTGGTGCACGACATCGCGTTTCATCGGGCGGTCGCTGCGGCATCAGGGAATCCGACACTGGCCACGTTGGTTGAAATGGTGTCGGCAATTCTTTACGAACGGCGTCGCGAAACTATCGACCGGGCACACGATTTCAACGAAGCGCTCGAGTTGCACCGGCGAGTTTATCGTGCGATCCGTGCGCGCAAGCCTGATGAGGCGCGCGAGGCGATGCGCGAGCACATTATTCGCGCGCAGCGAGCTTTCGCGCTTGAAGAGCAAGAGGTGAAGCCACAAAAAAGCACATAACTGCTGTTTTGTTCATTTTGTGCCTCTTTGCGGCTGGTTCTTTCTTCCCCATAACCGGAAAAATCGTTCTTGCAGTTTGAATTGAATAGTTCCCTCGTCCTTTTATCGAAATTGTCTTAAGTCGAGACAATTTAGTTTCAGCCGCCGCCGTTGACAAAAGACCGGAGTTTGAAGGAGGAGTCCCAATGTTCAGTGTCAAACGTCACCCGATGCAGATTCTGTTTTCTTTTCTCGCGTTGCTGGTTATTGCTGCGACAGCTAACGCTCAGAGTGTTACCGGCTCGATATCGGGAATCGTTACCGATGTGAGCGGGGCGGTCGTGCCGGGTGCCGCCGTCACACTGATTCAGGACAAAACAGCCGAGGCTCGGACTGTTACCACTGATAATGATGGCCGGTTTACTTTTGCGGCCCTCCAGCCGGGTAACTATTCAATTCGCGTCGAACGACAGGGTTTCCAGACGCTTGAGCAAAAAGGGCTGATATTGAGCGCGAATGAAACACTTGCAGTCGGCGATCTCAAGCTTCAGCCTGGACAAGTTAGCGAAACAGTCAGCATCACGAGTGAAGGCACAATTGTTGAGAGAGAGAGCAGCGACTTGACCGCACGACTCACGGCAGACCAAATCAGTCTCATCTCAACAAAAGGCCGTGACATCACTTCGTTATTGCGCTTGATTCCAGGGACGTCTAACGACGAAGACATCGAAGCTGTTGGCGAAGGGTTTGGCACCAATCTTCCGAACATATCTGGTCAACGCGGGCGCTCAACTGTGTCGACGATCGACGGCTTGAACGCCAGTGAGCCAAGTGGCAATAACAAACTAAGCATGACCATCAATCAGGACGCTGTCGCCGAGGTTAAAGTTCTTCGTAATAACTATGCAGCCGAATACGGAAACAACGGAGGCGCTTTGATTAATCTCGTCTCCAAAGGCGGTGGAAAAGATTATCGCGGCACTGCTTACTACTTTCTGCGAAATGAGGCGCTCAATGCGTCGCCATTTTTCAACAACAAGGCGGGACTGAACCGACCTTTGTATCGCCACAATATCTGGGGATTCAACGTTGGTGGGCCAGCACCGATCCCTCGTTTTGGTGAAGGAGGAAGCACGCTGCTGCGCGATAAAGTGTTTTTCTTCTTTTCCTATGAGAAGCCGCACCAGATCACACCTCAGGATCCCCGTTTCGTAACAGTGCCGACTGCGCTGGAGAGAGCAGGAGATTTCTCTCAATCAATCAATTCAACTAACGCGAAGGTCTTTATCAAAGATCCGCAGAGACCCGGAAATTGCACCGCAGCAGATACAACCGGATGTTTTCGCGATCCCTTGCGCGCAACTCCCGGCAACCCGCTTGGCTTGAACATCATTCCGATCGCACGGTTTAACCGCAGCGGCCAAGCGCTTCTTAATTATTTTCCACTGCCGAACACTATTAACGGCCGAACGGCAACAGGAGGTGCTTACAACTACGTGGCCCAAAGTCCCGTTGATGTGCCGAAACGAAGCATGGTTATTCGCTTTGATGTGAAATCATCAGAGAAGGACAGCTTTTACTGGAAAGGGCAATTGTGGACCTCGGATAACTTAGGAACCGGCACGTCCGGTTGGCCCAGCGGCGATGCAAGCAGATGGGGAATCGAGTCGCACTATCTATACAAAGACAATGGTCTTTCACTGAACTGGGTTCATATCTTCAATGCAAGCATGGTTAACGAGGCCACACTTGGCCTCCGTCACGATTCTGAGGGTTTCGTTCCTGGTGATGGCGAGATCGAACGTTTGACAAAGAGTTCGTTGAACTACACTGCGCCACAACTATTTCCAGAGAACAATACGCTGGGACTGATTCCGAGAGTCACAAACTGGAGCGGCGTCCTGGGAGTTGCTCCCGCACAGATCAACTGGTTATCGCGTTGGGGCGAGGTTGGAAACGACTACATCCTCCCATCGTTCGCTGACAACCTGTCAATTACTCGAGGAGATCACAGTTACAAATTTGGTTTCTATCTCGAACATGTAAGAAATGGTGAGGCGCGCGGAGGAGACTGGTCCGGTTCGTTCAACTTCAGTGGCACCGATAGTGGTTTCACTGCCTCTGGATTAAATACGGGTTATGCCTATGCGAATGCACTTATCGGGAGTTTCGCGCAGTACAACGAACAGAGCGCGCGGCGTGGCGCAAACGTCGACATGTTGATGGCCCAATGGTATGGACAAGACCAGTGGAAGATTAACAGACGACTAACGGTGAATTACGGCTTGCGAATGGGCTGGAGTAATAACTGGCTCCAGCGGGATCTTGGCTATTCGAATTTCGATCCAACAAAGTTTGATCCGAGGAAAGCTCAAGTACTTTACCGACCGTTCTGCGTCGGTGGCACTCCCGCAACCACTGCTTGCTCGAATGCCAATCGACGTGCGCAAAATCCTGTTACTGGTCAACTTTTGACCAACACAAGTCTAGTGGGCACGTTCGTGCCGGAAGTTGGAGATCCGCTGAATGGGATCGTGTTACCCACCGATTTAGAGGCGCAGAGAGGTTTCATGAAGGCGCCAGGTATCCACTGGGAGCCGAGGGTCGGTTTTGCCTGGGATCTTTTTGGCACCGGAAAGACTGTATTGCGAACCATGGGTGGCGTTTACCACACGTATCGCCTGGGCGGCGGTACAACCGGCGGCAATCTGGTCAACAACTCGCCCTTTCAAAGCAATTTGCGGATCGATTTTGGCAACATCGATCAGATCCCCAGCCTGGTCGGTACTGCCCTTCAAAGGACGACAGCGCTGAAAGCAGTTGATGCCGATTTCCACACGCCGACCATCTACAATTACTCTCTTGGAATTCAACAGGAACTCGGGTTCAAGACTGTTATCGAGATCAGCTACGTGGGTTCTCAGAGCAGACATTTAGGAGAACAGCGCAACATTAATGGTGTTCCCGATAGCGCGAAATTCATCAATCTGCATCCCGAAAACAGAAATCCGTTTTCCGCTGTTACCTCGAACGGACCCGCTAAACTGGGTGCCTTGGCAGACGATTTTCTGCGTCCGTTCCAGGGATATCAGGACATTCAGTTGATTTCTTATACAGGGAACTCGAACTACAACGGTTTACAGGTTCAGGTTAACCGTCGCTACACACGTGGGTTTCAATTTGGAGTTGCATACACTTGGTCCAAAACGCTTGAGAGTGTTACGAAAGACGGCCCAGCCGACGATGGCGATGCCAACTTCGGACGTCCATACAAGGCGTTCAACTATGGACCGGCTGACTTCGATCAGACCCATATCTTCACTGTCAACTACATTTGGGATGTGCCAAGGCTCAGCACGCACTTCGGAAACAACGGTGTTATCAAGACAGTGTTTGATGGTTGGCAGATTTCAGGTACCACTTCATACGCGACCGGCAAACCCAAGACTTTCGGCTCGGGTACAGGCTTGAACTGGACTTTTGCGGGTACTGCATCGGCGACTAACATCACCGACTTTACCGGCGGTGAAATCAATGCGCGACCAATTGTCGTATGCAATCCTAATCACAATCCAGGGACGTTTGCTCCTGATGGCACGCCCTACCTGATCGACACTTCGTGTTTCGCCAAACCAGGAACGATTGGCAGCATTGGAAACCTACAGCGGAACCTGATTAGACTTCCATCGATCTTCAACAGTGATATCGCATTCTTCAAGAATTTCCGTCTCGGAGAGCACCGTGCGATACAACTGCGATGGGAAACCTACAACGTGTTCAATCGTGCGAATTTCACTGACATCAACGGCGCGATGACCTTCGACGCTGCCGGCAATCAAACAAGTACTACATTTGGAACACCACGTGCGGCGCGCTCGCCACGCGTGATGCAGGCCTCAATCAGATTTAACTTCTAAATCCGCGTAATCCGCGGTTAGAAATGCAGAGGGAGGGCGTGTGATGAATCGCATAGTCGGATCAATTTTCCTGATTGCCGCAACGGCCTCGATTGCATTTGCTCAAGCAAACGCAAAAGTGAGTGGCACGGTCACCGATCCAAATGGCGCGGCTGTCCCTGGCGCCGCAGTCAAACTGATCAACCAGGCCACAAAGATCGAAACCGGTACGACAAGCAACGAAGACGGCTACTTCAATTTCGTGAACGTGAATCCGTCGACGTACACGTTGCGCGTTGAGGTCGCAGGGTTCAAAGGCGTGCAGAGCGCGCCTTTCGAGGTCGGCGTCAGCGAAGCAGTGGTCCAGAACGTTGCGCTGACGCTCGGCGCGGTTTCAGAGACAGTCGAGATCATCACCGGCACTGAACTCATCCAACAGGCGTCTTCCGATCTCGGCACCGTGATTCCCGAGAAGGTGGTCCAGGACCTGCCGTTGAACGGCCGAAACTTTACACAGCTTCTGACTCTGACACCCGGCGTAACACCCGTCTCGACGTCTCAGAATCGGAGTATTGGCGGCGTCGAAGGAAATATCGGTATTCCCGGTTCGGGTTTTGCTGATCCATCGTTTCACGGACAGGAGAACCGTTCGAAGCTTTACTTCTACGACGGCATCATCAACACCAACGTCAGAGGACCGACGTACATCGTCATTCCCAACATCGATCTCGTGCAGGAGTTCAAGGTCGTGGGCCACGATTCGCGCGCTGACTTCGGTGGTGCTGCGGGCGGTGTCGTGAATATGGTCTCAACATCGGGCGGCAACAAGTTTCATGGCTCAGCTTTTGAGTATGTGCGCAACGACGCTTTCGACGCGCGCAATCCATTTGATGTTTGCACCACGGCGCGGTGCAAAGCTGGGCAGGGTGTTCCCGACAGTCCTTTGCCGTTTCGGCAAAATCAGTTTGGCGCGACACTTACTGGTCCAATATTCAAGAATCGCACCTTCTTTTCAGTCGGCTATGACGGTTGGCGCTACAGCCAACCGACCTTGGCATTGACTTATGTTCCAACAGCCGCGGAAATAAACGGCGACTTCACCAACACACCATTCCGGCGCCGGCTATACAACCCGTATTCAACGCGTCTAGTAAACGGCAGCCTCGTCCGCGACGAGTTTCGGTGTGACGCGTCCGGCAATCCGCTGCCGGTGAATGCGCAGAAGCAACAGGACCAGACACTCGGTGCGCCTTGTTTCAAGATTCCGCAGGCCCTGATCTTCGCGCCGATGCAGAATTTCTTCCGCACGTATGCGCCCGCACCTAACCTGACTGGCGATTTAACAAACAACTTCGCACAGATACGTCCGTCTACCAACAATTCAAACAGCTTCCAGATCAGAATCGATCATCACTTCAGCGACAACGACAACATCTTCTTCCGCTACACGCAACAGAACGTCACGGTTTTCAATCCAATTGGCGACCAGGGATCGACCGCCGGCAGCGGTAAGGGCCGCAACTACGGCGGCGCCTGGACGCACACGTTCAATCCGAATCTGATATTTGATATTCGCGCCGGTTACGCCGGCCGGCCCGGCGTGGATTCGAGTCAGCAGAACCAACACGAAGCGGGATTGGATCCGCTCAATCAGTTTGGCTTTCGCGACGTGGACAAATACGCTGGTCTATTAGTCACACTAGCAAACTGGACCGCGGGTGGAAATAACAACTTCGGTATTCGCGGCGAGGCGTTGCGTGAGAATCCAAACTGGAGCTTGGCGCCGAGTGTAACGTGGCTCAAGGGCAATCACAGCATCAAAACAGGCGCCTGGTACATCGAAGCAAAGCGCGTGCAGCTTAATACGTTTCAAACGTATGTCTTCAATGATGACCAAACACGCAATCCCGCAGTCTCAACTACAGGCTTGTCGCTGGCGTCTGCTCTGTTAGGTTTTCCAAACAACTTCAACGCGCAGTTGCCAACGCTGCACGGTGGTCCAGTTCAATTCAAGTATGCTTCGTGGGCCGCGTTTATTCAGGATGAGCGGCGCGTGCGGCGGAATTTTTCTCTGACGCTTGGACTTCGTTACGACTACCTGACACAGCCAAAAACAACGGACGGTCGTTTGTGGAACTCACTCGATCTCGAGAACCAGCGTTGGATTATCGGCGCTAGCGAATTGCCGCCGTTTTGTAGCGTATCGAAGGCTGCTCCGTGCATACCCGACGCATTCAAAACTGATCCTCACTTCAAGAACGTCGTGCTGGCAGGCGCGAAGTTTTTTGCGCCGCCACCGATCAAAGACAACCTGGGACCGCGAATCGGTATAGCCTGGACACTAAATCCGAAAACCGTGCTGCGAGCCGGTTACGGTTTGTACTGGGATCCGCTTCCGGCGCGTAGTCAGTATGCGCAGAACGATCTGGAAGCGACCACGTGGCCCGATGCAACGGCGTTTTCAGGTAATGCTAACGCGATCGCCAACTTCGCGAATGGCACCGCATTCAATATCGTCCAACTTCAAGCGCAGGGCTTCGCGACTCCTTTGCCGACAACGAATCCGTGGAACGTCAGTGGTTTTCCAAACAATCCGCGTTACAGGGATCCGTATTCACAGCAGTGGCACTTTGAAGTGCAACGAGAATTGACGCCAACTTCGATGGTCTCTGTGGCTTACGTCGGCAGCAAGAACGGCAGACTACCGTACGCCGGATTTGCCAACGCCGCACGACAAGCCTCGCCGAACGGTACGCCTGCTTCCGTGATCGATGCGTTGCGCTTGATGCCGTGGGTCAGCGCCGGCTTCACTTATACGACGAATATCGGCTACTCAAACTACAACGCACTCGAGTCGAAGTTTCAGCGTCGCTTCGCAAAGGGTTTGAGCACGCTCGTTTCTTACACCTGGAGCAAGTCCATCGACGTGAGTAGCGGTTACTTCAACGTCGAAAATGGACCAGGTGGTGGTTCGACGATTCAAAACTACTTCGATCAGAGTACTGGAAGGGGGTTTCTTCTTACGACATACCGCACTTCCTTTCCTGGGCCACCGTCTACGAAGTTCCCTTCGGCAAGGGGAAGCGCTGGTTCAGAAGTGGTCCGGGCTCGTGGGTCTTGGGCAACTGGCAAACCAACTTCATCATGCAGGCACGGTCTGGCGCGCCGTTCAATCTGCAAGTAGCGGGCGACCTTGCTAATCTGCGCGGTGGGGCGCCAGGAACAATCGGCAACTATCTTCGTCCAAACTTGATCGCCGATCCGTTTAAGGCTGGTCCGGTGGCTGCGAATCCGGATCCAGCTTGTCAGAAAACAATCTCAAACGGTGGCAAGGCAGCGGACGAAGTGCGGACGATTGCGAGTTGGTTCAATCCGTGCGCGTTTGGTATTCCGTCAGGTTCGTTCGGAAATCTCGGTCGCAACGTATTTCGAGGCAAGTCGGTCTTCAATACAGACCTCTCGTTGTTCAAGAGTTTTCCGATCCGCGAAAACTGGAAGTTGCAGTTCAGAATGGAGACGTTCAATGTCTTCAACATTCAGAATTGGGACACGCCGGCGGCTGGCAACCTGACGCTGAACACAAATGCGACTACGCTTTCCAACAACGTCGGACGCATCACTGGTCTCGCGGTGGGCACGAATCCGCGACAGATTCAGTTTGGGTTGAGGCTGATGTTTTGAGCCGCGGATTTACGCGGATGACGCGGATTTGTACCTTTGTTCTCGTCGTTCTTTGCGTGCGGGTGATATACGCTCGGCCGCGTGTCTTTATTCTCGACACGAAACAGCTCGCGTCCACCAAAGAACGAGTGCGGGCCGAGGCGCAGAAAGAACTCGCCGCTGGTCCATTCACCGTTGTCAGCAAAGAAGTAACGCCGCCGAGTGGCGACAAGCACGACTATATGAGCCAGGCGCCATACTTCTGGCCCAATCCCGACACTCCCAATGGCCTGCCTTACATTCGTCGCGATGGCGAACGCAATCCAGAGATCGACAAGATAAACAACCATCGCGTTATGGATCAGATGGAAGCGGCGGTTGAGACGCTTGCGCTTGCCTACTACTTCACGCGTGATGAAGTCTATGCAAACAAAGCCGCGCAGTTGTTGCGCACATTCTTTCTCGATCCGCAGACGCACATGAATCCAAACTTGCAGTTTGCGCAAGGCATTCCGGGTGTTAACACGGGCCGCGGCATTGGACTGATCGAGACACGCGGATTGACGCGGATAGTCGATGCGATTGGTCTGTTGGCGGGTTCAAAACATTGGACCATGGCGGATCAGAAGGGAATGGAAGACTGGTTTGCGAAGTTCCTGCAGTGGATGCTCGAGAATAAAAACGGCCGCGACGAAGCGGCTGCGAAAAACAATCACGGCACGTTCTATGATGTGCAGGTAGTTTCGTTTGCGCTGTTTCTTGGCAAGAACGCGTTGGCAAAGTCTGTTTTGGAGTCAGCGAAGACTAAACGCATCTCGGCGCAGATCGAACCCGATGGTAGTCAACCGCTCGAGCTCGCGCGAACAAAGGCGTGGAGTTACAGCGTTGGAAATCTCGACGGATTGATGACGCTCGCGCGTTTAGGTGAAACGCTCGGTGTTGATCTGTGGAACTATCAGACTGCTGACGGACGCAGTATTCGCAAAGCGCTCGACTTCCTCACCCCGTTCGCGCTGGGAGAAAAGAAGTGGAGCTATCAGCAGCTCGGCGACTGGCCTCCACAAATATTATTTCCACTCATCCGCCGCGCCTCAGCACACTATGACCTAATCCGCGTCATGCGCGTCATCGGCGGCTAAAAATGGTAATCTCCCGGATCATGAATCCAACGACCCTGCGCAATCGACTTTCAGGGGTGATCGCGTTTCCGGTTACGCCGTTCAAAGATGATTTATCTCTCGATCTGCCGGCGCTCCACCAGAACCTTACTCACTTGCTGCAATATCAGATCTCCGCGCTCGTTGCCGCTGGCGGCACGGGCGAGTTGTATTCGTTGACGCCCGCTGAATACACGCGCGTGGTCGAATTGACGGCGCTTGCCGTCGAGGATCGAGTGCCGGTTATCGCCGGCGTTGGATTTGGTCAGCGCCTGGCAGTTGAGATGGCGCAGACGGCGGAGAAGGCCGGAGCTGATGGCATCCTTGTCTTCCCACCGTATTACCCGAACGCGGACGATGAAGGACTGTTCGAGTATTACCGCGCGATCGCCGATGCGACGCGCCTCGGATTGATCATCTACAGTCGCGATTGGACCGACTTCGGCCCGGCGATGGTCGAGCGGCTGAGTGCGATCCCAACTCTCGTTGCGTGGAAAGACGGTCAAGGCGATATCCGGCGTCTGCAAGCAATCATGAATCGTGTGGGCGATCGACTGCATTGGATCGGCGGCGCCGGCGACGACATGGTCGCGGCATATTACAGCATCGGCATCAGAACTTTCACTTCAAGCATTGCGACGGTTGCGCCACTACTGTCGTTGAAGCTGCACGAACTCGCCGAAGCGGACGATCGCGAAGCACTCAGAGAATTGTTGGATCGCTGTGTCGTACCACTCTACGCGTTGCGTGCTCGTCGCAAGGGTTACGAAGTGTCGGCGATGAAAGCGATGATGGACATGGTTGGACTAAATGGAGGTCCCGTTCGCCCGCCGCTCGTGAATGTAAGCGCCGAAGAAGAAGACGAGCTAAGATCCGTACTCGCCACTTGGGAGAAATATCTCTAATTATCCGCGTTATCCGCGGCTAAAATCGTTGACAGACCGCATCCAAACCTCTAAACTCCGTTACCGCTAACGAAAATCCGTCCAAGCCCAGGAGACAACACGATGAACAGGCGAAACTACCTGGCCCTGATGGGTGCAGCCGCAGGCGCTCTCGCTACCCACGCTAAGCTCGATCTTGCTTCAGCGCAGGACAATCGCACGCCCGATTCCGGAGCGCCTACGACCTCCACTGTCGAAGATCGCACGCGCCGTATGAAGTGGTGGCACGAAGCGAAGTTCGGCATGTTCATTCACTGGGGTTTGTACAGCACGCTCGGCCGTCATGAGTGGGTGATGGAGAACGAAGGCATTCCGGCAAAGGAGTACGAGCAATACGCCGGCCAGTTCAAGCCCAAGCCAAATGCTGCGCGAGACTGGGCGCGCCTGGCGAAACGAGCCGGCATGAAATACATGGTGATGACGTCAAAACATCACGAGGGCTTCTGCAATTTCGATTCGAAGTTGACGAACTATTGCGCCCCCAAACGTGGTCCAGGTCGGGATCTCGTGCGAGAGTACGTCGAAGCTGCGCGTGCTGAAGGTCTGAGATTTGGTTTCTATTACTCGTTGATGGATTGGCACCATCCTGACGGAGCGCGTTGTCTAAAAGACGAGGCCGCGCGCCGGCGCTTTGTCGATTACATTCACGGGCAAGTCAAAGAGTTGATGACTAACTACGGCAAAGTCGACGTTCTCTGGTACGACGTGCCGTGGCCGCTCGACGCGAAAGGCTGGGAGTCAGTCGAGATGAACACGATGGTGCGAAAGCTCCAGCCCGACATCATCATAAACAATCGTTCAAAGATCCCCGAAGACTTCGACACGCCGGAACAACGAATCGAGGCATCCGTGAACCGGCCGTGGGAATCGTGCATGACGCTGAACGACAGTTGGGGCTATCACATCGCGGATCGTAATTGGAAGAGTCCAACGACGGTGATTCGCAATCTCATCACATGCGCGCGTGATGGTGGCAATTACCTTTTGAATATTGGACCAACAGCCGACGGCTCGATACCGCCGGAGTCGGTGCAGATACTGACGACCGTGGGTGACTGGATGGCAAAACACGGCGACACGATTCGACTGTCGGATAACTGTCAGCCGCGTCGTGGAAACTACGTGAGCTACACGCGCCGTGGGAATACGTTGTATGCGCATGTTTACTACTGGCCCGGCGAGACGGTGGTGGTCGCGAACCTGCTGAATAAAGTAAATGCGGTGACGATGCATGGAAGCAACGCGCCGGTGAAGTTTGAGCAGGATGATTTCCGCGTTCGATTGATCGGCTTGCCCAAAGAAGCGCCTGAGTTGGTCACGACCTTCGCACTCGAATGCGATAGCGAGCCGCGGCAAAATAACGAAGGAAAGCGCGCGGAGAAGCCGAGGGATGTCAACGCTTGAAAGCCATCCACAGATTACACAGATTTTCTTTCTGCGTAATCTGCGTAATCTGTGGATGAAATACGAATGATCGACTCTCACCAACACTTCTGGCAGGTTGGGCGTTTCGACTATCCGTGGATGTCGCGCGATCTCGGCGTGCTGTATCGGGATTACCTTCCGCCTGATCTCTCGCCGATTCTCGAGCGAAACGGCATCAGTAAAACAGTCCTGGTCCAGGCGAGCAACAGCGTTGCTGAATCACGTTGGTTATTGGAACTAGCCGGAGCAAACAGTTTCATCGCCGGCGTCGTCGGTTGGGTCGACTTGACGAGCCCTGAAGTCGAAGAGCAGTTACGCGAGTTGAGCACTGACCCGAAATTCAAAGGCGTGCGACACCTCGTCGAAAGCGAGCCTAACGACGATTGGCTCGTACAGCCAGCAATGTTATCCGGCTTGAACCGGCTCGCAGCTCACGGACTCTCTTACGATCTGCTGGTTCATACTCGTCATCTGAAATATGTGCCGCAAGTTGCGGAAACCTGTCCGGAACTCGCACTTGTTATCGATCACTTAGCGAAACCACCAATCGCACGAAACGAGATCAAAGAATGGTCGCAGGCACTCGCGCCAGTCGCAAAGTTTCCCAACATCAATTGCAAACTTTCGGGCCTGGTCACAGAAGCAAACTGGAACTCCTGGCGAACGGACGATCTGCGTCCATTCGTCGATCGCGCGCTCGAACTTTTTGGCGTGGAGCGCATGATGTTTGGCAGTGACTATCCGGTATGCTTGCTGGCTGCGACTTACGATCGAGTGGTCGAATCGTTCCAGGAGACGCTGAAAGATCTCAGCGACCTCGAGCGCGAGAAGATATTCTCGACAAACGCAGCGAAGTTTTATCGGCTCAATTAACAGATGCCTCAAACGTACTTCATCACTGGCGCGCAGGGCTGCATTGGCTCGTGGATCGTCAAGGCACTGACCGAACGCGGCGACAAAACTGTTGTTTTCGATCGCAGCAGTGATTCTCGTCGTCTCAGCGTAATCATGAATGCTGAGGATCTCGCGCAAGTACGTTTCATCGCGGGCGATATCACTGACCGAGCCGCAGTGCTTTCTGCATTGACTGGGTCAGGAGCGGACCGAGTGATTCATCTCGCAGGCTTGCAGGTGCCCACGTGTAAAGCAGATCCCATCGCGGGTGCGTTGGTAAATGTCATCGGCACACTGGATGTCTTTGAAGCTGCGTGTACCATTGGCATCAAGCGCATCGTCTACGCGAGCTCAGCGGCTGTCTACGGAATGAACGACAGTGACGCAGCGCTTGACGAAACCGCGCAGTGTGAACCAACCACTCACTATGGTGTTTTCAAGCGCGCGAACGAAGGCAACGCGCGCGTTTATTTTCTCGATCACGGAATCGACAGCGTTGGTCTGCGACCGTTAACCGTTTACGGCGTCAATCGCGACACCGGCCTGACCAGCGATCCGACGAAGGCGATGAAGTCGGCGGTGCTGGGCCGTCCTTTTCATATTCGCTTCAGCGGCGCCACCGATTTCCAATACGTCGCCGATACTGCTGCTGCGTTCATTCTATGCGCGGACAACGCCCCGGAAGGCGCGCATGTTTTCAATCTGCATGGTGAGACGGTCATGGTCGAACGCATTACGAGATTTATCAACGAGCAAACCTCGCGTGAGTTGATCAGTTTTGGTGGTCCAGCGATTCCGATTGCTGCCGCAATCGACGACACGGCCATCAGAAGAGTGATACACGAATTGCCGTCAACGCCGCTCGAAGTCGGTATGCGTGAAACGATAGACAGGTTTGCCGCCTTGCGCGACGAAGGACGGCTTGATACCAGCGATCTCGAATGAAGCCACAAGAAGGCACGGAAGGCACAAAGATGAAGGCGAGTGTGTTGTGCGACGTGAAGCGTCTCGAAGTCAGAGATATTCCGCGTCCCGCGATCTCGCCGTATGAGGTGCTGATTCGAGTGTCGGCAGTTGGTCTTTGTGGAACTGACGTGCACATCTTTGCTGGTCATGCAAACTACAATACAAACGAGTATGGTCAACCCATTCCGCTCGCCTTGCAGCCGCAGATTCTCGGTCATGAAATCACCGGCATAGTCGAGCAGGTGGGCAGCGCGATCAAGGATCTGCACGAAGGCGATCGAGTGGTTGTGGACCAGGGGTTGAACTGCGTCAGCCGCAGACGTGAGATTCTTTGCGATTATTGCCGCACACAGAATAGTCATCAATGCGAGTTTTATCGCGAGCACGGCATTACCGGATTGCCTGGCGGTCTCGCTGAGTTTATCGCCGTGCCTGCGCTGAACGCGGTGAAGATCTCGACGCCACTCGAGTCCGCGACCGCGGCGCTGGTCGAACCGCTCGGTTGCGTGATTCATTCGTCTGACACAGTCGCAAAAGCGCAAACGCGTCATGCAATCAACGCGACGGGCGCGGAAGGTCGTGTTCGTAGCGTGTTAATATGCGGCGCCGGACCAGCAGGGTTGTTGTTCACGCAATACTTGCGCAACGTGCTCGGATATCAGGGACTGCTCTTCGTCAGCGATCCGAACGAACACAAACGACTCTTAGCCAGGAAACTGGGCGCGGACGAAACCATCGATCCGATCAGATCCGATCTCGTGGAAGTCATTCACGAGCACACAGGCGGCAAGGGTGTCGAATACTTGATCGAGGCTTCCGGATCAGGCGATGTGTTTCGCGTGATGCCGGGGCTGATTCGCAAACAAGCAACCGTGCTACTTTACGGACACGGCCATTCGGGAACCGACTTAAGCGTGTTGAGCAGCATACTTTTCAAGGAGCCGGTGTTGGTGAGTTCGGTCGGCGCGTCGGGTGGCTTTGAAAGTGATGGCCGCCCGTCCGTGTACACGCACGCGCTCAGTCTCATCGAGCAGAAACAGATCGACGCCGCTGCATTGATCACGCATCGTTACACGTCGTTTGATGATGTCGAGAAGGCGTTGTCGAGCGATATCAACGGCGACGATTACGTGAAGGGTGTCGTTGTTCTATAAATTGGCAATCGGCAATTGGCAATCCGCAATGTTATGAAGGTCTCGCTCTTCGTCACCTGCCTCGTCGATCAACTTTGGACCAGCATCGGCGTGAGCAGTGTCGAAGTGTTGCGGCGCGTAGGTTGTGAAGTTGAGTTTGACCAACGACAGACTTGTTGCGCCCAACCGGCTTACAACACCGGTTACCTCGACGAGGCTCGTCGAGTAGCACGGCGTTTTATCAGCATCTTTGAAGAGAGTAAGGCCGACGCGATCGTCAGTCCTTCAGGATCCTGCACGGCGATGGTCCATCACTACCCGCAGTTGTTTGCAGACGATCCGGAATGGCTCCCGCGCGCGAAATCAGTTGCGGCTAAGACGCACGAGCTGAGCTCGTTTCTGGTTCGGGTGCTCAAGGTTGAAGATGTCGGCGCATCGTGGTCGGGAAGAGTGACGTGGCACGACGCATGTCATGGCTTGCGCGATCTAAATCTCAAGAGTGAACCACGAAAGTTGATTCGCAACGTGCGAGGCGTGGAGTTTGTCGAACTCGAGCATGCGGACGCGTGTTGCGGCTTCGGTGGCACGTTTTCAGTGAAGTATCCCGAGATCTCTTTGGCGATCCTGGACCAGAAGGTTGAGGCGATCGAGCGCGCTGGTGTTCAGGCGGTTGTGTCAGGTGACGCAAGTTGCTTGATGCAGATCGGTGGGCGATTGTCGCGGAAGGGATCGAAGGTGCGGGTCATGCATCTTGCAGAATTATTAGCCGCGGATGAACGCGGATGAACGCGGATCGATGAATCACCTCAGCAGCGAGACATTTAAGGAGAATGCGAGGGCGGCGTTGGCGGATGTGCACCTGCGTGGTGCGCTGAAGAATGCCACGACGCTTTTTGGGGAGCGGCGCAAAGAAGCCGCGGCGAGTCTGCCTAATTGGGAGGATCTGCGCAGCCAGGCGCGTGCGATCAAAGACGAAGCGCTGCTGCATCTCGATCGATACCTTGAAGAGTTTGTGCGCAATGCAGAGAGTCGTGGCGCGTTGGTGCATTGGGCCCGTGATGGCGCCGAAGCGAATACAATCATTTGTACCTTAGCCAAGGACCGCGGCGCCCGAACCGTCGTCAAAAGCAAGAGCATGACGACGGAAGAAACACACCTCAACGACGCGTTGGAAGCCGCCGGCATGCAGGTGGTCGAAACTGATCTGGGTGAGTACATAATTCAACTCGCCGAAGAGACGCCATCGCACATCATCGCGCCGGCGATTCATAAAACGCGTGGACAGATTGCGGAATTGTTTACCGCAGAGCTCGGCATGCCGCCGACCGACGACGTGGCCCAACTGACCAGCACCGCACGCGCAACTCTGCGCGACCGTTTCGCCGCGGCTGACGTCGGCATCAGTGGCGTCAACTTCGGTATCGCCGAAAGCGGCACCATCGTGATTGTTGAGAACGAAGGCAACATCAGACTGACCACGAGTCTTCCGCGCATGCACATTGCGGTGATGGGCATTGAGAAAGTAGTGCCAAGCTTTGCCGATCTCGACGTGTTTCTTAAACTCCTGCCGCGCTCGGGCACCGGTCAGAGATTGACTACCTACCAATCGTTTATTACCGGCACAAAGCGTCGTGCGACTGATGAAGGTCCGGATGAGTTGCACATCGTGTTGCTGGATAATGGACGCTCTCGCATGTTGGCCCATCCGGTCACGCGACAGTCGTTGGCGTGCATTCGCTGTGGCGCATGTTTGAATGCGTGTCCGGTTTACCAGCAGATTGGTGGTCACGCGTATGGCTCAGTGTATCCCGGACCGATCGGTGCGGTGATTACACCGCAGTTGATGGGCATCGAAAAAACTGCGCAACTGCCGTATGCGTCGAGCCTGTGTGGTGCATGCCGCGAAGTTTGTCCGGTGAAGATCGACATCCCGCGATTGCTGTTACACCTTCGTGGCGAGATCACTGCTCAACGCAAAGGCAATACGGCCGAGCGGTTGGCGTTCAAGCTGTGGGCGCGGGTTATGATGAGCAAGTCGTTGTACAAGATGAGTGCGGTTGTGGGTCGACTGCTCCAACACGTGGTGCCGATTTCGCGAGCATGGACCAGCGGCCGTGATTTGCGCCCAATCGAATCGCGGAGTTTTCATGACAGGTGGAAAACGCTCGGATGAACAACGCTGCGCGCGAGGCGATTCTCAGTTCAATTCGTTTCAACTTAGCTCGCAGTGTGCCGGACGAAGAGAATCCTGTTGATCTTGAAAATCCTGTCATCCTGTCTAAAACAACTTCACCAATTCAGCATTTTCGAGACAACGTTGAATCCGTTAACGGGCACTGCATCATAACCACGGATATCACCGATGTTTTAAGCCAGATCATCACGAATCTAAGGGCTCAACGTATCGCGATATCCGATAGCCCTGAAGTCGAACGGCTGCTGCAGGCGACCGATCTGGAAATCGAAGAGCTCGGCATCGCTCCCGACACACACGACATATTCCGCTTCGACGTTGGTATCAGCACCGCGCAAGCGGCAATTGCAGAGACGGGCACGTTGATCCTCGATAGCGCACACGAACGGCATCGCCTGGTCTCGCTTGTACCACCAGTGCACATCGCCATCATCGACGCTTCACGCATCGTTGAAACACTCAGCGAGGCTTTGACTCTCCTGCGTAAAGACAAAGAGATCAGTCCGGCGGTAACATTCATCACCGGTCCATCACGCACGGCGGACATTGAATTGACACTGGCCATCGGCGTTCATGGACCACAAGAACTCTACGTAATCATCGACGGATCAAGCTAGATGCACATCATTTCATTCGCCACCGAAGACTCAAACTGGCGCTTGCCTCGTGTCGGGTTTATCTTGCACACCGGCGATCGCGACACCGGCTATCGTTTGGACTGTGAAAAGCTGTTTGAGTCCGCCGAGCGTCCGAGAAATCCGCTCGCATGGTTTGACATGGATGGACCATGGTTTCAAAAAGCGCGCGAGACGCACGACACGTTGGTCAAAGACGAAAAGGCGCTCCTTGCAGCGCGAGATAAAGGTTGGTTGGTTCCGAGTCGCGATGCTTACTGGTTTGCACCCGTGCCACGTCCGGGAAAAATTATTTGCATCGGATTGAACTATCGAGATCATGCTGCCGAGAGCAAGATGCCGATTCCGGAAAAGCCGGTGATCTTTTCGAAGTTTTCGACAGCAGTGATCGCGCCGGGTGAGCCTGTGGTCCTGCCGACGACAAGTCAGCAAGTGGATTACGAAGCGGAGCTGGCAGTCGTGATTGGTCGTCGCGCGAAGCACGTCAGCGCAGATCGCGCGTATGATTACGTGCTCGGCTACACTGCTTTCAACGACGTCAGCGCGCGCGACTTCCAATTCTCGGATGGGCAATGGCAAAGAGGAAAATCGTGCGACACTTTTGCGCCGATGGGCCAGACGATCGTGACGACCGACACGATCACAGATCCGCACAAACTTTCAATCAAGCTCGTGCTGAATGGCGAGACGATGCAGGATTCGAATACGGATCAATTGATCTTCGGTGTGCCTGCGTTGATTGAGTTTCTGTCGCAGTCGATGACGCTCGAGCCGGGCGATGTGATTGCGACGGGTACGCCGTCGGGCGTTGGCTTTGCGCGCAACCCGCCGGTGTTTCTCAAACCCGGAGATCGGATGGAAGTGCTGATTGAAGGCATGGGCGGCTTGGGAAATCCGGTGGTTAGTAGCCGCGGATAGCACTGATAAAATCCGGATTTTATCCGCGTCTAATACTCTTAACAGGAAAACACGATGCATAAATTTCTCTGCTTGTTATCTGTTCTGGTCCTCGCTGTTGCTTGCACCAAAACCAACGGTCCATCGAATGGTAAGAAGAAATTCACCATCGCCGTCATCCCGAAAGGCACGACGCACGAGTTCTGGAAAAGCATTCACGCCGGCAGCAACAAAGCCGCGCAGGAACTCACCGCTCAGGGAACGGACATCGAAGTGATCTGGAAAGGCCCACTGCGCGAGGACGATCGCGAACAGCAGATCCAGGTCGTCGAAGGTTTTGCAGCGCAGGGCGTCAGCGGCATCGTGTTGGCGCCACTCGACAATCGCGCGTTGGTCCGCCCCGTTGCTGACGCACAGCGCGCCGGTGTGCCGACGGTAATCATCGATTCTGGTTTGGAGTCAGACGATATTGTTAGCTTTGTTGCGACTGACAATCGCAAGGGTGGAACGCTTGCCGCGGATCGCATGGGCCAACTGCTGAACGGCAAAGGCAAAGTACTCGTGTTGCGCTACGCGGAAGGCTCAGCCAGCACCACCGAGCGCGAAGAGGGTTTCATCACTCAACTCAAACAGAAGTTTCCGGATATTGAGCTCGTCTCGACCGATCAATACGCAGGCGCCACGCGCGACACTGCAAAACGTGCGTCTGAGAATCTCTTGAATCGTTTTGGCGACGTTGTGCAGGGGATCTTCACGCCGAACGAGTCTTCAACTGCGGGAATGTTGCTCGCGCTACAAGACATCGGTAAAGCCGGTAAGGTTTCGTTCGTTGGCTTCGACGCCAGCCAGACTTTCATCGATGCACTCAACGCCAATCAGTTGCACGGCATCGTCGTGCAGAATCCTTTCAATATGGGCTACCTTGGAGTGCGGACGATGGTTGATAGCCTGATGGGCAAGCCTGTTGAGAAAAAGATTGATACAGGCGTGATGTTGGTGACGAAGGAGAATATGTCGTCGCCGGACGTGCAGGCGCTTTTGCATCCGCCATTAGATCAATACCTGAAATAAACCGCGGATGACGCGGATGAACACGGATTTGGTTGCTGACGTAAAACAAAGCCGGGGTTATATCATCGCGAGTCGACTGCACGACTGGTTGAATCGTCTTGGACCAGTGCTCGGTCTGGTGATCGTGATCGCCATCTTCTCACTCCTCATGGACACGCCTGCACGGTTCCTCTCGCCAAACAATCTGCGCATCGTCCTTTCGCAAACAGTGATCGTCGCCATCGGCGCGATCGGCATGACGATGATCATTATTAGCGGCGGGATCGATCTCGCTGTCGGCTCGACGATCGCTCTGACAGGCGTGATAACCGCGCTCGGTATTAACGACGGACTTGCTCCTTCAGTGGCTTTGCTGAGTGGCATTCTGGTTGGCGGTATTGTTGGGCTCGTGAATGGTCTTGTGATCACGCGTTTGAAAGTCGTTCCATTCATCGCCACGCTGGGAATGCTGGGCGTCGCGCGTGGCGTGGCCAAGTGGATGGCGAATGAACAAACCGTGAACATGCCGGGTACATGGCTCAACGGGTTGCTGGTGATGTTTCCCAATCCGCCGTGGCTGTTGGTGGCGCCAGGCGTCTGGATCGCGATCGTGCTTGCGATTCTGGCGGCGATTGTTCTGCGCAATACCGTTTTTGGACGGCGTGTTTTTGCGCTCGGCTCAAACGAGGCGGCAGCGCGCGCGTGTGGCATTGCCACCGATCGACTGAAGGTCTGGATCTACGCGCTCGCGGGTCTGCTCTTTGGTTTGGCAGGCGTCATGCAGATGTCGCGTTTGCGGCAAGGTGATCCGACAGTCGCTGCTGGATCTGAGTTGGATGTCATTGCTGCGGTGGTGATAGGCGGTGGCAGTTTGAGTGGTGGCGAGGGAAGTATTCTCGGATCGATGATTGGCGCGTTGATCATGGCGTTCTTGCGAAATGGTTGCCAGCAAGTTGGTTGGCCCAACTACATTCAGGAGATCATTATCGGCACGATTATCGTTGTTGCGGTGGCGATCGATCGTTGGCGATCAGCGCATGCTTAGCCCCGAAAAGGCACAAAAGGAGGACCTGATGCTGAGGGTTGTAGTGAGTTGTCTTGTTTTGGTGTTCTGCGGAGTTGCGGGATTTGCGCAGACGCCAGGACCGGATTACCTCGATTACTTCTCAGCCATGGCAGATGAGAAAGGCTTTCTAAAGGACGAGCTGAGTAACGACGGTCTCCATCCAAACACGCAAGGTTATGCTGTGATGGCGCCTCTCGCCGAAGCCGCGATTGCAGCAAGCCTGAAACACGGTAAATAGCTCAGCATGCCGGTAACCCTTGAAGACATCGCGCGGGCACTCAACGTCTCGAAGATGACGGTGTCGCGCGCGATTAATAATCATCCTGAAATCAGTTCGCAAACGCGCGCACGAATTCTCGAGACGGCGCGCAAGATGAACTATCGTCCAAACCAGTTTGCGCGTGCATTGACTACAAATCGTTCTTATCTCATCGGCATCGTGGTTCCTGATCTGATGCACTCTTACTTCGCTGAGATCTGTCGTGGCGTGGAGATCGAAGCGCGGCCAATCGGCTACCAGAATCTAATCTGTAGCACCGACGAAGATGCGCGCAAAGAGATGGATGAGATCGAAGCGTTGTTGTCGCGGACCGATGGTCTAATCGTCGCTTCTGCGTTGTCGAAAAGTGAAGCAAAGTTTTATCGCCGGCTGCTGAGTGAAGGCGCCAACATCGTTTTGATCGATCGCCTGCTCCATGGATTGAGTTGCTCGGCAGTAACTACTGACGATGTTCAGGTCGGACTACTCGCGACGGAACACTTGATCAGCTTGGGCCATCGGAAGATCGGACACCTGCGCGGACCGGATGTTTCCACGTCGCTTAGACGCCGGCAAGGATACGAGCAGGCGATGTTGAAGGCGAAGCTCAAGCCGATCGTGCGTGAGTGTGGATTCACGGAACCCGATGGATACGCCGCGATGCAGAAGTGGATTGCAGAGAGCAGTTTGCCAACGGCGATCTTTGCTTCGAATGATCCGGCGGCGATTGGCGCGATGACTGCGATGAGTGACGCGGGATTGAGCGTGCCGGACGATATGGCATTTGTTGGCGCGGGAAGTATCCACTACGGAGACATGTTGCGCGTGCCGCTGACGACCGTTGGATGGTCAACAATGGCTATGGGCCAGTCGGCCGCCGAGCTATTGCTCAGGCTCATCGATGGCAAGATGAAAGGCAGACGCCCTCGCCGGATCACAGTTCCTCCAGAACTCCTTATTCGACAGTCATCTGGCCGCAGATGACGCGGATGAAGACCGATTAATCCGTAAAATCCGTGGCAAAAACCTTGACAAGCCCGGCGACGAGGAGTATATGTTCCGCGTTTAGACAAATTCATTCCGCTAAACACGTAAGGTAAGCTCTTCCCCAGGAAGAAGTTCGCCTAATTAGTCTTAATAAAGAACAATTTCCATTATGCGCAAGATCAATCCACACGATTTCAAGGTTGCACGACGCGGCACCAGCCGGGAGATCAACCGGCAAATCGCCCTGAACCTCATTCGTGCACACCAGCCGGTCTCGCGTGCCGACCTCGCCCGGCTGATGGGCGTCAGGCGCGGCGTTGCCAGCCTCCTGGTGAGCGAATTATTGAGCGAGTCGCTCATCTTCGAAGGTGCGCTGGGCGAGTCTGTCGGCCGCGGACGACGTCCAACTTTTCTCTACATCGATTCGCGCCAACGTTGCGTCGTCGGCGTCGATATTCGCGCGACGCGAACCTACATCATGGTGACGGATCTGCTGGGCCGGCAGCTCGGCGTTGTCAGTAACTTTCAAACAAATCGCGAAGTCGACGTCCTGATCCAGGAACTGGCACGCCGCATTAAACAGGTTCTCACTGACTACAAAGAAGTCGGAGCTTGCGAAGGTGTCGGAGTGTCTGTGCCCGGCATGGTCGATCCAGGGAAAGGACGTGTGCTTCACGCGCCGACCTTATCATGGCGCGATATTAACCTGCGCGATCCGCTCGCCGTCGCATTAGGTATTCCGGTCCATATCGAGAACTCCGGTAAAGCATGTGCGCTGGCCCAGGTGTGGGCCACCCGCAGTGACGTCATCGCTTCAGGCAATTCTTGTTTTGTAAGTATCTCTGACGGTGTTGGTGTCGGCGTAGTAGTGAATGGCGAAGTGCTGCGCGGCCGTCACAACACCGCGGGCGAGTTTGGTCACGTGCCTTTGAGCATTGATGGACCACGTTGTTCCTGTGGCGCGACTGGTTGCTGGGAGGCTTACGTTTCGAATCTCGCAACACTCTCGCGCTATTTTGGCCACGACTTGTCTGAACCTCGACCACGCGACAGCGAGACCGCGACGTTCACCGTGGAAGACTTGATCGCCCGTGCTCGAGCCGGCGACGCAAAAGCACTCGCCGCACTTAATTCCACTGCACGTTATCTCGGACTTGGTCTCGCGTCGATCATCAACGCGCTCGATCCCGGACGCGTTTACATCGGCGGCGAAATAACGACAGCCTGGAGCTTGATCGAACCGATCGTGCGCAGTGCTCTGCGCGAGCGAACATTGACTGAGTTTGGCGGCGCGACAGAAATCCACGTCGTGCCGGCCGAAGACCATCCGCGCTTGCGCGGCGCCGTTGCGCTCGTCGCCGCTCCTGCGTTCGCCGCTCCGATGGTGGCTTAAAGTTTTCTCTGTGCCTCTGTGTCTCTGTGTTTATCTGCTAATTACCACCGAGACACAGAGGCACAGAGAATCTCAACTTCATTTGGAGGTGTCACGATGATGCGAATACTGCAAATTTGCGGTGTGATGATAGTAGCGACATTCGTTTGCATCAGTGTTAGCGGTCAAACGATCTTTGGACGAATCTCCGGCACTGTCGTGGACTCCTCCGGCGCCGTTGTTCCCGACGCCACGGTCACTGTAATCAACAGCGCGACGAACGCAGCTCGCAACGCTGTTACAGACGAAAGCGGATTCTACACAGTGACGAACCTTCCGGTTGGAACTTACACCGTCACTGTGGAACGACAGGGTTTCAAGAAAGCGAATCAGACTGATAACGTCCTGACTGCCGATCAACGACTCACTGTGAACGTCACGCTCGAACCGGGCAACGTGTCCGAGACCGTAGAGATTTCCACTGCCGCGGGTGAAACGGTCAACACGACTTCAGGTGAGGTTGCGCGCGTCGTCGATAAGCGCCAGGTACAGAACCTGGCTCTCAACGGACGCAACTACATGCAGTTAGTGACGCTGATTCCAGGGGCCGCAATTCTCGACGAGGACCAGTTGGCTCTCACTACCAGCTTGAGTATCAGCCAGGCAGCTATCAACGGAAATCGCCCGAACTACAACAGTCTCTCAGTTGACGGCGGTTTCAACATGGACTCGGGCAGCAACAATAGCCAGGTCAACAATGTAGGCATCGACTTCATTCAGGAAGTAAAGATTCAAACGTCGAACTTCTCTGCTGAGTATGGCCGCAATGCCGGAGCCGCAGTCAACGTCGTGACACGTGCTGGTGGCAACGATTACCACGGCAGTGCTTACGAATTCATTCGCAATGACAAGCTTGATGCGCGCAACTTCTTCTCTCCGACAAAAGGGAAGTTGCGCTTCAATAATTTTGGCTGGAATTTCAACGGCAAAATCGTTAAAGACAAACTCTTCTTTTTCGTCGGCGAGGAGTTTAAGTACATCCGTCAGGATGCCGCTCCCGTTCGCCGCAACCTGCCAACCAGAGCTGAGCGACTCGGCGACTTCAGTTTACGCTCAGGCAATTTGAACGTTCCTGCCGGCTACACGGCCATCAATCCAGTGACCGGAGCGACAGTCGCCGCGGGTCAACCGATTCCGGGACGTAACCTGGCGAATCTAAGACGTAACGGTGTTCCTGTTGGTGTGACTCCGAACGGTGCAGCAATCGCGGCGGTCTACACAGCAATGGAAAAACTTGCAGTCGGCTACTCCGATACGCCGACGGCGAACAACGCAACGTTTCAACAGCCCAATCCTTTCGATTACCGTGAAGACATCATCCGCATCGACTATAAAATCAATTCCAAACACAGTGTTTACGGTCGCTATCTTCACGATAAGTACGACCTGATCGATCCCTTTGGCACATTCATCAATTCGCAACTGCCAACAGTGCCAACTAATCGACTCCGTCCTGGAAGTAGTTATCAACTCTCTTACACGTGGTTAATAACGCCAAACTTCATCAACGAAGCCAAAGCGAACGCTTCGTGGAATGGTCAGCGGGTGCCGCCGGTAGGAGAATTCTGGAAACGCTCCACGTTTGGTTTTAGTTATCCACAACTCTTCTCGGGTGGACGTTTCGACGACGGCATTCCGAACGTTACATTTTCGGGAAATGGCTCGGTCGCGAACTTTAATGGACCAAATGGATCTTTGTTGTCGCCAACCACGGACATCGCTGTCAGCGACAACGTAACGTTTATTCGAGGTAAGCATTCACTCAAGACCGGCATGCTGGTGGTCCGTAATCGCAAGGACCAGAACGGCCGCTCGATCTACACGGGCAACGTCGCTTTCAATTCGGGTGCGGCCAGCGGCGCCGTGACGACGGGCAACGCTTTTGCCGACGCACTGCTCGGAAATTTCCGCACTTACAGTGAAGCAGACAACGATCCGATCGGCTTCTTCCGATTCAATCAGGTCGAAGCCTTCGTTACAGACAGTTGGAAAGTCACTCGCGATCTGAGTTTTGAACTCGGAGCTCGTTACTATCACTTTGGTCCGACTTACACGCAGGCAAACAACATGGCGAGCTTCGATCCGAGTCGCTACGATCCGAGCAAGGCGGTGACCGTCCTCGCCAACGGAACAATCGATCTAACGAAGGGAGGCAATCGCTTTAATGGACTAGTTAGAGCGGGTGATGGAATTCCCGCCGACGAGCGCGGCAGAGTCAGCACGAGTGACGCGGCATTGGCGCTGGTTCCTCCTGGGGCGCCCGCAGGTTTTTACCAGCCCGCCGATAAGATCGCTCCGAGAGTTGGATTTGCCTATGCTCCATTCCACGATGATAAGACTTCCATTCGCGGTGGCTTTGGGATGTATTACGACAAAGTCGAAGGCAATCTTATCTTCTCGCAAGTTAACGTTCCGCCGTTTGTGAGTACGCCCAGCCTTAGCAATGGCAATCTTGCGAATCCCGCCGGTGGAACTCCGGCGAATGCGGCGTTGATTGGTTCGATTAACTCGATCGATCCTAATCTGGACATCGCGTATTCGATGAACTTCAGTCTCGGCGTTCAGAGGGAACTGCCTCGTGGTTTCTTCGTCGAGGCTACCTATGTCGGCAATTTGGGGCGACACCTGATTCGACAACCGGACATCAATCAGGTCCCGTTTAAGGCATTGACGGCGAATCTGCCTGCGAACGGTGGTGCAAACGTAAATACTGACGCATTGCGCCCGTACAAAGGTTTTACTCAGATCCTTTATCGTCTGTCCGACGCCAACTCCAACTACAACGGCATGCAGCTTTATGCAGCCAAGCGCAAAGGCAATCTCGAACTCACCGCCAGCTATACTTGGTCCAAAGCGTTGACCGACACGAGTGGTAATGGCGACGGAGTTGACGTCGGTGAGGATCCCTTCAATCGACATTCAAACTACGGCGTTGCATCATTCGATCGCCGCCACATCTTTGTAACCACTTACGATTATCTACTTCCATTCTTCAGCAAGATGAAAGGTTTTGGAGGAGCAGTGTTGTCAGGTTGGGAGATTAGCGGAATTACTCGCTATCAGGCCGGTGCTCCATTCACGGTCACCGCCAACACAGCAATTGGAACTCGTCGTGCTGACTATCTTGGTGGGCCAGTGCTTTTATCAGATCCAGGCGCCAATGGGTGGATAAACCCGGCTGCTTTTGGTCCTGCGCCAGATACACGCAGGGGCAACAGCGGAGTTGGGATTGTTACAGGGCCAAATCTACAAACATGGGACTTCTCGATGCGCAAACAGTTCACCATCTCTGAGAGGTTCAACATTCGGTTCCAGGCGGACATGTTCAATGCCTTCAATCACACGAATCTCAGAGGACCAAGTACGGTTCGCACGACCGCGGGCTTCGGCACGATTACGACGGCTGGACCACCACGGAATATTCAGTTTGGACTGAAATTGAATTTTTAGCCGCGGATTTACACGGATGACACGGATAAAAAAATTAATATCAGCGTTTATCTGCGTCATCTGCGTTACCTTGTGTGTCACCGCTCAGGCGCGTACGGTGAGTACTGCCACTCTACGCGACGAGGTAAATACTTTTCTCGAGCGAGAGCTGGCGGCGCATCTGAGCGCAATCAACTCGCTCGATCCACCACCGGATCGCATTCTCGGCGTGCCTACGACCGGAGAATTTTCGTGGGGCACGTTCATGCGTTCGCTTGCTGCTTATGCGGAGACGAGCGGCAATCGCGAGTTGGCCGGACGCGATCTGGCAAAGTGGGTGGGCCAGATCGGCTTGATTGAGTCGCGTGCCGGTGGCAAGGCGTTCTCACAGCTTTACGCAGCGTTGGCGTTGCGTCACTTCGGTCGCGATTTAAAAACCAATCCGCTCTGGCAGGGACTGTCGCCCGAAGAGCAGAAGGCCTGGCGTTCACTGCTGAATCCCGAGCGCTTCTACGATCCGAAGACCAACAAGGTAATCAACCTGGCGGAGAATTATCTCGGCGTGGCGGCGCGGATCGCGAGCATCGATTACGAGCTTGGCATCTCAACCGATCGCGCGTTTCTTGACAAGCTGCTCGATCGAGCTGCGATTCAGTTCACTAAAGGAAATCTCTACGCTGACGACGCGCCACCGACCGGTCGCTTCGATCGCTATTCAAACGAGTATGCGCGCTACGTTTGGGAAGCAGCGGAAACCGCCGGACGCAAGGACCTGCTCGACAAAGTGCGACCTTCGTTGAAAGCGCAGATGCGTTTGTGGTGGGACGTCGTTTCGGAAGATGGTTATGGTTACAACTGGGGGCGCAGTCAGGGCGTGGTCAGTTATCTCGACACGCCCGAGATCGCGGGCTTTCTCGCGTCGCATCCTGAATTCCGGCCGGCACCTCTCGCCGACATCGCCGCGCTTTATTTTCAGGCATGGAATTATCTGCTTCACGATTATCGAAGCGATGCGCACTTGCTTTCGATCTTTGCTTTTGGACGTGGCAACTATTCGTACATCTCTCGCGATCGCGAATGGCAACAGACCACCGGGTTCTTCGGCAAGCTCGCCAACTCGCACACGGCGATCGTGAATGCGTTGCAGAAAGAAGGTATCACGAGTTTTCCCGTCGTGCCGTCGTTGCCGGAAGTCGCGCGCTTTGAATTCTTTCGCCGCTCGCCGGAACGTTCGGCGGGTGTTTGGGTCGTGCGTCAGGGCGCGCTACGTTTCGCTTTGCCGTTGACGACTGGTCCAAAACCAGGGACGTCGGATTATTTGCCCGCGCCGCACGGATTGGCGGGTTTCGCTGCGCCGGTCGAGCAAATCTATCCAGCGATGACGCCGTACTTGGAACTTGCCGATGGTCGCAGGATTGTAGCAACGGATGGCGCTGACGTGATTGAGCCGGGCGCTGACGGTCGATCGTTGCGTGCGCGTTGGACCAAGTGGGCCGTTGTTGGCACGCCTGCGGGTAAATTGCAGGATGTTGGTCTCACGAGTGAGGTGGTGTGGCGCATTGAAAACGCCACACTGGTGCGGGAAGAAACATTGAGTTCAAAACAGCCTGTTAGCATTCGTAGCTGGCGACTGGCAGTTCCGAGCACATATGATCAAGTCGAGACTGAGACAACAAAAGGAGTGCGTGTGGATCGATTTAGCTCAGCGAAAGGCGTGCTCGAAGTACGATTGTCCAATGTGAGCTTTCCGCTGAGGGTTTCGATCATGGCGACTGGCAACGGCGTACTCGGGCGTGGTGTTCATGGTCCAATTCCGTTGCATCTTGTGTTTGAAGCTCGTGATATTGAAGTGTCGGACGCGAAGCCATTGAGATACAGGCTTACTTTGACAGCGACTGAATAGAGCGCCTCCTTGGAGTGCGGCGGCTTGACGCCGCTTTGGCCTTGATCGCGCACTATCGATAATAAAGCGGCGTCAAGCCGCCGCACTCCAAGGAGGCGCGTGACATTAGAAAGGGTTAATTGATTCTTAGGGAGGAATTCATGAGCCAGGAAGTTATGGAAGTTACGCAGAATCCAATCACACGTGAAACGTGCTTCGTGCCGAAGACGCACGAGGGCAAAGGGCGCCGTACGGCAGTCGCGCCAGGGCGGACCGCCGCGCGTTATCTGCACTACGGACGAATTACGCTCGCCGCGAGTAATGAACCGGTCAAGTTCACGAGCAATGATCACGAGGTTGGATTGATCTGTCTCAACGGCAAAGCGAGGGTGCACGCAAGTGGCGAATCGTTCGAGCTCGATCGCTACGACGCGCTCTACGTGCCGCGCGATTCGGAAGTCGAAGTAGTAGCGACTGGTCCAAATGGATGCGACCTCGCCGAAATCTCAGCGCCGGTTGAAAAACGCTATCCGCTACAGTTTGTTTCATACAGAGAAGTGCGCGAGAACCCGAAGCTTCACTTGATCGCCGGCAAGCCGCCTGCCGAAAGAGATCTAAATGTGTTGATCGGCGCAAACGTCGAAGCCGGCCGGATCATGGCTGGTGTGACTTTTTCGACGCCCGGCAATTGGACGTCATGGCCTCCGCACGAGCATTCGAAACTTCTGGAGGAGGCTTATCTGTTCATCGATATGCCGGAGCCCTCGTTTGGAGTGCAGTTCGTTTATACAGATCCACAACAACCTGAGCTGGTCCAGGTTGTGCGCGAAGGTGACTGCGTGTTGATGCCGCAGGGCTATCACCCGAACGTCGCGGCGCCCGGTGGCCAGATAAATTTTTTGTGGATGATGGCGGCGATTAGAGAAGGCGAGGATCGGCTCTACGGAGTTGTCAACGTGCAACCCGAATACGCGGCGGGAGGTTCGGGTCTCGAAGCGGTCAGTGACAAGAAGTAAAGGAACCAGAATGTCTAACAGTAACGGTAATGGCACGGCGCGTCATTTGAACTGGTCCACCATCCCGGTGGAGCAGATGGCCGATGGCATCGAGCGGCAGATGTTTGTCGGCGATCGCATGATGATCTGTCGCTTTCGTTTCAAACCGTTTCTGGTAACTCCCGAGCACGATCATCCGCACGAACAGATGACGATCGTCGAGCGTGGGCGTGTGCGCTTCTTTATCGAGGGCGAAGAGCAGATCGCTTCCGCGGGCGACGTGTTGCACTTCCCGTCAAACTGTTGGCACGGCGCGACGATGATGGACGAGGAAGTGGTGTTAATTGATATCTTTTCCCCCTTGCGCGAAGACTTTCTGAAGAAATCCACAGATTACACAGATTGATTCTGGACCAATTCAAACTTGACGGCCGGGTGGCGCTGGTGACGGGCGCCTCGACGGGGCTGGGCGCGGCAATCGCCATCGCGCTCGCTGAAGCTGGCGCGCAGATCGCATGTCATGGCAATACGCAATCGCCGCAGTCGACGTGCGATCGCATCAGCAACGCGGGTGGGTTCACGCACGCGATCAGTGGCGATCTCAGTGAGCCGGGAACACCAAAAAGACTGATCGATCAAACGCTCGAACGATTCGGCCGTATCGACATTCTCATTAACAACGCCGGCACCATTCGGCGCGCACCCGCAGTTGATTATTCAGACGACGATTGGGCCGCGGTCATCGAGGTGAATCTCACGAGCGTGTTTCGTCTCTCCAAACTCGCGGGCCGTCAGATGATCGACAGAGGACGCGGCGGCAAGATCGTCAACATCGCCTCGTTGCTTTCATTTCAAGGTGGCATCACCGTTCCGGCTTATGCGGCGTCGAAAGGCGGCGTCGCGCAACTCACGAAAGCACTTGCAAACGAGTGGGCCAAACACGGAATCAACGTCAATGCGATCGCACCGGGTTACATGCGAACTGCCAACACTGCGGCGCTTCAGGCCGATGAAATACGCAATCGGCAGATTCTTGAAAGAATCCCAGCGGGCCGCTGGGGCGATCCCGAAGACGTTGCGGGCGCAGCAGTCTTCCTCTCCTCGAGCGCCAGCAATTACATCAACGGGCACGTACTCGTCGTCGATGGAGGCTGGATGGGACGATGATTGAGCCACGGATTGACACGGATACAATTGACAGGGATACACGCGGATCAGACAGCATTGCCACAATCCGAGTTCATCCGCGTGCATCCGTGGCCCATTTTCGTTGGGTCATCTGCGCATTGTTGTTCTTCGCCGCCACCGTCAACTACATCGATCGACAAGTGATCGCAGTGCTCAAACCGACGCTGCAAACGCAGCTCGGTTGGACTGAAGTGGGTTACAGTTGGATCGTCTTCTCTTTTCAGACTGCGTACGCGATCGGCCTACTCGGCGTTGGCCGTCTGATGGATCGCATCGGGACGCGCAAAGGCTTTTCGCTGGCAATGATCTTCTGGAGTGCGGCCGCGATGGCTCACGCGCTAGCTCGTTCCGCTTTTGGGTTTGGTTTTGCGCGCTTCTTTCTCGGTCTCGGTGAAGCCGGTAACTTTCCCGCAGCGATCAAAACTGTCGCCGAATGGTTTCCGAAAAAAGAGCGCGCACTCGCAACGGGGATCTTCAACTCCGGAACAAATATCGGCGCGCTGGTGACACCACTCGTCGTGCCGTGGATCACATTCACCTGGGGCTGGCGCGCAGCGTTTATTGCTACTGGCGCGCTCGGTTTTCTGTGGCTCGTCGCGTGGCTTTTGCTGTATCGACGTCCTGAAGAACACCCGTCGCTTTCGCAATCAGAACTGAACTACATTCAAAGCGATCCTCCAGATGCAGTTGTGAAAATTCCCTGGTCCCGTTTGCTGCCGCACCGTCAAACCTGGGCCTTCGCACTCGGCAAGTTCATGACCGATCCGATCTGGTGGGTCTATCTCTTCTGGCTGCCTGACTTTCTTCACAAACGATACGGCCTCGGTTTGAAAGACTTCGGCTTACCTATCGTCATCGTTTATGTGATGGCCGATATTGGCAGCATCGGCGGTGGCTGGATCTCCTCGTCTTTGATCAAACGAGGTTGGACCGTCAACGGCGCGCGCAAGTTCGCGATGCTCATCTGCGCGCTCGCGGTCTTGCCGATAGTCTTCGCGGCACAAACGTCGAACGTGTGGATTGCGGTGGTGTTGATTGGCCTCGCGGCGGCCGCGCATCAGGGTTGGTCGTGCAATCTGTTTACGACTACTTCAGACATGTTTCCGCGTCACGCGGTCGGCTCGGTCGTCGGCATCGGCGGCATGGCAGGCGCGATTGGCGGCATGATGATCGCGCGTTTGGTTGGCGAAATACTTCAGCGTACCGGCAGTTACGTGCCGATCTTCATCATCGCCGCTTCCGCATACCTCGTCGCACTACTTATTATTCACCTGTTGTCGCCGCGGCTCGAACCGGCGAAACTGTGACGCATGGCGAAAAGCGAAGTCATCCGCCAAATCAAGGACACCGGCGTGATACCGGTGGTGCGTGCGAACAGCGCAGACGAGGCGATGCGCGCGATAGATGCGATTCGCGAAGGCGGTATTTCGATACTCGAGATCACGATGACTGTTCCGGACGCCGTCAACGTCATCGAGCAAGTATCTGCGCGTTATGGAAATGAAGCATTGGTCGGAGCGGGCACGGTGCTCGATCCGGAAACAGCGAAGGCTTGTATTTCTGCCGGTGCGCAATTCGTCGTAAGTCCTTCGTTGAACATTGAAACGATTGCATATTGCCGCAGCCAGGACATCGTCGTAATGCCTGGCGCGCTGACGCCGACTGAAGTCGTCCAGGCATGGACCGCCGGCGCTGACTTCGTAAAGGTGTTTCCGGCAGGCGCTGTTGGTGGCGCGAGTTATATCAAGTCATTGAAAGCGCCGTTACCGCAGATCGAACTGGTGCCGACTGGCGGCGTGTCGTTGAAGACGGCGGCAGATTTCATCAGAGCCGGAGCAGCGGCTCTGGGTGTTGGAGCGGATCTGGTTGACGTCAAGGCCATTCGCGAAGGACAAGCAGCGCTAATCACCGAGCGAGCGAAACAGTTTATCGAGATCGTGCGACAGGCTAGAGTTTCTCTGTGACTCTGTGTCTCTGTGGTCATGAGTCAATAAACCACAGAGACACAGAGGCACAGAGAAGAAAAATCAAAGATGAGAGCGGTTCCGATCAGCGAGTACGTCCTACAGTTATGTCCACCGAGTTGTTCACATCTCATGTGATCGGCGAGAGCTCAGCCGAAGGCTTGGATCTCTCCTCGCTCGCGGCCATCGTTCGACAGGCACTCGAAGTGGTCCAACCCGGCGAGCGCGTGCTCGCAATCATTCCCGACAAAACTCGCGATGATAACACTCACTTGCTTTTCCCCGTCGCCGCGGAATTTCTGACCAAGCGCGGCGTTGCTTCATTCGATGCACTCGTGGCGCAGGGCACGCATCCGCCGATGTCCGAGTCGCAGAAACTCTCGAAGATCGGATCCACACACTTCTCCGGTCAGTTATTCGATCACCGCTGGGACCTACCTGAAGAACTCGTGTGCCTGGGTGAGTTGAGCGCAGCCACAGTGAAACAGTTAACCGAGGGATTGATCGAACACGCCGTGCCGGTGAGTCTTAACAAACTAATCACTCCAGGTATTTACGACACGATTGTTGTGTTTGGCGCGACTGTGCCGCACGAAGTCGCAGGCTTCGCCGGTGGCGCAAAGTATTTCTTTCCCGGCGTCGCGGGGCCGGAGTTGACACACACGACGCACTGGCTCGGTGCCCTCGCCGGGATCGAGAACATCATTGGTCGCATCGACACTCCGACTCGCCGCCTGATCGAAGCGGCCGCGAATCTGATCGAGGCGCGCATCATCTCGCTGAACACAGTCGTTTCGCGCAACGCGGAAAACGAGTTAACAACATACGCGCTTTTTGCGGGCGACATTCGTGAAGCGTTTCGACAAGCGGCGGAAGTCAGTCGTCGAGTTCACATTCGCTACGCCGGACGGAAGTACAAGCGCGTGATCGCACTGCTCGATCCGCATTACGACGAGCTGTGGGTTGGTGGAAAGGCGAGTTACAAGCTCGGTGCGATCATCGAAGAGGGCGGCGAGTTGATCATCTATGCTCCGCATCTAACGAAACTTTCCGAAACTCATGGCGAATTGATCGAGAAGTATGGCTACGCGCCGCTCGAAAGCGTGCGAGATATGTTGGGTGTTTCACAGGAGCTGCGTGAGAACCTTTGTATTGCGGCGCACCTGGCCCACGTTGCTTACGCAGGGCGATTGGACCATGAAGGCAAGATCGTTCCTCGTTACAACATCACGATGGCGACCGGATTGGATGAAGAGACCTGCAAGCGCGTCAATCTCGGGTATAGGGATTATCGGATGTTGGATGTTGAAGAGATGGGGAGAGAGCCGGATACTTTGATCGTGAAAGATGCAGGAAGGGATCTTTATCTGGTGGATTTGTAAGCCGCGGATAAGACGGATTTGGGGCGGATTAAGCGACGAGAGCCGCTTGGTTGTCGAAGATTTGCACCGGGCCGGTTGCCAGTTCCATCTCCAGGATGTGGTTGGCAATGAACTGGTCCAACTGCCGCGCATTCAGCGGCGTCGAGAACAGAAATCCCTGCCCATTCTCACATTCCAGTTTCCGCAGCAGCGTTAACTGGTCCTCGGTCTCAACGCCTTCGGCGACAACGTCCATGCCGAGGTTTTGGGCCAACGCCACGATTGTGCGAACAATCGCGAGGTTTTCTTCATTCTCCATCATCTGCGTGACGAACGAACGATCGATCTTCAGAGTGTCAATCGGGAAGCGCTGCAAATAACTTAAGCTCGAGTAACCAGTGCCGAAATCGTCGATGCTCAACTGCACGCCGAGATTTCTTAGTTGCGTCAACAGTCCGACGGCCGCTTCGATGTTGTCGCTAAACACTGACTCTGTGATTTCGAGTTTCAAACAACGCGGTGGCAGTTTGAACTGCTCCAACAGATTCGCGATGTTCTCGACCAAGCCAGGCTGATTGAACTGTTTGACTGACAGATTGACGCTGACGAACAGCGGCGGTGTTGCAGGATAGGTGTGCAGCCACTCACGCGCCTGACGGCAAGCCGATTCGAGGACCGTTTGTCCGATGGCAAGAATCAGACCCGTCTCTTCGGCCACCGGAATGAAGTCCTTCGGCGGCACCAATCCAAAATCCGCATGGCGCCAACGCGCAAGCGCTTCAAATCCAATTAAAGTGCGATCGTTAAGCGAGACGATTGGTTGATAATCGACAAAGAGCTCATCTCTTTCGCTCGCGCGGCGCAGGTCCATTTCCATCTTCAACCGGCTCATCAACTCGCCGTGCATGTCGCGGCCGAAGATTTCGTGACGTGCTTTGCCCTGGGCCTTCGCGCGATGCATCGCCGTTTCAGCGTCGCGCAGCATGTCTGAAACCTGATCGATGTAATCGCCACCGAGCGCGATGCCGATGCTCAGAGTTGTATACACTTCCTGGCCCAACAAGTTGAACGAGATTGATAGTGCCTGCTGAATGCGCGTCGCCACCGAAGCGGCTTCGTCTTCACCTGAAACGTCGTCCAACAGCACTGCGAACTCATCACCACCGACACGCGCGAGCACGTCGCCCTGGCGCATGCAGATTTTGACTCGTTGCGCGATCTGGATCAGCAGTTGATCGGCGCTCGCAGTGCCAAGACTGTCGTTGATGAGCTTGAAGCGATCTACGTCAAGCAACAACACAGCACATTGCCGATCTTTATTCGGATGCTGCCGCGCGACTCGCAATTTCAGCAGATCGTAGAAGCGGGCGCGGTTTGGCAAACCTGTCAGCGTGTCTTGCGTCAGCTTCTCTTCTGCCTTCTTGCGATCGCTGATGTCCTGGACCTGGAAGAACAAGCGCTTCGTTCCGGTTTCAGAGTCTTTCAAGAGCGAGACGTGCCATTGCACCCAGACCGTATGGCCCTGCTCGTGAATGTATCGCTTCTCCTGTTCGTGGCTCTGAATGTAGCCTTCGAGCACTCTTTGAATGTACGACTGCACGTAACGCAGATCCTCCGGATGCGTGAGTCGTTGGAAAGTCGTCGCTCGCAACTCCTGCTCGGAGTAGCCGAGGAGTTTGCAAAGTGCTTCATTGACCTGAAGCCAACTGCCGTCTACTGAAACCACTGCCATGCCGATGGCGGCGTTATCAAAAGTGCCCTGGCTGCCATAGACTTTCTTGCTTGTAGACAACGCGAACGGAATTGAGTCGGGCGCGAATTGCGCATCTGACTGCGGCTCTGCACTCTCGACTGCGCCCAGTAGCTTGTTTTGATTTCGCTCAGCAGCGCGACGCCGCTTCATTCGCTTCTGCTCGTACATCGCGTGGTCCGCTTGTTCGAGCAATTCCTCGAAGCAGGTCATACGTTCGGGCTCGAGCGTTGCGACACCGATACTGAAAGCGAGCTTGTGTCCACGCGTTTCGCTGGCGTTGTAAGCCTTGAGATTCTCGTTGAGCCGACTGATCGCTTCTTCTTTACTGGCGTTCAGATCGGTGACGAGCACGGTAAATTCGTCGCCGCCGAGTCGCGCGATGATGTCGGAACTGCGGAAACTCCGATTGAGAATCGCGGCGGTATTAATGAGTGCGTTGTCGCCTTCGTTATGACCAAACTCGTCGTTGATCTTCTTCATTCCGTCGAGGTCGATGAAGAGCAGAAGCAGGTTCTCTTTTTGCCGGCGCGCAAAGTCGAAGTAAGGCGCCGCTTGTTTGAGTAAGCCACGACGGTTGAATAGTCCGGTCAGATCGTCCTTGAGCGAACTGTTGCGGAGCGTCTCTTCGATCTTCTTTCGTTCGGTGATGTCGCGCACGACCTGAACCAGACCGCCGCCCGCAACGCTCGAGATCGAGATCTCCAGTGGCAACGTGCCGCCGTTGAGTTTCAAACCGATGGCTTCACCGCGCCACGAGCCATCGCGCCAAACAGCCGGCATGATCTGTTCTTTGAGACGGTTCAGTTCTTCTTCAAAGAAGAACATTTCCCAACTCGCACCAGTCAGTCTATCCGAATCGGCGTAGCCGAAAATCTTCGCGTAGGCATCGTTTAGATAAATACAGGCGCCGCAATGATCGATGATGGCCATGCCGTCCATCGACGCCTTCATGGCTGCGGCCTGTTGGGCCAACGAACCGGCTGCTCGTTTGCGCTCGGTAATGTCGCGGGCCACAACTGAAGCCCCGGTGATTGTTTTTTCGTCCATGATCGGACAGATCGTCAGTGAGACGTCGATTGGCTTGCGGCTTTTTTTGAGATGGACCATCTCATGCTGAGTGACGTTTTCTCCGCGCGCAACCTTTTCGAATAACAGCGTCGCTTCCTGATCTCTGCGATGATCGAACAACATGGAGATCGGTGCGCCGACGGCTTCTTTCGCAGTGTAGCCATAAATGCCGCGGGCGCCGCGATTCCAACTCATGATCACACCATCGGTCGTCACGCCGATGATCGCATCGCGCGAAACGTCAACAATTCCTTGCAGACTCGACAACTCGTGTCGCACGCCCGCTAGTTGTTCCTGAGTGCCTTTCCAGCTTTTCCAAACGATCACGCTCGCGACGATCTGCGCGACAAAGAGAACGACGACAAATTGCGTCACGTTTGTGCCGAGGAACTGCGGAAGAATGAAACTGAGTGCGAGAGCACAAGGGATGACGAATGTCGGAAGCGGCCATAACCGTTGACTGACGCGGGAGATGTGGGAGTTGCTGTCGAGAAACATTGCTCGTGAACCGAGGGTCCTGGAATTGGAATGGGTTTGCGGCGAATAATTCTGGGCGTTCACCACTCACCGTTTTCAAAGTCATTAGGGAGACACTTCTCGCCCGCGAATGCTTAAGCCACTCCCATGCCATCATTTTCTTAAGGATTAGCGCTATGAGGTGGTCGCGCAGGCAGTCAACTTAACCGAGGTCGTAGCATTATGACTGAGCACCCCTGCATAATGAGTGAGAAATGTGATTACTCTGCTGGAATATCCAACAGAACGCTCTGCAGGGCCTCGGCCATTGTTGGATGGATATGGACCGCGTCTCTGATAACCGTGTAGGGCGCGCCAGCGTTCATTAAATCCACGTACAGGTGGACCAACTCTGCGCCCGCTGCCCCCAGCACGGCTGCCCCAAGCATGCGCTTCGTGTCTGCGTCTATCACGACTTTGACGAATCCCGCCGTTTCTCCTTCTTCCCTGGCCTTTCCGTTCTTCTTCATCTCGTAGCGGCCCACCTTAATGTTCTTGTCGGCCTTGCGCGCCTCATGCTCAGTAGTACCGACCCGGCCAAGTTCCGGATCAGTAAAGATCGCATATGGCACGATTCGGTCGGTGGTGTGCGAGCCATCTCCAGCGATTTGCGACATCAATACGCGATAATCATCCCAGGATGTGTGTGTGAACATCGGCCCACCGCGTATGTCGCCAGCGACCCAAATGCCCTTCACGTTGGTTTCGAGACGTTCGTTCGCTTCGACGATTCCCGTATCTGATAGTTTGACGCCAACCGTTTCCAGACCAAGTTCATCGGTGTTAGGCTTTCGCCCCGTTGCCACAAACACACGCGATGCCTCAAGCTGGTAAGGACCATCGCCCGTTTCCATTGTTAACGCCAATCCTGAGTTCAGAGACGCAATCTGTTTCACTTTGCTGTTCAATTCAAACTCGACACCATCCATTTCGAGTAGCTTCTGGAGCGCCTGGGCCACATCTTCATCTTCGTGGCTGACAATCTGGTTAGATTCTTCAATCACCGTCACGCGGCTGCCCATGCGACGATAGAATTGGCCCATCTCGAGTCCAATGTAACCACCGCCGATAATTGCCAGGTGCTTTGGCAGTTCACTTGTTTCAAGCCAGTTTTCAGAATCGATGAAATCAACCTCAGTCAAACCCTCTATTGGCGGAATGAGACTACGCGTGCCGGTATCGAGCACCACTTGCGCAGCCCTTACTACCTCATCATTGATGCGGACGCTAAACATTTCGCTCTGCCGGCCCTCGATTCTTGCCTGACCGCGTAGCAACTTCGGATTATCAGAATCTTTCAGATCCTTTTGGAGTCCGTCGCGTGACTCCATGAGAATGCGTTTAGCACGCTCAAGCACTGCTTGAAAATCAACCTCGATGATGGGAATTTTCAAGCCGAATTCAGCAGCCCGGCGTGCCTTATGTACAATACGCGCAGAAGAAATCACGGCTTTGGTGGGTGTACATCCGAAATTGACGCAGGAGCCGCCGAGATGCTCTCGCTCTACGAGGCCCACTCGCTTCCCAACCTTCGCAAGTGCATGCGCGAGTGGAATCCCAGCCTGGCCCGCGCCGATAATCAACACATCGAAGTTGGTGCGTTGGCTCATAAGAACCAAGGTTACTAAGAAACCGGGCTTGATTAAAGAGCTGATGCGATTGGAAGACTCCGCGAAGTACAAGACCAACTCAGCCGCGTAGTGGTGCAGTTTCAGTAACGCCGAAGCCGTTCGCTAATTCCAGCCCACGGGTTGGAGCGTAGCGACAACCCTGGGAGGTAGAATAATAATGTAGTCAAACGCTGAAAGCGTTCGGCAATTGGCGAACTCTTTCAGAGTTTCATCGCTCGCATCAGGCTACCCAGGGTTCTCGCTCGCGCTCGAACCCTGGGCTGCAATTAGCGAACGCCTTCGGCGTCACTTGTCCTTCGGAGCAAACTGCATCACTACCACTCAGCCGGGCAATGTTGCGTCGCGCTTATCACTGGTGTCATAACTTAAGAAATTCCTGATCGGTAAAGAGAAGAGTAGTGGCTGAGAGCCTTGCTTATCGCTCCATTATCGTGGCGAGCCAATATGGTTCGTGGCTCTTGGGCCAGGTGCTACGAGTACGCTACTCCATTCATGCTTATTGTCCCACCGAACTCTTTGAACGCCGCTCGCAGCACTGCCTAATCCTTGCGCCGGCCCACAAATCATATCTTGATCCCTGGCTGCTGATGATTTCCCTCAATTACCGGCATGTACGCGCTTTGGTGCCGATTCGAATTCTGGGAACACAGGATCCACGCGGTGCTCTGAAATGGTTTATGCCTCTGATCAAAATCATCTACTGGCTAGCGGGCGTGATTGAACTTCCACCAGAAGACCGGGACGACAGGTCGTTGCCCGAGAAACTCAGGGGTCTACTCGTAGCGCTGAAACATGGTGAGGTTGTGCTGATCTTTCCCGAAGGAGAGATTCATAGGGAACGAGATCCTCCGATTGGCAAATTCGCACCTGGTGTCGTCTATGTTTACAAAAGGCTAGGCGCGCCTATTGTTCCGATCGCTGTTTGGATGAGTAAGCAGCGGTGGCCGCGTCACCGCTACGTTGTACAGTTCGGAAGACCGGTTCGCATTCCGGAAGGTATGGACCAGGATGCGGGCGCGGCGTGGCTCCGCGAACAAGTGTTGGCGCTTTACGAAGAGGCCAGACAAAGGGAGGAGCGATGAACCAGAAGCCCGCCTATTATCCCGACGTCGAGACCTGCGTTGAGGAAACGCTCCGCAAAGTTGGCAGGCGCATCGTCCTGGGCACGCCACTCGGACTCGGTAAGGCGAACCATTTGGTGAATGAGTTCTTCCGTCGCGCGCGCGAGGATCCAAAAATCAACTTGCATATTTTCACTGCGCTCACGCTCGCACGACCGCATTGGAAAAGCGAACTCGAACGGCGCTTTGTGCAGCCGCTCGGAGAAAGGATCTTCGGTGGTTATCCCGAATTGGAATACGTAGAACCATTGAAACGCGGCCGGCTACCGGAGAATATCCGCGTGACAGAGTTCTATTTCCAGCCAGGCAGTTTCCTAGACAGTCCTCTCGCGCAACAGAGCTATATGTCCAGTAACTATACTCATGTAGTGCGAGATCTGCTGGATGTTGGTATTAACGTGCTGGCCCAACTAGTCGGTAAGAGGGAGGAGAACGGCAGCACCCATTACAGTCTGAGTTGCAACTCTGATCTCACTCTCGACTTAGTGCCGCGCGCGCGTCAAGCCAAACATGAGAGAGCCAGGATTGAACTTTTAGCCCAGGTGAATCCGAATCTGCCTTTTATGTTTGGGGATGCGTCCGTTGCACCCGATTACTTCGATGCTGTCGTCGACGAACCGAAATACACTTTCCCCCTTTTCGGCCCGCCGAATCGCCCTGTGGATACAGTCGAATACCTAATCGGTCTTCACGTAACTGCCCTCATAAGAGATGGCGGTACTCTTCAGATCGGTATCGGCGCATTGGAGGATGCGGTCACGTACCTATTGAAATTGAGGCATGAGCAGAACGATGTCTACCGTGGAATTTTGAGCGAGTTTGGCATATTCGAACGGTTTAGCAAGTTGATTGAGCAAGTGGGTGGAACCAGCCCATTTAAGCAGGGACTGTATGCTTCATCCGAGATGCTGGTAGATGGCTTCCTCGAACTCTACTGCAGCGGAATTTTAAGACGAAAGGTCTATCACCATACTGGTTTGCAGCGACTATTCAACGATGGTCAACTCAGCGACGAGGTAACACCCGCGACGCTCGCTGGACTAGTCGAAGCCCAAATCATCTCCGCCTGTCTGACTGAACAAGATTTTAGATTCCTGCAGGAGTTTGGAATTCTTAGATCAGGATTGCGCTATGAAGATGGCTTTATTCTGTTGGACGACAGCGCTCGCATTCCTGCCAATCTCGCGGACGATGATGCGAGTGCCAGGATTACTCGACACTGTCTCGGTAGTCAGCTAAAGCGCGGACACGTTGCCCATGCCTGTTTTTTCCTCGGTCCGCGAAAGTTCTACGAGACGCTTCGTCGGATGGACGGTGCCGAGCGCGAGCAATTCTGCATGACCGGAATCTCCTATGTAAATGAACTTTACGGCGAGGAAGAGCTCAAGCGTCTGCAACGGAGAGCGGCGAGGTTTGTGAACACGGGACTTATTTGCACTCTTACGGGGGCTGTTGCTTCCGATGGGCTGGAGGACGGACGCGTATTAAGCGGAGTCGGCGGACAGTACAATTTCGTGGCTATGGCCCATGAGTTGGAAGACGGGCGATCGATTCTGATGATCAGGAGCACCAAAGAGGAAGACGGGAAGGAGCAGTCGAATATCCGTTGGAACTATGGCCACGTCACTATCCCTCGTCATCTCCGGGACATTGTGATTACCGAGTATGGGATTGCCGATCTCCGCGGACGTACCGATGAAGAGGTGATCATTGCTCTGCTGGAAATTGCTGATTCTCGTTTCCAGGAGGGACTCGTTGAAAAGGCGAAGCACGCTGGAAAGCTCCGGAAAGACTACCGCATTCCCGATCAGGCTCGTCACAACCGGCCGGAGCGACTGAAGGGTCTACTAAGTAAATATCGCGAGCGCGGACAATTCGGAGCGTTTCCCTTCGGCACCGATCTCACTGAAGAGGAGCAAGTATTACGCAAAGCACTACTTTTCTTAGAGCAAATAGTTGAGACGAAGAAATTACCTCGGCTTAGTCTCGCCGATATTCGCAAAACCGTCGCTCCGCCAAAGCAGGCCAGTCCATATCTGGAGCGCATGACGCTCGATCACCCGCAAACTCTTCGGGAAAGACTGTTGCAGAGAGCGCTGGTCTATGCGTTAGCGTCCGTGAATGCAATCTGAGCTTTTAGGATTTCGAATTAATGACTTGAGGCCAACCCGCTCGCCATAGTTTTCAGAAGATTTGTGATTGCAGCACTGTAAAGCAAAGCACCTTGTCTGTTGGGATGGCCGAGAGCGGCATAACGACAAAGTAAGAGGCGGTTTTTTCTCTCCTTCTTTGCTTCAGCGCTTTCATTTGGCTGGCGCTTGAATACTTCTTTGCAACTAGCGCTTCTTTGCCCGCGAACCTCGTCGTTGCTTGGCAGCAAGATCTTTCCGAACGACAATAACACCAGCATCATTCTCAAAGGCGAACGATCAAAACCCCACAATCTGGTTTCGTGAGTACCAAATGCATGCTCGGGTGCGAACTGCACGTCGGTAAACATGACTTGCTTGTGGCTGCCTTGACTCTTGAGTTCGGCGTTGGCCCAATCTACTGCCGCGCCGAGAGTTTTGTTCGACGCTTGATGCCATGCCTTCGAATTAGCGATCAATTTGTCGAAAGACTCTTTCCTGGTGAGTTTTGCAGCGGCCGGGTCGGTCTTTAGAAACCTGCGAGCTAATGCTCTCAACACAAAATCATTTCGGGTCTTCTCCGAAAAGGACAGATAGTATCCCGTGACGATCACGTCCGCGTTTGGAAATGAAATCATAATCTTCTGAAGCAGCCTTTGCATCGGAGCGCCGCATTTCGCTTCAGTCAGTTGCGTTATCTCGGCATCTCCGGAGGCGTTCAAGAGATTCGGGAGGCCTATATCATTTACACAACCGGTTACCAGTACTAAATCCACTTTCGAACCGTCACCGTAGTGCTGAAGAGCTCGATCTATTTCATTCCAAATCGTCGGTTGGGCAATGTTAACTTCGCCGTCTGTAGTCGTCAGTCCCTTGTCGGCAGATTCATCTTCGACTACTGCTCCCGAGTGCGCCTCGATTTTTTCAATGACAGATCGACCTGTGGTCCTTTCTATCCAGAGTTTAACGTGGTACCACGATTTGTGTTCTGTTTTTAGTCCTTCGCCCCAAAGTACGGAATCTCCTAACACCAGCATATTAAAGGGAGGGTGGGCCGGTTGTTTGGGTGGGGGATTCCGCGTGGCTTGGCATACGGCGCTCGAGGCACTGAGGAGAACGGCTAACAGGATTGACGGAACAAGTTTCATGACGATCTCAGTTTCATAAGAAGTTACACGCGCAGCTATCCAGCCCCCCAGGAATTATAAATGACCAATACCTGATTGAATTTCACGTCTTCGGCGTTTGACGATATGCCAGGTCCATCATGGACCACAAGCGAAGGATTGGCTGAACTGTGGGCGAAGGGACTCGAGGGATCGAGAAAGTGCCTGATGAAAGAGAGCGATCAATACGGAAGGGACAGTGCCCTAATTTGGCAGTCGATCGGATTTACCCAGGTATTTCCACCATTCTTCGTGACATAAAATCAGAAGGTTTTGTCATTCACAGTAGGACTTCCCCTCCTATTTTTATGAAGGGCTTTCGCCCCGCTTGGGAGAACCTCGCTTGAAAGTAGGTAAGTTCGATTCTGGACGCCTCGCAGAACGCATCCTATCGGTCCGTTTCGGGAGACTCACCAAATGCAGATTCTTACCAAAAATGGTTTCAAAGAACGCCTTCATCACTCATTACAGCGCGCGACCTCGACCTTCACGACAGTGCACGTTCGCAAACATCAACACGTTTATGACTGTGGCGACATTGCCGACTCCGTCTACTTCATTGAATCAGGACACGTAAAACTGCTGATGCTCTCGCCGGAAGGTAAAGAGTGCCTGCTGGATATTCAGACTGTGGGTGACACGTTCGGCGAGTTGTGTCTAGCAGAATCAAGTCCGCGTCGTGAAACGGCGATCGCCATGCAACACACGAGGCTGAAGCGTCTGCCGTGCTCCGATTTTTTCCGGTACTTGAACGAAAACTCACTGGTCGAGGGTTTTGTCCACTACCTTGCCGCGCGAGTCGCGGGTCAACAACAGGTCATCGCCAATCTAATTACGGTGGATAGTGAACATCGCTTAGCCGAAACCCTATTGTCGCTCGCGCGCAAACTCGGCCAACCCGATCCGTGCAATACCCGAATTGAACACAAAATTACCCATGAAGAGCTTGCAGAAATGGTGGGCACAACACGGCCGCGTATAACTGCTTTCATGCTCGACTTTCGTGCTCGCGGACTCATCGAAATCACGCGGGAGCATTTCCTGGTGATTAAACAAAAGAAGTTGACTGACTATCTCAATAGACCTCGCCTCGACCAAACTCGCATTCGTGGACCACAAAGTCTTTCCGAAATTGTCCAATATTGAACAGACACAAATGAGATGCGGGCGTAAGTTGGGTTGTTAGTACTTTCCGATTGAGCTACGCCCTCTCGCTACCTCGACGAGAGTGCCTCAACCTGAGATTAAGGACCGGTATAGAAAGAGAGCAGACAATGAAGAAGGATGACAAGAAGCAATCGCCAGAACACTACCGTGTTGAAGAATCGAATGAACTCGAAGACCAGGATTTTCAGTTCGTTCTGAAGGAACTGCTGGCTGCATATCAGCCCATCCTCGAGCAAGAGCTGCGGCGAGCGCAATCGCCGGATGAATTAGAGAAGGAAGCGTTGGACCATCCTCCAAACTGTGACGATGAATTTGAGTTGGCTAACCAAATCTTTGAGAAGTTCTTTTCCGAGGAAGTAGCCTTGCGCTTGCTTCCCGAAGAGAACCGGCGCGAACTTGGACCACCAGCGCAGTGGAGCTGGTGCTTGTTGCACATTCGTTGTTGCTTCATTTTTGGATGGTTGGCTTGCTGCCCGCGAAGTTTCAGACGATTTGTCTATTACCTGTATCGGTATTGGCTCTGTGTGCGCCAGGTACTTGATACACCAGTCAGAACACCTCATACAGCCGAAGAACTTGAGGATTTTCAGACGCTCGTGCGTGGGTTAGCCACGGCCTACAAACCATACTTGACGGACCAGTTGGCTGCGGTTGAGTTCCCCACAGGATTACCTGACGAGGTGATAAGCGGGAAGATCGATTGCTTCGAAGGCGAAGAAGAAGCAGCTGCGATCTTTGAGAGGTTTCTCAATAGTGACATTGCGCCGGCACTGCTGGGTAAGGCGGCGTTTGAATCACGCAGTCAGAACCAGTCTTTCTGGTTCTGTCGCTGCTGGTGTCTTTGCGCGATCCGTTTTGGATGTTGTCTGGCGCGGGCCAAGTCGCTCATCGACGTACGCTACTGCCTGAAGGTTTATCAGCGTTGCTTGCGCGAATGTTTCCGGCCGTTGGTCTGCGACCTGACAGCTCCTTCGGGTTGTGCTGAAGAGCAGGAAGGACTCCTGCCGGGTGCTGTTGCGCTCGAGATCAAAGGCACTGCTGCGGGCGCGTTTTTTCACCACTACACTTTGGAATGGCGCAAGGTTCAGGGACAAGCCTGCGACGATAACACCGGATTCAGTAGTGTTGGCATCGTTTATCCCGGAGGTTTCCCCACCGGTACGATCCCGGTGTTTGGAGGCACGCTGGGTTGGCTCGATACTACCGTGCTTCCTCCGAATTCTTACGAAATTCGACTCTTGGTTTTTACGTCTATCTCGGAAGTTCCACAGTGCCGCATCTGCCGGCAGTTCGCTCTGTTCAAGAAGATGGTATGGATCGATCGCGTCGCCGATCTTCCCGGAGCGCCGGTAAGAACACCGCCAGGTTGGTTCGATCATCCATTTCCGCCGCAGGAACCGATCGTCAATACCAATCCGGGCGGCATTGTCGTTCCGGTAGGTGGTTGTATTAGCGTAATCGGCACGGCGGTGGTCGGAGATTGCCAGGATCGAAGGATCGCATGTGTGGACCTACGCGCGGCGATTGGCTGGCAGCCGGGTACGGCCGAGCTTGGTTTTCCTGCATCCCTGCCTCTCTACGGTATCAACATGCTGATCGCACCGATCTGCTATACCGATCCGGATCCAGCAGTTGAGGCGAAGAAGCGCGCACCCTGGAACCAGTTGTATGAACGACCGTTGACTGCGCGTTTCGTGCCAACCAACATTCCTCCTTTTGGCATTCAATACTGTCTCCCGCGATTTTGCTTCAACAGCGCGGGTTTATTACCACCGTGTCCGGACGTTAATCATCCTTGCCGCAGCGGAAAATACACGTTGCTGCTTGACGTGACTGACACTCTCGGTAATCACTATTACGATACGCAACAAGTCTGGTTTGACAACAAACCGATACATGTGGAGTTTGATGGACTGGAAGGAGTGAAGCCCTGCCAGGACGTTTGTCTCAGCAAGTTTGTGCCTCAAGGCGCGCCGTGCGGTATCTGCTGGCCCATAAATCTGTTGGGCGTCGCTTACGACGAATACATCGTTCCAACCGATCTCACTTATCCGAGCGACAACTTTGATTTCTATAGTATCTCAATCACGCGGCAGGGTGGGCCGACATATAACGTTCCGATCACTCCGGACTGTGTTACGTTCGGTCTCGATCCACTCCACGGCACTACGCGCGTTGGAGAACCTGGGAGCCGGTGCGAGGAGGCGATAGGTGGTTGTCCACCGCCTGCGCATGGCCCAAGATTTCCGGGGGCGTTGACGCAACTCGATCTGCGCGTGTTCGACGCGGTCTGCGCAGGTTCATCGGCATTTAATCCACCGCCAGGGTTCGCGCTTGAGCGCGGTCATTGCTGCGGCTACACGTTCCAACTCTATGCACAAGACAAGACATGGAGCGATGGTGTTGCCGGCGCTCTTCACCGCGCCTTCTCGCTACCTTGGGCCATCACTATCTGTAACGATCTCAATGGGAAGGGTGATATCCCGCAGTGCCGGGACTAAGAGTATGAGTGGAGTGTTTTGGGCGCGGCTCGTTCTGGCCGTCCTCGCAACCTGGCGCATTACTCATTTGCTGGCTAACGAGGACGGCCCGTGGGATCTGATTGCGCGAGTGCGCGCGCCTTTAGGTAGTCGAATGTGGGGCAGGCTCATGGACTGTTTCCAGTGTCTTAGTTTGTGGGTCGCCCTGCCGATGGCATTTTTCGTTTCATCGAGAGCAGTGGAAATTCTGTTCACCTGGTTAGCTCTTTCCGGTGCCGCTTGTTTGCTCGAACGTATCAATCAGGAGCCATTGGTTATTCAACCCATTACACAGTCAGCAGAAGGAGGAACAAACGTTGGGATGTTGCGGTCAGAAACGAGAGAGTTTCAAAGCCCCTTTATCGCCGGTAACGACTCCGCCAGTCACACAGCGGGCGCCTAACACGCAAATTGCTCCGGGGCCTGCTGTCGTTCCCGCCGCAACTTATATTTCGGGCTACTCTGCGATTTCTCTGCACTACCTGGAGAGCTCGCCGATCCGTGTAAAAGGAACCCTCACCGGTCGGTATTACGAGTTCTCACGCGCCCAGACCGATCAATCGGTAGACGCACGCGATGCAGAAGCACTACTCCGCACACGCTTCTTTCGTAGGAACCGTTGACCGACAAGAATCCGTTGCGCTCGAATTCATCACGCCCGAAATTACCCACTAAGTTGCGCGAATTAGACCGCCTTGCGGACGTCGGCTAAGTGGCGGCATTGATCGATCTTCTCTCTTGCTTTATCTGTCTTCATACCTCAGAATTGCTGGCCCTCATACCCAACCACACAAACAGATTGCAGGAGGACGGATGAATTGGAAGGACCGTGTGGAAATCGTCTACATGATGGCGGCAACAATCTCTGCGGTCGGTACCGCGCTTGCAGCCGGATTTGCCGCATTTGTTTATCGGCGCAACTCCGCTCTTGAGCGAGCCAAGTGGGCGTCCAGTCTTTACGAGAAGTTCTACGAGGCAACGACTCTCAAGCAAATGAGAGACAGGCTTGATTACTTAAACGATACGGATTCGGTAAATGAAATCGTGATTAGGGAAGAACCGGCTTTTACTGACTATCTAAACTTCTTCGAATTCATCGCCTTTTTGAAGACATCAAAGCAGCTAAAGGACTCAGAGGTGGAAGTCCTCTTCGGTTATTATCTGGATTGTTTGAATAGGCATGATCGGGTAAAGCAGTACATAGCAAATCCTCAGAATGGCTACGAAGGTTTGGCAAACCTGTTGGCAGCGAAGGTATGAGCGAACATCTATTCGTGTACGGCACTCTGCTTCCAAGTGAAGCTCCCGAAGAGATTGCTTCCATTGTTAAGCGTTTTCGACGACTTGGGTCAGCCCACGTTCGTGGAAGACTTTACGATTTCGGCGAATTTCCAGGCGCCATACTCGATCCTTCGTCGCGGACGATGATTCACGGCGAACTCGTCGTCTTGCCGTCTGATGGGCGAATACTCGAAGCTCTCGATCGATATGAGGAATTTGATCCATTCGATCCGAAGAGAAGCCTTTTCATTCGTAAAAAAGCGAAGGTCCTGATGGCTAATGGAAGCAGTCGCGAGGGATGGATCTATGTTTACAATAGACCTCCCGGTAACGCAAAACTTGTTCGCCGCGGCGACTATCTACGTTCTAAATTTTGTGTTGACATCTGTTTGTAAGTGCAATATCGTCCGCACGTTTTCAACAATACAATCTTAATTCTTAGCAGAGGGCGTTTTCTCGTCTCTGAGGAGCTAAAATGGTAACCAAAAAAGCTGCCACCAAAGTTACGACGAAGAGTGCGGTTCTGAAATTCAATCCGGACTGGATTAAAGATCCACCACCACCTTTTTTCAGAAACCTGGACCGTGCTGCCATCCGCGACCTGGCGCAAGCCAAGAAGGACTTCACCGCCCGCGTGAAGGAGATTCTCGCCAAAGGCCAGAGATAAAGACACACAGATCCGCAGCTAACATCTGATGAATCAGCAGCGTCCTGTCATGCTGGTCGGCTTCCAGAACCAGGGCAACCTCGGCCTGGGTTACCTTGCTGCTGTACTGCGACTTCATGGCTACTCGGTCCAGGTTGTCGATATCGAGCAGGAGCCGCAGGAGATTCTTCGCATCGCGCTCGAACTGAAGCCAATCCTCATCGGATTCTCGCTAATCTTCCAGTTCTTCATCGATCGCTATGCCGCCCTTCTGTATTTGCTTCGCAGCAATGGCATCGATTGTCACTTCACGATGGGTGGGCACTTTCCCAGTCTTAGCTACGAACAAACACTCGAACTCGTCCCGGAGCTGGATAGCGTGGTGCGATTCGAGGGAGAGATCACGCTGATCGAGTTGGTGGATGCAATAGCGAACCACAAAGAGTGGCGTGAGATCCATGGGATCGCGTATCGCAATGAACACGCGGTGACTGTGACAAAACCGCGCGCCTTGCTCGAAGACCTGGACCAACTTCCCTATCCTGAACGTGAATACGAACCGGAGTCAGTGCTTGGGCGAAGTATTATGCCGATTCTGGCCAGCCGCGGCTGCGCCCGCACTTGTTCCTTTTGCTCAATCCACACGTTCTATCGCGCCGCGCCCGGTCGTATTGTACGCACGCGCAAACCCGCCGAAGTGGTTCGCGAAATGTCGCTACTGCACGAGGAGCGCGGGACCACCATCTTTCTCTTTCAGGATGACGATTTCCCTCTGTTTGGTCAGGTGTGGCGGCGCTGGGCAAACGAGTTTGTGGATGAGTTGGAACGCACTGGCTTAGCGAAAAAAGTTATCTGGAAGATGAACTGCCGCGCTGACGCCGTCGAGCGCGAGCTTTTCATAAGAATGCGCGACGCCGGACTTTATCTTGTTTACATGGGTTTGGAGTCCGGCAGCGAACAGGGACTCGAGACCCTACATAAACAGATCACAGTCGAGCAGAATCTACGCGCCGTAAATATCTTGAAGAGCATCGGCTTGATGTTTGAATACGGCTTTATGCTTCTCGATCCTTCCAGCACGTTTGAATCGATTTGCGAAAACATCAATTTCCTCCGCACGATTCTCGCCGACGGCTGTTTGCCAGTCACATTTTGTCGCATGCTTCCTTATGACGGTACACCAATCAAAGACGAGTTGGTGCGAACCGGACGACTGCGCGGCGATGTGTGTAATCCCGATTACGACTTCCTGGATCCGCGCATTGGAGAGTTTTACGAAGCGCTGACAAATCTGGTGAGCCTTAGTGGTTGGATACACGGCCTGAAAGCCGTGACTTCGCAACTCGGTTGGGCGTGGCACGAAGTGGCCACCATTGAGCGGCTCTTCCCGGTTCTTCCTGGAATGGAAGAGTACAAAGAAACACTTCGCGGTATCACTAAGAAAAGCAACAATCTCCTGCTACAAGTGGTTGAAGATCTTTCGTATCAGTTTTCAGACAACATACCTGCTAGCTGGAATCCTGAGGTTGTAGAAGAAGCTCGCGAGCGTTTTCTCGAGGAACTGCTGCGAGAACGCGACGCGTTTGTTTACGCAAACGAAGAGATTCTGATCGATACTCTGCAACAGGATGGCGGCCTCACCATCGTCGAAGATTCAGAAAGCATGGCTGCCACGACGGCCTGAAATGGTGCCGCAAAAATAGTTCTCGCCACAAAAAGGCACAAGAAGCACATCGTATCTATGAAAAAGTATTCTTCAGGTGTTCGCGATGCTGCGGTGTTTCTGATTATTCTGCTAGTGACCCTTACATTGCAACGAGCATCTGGAGCACATTCTGCGGCATTCGGTGCGGAGGCTGACGAAGCCAGCCACTATGTTACCGGTGTAATGATCCGTGATTATATTGCTCGCGGCCTGCCTGGTAATCCCCTCACATTCGCCAAGGATTTCTATATCCATTACCCGCGCGTAGCATTCGGATTATGGCCACCTTTGTTTCATCTCTTATCAGGTGTGTGGATGTTGGCTTTCGGCACGAATCGAATGTCAATCATGCTCTTACTTGTTGCATTTACCACTGCCTGGGCATTCATCTTTTATCGCATTAGTCGGACGGCGTTCGGAACAATCTACGCAGCAGCATCCGCAGTCCTGCTCGTCTTGCTACCAATCACCCAAAAGAGCACATTAGCAGTAATGCTCGACATGCCACTGGCGGTAATGATGCTCCTTGCGATGGCTGCTTACGCACGTTATCTGGAGAGAGAACGGACCGCAGATGCACTGCTGTTTGGTCTGTGTGCAGCAATAGCATTGCTCGTTAAATACAATGCACTGGCACTCGCATTCGTTCCGCCCCTATGCGTGATTCTGACGGGTAGACATTACCTTTGGCGGTCCAAAAGCTTCTGGTTGCCGGCGGCTGTTGTTCTCATCATCGCTGGTCCGTGGTATCTGACAATGCGTCGTATCGCCTTCTATGCAGCCGATTTGGGAGGTACTCACACTCCAACACTGATGAAGGTGCTTGCTGGGAATGTAAAAGACATGGTTGCTGTAGCTGGTCCAGTAGTGTTTGCTCTTGCGATATTCGGCGGTGTAATAATAATGCGTGTGAACATTGGCAGACGGTTGGAGGATAGCAGCCGCAAGTTGTACTCGCTATACGTCGTTGCTGCGGCAATGGTCTTGGCATTATTCATTTTTCACGTTCTTATTCAGCGTTACTACCTGCGTTATCTCTTGCCCGCCGCGCCTGCCTTAATCTTACTGTCTCGGCCATCACTTGAGTATCTGCACTCCTTCTTCCGTAATCGAACAGCACTTACCGTGGCGGCGTTGTGTCTAGTTGTCGCTCTACACCTGGCTTGTACGTTTCGTGTGTCTCTGAAGCAGACCAGTGCGTACGTAAAAGCTGCTGACGCAGTTATCTCTTCTGGTCTGGCACATAACGGCGCGGTTCTGGTTTCTGCCGACGCTGAAGGCGAGGGAATGCTTACAGCGGAATTTGTGATGCGCGACCGCCGGCCTGACCATTATGTTGTGCGGGCCAGCAAAGTGTTGGCAACGCAGAACGTGATGGGCGACAACTACCAGCTGAAATATCACACACCGCAGCAAATAATGATGGTGCTGGATTCGATTCCAGTCGCGACCGTCGTTACACAACGGTGTCCGGAAGGGAAATGTGGCGAGCACGAGAACTTGCTCAACGAGGCTGCAGCTCTGTATCCGGAACGGTGGCGGCTTTCGTCAGTTATTCCAAGCGAAGCGGCCTCACCCATCCTCGTTTACCAGATCGTCGGGAACGAGGATAAGACTGTAAAGATGCTTCAGGTTGATCTGACAAAAACACTGGGGACGACAGTTGACAGCCGATAAGTTTGGGCAGGGTTGGTGCCGGAGGTCGGACTCTGGGCTTCCGACAACCATAATTTAATCAAGTATTTAAAAGCAATCAAATAAATCTTGTCCACTTAGAGTCCAATTTTTTTGCCACGCAGGCTTCCAATCTCGAAGCGGCGGTTCCTATCGACGAGATTAATCCAAGCGCAATTCGAGTATCGGTGTTATCAATTTGGTGATCAGGAGTTGGACGCAACTGAGTGGCCTTAGCGCCTTACGGCGGTGACGCGTTATTATGGCTACATCTTCAGAAATCCCGATCCGTCGCTAAGGGGTCTCCCAGCGAGGAGAGTCATGAAGCACCTAAGCGTTTCAACTATCTTACTCACCACCTAACGATTCCAAAATTGGTTCTGACCTTTTTTGCCGATGTCAGACGAGAAGATCTTCGTAATTCGTCCTAAACCTGGCGGTGTTTACGGCATCAAATTTCATCGGTGCTATCTTATGAGACTGGAGAAGCATATTTTGACGATGATCTATAGCTGGATATCGGCTCGTCGATTAGACATCGGTATATCAGATCTTTCAGGGACGCTGGTTTCTTGCACATTGGAATAACTTAGTAAGCACGTGGAAAGAAACTTCAATGAGTAACCAATTATGCGTTAGCCCAATCCAAGAACTCTTCAACGATGCTAGGTCGGCCGGCGTGGAATATGTTTTCACACTGCTTCGGGTCGAATACTACTCAATTAAAGTTTTGGATCCCTTGCTCCGACTACGAGCGGAACTCGGAGAATCCAACGACAAGCCAGATCAGGAAGGCAAGCTCCGGCTGTACACCTCATTGATCGAGCACGATACGCCCTTGGACGTGCTAGCTAACCTTTTCAATTGCGTTCGCCAGCTCCCTTACGAAGTCGCTCCACTTCATCGGCTTGGGCAGGTAAACGGCGTGTTTGTGAGAGAGCCAACGTTGCCGGAAAAAGTACGGGAATTGAATTGGATGGCTCTATCGGCTTCGAGGCCACAAATTGCAGAACTGATAACTCGGGCTTATCCTGAAGATCTTATCAGAACACCCTCTTCAGCAAATCCAGAGTATTTGAATTGCACGCTAAATAACCTCAGGGCGTTTCTTTCAGCACTTCTAACCATATATTTCAATGAAAGGCTTTCGTATAGGGGCGCACCGAGGTATCACAAATTCAACGACTTCGTAATTGAACTTCTGGTTGACTACGAAGATGGACTCAACGGGTTTCAGGCACATGCTCCAAACGGGAGCATATCCACTTTTGCCAGATTCTCGGATTCAGTTTACGGACGAAACATCATGTTCGCCCCGTATGTTCGGCTCCTCGCTGGTCCTTTAGATAACGAGTCCAACGAGTGGTTAGTGGCTGGAAGACGTCTTCACGAGTTATGGCTTACTGGCCGCTACAATGCCTTGGGAGAATGGAAACCGATCATCTATCCCGGTACACCTAGCGGCCTCTTTAAAGAGGCCCGGTCCTTGTCTGCTGACTGCGATGTTCAGGGCACACTTTTTTATATTCTAAGCACGGGATTTCGCGGTATCGAATTCGCCGTCTGTACAAACGTCGACTTGCCCAGTCAGAGCGGATCCATCGGCGGGGTAGTACATCTTTGGAAATGCCCTCCTCTGAATGAGCTGCCGCCCATAGATAGTAACTTGCGAGTCTATGACGGATGGTGTGAACTGGAGTCCCTTGATCCCGAAGAGATCCGTCACGCGCTCGCAATGATCGGTATTGCCCTAAGTAGGCTCGCATTTGCGTTCGATGCCGAAGTGAGTTGGCGCGTAAAGTACCGACTTCAACAACGCAGCAGTTCGTTAGCGGCACCTACTGAGGATGACCTCAAGTTCTTCAACTCACTTCTTGTTGACTTTCCCAAAAACGAAGATGCGCTTGTGCTTGACCAGGCACTGGATTGGTACAGTCGCGGCAGGTCCTCACCGCACGTGTTTACCAAATTTCTTTGCTATTACATCTCAGTTGAGAGCGTTGCAACAGCTATTTTTGAGGGCAAAGCCGACCTAAAGCTGGGCTTCAAAAAGGCCACAAGGGCTGAGGCCAATGTCGAAAAGGCAGCTTGCATACAGGCCAAACATGATGAGCTGTATGCGAAAAATCCCGAAGAGTTCATTCGGCAGGCGTACTTCGACTGTATCTATAGTATTAAGAAGCGGACCGAGACCATTGTTTCAAGAGTTTTTGGTCCTGACCACGACTTTCTCAGGCGGTTATTCAAGAAAGGCGATGATGGTTACTCTTTGCATGAAATAAGAGGTCAGTTGGCACACGGCAGTTTTTCGCTCAGTAACAGCGGAGATGAGGACATAGTGGCTGCTCGATTACCGGAGATCGCCCTAATTGCAAAGCATTTCTTAACGCGCGTAATCTTCATGCTGAAACCTCCAGACACTTTGCCAACGTGGTCAAAGCAGTTTCGCGATGAAATACATATGGCAGACCCTCGGTCAACGATGTTCGCGACAAACGAGAAAGCGTTGCCCACAACAGACTGGCGGATCAGACCGCATTGGTGTAGATGACCGACGGGAACAGATGGTAGTCACGGTGATTAGCTCTGCTCTTAGACGTAGTCTTTGAGGGCAAGACGCGGCGACATGAGCTGCCGCTTCAATGCGAACGATTCGGGCCAGAATTCTCCGTCATCAGCTGCAAAGGACCTATACATGCAACAAGATCAACAGAGTCGTAAGCAACAAGTGAGTTTACGCGCTGACTGTAGAAGGAATTTGGCTTACGTTCGATGTAGGCTGTTCCTCCAGAAGAAATAATCTGGTGCAGATTATCTATCGATTCGAAGAAGGGACAAATCTGAAGGCGAGAAATGATGTTTAAGTGTGGCCGTGCCATCCAACGAACAAAATATCGAGTGTTGTGTACTCAATGGTCCACTATTTACTCCCATAAATTCTTCTGTACCAATCAACTAACACGATGCGTTTTTTGTCATCGAATTTACGAAACCATTCATAGTAGTCATTACCGCAAAGGGTAGGTGAGTAGGCAAAGAATCGTTCGTCCACATCCCAGAAACTATTCGACGGCAAGCGTCCGTACTTGTTTTCATAGTCAAGTACGGCGCTCAACGTGGGGAAAACGATTTTGATGAAGTCGGTGGGAGAAACAACGTTGCTGAATCTGACCTCAGCCATCTGAGAGGTCGGCATATCCATGGGGCTTTCCGGATGACGCACCAATCGATGAATTCTTGATGGCAGAGCTATGTGTTCCGCAAAGAGTTGTTCAATTTCCCTTTTGCCAATACAAACAGTTACTCCCTTTCGAGCGGAAGTTGTCACAGTAAAGCTCGCATCTTCTCGATCAGCTAATTGTGGTGATATTAAGATAGCAACGGGCGATTCCTTATTAATACGGGGGTGAGGATATTGAATCGTAAAATGAGCCCTCTTTTGATTGTAAGTTGAATTGGCAGGCTGAACGCCTTCTTTGAATATCGGATTGTATGGTTTGATTCCTTCTTCAAGAATTCTCCCCAAGGATTTCCCAGATGTGACGTGAACAAAGCTGATCACGCCTCTTTGCACGAGATACTCCGCACATCCATGATTAGGGCTGTATGGCATTCCAAAAAGCCTGCGTCCCTCAGCTTTTCATTGGATTTCGCTAACCTGTCCCTGCGGGTATTGCAGCTAAGCCACTCTACAACGCAAGTAGTAGTTTGCAGCCAATGAGCTTCACTTTGAAAAACTGCTGAACAACGACCTCTATTCCGCCGCTGATCTACTCGCTATCAAAGAGAGGGTTCCGTGAGCAAAGTCGCCGCGAGACCGTCGCAGCAGTGCGGTATCATGCCTTAGGTTACCAACTAATATCCAGATGATCAGTATGGACCGATAAATTACATTAACTTGGGTTTGCAGCCGGGCACGACTCAGCGAAGAAAAACCGCCACTCATAAGTCACACGATGGAAAAACCACAATACCTTTTTCTTGAAGAGCAGTCCCCTCATGATTGGGCCTTTAACCGCCCGGTCCAGTGGGACTTTTTCGATCGCAAATTAGAACGCGCTGAATTGCTCGAGCAGGAGGGTGAAACAGCAAAGGCAGTTCAGGCTTGTCTCGAAATAATCAATGCGTGCCCGGAATATCTACCGGCCGTAAACAAGCTCGGACTTTTGTACTGGCAACAGGGAGGATTGGATCCTGCCATCAACGTATTTGAAAGCGCGGTTGGCGTAGGTGTGGCTTGCCTGCCCGAGAAGTTTCAGGCCGGCGTGGATTTGATTCCATGGTATTGGCAGGATAATCGTGCGTGGTTACTGGCGGTCGAGTATCTGGCCGCATGTCACCTGGAGAGCGCTCTTAATTTCTACGAGTATGCTCTTGAGGTTAATCCCGGTTACCGTTCAATTGATAAATTAGTTGAGCAACTGCGTCACGTCTGCAGGTCGAGAGACATCGTGTGAGTTGCTGACAGGTAGTTAAAGGTTTGACATGTATACCACTGCGGTGCAATTGTCCGAGTCTGTTGTTTACACAGGAACGTCTCTCTATAGATTCACTCAGCGAACGCACCATCCAGCCGGTTCATATATCGAATGCCGGATTGTGATGACGTTTGATAAATTACTTCGCTGCCGTCCAAGCCAATTAGTAAAGTAGCTGAGTGTTAAACTTAATCAAGGTGTTGGACGGTATTTCTTCTGACTCTACCCTTCTGAGAATCTTTCTAAAAATCTCCAATACGAAGTCCTCCCGAACCAGGTGCTGCTGAATGTAACGGAGAAAGTGATGCATATCGCCCATTTCAGCTTGAACCTTTCCGACTCGCTTAGTCAGACTCAGGTGTGTGCCGTTTAGTCGAACGTCGAATCCCAGCAACCGCAGTTTCCTGATAAGATGAGCCGGATTATAAACCGTGATGACTGTAAGCTCGTGGAAGGCAACTTTGCGAACAAACTCTAATGGAACTGGCCACCAAAACATTGGAGTTGTCCCAGGATACGCACCTAAATCCAAACTTCCAATAAACGTGCAGTTTGTATCGTAAGACGTTCCCGTCTGACTTATATCGACGATCTTCAGCCAATGGGTTTCGATGCCGTCTAGCCGTTTGTCAATCCTAACGGTAGCTCTTGGTAGCAGTCTTGAGAACAATGACCGCTCTCTGTTGCTTCTAAAGCCACAAAGCAACAAACCATCTCCCGCTTACTCGACTGCCAGTGTCCTTTGACTGAGTCGTTTGGCGAGCTGCCTGAATTCATTCAGGTGAGTTTTATTGCGAACCTTGATGACCTGTTGGGCTTTTGATGGATTAAGCGAATCAGCCATAGTCTCTAGCTGTTTCTTTAGTTGTTGCTGACGCTTGAATGGCAGAGGTCTTTCCACCTTCTTCACGGGCTTCGAAAGATGGCGCCAGATCCTTATGGAACTCGCTGGCCAAAGAAGGTAAAGCCGAAGGTCTATCTCAGAACCGGAATCGCTTTCTGTCTTAAGCTCACCTATACCTGTTATTTTCTTCGAGACTGGGTCGTAGAAACTTACGTCGCCTATTCTGAGAAAGGATGTAATCCCATGATAGATCGTGAACTGACCATGCCAGCTTCGAACCTCACTGATGAAGGCCAGTTCACCTCGTCCTCCAACACCGGTTGGCACCTGACGTATCGCCTGATGTGCAAAATGCTTTCGAAGATGTTTTCTCTCAGATCTATAGAAGATCCAGGCAAAGGAGTCACCTAGAATTCTCCCGATGTTCACCAGTTCCGTTATTGCGTCTTGGTAACAACTCAATCTCTTCATCCGTTGGTTAAACCACTTGGGCGAGAGTAACTTCTTCCGTGAAATGACCGAGCGGCGCTCCTGTGATAACGCGTGGTACGTTTCACTCAGGTGAAACAAAGCTTCAGCGAGGGTCGGTTGAAAGCTAAGGAGCTCATCGGCCGAAAAGACCCATCTACCTTCTTTCCAGTCGCTCAAGAACTTCCAACATTTGGCATAGGTCTTTTCAGTGTGGTCAATGAGCTTCTTGAATTTGAGAGCCGAATCATAAGTTGGAAACGTGGCATCCTAAAGGAAACTTATCCAGTGAACGGTTGATGGATGAACTTCAAAGTTCTTCAATTAAAGCCTTTTTCCTACCGATTGTGGGTTCGGTCATTTAAATGAAATTTGTTGGTCATAAAGTGAAATTGGTCGGTCATTACATGAGATGAAATTGGGTGGACCATCTCGTAGGAAGGTGAAAGGAAGGCCCGCCGGATCAACTTACTGGTTGTCGCGTTTTTTCCGAAAGATTTGCAGCACGCGCGTTAACGATTCGAGGTCAATGGGTTTGATAACATGCGCGAAGAAGCCTGCCGCACGCGCGTGTTCAACATCCTCCGGCCTGCCGAATCCAGTCAGTGCTAATACTGGAATGTTCGCCTTGCCGGGCAACTGCCGCAGCCGCCGCAAAAATTCAAATCCGTCCATGCCGGGCATTGAGATGTCGGACAACACTACATCAAAGTGCTTGTCTCGGGCGTAGAGCAGGCCTTCATCGGCGCTCGTGGCCCCAGTCACGGCAGCGCCGCTCATTTGCAACAGGCGCTTCAGCATTTCGACAGTGTCTTCAGAGTCGTCAATCACCAGAATCGAGATATCAATTAAATTAAGTTCACTGCGGCGATGCTCGATGGTCGCTTCGATTTGAACGCTTAACGGAAGTTTGACCGTAAAGGTCGCGCCGGTACCGGGACCACTTGATGCCGCCTCGATGGATCCATGATGCAGGTGCACTAGCTGCTGTACGATCGCCAGACCTATTCCCATTCCTGACTGCACCCGCGTGAAGCTCGCGTCTTCCTGACGAAACAACTCGAATATATGCGGAAGAAAAGAGGGAGCAATGCCCTGACCAGTATCCAGAATCTTTATCTCCATCTGCTCGTCTGCTTTGCTTACTTGAAGTGTGATGCGGCCCCCGGAGGGCGTGAACTTCACTGAGTTGTTCAGTAGGTTCCAGACGATTTGTTCCAGCCGCAGTGGATCTCCGTGCACAAAGAGCGCTTCATCTGGCGCGTTAATATCGATAACAATCTGCTTGGCTTCGGCATCTTCGGCGACGGTTTCCAGCGCGTGATTGACTACCGCCGCTATTGACACCGTCTCCATATTGAGTTGCAGCTTGCCACTCCGCAACCGCGACAGATCGAGTACATCGCGAATCAACTTTGATTGGGCCATCGCGTTGCGCTTGATGGCTTGGGCTATTCGCTCAAGCTGCGGCGCCGCCTTGATTTCTTCGCTCCGCGCCAACACATCCGAGTATCCGAGCATTACGTTCAGCGGGTTGCGCAACTCATGCGACATAATCGCCAAGAATTCGTCTTTCAGGCGGTTCGATTCTTCGGCTGCTGCGCGCAATTCTTGTTCACGCTGCTCCGCTTGTCTTAGCGCTTTGATTTGTGTCTGGAGTTGATCGTTCAGCTTCTCTGCTGCCGCCGTGAGTTCATGCTGACGCATTGAAGAGAGAAGCAGTGCTTCATTCATCTCGGCCATCTCAGCCGCCTGCTGGTGAAATTGGGTGCTCTCCGTGACCTGCAGCATCACTCCCACCGGGTGCTCGTCCTGAGCCAGAATCGGCCACATGGCATAAGACCAGAAGGCGGGACGAAGTTCGGACTCTTCTCGTTCGGTGTGCGTCTCGGCTTCACCCGTGCGGTAAACGCGATCAAGCAATGCGAGACACCAGTCTCCTGTCGGCACCGTTTCCGGAAAGGGTTTGTCAATCAGGGCCTCCTTATTCTTGTCGACTAAATGGCAAAATGCGGGGTTTACATACCGCATGATGTGATCAGGACCTTCCAATTCGGCGACCGGCACAGGCGAGCGCTTCATCAGAGAATGGCAGAGTTCCCGGAGGTTGGACGGCGCGTTTGATGTAAAGGCGGGTTTCATGTCAAAGGCTCCTCGCTTGAGCCCTGTTTCCAATAGGAAGGAATCCCCGCGATCAGCGCGCGATAGTCATTAAGACGTCTATCGGTCAGCGTCACGCCTTTTTTCGTGATCGTAAATTCGCGAAGGTCTTTGTTGTGGTCGCTGTCGCGCATCTTGACTACGGTGACAATGCGGCAAAGTATTCCGTCGATGTCTACGTAACGCAGCCGGACGATGTCATCGGCCAGGAATGAAATCGTATAGTTGCTAAAGCGAAACTCCGTGAACGACTCGTCCAACTCCACCGTGCTCAGAACCGTGACGCCAGCACCCGTCAGTGAGGCCATCATTCTGTAAAGCGATTCGCGAAAGTCAGTGCGGAAGCCAGGCGCCAGCGCCATCTCGAAGCCCGCGAGCGAATCGATGACCAGCCGCTTGGCGCCGATCTCGGTGACCGCCTCGAGAATTGCTTGCAAGCTTTCGTCAACCGAGAGGTCCAGCGGGCGCAAGTATAAAAACTTGAGTTTCCCCTCGCGCTCCCACGTTGCCAACTCATGCCCAATATGCTTCGCGCGCCGTTTGCAATCTTCCGGTCTTTCTTCAAAGACCGCCATCACTCCGGGCTCGTCGCGCTTGAGGCCTTCGGCAATAAAATGAGTCCCAAACGCCGATTTCCCTGTTCCGGAAGACCCACACACCAGCAAGCTGTCTCCGACGAGGACGCCTCCACCCATCATTTTGTCCAATTCTGGAATCCCGATGGAGATTCGTGCGCGGCGACTCGGCCGACCTTTTCGCTCCTGAAAACCCAACGTGCGCGAGAAAGCTTGCAGGCCATCATCAGTAATGCGAAACGTATGCAATCCAGGTACGGACTCCTGGCCGCGCAGTTTGAGAATTTGCAATTTCCGCACAACAGAATTGCGCTCTGCCACCTGGGAGAGCCAGATCACACCGTCAGCCACGGTGAAAACAGGGTTATCGCGCAATTCCTCATCCGCATATTCGCCAATCAAAAAGGTTGTGGCCTCCCAAGTGGTTAGGTCGACGGCCAACTGCTGCACGAAGTATTGAATGTCCAGCTCGCTGATCTCGGTTCTCTTCCGCAACGCAGTGCGAAAAGAGTCTACCACTACGATTGCGGGACTGGCCGCCTCCACTTCTTTGACGATTTCCTCCAGGACCACACTCAAATCCTGCTTCAACACGACCTGGCTGAGATTGATGAAGTGGATCGTCCTATCTAACTTCGCCGGATCGAAGAATGTATATTGCTGCTGGTAACGCAGCATTTTGATGGGCGACTCGCCAAGGATCGTGAAGTACAGCGCGGGACGCTCCGGCGTCGCATTGGCGAAGACGAACTGATGAGCAAACGTCGTCTTGCCGCAGCCGGGGCCTCCTGAGATGATGTTAAATGAGAATTCGGGCAAACCGCCGCCCATGATCACGTCGAGGCCTGGCACGCCGGTGGGCAGCTTGCGGATCATCACTTTGTCCGGTTTGCTCACGGCATCCGGTGTGGGCTTGCGTCGTGTCGCTTTGCCCTTTTTAGCCATCACTTTTTCTCCGTTCCGAATCCAGATTGTCGAAAGAAACTTCCGGCCACGTCTGTTGCAGTAACCGAAACGTGAGGCCTTCGCCGATGAAGGTCACCAGTAGACCCATCAATTTTGTGATGAGAATGATCTCTCCTTTAGCAATCTCCCTCGGAGAAATTTGCTTTTCAACTTCGTCCAGTCCTACCAATGATCCGTCCGACATGACGCGGACTGCTTTAAACCAGCCGACTTCTTCACCAGCGAGCGCCAGAGCGCGGGAAAGGAGCGACCGAAAGCCGTCCAATCCTGTGAGTCTGGAAAGAGACCGGCGCAGTTTTTCACATACGCGAAACATCGCCGGCGATTCTGCATCGGCAGGTTGTGTCCCAGCGGCCTCAATAGCCAATATCCGTTGGGCCAGCTTTCGCAACTCGGGGGGAGTTGGCTTAGTCATTCTCTCTTCAATGTCGATCTAGCTCGAGTCTGATTCGCTCAAAGGATCTCTCAGCGATGCTTCTCTTCGCGATTTTTTTAGGCGATTTGAACAATACAACTCCTGATAAGCTGTGCGCCACCGACACATCATCGCGCACACGCCGCATCAAACGTGAAGTTCGAGGGAACTTAGTCTTTGTTCATATTGAATTATACACATCACATTTATGGAATGTCAGATGCGCGGATTACGGTGCGGTCCAATTAATTCTGGTCGTTCTCCCTTTTGTTTTCGTCTTCCTTGCCATTCTCGCGGTGTTCGCGCTCACGCTCATTCCAGTCGCGCCTGTCATCTGTCTCTTTTCGAGGACCATATTCGGTCTCTTGGCACAATTTTCTCCTTTTGTGACACCGCAGTTCGAGGGTCATCATTCACGGTTACCAGGCGCTTCGTTCTACCTTCATGGCCAGCGCTCCGCAGCTAACGGCGACAATCCAAACGCAATAATAAGGAAAGTTTGAAGAATGAAGGTGGTGAGGAAAATTTCAAGTTACGACCGAACATTGTAAGAAAAATTTCCTCTTATGCCCGACAAGAATTTCATTTAATGATCGAATCGTCCTCGTAAGTTATTGACTCCAGCGATCGTCCGATTTCACTTTATGACCGAACCCACATTCCATGGCTTTCGTCATCGATCCGACAATCTATTAGACCCGAGTTTCGGTAAGTGTGAGAGGCGGTGCTCTACTTGATCAATGACCCAAGATGTGCGGCCTGGTAGAGCGCATGCCGGTTAGCAAAAACAAGCGAGCCCTCGTGGTATATTCTCGTCATGAGATGGGATGAAATTGAAAATATGCGCAGAGCGGCGGAGTGGGCTAGAGAGATTCAGCGCGAAGGTGGGATCGAGGCATACACGCAGCGTATACGAACCGCAAAAGATGCGTTTCTACATCGCCAAAGTCGGCTTGATGACCCGCGAAGTGTCGCCGAGACAATCAAAGCTGCGGAACAGGCGCGCAATACAAACTTCAGATATTTGTTCCACACTCGACTCAGCCCGAAATAATGAAACGCGTCGCTTACTTGAAACACTTAACGAAAGATTCCGATTGCCGGATGAATTCCTTAAGCCGGGGCTGCGGATCGATCGGGACGTGGTTTTATCTCGAAGCCTTCTTGAAGACTATGGTCGTTCGTTTCAGACCCAACTGCGCGACCTAGATAAAAGGTTGTTTGATGCTAAGCAAGTGTTCGAGCACATCAAGACGAGCGGCGCGAGTTGGACAGACGCGATCCGCTTTGCCACCGAGCGTGGTGAATCTCCTTTTGCTTCGCACGTCATAGAGGCGTCTTTGGCATGGCGCGTCAGCACAGAGGCGCTCACAGAACGTTTCGGGGTTCTCAACCTTACAAATAGTCACCCTCGGTTAGCGCAGCGCCTTGTGCAACCGAGTTGGATCTTTACGAGCTTCAGCAACCGCACATTTAAACGGCTCCAAGAGGAAACCTCTGAGCGTGAGCAAAATGTGCTTACCGGTTCCCTCATTCTGGCAGAAGACCAACTAATCGACGCCGCAACTACGCTTGAAACCACAGTCGTTGTACCGATCGATGGCGAAACCTCGTCGCGTCCATCAATCTACAATAACTTTGGCGTACAACAACAAGACCTGCTGGCCAATGTGGGCATGACGGTTAGGCCAGAGCCAGAACAGCTTCGTGAGCTATCACCGGCAGCCCAGCTGATTGCACGCAGCCGACGGTGCGTTTCGCTCGTCGCATATTGCAATAAAGCGAACTGCCTTCGCGGCGGGAAAGATATTTTTAAACCAACCACCAGGTTTGTTGAGGCATGTAATGATCTGCCCTGGATCGTTGCGCAAGACCAGCACACGCTTGCCAACTTCGTGGAAAGTTTGTACTTCATTCTGTATGAAGCAGCCGGGGCAAGGGAGCTTCGCTTCATGACGCAGGGATTTATGGGCATAGATGACTGCGATGCGGTAATGTCCGTCAAATTCTTGCGTAACAAATGGCTGAGTCATGATCCCGATCACGGCAGCGAGGGTGATGTCAGACGAACGTGGCGCGATCTCAGTGAGTGTCTAAACCAATTGGGCATCGCTAAGATGCCTTTAACTGCCGCGGATTTTATGCATCTTCAAAGAAGAGTATTGGAAGAAGTCGAAGCGTTTCTTGAGCAACTGGTCAGCAGGATTAACGAGTCGGACTCACTCAGTTCTTAGCACCGTCTGCAAACCTCCTCATTGAAGCGGAATCTGCGAGTGACATCTATAAATTAATCGGCAAGCACGCGCTGTCTCACCTCTGTCTTGATAGGAATGAAGTTACATGTATAACGATCCCGAATGGGCGAGCCAAGAAGAATGGGACGCATATGCGTGGTTCGGTTTCGCGATCTCCGAAGCTCAAGCCGTCGAAAGATTACTACTTATAATCGCGGCTATCAAAAGCGCCGAAGCACCGGCGCAACAGTCTGAGAATACCTGGTTTGACCTTTATGACCAACTGGGCCGTTTGACGCTGGGCCAGCTCCGTGCCCGGCTCGAACGATACGGAGTGCTGGCTGACGACCTTCTGGATATGCTTAAGAGGGCTACTGACGCCCGCAATGCACTGGCGCATGAGTTTTTCGTACCGCGTACTGTTAAAGACGGGTGGCGGGGACCGCGTTTAGCAACAAAAGAGCTTCAGAAAGCGGCTTCTCTTTTCTCGAATGTTTCGACACGTCTGGAGTTAGTCCTATGGCCGTTAATGGAAAGTCTCCATGTTCACCGCGACGATGTTGAGCGAGAAACAGATCAGCTACTGAGTTCGGAATTTGCGAAGCCGAAGCTGTGAGAGCAGCAAGACTCACCTGCAGATTACGATTCCCGTGATGCCCTCAGACAGCAAGACGATCACGTGAGGTTCCAAACAGTCTGGGTTAGACAAGCACGTACGTCGATCTCGCTAAATATAGAAGGGTCGGGAACTCCCACGATCCCGACCCAAAGGGCCACGTGTCCTCACCCCACATGACCAATTCATCCACCTGGGAGGTGAATGCAAGACCATTGTAGATTGTTTTGAGTCTTAGTTCTGATAAAACTCACGTGGAAGCCTGGGTGCCTCAACGTATTCTTAAGGAAACTAGAATCTGCGGGTGTGTGTTATGAGCGATGCCGACAATGAAATTGACCCAGTAAAAGTATCCGATACGATCTCGACCGAGACCGCAATGCTCGCGGTTTCGTTAGTGCTTTTTGTCCAGCAGAATCAGGACTTGATGCAATTCATGGTTCATTTTCTAGCAGGCAATCCCTCAGGCCTGCCAGTACCGGATAATCTGAAGGAGAGGCTGGAAGCACCTCTCAAACAGGCCGCGGAATTACTCGTAGGCGCACAGGTACTGAATGGATTTGTGCGATACAGGACGCCGGAACGGGCTGTAACATTCGTTTACATCGCTTTTCGATACATCCTTTACGCGGGCAAGAAGCCAACTCGTGCGCAGAGTAGAGATTTATGGCAACGAGTGTGGGTTACCGCGAGACAGTTTCCGATCGTCGCCCACGAATACGAGCAGCGGGAACAGGCAGGTGACCTGAAAGATTGGGTTAATGAAGTGCAAGCCACAGCGAGGAGGCAACTGCGAACCTTTAAGGATCGATTACCAAAAATTCAAAAGAGCATTGCCGGAATTTATAGCAAAGCATATAAAACATTTTTAGGCGAAGCCTGAGCTTGGTTGACTGTTCGAACTGTTGCGGGCCAAATCGGACCATTATTGGCCCTTTTCAATTTCTTGATCTGATGTAGGATTTGAACTGTATCAGTGAGACCGAATCGAGGACAGGAGTTAAGCGATGTATCCAGTGCACCAACAAAAACCGCGCTATGAACGCATTTGTCTACTCGGTGAAGGAGCGGCCGGCTCGGTCTATCTTGCGCGACGACTAAGTGATGGCTGCCTTGTTGCAATCAAGTATCTTCGGGTCGTGAGTTATACCGCACTACGGGAACTTCAGATAGAGGCGAACAATTACTATCGTCAACAAAATTGTCCCTTCGTGGTTGATCTGCTTGACTACGATTTCTGCACTGAAGAGCCTTATCTGGTGCTGGAGTATTGCCAGTTCGGATCTGCGCGTCAGTTCGTGTCACAGCTTCGTTGGCAATCGGAAAAGCTGGCCGCGCTGCTGGTCCACGTGGCCGCTGGCATCAAAAGTATTCACGCGACCGGCGGAGTTCATCGCGATATCAAGCCTGACAACCTGCTGGGAACTCTCACTGACAAGGGCAAGCTGATAATGAAGGTGAACGATTTTGGCCTGGCCCGACTGCCTTCGCACCAGCCACTGCCGTTTATGACCGTCAACCTCGCGGGCACTCCTGGCTATATTGCGCCTGAGGTTCTAAGAGGAGACCGTTTTACTCAGGCGGCCGATGTTTTCTCGTTTGGCGTGACGATCCATGAGTTATTCACAGGGATTCGTCCAACCGCCGGCTCTGAATCTCTATCGTGCCCGTACCCTCTCGTAGCCCTAGTCAATAAGATGCTACCTGTAGAGCCACAACAACGTCCGATGATTAACGATGTGGGAAAAGAGCTTGCACAGGCAGCTCACGTCATGAGATCTGAGAAACAGATATTATTTGCGGTAGGAGTCGGTATCGTGGGGCTAATAACGGCAGCTATTCTGAAGAAATCGTAAATACCACGAAGATCCCGTTGTCCTTTTGTGCATAAATCAACCGCATCTGAATGTAAAAACAAATGCGGTCGGGACCATATATGAGACCCTCCTTTTTGCTAGTCGCTCTCTGTTATTGCGAGGGCTGCTTCCTGGGTTGCAGTATCGCTCGTGCGATCGCAATTGTGGCGATCGCGCGTGGTCCTTCTGCCTGAAAGCCCTTGGCGAGCTCAATTGATTTTTGGTAGTCCAGCATCGCTAGATCTTTAAAAATTGGCTCGAGGTCAAAGTCAGGAATAGATTTGTTACTAATCAAACCCTGTGTTTTGCTCTTGAAGCGGAATACCAATTCACCATCTTCGCCAGTGAATCCGTCCGCTGAATTGGGCTGCTTTCACCGCATCGAACGTGGCGTCCCACACACGTGTGCGGTCAACTACTCTGAGGGCGTTGGCAACGGCAATCAGTGCGCGCGGAAGCGCAGGATCTGACGGTTCTATGCGGTGGGCTTCATCGGTTGCCTCATCAATCAGTTCGAGTGCTTTAGTGGCGTCGGTTTTGACGATGATCTTGGCGCACTCAATAAGAATCCATGATTCATGAATATGAGTGAGGTCGCCTTTTAGAACGATCTCAAGGGCGTCGTCACAACGTTTCTTCTCAACAAAATAGTTTGCGAGTGAGGAATCAATAAAACGACCATTACACGATTTGCAAACACGGATTGTGAATGTGTTCGATTACTTCAATCAGGCGAACCAAAGATTGATGATGAAAGGACTGGACCACTGAACGTGGGGGCACTACCTGGAGAGCACTTACAGAGTAGCCTTGTGCATAATAGATTTGCGGCGATTTCTTTTTGGTCGTCGGGCTCCTGCGAGTGTACTCTGCCGGCCGTCGAGGATCTTCGATAGTCCCTGATGGGTGAGTCCGAGTTCGCGCGCCGTGCGGGTTACGCTTCCCTTATGCCGCTCCAATGCTCGTGCAATGAGCCGCGCTTCGAAATGATTGACCTCTTCCTCCAGAGTTCCGCCCATCAATTCTTCTTCTACGCTGTGCGCCTTCTCGAATTGGTTCATGACTATGTCACCGCAGAGCCGCAAACCTTCTAGCTCCAACTGGCTTGCGCGGTCACCTGCATAACCATCTGCCCTGCGGTATGCGGCCAGCAGCTCAGCTCTCGAAAGCACGCCCTCAAGCTCTTCTATCATCCTCAGTTGAGCGACGGCAGCTAAGTAAGAATCACCAGCCGCGGCCGCGACGTCCGAAGCTCGATTGAACGCCTCGCGAGCGCTGTCGTACTTTCCACTTCCCGCAAAAATGCTGGCCTCGGTCGTTAGCGCCTCAGCAAGTAAGGAAGAGTCATCT
>DATFHH010000001.1:0-13381 GCA_035248565.1 Pyrinomonadaceae bacterium | reverse complement strand
CCACGTTCGCGACCGGCGGCCTTACTCCGATCGATGGACCACGGCTCTTTCTCAATACTGCGGCCGCAGACTTGGAAAATCCATACAGCCTTGCGTGGAACCTGCAAGTCGATCACGAGCTCAATCAGCGACTGTTGCTGCGGCTCGGTTACGAAGAGCGCAACACGCGCCGCGACTTCGCGCTCGAACCCAGGGAAACCGAGCTGTTGTTACAAAACAACGGTCGCTCGCGTTATCGAGAATTGCAGGGCATCGCGCGGTTTCGCTTTCAAGAAAGCCGCAACATCTACTTGTCTTACGTGAGGTCGCAAACGCGCGGCAACTTGAACGACTTCAACACCTATTTCGGAAATCTCAAACACGCGGTCATTCGTCCTGATGAGTATGGCCGGCAGCCTTTCGACACTCCCAACCGTTTGCTGTTCTGGGGCGACTTTGGTCTACCTTTCGATTTCGTTGCGACGCCCGTGTTCGACTGGCACAGTGGTTTTCCCTTTTCGCTCTTAAACGAGGAGCAGGACTTTGTCGGCCCACGCAATGAAGGCGGCCGCTTTCCACGTCTGATGACGCTCGACTTATTGGTGACTAAAGGCCTGTCGATTCCGTTTCGTGGGAAGAAGTACAAAGGACGCGCCGGATTCACCGTCTTCAATATCACGAATCACTGGAACCCACGCGACGTGCAAAACAACATCGCCAGCGATCAGTTTAGTACATTCTTCAACAGCGTCGGCCGCAGCGTGCGTTTGAAATTTGAGTTCGTGAAATACTAATACTACTGAAGCCGAGTCTTGGACAGGTATACCATTTTGCACTCACATTGCCGCTGACCAACGTTTCAATATGACAACGGATCCTGAACAACTTGAACAGTGGTTAAGGGCGCCGCGCGAACGCAAAGATCTGGAATTCAAAGAGGCCAAAAACCAATACGACAATCAGAAACTCTTCTGGCATTGCGTGGCTTTAGCGAATGAAGGCGGAGGCAAATTGATTCTCGGTGTTAGCGATCAAGTTCCGCGCAAGGTTGTGGGAACCGCAGCGTTTAATAACACCGCCGGTATTCAAAGCAAAATCTTAGACAAGCTGCGATTTCATGTCGAGGTAGAAGAAGTGCTCCACTCTCATGGGCGGATTCTTATATTTCACATTCCTTCGCGCCCACGCGGTACGGCATATGCGCTCGATGGCGCATATGCAATGCGTTCACCTGAAGGCACAGTTTTCATGACTGAAGATCGCCTTCGGAGGATATTTGACGAAGGCAAACCAGACTGGTTAGAAGAACACACGAAAACGGGATTGACCTCTCAAGAGCTTATTGATCTTCTTGACACTCAAATGTTTTTTGAGCTCTTAGGATTGGGTTACCCAGCGTCGCGCGAATCTGTGATTGATCGGCTCGTTGCCGAGAGACTTGTCGACATTATTGATCAGCGGGTGGCCATTCGACGGCTCGGCGCATTATTGCTTGCCAAGCGATTAGAAGAATTTCCAGAGCTGGCCAGAAAGGCCCCGCGAGTCGTTGTCTATTCTGGTAAATCGAAGCTTGAAACGAAACGAGACGAAACAGGGAAGCGAGGTTATGCGGTCGGATTTCAAATGTTAGTGAAATTTGTCATGGGTCAACTTCCTCAAAACGAGGTAATTGTCGACGCATTGCGTAAAGAATTGAAGCTGGTTCCGGAGATTGTTATCCGAGAACTCGCTGCCAATATGCTCATCCATCAGGAATTTAACGAGCAAGGCATGGGAGTAATGATTGAGATTTATGACAACCGAGTTGAATTCTCAAATCCAGGAGAACCAATCGTGCCCGTTGATCGATTTATCGATGGATATCGGTCACGAAACGAGCGCCTGGCAGACCTGTGTCGAAGATTTGGTATCTGCGAAGAAAAGAGCAGCGGCATAGATAGAGTTGTCAGTGCTGCAGAGGTGTTCCAATTACCAGCGCCGGATTTCCGCGCAGGTTTTGAAAGGACGCAAGTAGTGATTTACGGTCCCAAGCCGTTTGAAGACATGGATCGAAACGATAGAATCCGAGCATGCTACCAACATGCAGCTCTTAGATTCGTCATGGGCGAACGCATGACAAATCAGAGCTTACGTGAGCGGTTTTATTTGCCAGAATCTAAGAGTGCCATTGTTTCTCAAATTATCTCCGCTACACAGGAGGTTGGATTGATCAAAACCGATGAACAGGCGGGTGGCTCTCGAAAATTCGCCCGGTATCTGCCTTTCTGGGCATGAATGTTATTAAAGAAAATGGCTCCTCAGTTGACCATAAGAGACGGCAAGTTATTGTAAAGAAAGGCTTTTTTTATTTAAGCACAATCTTTCGGCTCGACTATAGAACTGAGTTTTAGCCTCAGCTTCGTTCACCAAATCTGTATGCCTGCTGTTTTCCCTATTCTTTTAGCTAAGAATGAATAAAGACCATGTCTGTCTAAGGATATGAATATGAAAACTCCGCTTGTACTCATTATCTCGCTCCTATTCTGCCAGTCGCTGATGGGACAAAGCGAGACGCCATCAAAATTTGAGCCCACAAACTACGGTTTCAACTACGAGCGTCGCACCGTGATGATTCCGATGCGCGACGGCGTGAAACTACACACTGTCATACTCGTACCGAAAGGTGCGAAAAACGCGCCAATACTGCTGACACGCACACCGTACGATGCCGACGCCCTGACTACACACACTCAAAGTTCAGATCTCGGCTCGGCCCTGACCGGCTACGACAATGCGACCGACGTGATTGTCGAAGGCGGCTACATCCGTGTGGTCCAGGACATTCGTGGCAAATACGGTTCTGAAGGCGACTACGTGATGAATCGTCCGTTGCAGGGTCCACTCAATCCAACCAAAGTGGACCACGCCACCGACACTTACGACACCATCGATTGGCTGGTGAAAAATATTCCCGAGACGAATGGCCGCGTCGGCATTCTCGGCATTTCTTACGACGGCTTTCTTCCCTTGATGGCGCTGATTAATCCGCATCCGGCGTTGAAGGTCTCAGTGCCGATGAATCCGATGGTCGATGGTTGGATGGGCGACGACTGGTTTCACAACGGCGCGTTTCGCCAGCAAGGCATGAGCTACATCTACGATCAGCAGGCCACGCGCAAGAACGAGATCCTCTGGTGGACCAGCCATTTCGATGACTACGACATGTTTATGGATGCCGGCTCAGCCGGCGAGCTTGGTCGCCTTCGTGGTCTCGAACAGGTCGGCTTCTGGCGCAAGATACTCGAGCATCCGAGTTACGACGCTTACTGGCAGCAGCAGGCAATGGACAAGATTTTGGCAAAGGAACCGCTGAAGGTTCCCGTGATGCTCGTGCACAGTTTGTGGGACCAGGAAGACATTTACGGCGACATCGCCGTCTACAAGGCGATCGAGCCGAAAGATACAAACAATGACAAGGTATTTCTCGTGCTTGGTCCATGGCATCACGGACAAGAGATCCGCGATGGCAGCGCGCTCGGTGCGGTTAAGTTCAACAGCGATACCGCGCTGACGTTTCGACGTGAGGTCCTGCGGCCGTTTCTCGATCACTACCTAAAAAACGATGCGCCAAAAGCTGACGTCGCGCCCGTGACCGCATTCGAAACTGGCACGAACAAGTGGCTGCGTCTGACGCACTGGCCGCAAGGATGTGAACACGGCTGCACAGTGAAACCGACGCCGCTTTATCTCAACGCTGACTTGAATGCCGGCTTTACCGCGAAGTCGTCGGCGCTGGGATATGAAGAGTACGTCTCGGATCCGGCGAAGCCGGTGCCTTTTCGCGCGCGTCCGATCGACGGGACCAGTTGGTCGCGTTGGCTCGTCGACGATCAACGGGAACAATCAGGACGGCCCGACGTGCTGGTGTTTACTTCTGACGTTTTGATTGGACCCGTGAAGATCAGCGGTGAGCCAATCGTTAATTTAATGGCCTCGACGAGTGGCACGGATTCGGATTGGGTCGTGAAAGTTATCGACCTGTACCCGGATCAGGTTGCTGGTCAGCCAAACATGGGTGGTTATCAGTTGATGATCTCTGCTGACGTGTTTCGCGGTCGTTATCGTGAGAGTTTGGAGTTTCCCAAACCGATTACGCCAAACACACCGCTGCTTTATCGCTTCGCGTTACCGACCGCAAATCACGTGTTTCTGCCCGGACATCGCGTCATGGTCCAAATTCAATCGAGCTGGTTTCCACTCTACGACCGAAACCCGCAGACGTTTGTGAAAAGCATCTTCTGGGCAAAACCGGAGGACTACAAGAAAGCAACGCAGCGTATCTATAACACGCCCGGCAAGGCGAGCTTTATCGAGTTGCCGTTGGTGAAGCAACCCTAGCCACAAAGAGGCACAATTATGAAACTTCACATTCCGCTGGCGCTAATACTGCTACTTGTCTCACTGTCGTCTACCTCCGCGAAGGATGACATCACAAAAGAGTTGATCACCTCAAATGGAAAGACGCGCGCTTACTATCTTTATGTGCCGTCCACTATCAAGCCCTCAACTCCGGTTCCGCTAATAGTCATGCTCCACGGATCCAACCGCACGGGCGTAACGCTCGTTGAAAAATGGAAGGACCTCGCGAAAAAGGAAGGGATCATTCTCGCGGGTCCGGATGCGACGGATTTAAGCCACTGGAATTCGCCGGGCGATGGACCAGATTTTTTGCACGATCTGATTGAGGAGTTGAAGAGTAAATACCCTATAAATCCACGACGCGTTTACCTGTTCGGCCATTCCGCCGGGGCAACCTTCGCTTTGCACATGTCGCTGATGGAGTCGCAGTATTTTGCGGCTACTGCGATTCACGCCGGCGCACTGCGAGATGAAGACATGGGTGTGATCGATCTGGCGAAACGTAAAATACCAATCTCGATTCAGGTGGGCGACAGCGACGAATCTTTTCCACTCAAAACCGTGCGTGCCACGAGAGATGCGTTGAAAACGGCAGGTATTCCCGTTGAGCTTATCGAAATTCCGAATCACGATCATTGGTATTACGACAAAGCAGCGAAGTTCAACCAAACGGCATGGGACTTTCTGAAGAAGTACGAGCTCGACGCTGATCCTCGTTATCAAAAATATAAGTGGGATGAGTAATCAGGAGCTATTGATGGCAGAGTTGAAGACCAAAGCTACGAACGAGAGTGTCGAAGACTTCATCAACAGAATTCCTGATGAAGAGCGACGTCGGGACTGTTTTGCGATCGCCGGGATGATGGAAGAGATAACCGGGCAGAAGCCGAAGATGTGGGGGGCGAGTCTCGTCGGCTTCGGTTCTTATCACTACAAGTATGCCAGCGGACACGAAGGCGAATGGCCCATCACTGCCTTCTCACCGCGCAAGAAAGATCTGACGCTCTACATCATGATGGGCTTCGAGAAACATCAGGACTTGATGAAACAGTTAGGCAAGCACAGCACCGGCAAGGCGTGTCTGTACATCAAACGCTTATCCGACATTCACGTGCCGACACTGAAGAAACTGATCAAGACCTCAGTCAAGCAGTTACAGGATTACACGAAGTCGCAGGCTTCGAAGTCCTGAGCAGTGCCCTGGTTTAGACTTTCTTATCCACAGATTACGCAGATTGTTTTAATAGAAATCTGCGTAATCTGTGGATGAAGAACCTCAATTTAGGTCATGTCTGACTACTCGTCCATCGAACTTACTGATTGCGACATCTTTGATCATCACCAAATCACCGTCCATGACCGGCGCTTCAGGATCGGCAATCGACAGTGGCGTCAACCATCTCGCTTTTCGCTGAGTCTGCTCCATTCGCGTCAGGTAAGCCCACTCGGAAGTCGCGTCATGTACTGCGTACAACAGAAACAAGTCGCGATCATGTTCCAGGAAGTAAACACGATCGATCCTGGCCTTCGCGCCCACTCTCAAATTGAACACACGCCGCGTTCCCCTCACCGAGGTGAATTCACCCATGCCATCATGCCGGACGATGTAACTCCCTGCCGACGTTGAAAAGAGAAAGAACGAACGCTCATCGCCCTGGCCGATCCGATCAGCTAGCGCAAAAGCGTCAGTTTTCGGCCGTGAAATCGCCACCGACACAACCATCAAAACGCCGAGGCACACTGCTACGAGTCTGTTCATGGCATTGTCTCCTTTTGGCGGGGCGGTGAGTATCACCAGTTTACTACAACTTGAGCTATACGCGTCCTTCCGCGTTAATCCGCGGCCAAATATTGCCGACCCGTCTACTCAAGGCGCATAATCACAACCATGAACAGGCTTCGACTGGAACAGATCGAAAAGTACGTACTTGGCTTTTTTCAATCACGACAACAGACGCGGATTTTGGCGAAAGATCTGTTTGACAGCACCAGCGACTTCGCTAACGCCGATCTGGTGCGAGCGTTCGAAGACCTCGAGAAACACGAGCGAGTCCTCGTGCGCCATACAACAGAAGGTAACGACTACGTTTCATTGACAGCCGAAGGCACAGAGCTTCTGGGCCTGAGTGAAACTGCTGACGAAACCAACTCATCGGCAATGCCGCATCCTCCAAAAAGCGCGACGAAGAGTCTCTGAAGTAAAAAGCCTGTCAGATTTATGAAGACACTGGCTCCCATCCTCCTGGTGTTCATTCTCTATGTTTCGGCAGCAGGGCAGTCGCACGCTGCCGACGGCAACTCTCTGGAAGAAATTCGTGATAAGCACAGCGCGCTGCTGATGGTATTCAAATCCAGAGTGATTGATGTGGAGGACCGTGAGCGGGCCATCATCGAAGACGTCTTGAAAGCCGACCCACAACCAACGGGCCGCTATCGGTGGGTCTACACCCAACTCGCAAGAAAACTCAACAAATACATCCACAAATACAAGAGCCTCTCAGCCGCGCGAGAGCTGTCGGACGCGGATTATGTAATCTTTTTTAATGTGGTGGAGTTTCGTCGAATCCTCAACACGCCATATCCATACGGCGAGTTATTTGTAATAGTCAAAGGCTCCCCGGAAACACTGAATCCACCGCGTGTCGTCTGGCGCGCGAAAAAAGTGCTCTTCGCCGAAGATGCAATTGGCGACTTGATCAAAGAACTCAAAGCCGTGCGCCGCGAAGATTAGTTCATCATCTTTGCGTTAAGCGTCTCCTTGGAGTGCGGCGGCCTGACGCCGCTTTGTTATTCATGATGGCTAATCGAGGCCAAAGCGGCGTCAAGCCGCCGCACTCCAAGGAGACGTTCAATACAAAACTTTGCAACTCAAAACCGGCATTGACGTGTAAAATCGTGCAACTTTGGCCGCGGATTCTCGCGGACTAACGTGGATCATTCTAAAGAGGGACCCCCGATGCTCATCCGCCTTCTCTCCGGAGCGATTCTGTTTCTCAGCACGGTTACGTTCGTCGTCGCTCAACAAAATACCGGGGCGTTGAAAGGTACCGTCACTGATCAACTCGGCAGTCTCGTTGTCGGCGCCAAAGCTACTCTACGCAACGCTCGTGGCGTCACCACGGCAGTGTCCACAAATTCCGCAGGTCTCTATGAGTTCAAAAGACTCGAGGCCGGAACTTACCAGCTCAAGATCGTCGCACCTGGCTTCGTGATCTTTGAAGACAAATCTGTCGAGATTCGCGCGCACGAGTTGAAGACTCTGGATGCGCAACTGGAAGTAGCGATCGAAGAGCAGCAGGTTACTGTAGACGATCGCAATATGAGTACTGACTCTGATAACAATGCGAACGCCATTGTCCTGCGCGGCCGCGAACTCGAAGCACTGCCAAATGATCCGCAGGCGCTACTTGCAGCATTGCAAGCCATGGCTGGACCAACGGATCCCGAAGGCGGTACGGCACAGGTAAAAGTGGATGGCTTTTCAAACGGTCAAATGCCGCCGAAAGAGGCAATTCGCGAAGTTCGAATCAATAACAATCCATTCTCGGCTGAGAATGAGTTTCCCGGCTGGAACGGCATTGAGATCTTCACGCAACCCGGTGCGGACAAGTGGCACGGATCGTTCAGTTTCGACTTCAACGACGAAAGCCTCAATTCGCGCAATCCGTTCACAACGAAGCGCGCGCCTTATCAACAGCGCGCTTACAACTTCAGTCTGAGCGGTCCGCTCGTGAAGAAGCGTGCTTCGTTTTCTGTTTATTTTGGCCGTTACCTCAGCGATGCGAATTCAGTGGTCAATGCGACCACGCTCGATCCGGTCACGCTCAAACCAGTGATAGTCAACCAATCGTTTGTAACTCCAGACGTGAACAATTACGGCAACGCGCGCTTTGATTTCAAAGTCAACAAGATTCACACGCTGGTTGGGCGGTTCAACTACAGCAAATCGACTCAGGACCTTCAAGGCATTGGCGGCTTCTCTCTACCTTCGCGCGCGTATCGTGGGAACCGCTCGAGTTTCATCGTGCAGCTAACCGAGACCGCACTGCTCAACGAAAAGACAGTCAACGAGACTCGGTTTCAGTTCAGCCGCAATCGCTACAACCAGAACAGTCTCGTCAATGATTTCGCCTTGAACGTGCTTGACTCCTTCAGTGGCGGCGGCGCGCAGGTGGGTTCGTCGTCAAATGCGCAAGACAGGATCGAGTTGCAGAACTTCACTTCATGGACCACAGGTAATCACTTTCTAAAGATTGGTGGACGGCTGCGACACGTAATGATCGACAGCATCTCACCGGCTAACTTCGGCGGCACTTATACTTTCGCCGGTGGCCTTGGTCCACGACTCGACGCCAACGACCAGGTGGTGATTGGTCCCGGTGGTCAACCGGAAGTCATCGAGCTCAGCAGTCTCGAACGTTATCGTCGCACGCTGGTGTTTTCGCGCGCGGGAATGACTCCGGTTGCGATCCGCTTGCTTGGTGGAGGCGCCACACAGTTTTCGATCGCGGGCGGCAATCCCGAGGCCGAAGTGAAACAGACCGACGTCTCGTTTTACTTTCAGGACGAATGGAAAGTGCGACCAAACTTCACGTTGTCGCCCGGATTGCGTTATGAAAATCAAAACAACGTCGACAGCGATTTCAACTTCGCACCACGAATCGCGTTTGCGTGGTCACCAGTTTTTGGAAAGAAGAAAGCAGTTCCAGCGAAGCCAGCTACCCAGCCTGCGCCCGCGACTGCGGCAACTGCCACAACAGCAGCGGCGCGGGCGCCTGCTCCGCCGCCCGGTTCTGGTCCACCAAAAACCGTTTTTCGCGGCGGCTTCGGACTGTTCTACAACCGGGTCTCTGAAGACATCACGCTGCAAGCGATTCGCTTCGATGGAACAAACCAACAGCAGTTCCTTGTCACAACTCCAGCGGTGTTGGATCTATTTCCTGTGGTGCCACCGATCGAAGCGCTAACCACGTTCGCACAACCGCAAATCCGCCGCGTCATCTCTGATGATCTTGCTCCGTTCCGCTCCATGCGCTTCATGTTCACTGTCGAGCGTTCACTCCCGGCGAATGTAAAACTCTCACTGACGTACATGCATACACGTGCCTATCGAACACAACGCACGGTGAACATCAACGCGCCGCTCGGCGGAACATTTATTCCCGGCGTACCTAACAGTGGCGTGCATCCGCTCGGCGCCGAAGCGGGAAATGTTCTCGAATATCAATCGACCGGCCATTCTGTCGGAAACACTTTCAGCGTAAACATCAATGGCAACCTGAAGAAGCTTCAGTTTTGGGGCGGCTACAACCTGAATAAATCAAGAAGCACTGACAGCGGCACGAGTGGTTCTCCTTTTGATGCTTACGATTTCAGTCAGGAGTTCGCGCGTGGTCCATACAGTGCTTTGAACTTCGTCTACGGCGGTGGCAGCTATCAAGCACCCGCCGGACTCAACTTGAACATGTTTCTGATCGCAAACTCGGGCAATCCTTTCAACATCACCACCGGCCGCGACACAAATGGCGATACGTTCTTTAGTGAGCGGCCGGCGTTCGCGACGGATCTGAACGAACCCGGCGTAGTAGTCACACCACTCGGCGCATTTGATCCTACGCCTTCACCCGGACAAAAGATCATTCCGAAAAACTTCGGTCGTGGTCCAGCTTTCATTTCATTTAACCTGAGCGCGGGCAAGTCGATTAAGTTTGGCAAAGCGATCGAACCTAAGGCACCGCCGCCGGGCGCACCGCGTACTACAGATGCGAGCGCCGCACAAAAGCCACCCGCCAAACCAGAGGTGCAGCGGCCTTACGCAGTAACGTTCTCCGTGAATGCCACCAATATCTTCAACCGAACAAACAAAGGAATACCGGTCGGAAACATGAGCTCGCCCTTCTTCTTGAAATCTCCTTCGGGTTCAAATATTTTCTTCTTCGGTCCAGGTGGCGGCTCAGGCGGCAATCGCGTGATCAGCTTGAGAGTGCGATTCAGTTTCTAATCGGAGCCACAAAAAGGCATAAGAAACACACGGGTGAAACGGAAGTTCATACTTTTAGTTGTCGTACTGCTGATCGTTATTTCACAGATTCCCTTTGCGTACCGACGATACAAACTCAGTCGCCTAGACGCCGCAATTCAGCAACTGAACTCCGAACGCAAGACTCCCGAACAACCGAACGGTTTTGTTGAATACAAGGGTATGGTCCATGTGCACTCGTTTCTGGGAGGGCATAGCACGGGAACGTTCTCGGAGATAATTTCTGCCGCGCAAGCGAATCAGTTGCAGTTTGTGATCATGACTGAGCATGCGGAGAAAGAGTTTGACACTGCGGCTATGACGTTGAGTGGCATGCATGGTGGAGTTCTTTTTATCAATGGAAGCGAGATGAGTGCGGCGAATGGCGATCGAACGCTGGTGCTTCCCGAGAAAGTCTCCATTGCTGCTTACCCAGCGGAATTCAAGAACTGGGACACAGCAGATCTGAATGGTCTCGAGGTCTACAACGTTTTTACGAATGCGCGAAAGATAAATCCGCTTGTTGCGTTCTTCGATGTGTTGTGGTCGCAGCGTCGTTATCCTGAGTTGATCTTCGCGTTGTATGTAGATCGACCCGATGACAGCTTGAGGAAGTGGGACGAGCTTTCGGCGCGCTCACACCTGACTGCAACCGCCGGGAACGATGCTCATGCGAACATCGGTGTTAGTCTGAAAGACAGTTCCGGAAAGTCGCTTCTCGGTATACAACTCGATCCCTACACTACGAGTTTTCATTTAGTGCGGCTGCACGTATTGGTTGAACAGAACAAAACATTTGATGCAACCAGTTTGCTGGAGGCAGTGAAAGCCGGGCATTGTTTTATCGGATTCGACTTTCTTGGCGACACTTCGGGTTTTTCGTTTGAGGCCGAGAATGGCACTGAGAGAAAAATTCAAGGCGACGAAATCTCGTTGAAACAAGACACACGATTGCTCGTCCGGACGCCACTTCCAAGCCGAATCAAAGTGTTCAAAGATGGCGTGGTTTTTAGCGAGGAAAACGGTGTCAGCGCCAAAGATTTCCCGATTCACGAACGCGGCATCTACCGCGTCGAGGCTTACCTGCCTCAACTCGGACCGCTGATGGCTGGCAAACCATGGATCATCTCAAATCCGATGTATATCCGCTGAAGGTCCACAAAAGGCACAATAAAAACGGTTGCGCCCCACCGGGTGCCCTGCTAGCGGCCCTGTGGGGCGACGAACCTCGCCGGAAAGCTCCGGCTTCACTTGTCTTCGGAAGCGGTGCGTACGTTCACCGGAGTACTGTTGGGGGTCGAGTATTTGACCCCACTCTCCTCGTTACCCCAAGTGTTAGGAGTTAAGGAGCACAGCCTTCCACACACTGTTTTTTCAAGTTCGTTTAGTCTAGGCATATCAACCCAACCTGTCAAGCGGCAGCTTGACCGTTCGTGAACAATACAAGGCTCAAGATCGTAGAATGCCAACCTATGGAATTACAGATAGCCACGCCCCGGAACTTCAGCTTCAAACGCACCGTCATCAGCCACGGGTGGTACGCGTTACCACCCTTTGCCCTCGACACCACCAAGTGGCAACTGAGCCGCGTCATCGACGTCGGTAAGAAGCCCCCGGTCACCATTTTTATGACCGCATTGAAAAACCGAGTTCGCGTGACGACTGCTCGCCCGCTCAATAAATCCGAGACGGCCATCGTCTTGCGCGACGCGCGACACATCCTGCGGCTCGACGACAATCTGGAGAACTTCTATCTGACGACCGGCAGCGATCCGGAGTTCTCATGGATCGCTGAACAGGGTGCTGGAAGAATGCTTCGCTCGCCGACCGTGTTCGAAGATCTGGTGAAGATGATCTGCACTACTAACTGTTCGTGGTCGCTGACGTTGAAGATGGTTACTGGACTGGTGGAGAACTTGGGTCGCGAAACCGGCGACACAGATGGGGGACGCCGATCCTTTCCGACGCCGCAGGCGATGGCATCGATGCCGGTTCAATTTTTTATAGACGAAGTTCGCGCCGGATATCGCGCCCCATATCTCAAAGAGCTTGCCGAGCGCGTCGCTTCAGATGAGTTGAATGTCGAACAATGGTTGACGACAGATCTGCCGACACGCGATCTGATTAAGCAGATCAAGAGTGTGAAAGGCGCTGGTGATTATGCAGCCGAGAATCTGTTGCGACTTCTAGGACGCTATGATGGACTGGCGTTGGACTCTTGGACTCGAGCGAGATTTTTCCAGGTGAGGAATAACGGGCGCAAGGCAAGCGACAAGAGAATCGCGCGCTACTATTCTCGGTTTAATGAATGGCGCGGATTGGCGCTGTGGTGCGACGTAACGCGAGATTGGCTGTAGCCACAAAGAAGCACAAGATCTATCAAAAATACCTAATATGCTTTTTGTGCCTCTTTGTGGCTAACTGCTTTCTAGATTTGGCTACTTCGTGAAAACCAGCGTCGAGTCTTGCGGTCCACGCGGGCTTTCGCGATGACTTACGACTGTCAACGTTTTTCCATCGGCCGAGAGCGAAAGCTTGTCGGTCGAGGTGCTCGTGACTTCGTTGCCATCCTGTCCCTGGAACGTAGTCTTCGTGACCAGCTCCAGCGTCTTGCCGTCGCTCGACATTGTGGCTTTGCGGGCGAACTTTGCTCGTCCCATGTCACCGGTTGTCTCGCTACCGTCAAGGTTATAAGTTCTCGGGCCCATCATTCCGCCCATTCCGCGACCCTGTCCGCCTCCCGTAGGGGCACCAGCGGGAGGACCGCCTGCTGCCGGAGCACCACCGCCCGGTCCACCAGCACCCGTAACCTTTTCTTCGATCGTGATCGTCTTGTCGGTTTGAGTGATGTTCCAGGTAACGCTCTCGGCGTTCTGAATACGTTGGGAGAGACCCTGGCTCTTGCTCTTGTCAAGCGTCCAGGTTCCGGCGAAGTTTGGCGCAGCAGCTTGCGCAGCCAGAGCAAACACTAGCGCGCTTGTCAGG